>CABUIC010000011.1 GCA_902491515.1 uncultured Porphyromonadaceae bacterium
TTTTCAAGCTGCCGATTCAACTTTTTTCAGGGCATTCTTATCCCGAACTCGCGTTTGTAAATAAACTTGAGAAAACCGTCGATATACTTCAATAACCCGAAAAAGCAAGAAACCCGTCGGAAAGTTATCGCACTTATCTACACCCATAATTCTTATTCTTGAAAGATTATTGAAAAAATAAATTCCTTCTTAAAAAATTCAATACACAATAATAAAAATAAGAGTCAGAAAAACCTCCCCGAATATCCCCACCCCGCCGAACCGCCCATATTCCCCTCAGAAAAAACTCCAATTTTGTCAACCACAGACTTATTGACAACATGTCAATAACCTTACATTACTGCTTAACACCAGCAACTTACCATGTAAATAACTTGTAAAAACAACGTAGACAACACAAATCTATTCTTAAAAGTGTGAAAAGCCACATTTTTAAGTAATCTTTTTATACAGCTTCTGGATTTCCGGGAACTTACGATGTCTATAAATTATATAGACAAATGAATTAGGAGTTTCCTTTGTTTTTGGTTTTGGCATTGAGCGCCTTGATAGTGTCGAGATAGGCTCGTTCTACCGGCGACAGTTCTCTTACCTGAAATTTACGATACTCTTCGCGGGCTTTATCCATAGCCTGCTGATGGCTGACCGAACCCGGTCCGCTGAGAAGAGCTTCGCCGGTTGAGGAAAGAATAGTGTCGAGTTGTCGTACATAGTCATCCATATACATCGGGTGACGTTTCATAGCCTGAATCTCTGCAAAATCGAAGTATCCGGAAACGAGATTGTTGAGAATCTTCAGTTCATTCTCGCTAAGATAATTTTTGGGAATCTGTGCGTCACGCATTGTCGGATGGTCTCCCTTGAATGATGTCAGTCCCATCATCGGGGCATCGGCGTTAGCCCGCTTGAAAATCACTTCTGCAGCAGTATTACCGTGCGCTGCATAATGAAGTTTATTCTGCACAATCTTGAAGAACTCAACCGAAATGTCAGAATGGGGATCATAATCGACAGCTGTGGCATAAAGGTCGAGCACCTGCCGATACATTACTTTTTCCGATGAGCGGATGTCGCGTATACGGTCAAGAAGTTCTCGCCAGTAAGCCCCGCCGCCGTTACCTTTTAGCCGCTCGTCGTCCATCGTGAATCCCTTTATGATGTATTCCTTCAACCGCTCCGTGGCCCACCTGCGGAAATGCGTGGCAATCACCGACCGGATACGGTATCCCAAAGAAATTATCATGTCAAGATTATAGAAAGGAATATCACGTGTTACTTCTCGAGATCCTTCCTGTCGAACCTGTAAGAATTTCTTACAGGTTGCTTGTTCATCTAATTCTCCATCCGCATATATATTGCGGATATGCTGGACTATATTGGTGCGAGTCGTCTGATAAAGTTCGGCCATCTGTTGCTGGGAAAGCCACATAGTCTCCCCGGAAAACTTCACATCGATGCGGGTTTCCCCGTCCTCGCTCTGGTATATGATTATCTGATTATCGTCGGCCATTATTAAATTGATTAGATGTGAAAATAATTATGCCGGAGAACTTAAAAAAAACTGTGTGGCGGGAAAAGGGGGAGGGCTTATCAGCGGAGCATGGAGTTGACGCGGGCGAGGGCGGCGGCGAGGCGGTCGATTTCCTCGCGGGTGTTGTACACGGCGAAGGACGCGCGGACCGTACCCTCGATGCCGTAGCGTTCCATCAGCGGCTGGGCGCAGTGGTGGCCCGTGCGCACGGCGATGCCGAGCTGGTCGAGGAGTATGCCTGTGTCGTAGTGGTGGGCGCCGGGCAGGAGGAAGGATATGACCGAGGTCTTGTCGGGCGCGGTGCCGTAGATGTGTAGGTCGGGCACGGCCTCGAGCATCCGCTCGGTGGCGTAGTGCAGGAGCGAGTCCTCGTATTCCTTCATGCGGTCTATGCCTATGCCTTTCATGAAGTCTATGGCCGTGGCTATGGCGGACGCGCCTATGAAGTCGGGGGTTCCGGCCTCGAACTTGTAGGGGAGTTCGGCCCAGGTGGTGCCCTGCGAGAGGCTCACGTGGCCTATCATCTCTCCGCCGCCCTGATATGGGGGCATCTTCTCAAGCAGCTCGCGGCGTCCGTAGAGCGCGCCTATGCCCGTGGGGCCGTACATCTTGTGCGCAGAGAAGGCGTAGAAGTCCACGCCGAGGTCCCTGACGTCCACCGCACAGTGCGACACGGCCTGCGCCCCGTCGCAGACGAAGACGGCGCCTACGGCGTGCGCCAGACCCGCCATCTTCTTTATAGGGTTCACCGTGCCGAGCACGTTGGAGATATGGCATATCGACACCACCTTCGGTCCCTCTTCGAGCAGGCGGAGATAGCCGTCGATGTCCAGCGTCCCGTCCTCGAGCACCGGAACGGCCTTCACACGTATTCCGCGGCGCTTCTCCAGCAGCTGCCACGGCACGATGTTGGAATGGTGCTCCATCTGGCTTATCACCACGAGGTCGCCTTCACGGAGCAGCTCGCCGTAGGACGAGGCCACGAGATTGAGGGCCTCTGTGGTGCCGCGGGTGAAGATTATTTCTGAGGCGGAGTCGGCGCCGAGGAAGGCGCGCACGGCCTCGCGGCCCTGCTCCATGTCGGCCGTGGCCTTCTGCGAGAGGCAGTGGACGCCGCGGTGGACGTTGGCTTTGGCCGTGAAGTAGGCTTTTTCGATGGCCTCGACCACCTGACGCGGCGTCTGCGATGTGGCCGCGTTGTCGAGGTAGAGAAGTTCCTTGTTCCCGTGCACCTTTTCGGTGAGAATGGGGAATTGGGCGCGTATGGCGGAAATTTCTTCGGGTGTGAGCATATCTATTTGCAGGCCGGGGCGGTTCCGGCGTGGCATTCGGCGCAGGAGGCCGAGATGTCGCCGCCGAGTCTTTTTTCAACAAGGAGACGCATGCGGTCGCGCAGGGCGTCGAGGCGTATGCCTTCTGCCACGTCCATCATAAAGGCCTGAACGAGCATCCTGCGCGCCTCGGCTTCGGGGATGCCGCGCGACTGCATGTAGAAGAGGGCGCGGGTGTCGAGCTGACCCGTGGCTGCGCCGTGGCCGGCCTTGACGTCGTCGCAGTAGATTTCGAGCTGGGGGTCTGTGTGCATCGTGGCGTCCGGGCCGGCGAGGAGGTTGCGGTTGGTCTGCGCGGCGTCCGTGCGGTATGCTCCTTCGTTGACCACCACCTTGCCTCCGAAGGCGCCGTGGGCCGAGTCGAAGAGGGCGTATTTAAAGAGCTGACGGCTCGTGCACCGGGGCGCGGCGTGGGTGAGAAGCACATTGTTGTCGACGCGCCTCGAGCCGGAGGCTATTACCAGGCTTCCGAGCTCGGCGGAGGCTCCCTCGCCTTCGAGGCGCAGACGCAGGGCGTTGTAGGTGTCGCCGCCGTTGAGCGAGGCCGATGTCGAGAAATACGAGGAGTCTTTCTCCTGCGCTACGAACACTTCGGCGAGACGGCACGTCCGTGGTGTGGATTCCTCGATGTCGTAGAACTCTACGGAGGATCCTTCTCCGGCGAATATCTCGACGACTTCCGACGACAGATAGTCGACGTCGCTCCGCTGGGAGTGGTCGCAGAGAAGCACTTTCACCGCGCTCCCTTCCTCGGCCACGACGAGCACGCGCCTTACAGCCATCATGGCCGCCTGGGCGCTGAAGATGTTCACGATCTGCACGGCTTTCTCGAGCCGGACGCCGCGGCGGACATGTATGAACACGCCGTCCTGGAGCAGCGCCGTGTTCAGCGCCGACGTGGCCGTGGAGTCGGCGGCGAGGTGGTTGAGGTATTTTTTTATCAGTTCGGGATGCTCCTCGGCCGCGCGGGCGAGCGACATCACGGTCAGTCCCTCGGGCATGTTCTTCACGAGGGTGGAGGTGGCGTGGAACGAGTCGGCCACGACCACGGCCGTGAGGGTGCTCACGTTGGGCACGTCGCAGCGGAAAGAGGCCGCCACGTCGGCGGGAATGTTCACGCGGGCGATGTTCACTCCGTAGTCCGGGGCGAGCATCCCGGCCGGGTCGGCGTCGGGAAATCCCTCGTCGCCCCTCCTGGGGAAACGGCCGAAGGCGCGCAGGGCTCCGATGGCCGCGGGGCGCAGGGCGTTGAGCGCCGCCGGGGCGTGTGCGTCGATTTCCGCGAGGTGTCCGTCGAGGAGGCTCAGGTATTGGTCAAGGGAATTGTCCATGGGCTTATTCTCCTACCTTTTCCTTAATCCAGTCGTAGCCTTTTTCCTCGAGTTCGAGGGCCAGTTCGGGGCCGCCGGAATGGACGATGCGGCCCTTATAGAGGATGTGTACGAAGTCGGGCCTGATGTAGTCGAGGAGGCGCTGGTAGTGGGTGATTACTATGGTGGCGTTGCGGTCGGTGCGGAGCTTGTTTACGCCTCCGGCCACGATGCGCAGGGCGTCGATGTCGAGGCCCGAGTCGGTCTCGTCGAGGATGGAAAGCTTGGGTTCGAGCATGGCCATCTGGAATATCTCGTTGCGCTTCTTCTCGCCGCCGGAGAAGCCTTCGTTCACGCTTCGTGAGGCTAGTTTGTTGTCCAGCTCCACGACGGCGCGCTTCTGGCGCATCAGCTTCAGAAATTCTGCGGCCGAGAGCGGCTCCTCGTGCAGATACTTGCGCTTGGCGTTGACAGCCGCGCGCATGAAGTTGACCATCGTCACGCCCGGGATTTCCACGGGGTACTGGAAGGAGAGGAAAAGACCTTCGTGCGAGCGGTTTTCGGGCGGGAGGTCGAGGAGTTCCACGCCGTTGAGCTTCGCGGAACCCTCCAGGACGGTAAAACGCGGGTCGCCGGCAAGGACGCCCGAGAAGGTGCTCTTGCCCGAGCCGTTGGGCCCCATGATGGCGTGTACTTCGCCCGGACGCACCGTGAGGTTGATGCCTTTGAGAATTTCCTTGCCTTCGATTCCGGCGCGCAGGTTTTCTACTTGTAGAAGTGGCTGATTCATATGTCTTTATCCTACTGAGTTTTCAAGAGTTATGGAAAGTAGTTTCTGGGCCTCCACGGCGAATTCCATCGGCAGTTTGTTCATCACCTCCTTGGCGTAGCCGTTGACGATGAGCCCTACTGCCTCCTCCGTGGGGATGCCGCGCTGGTTGCAGTAGAAAATCTGGTCTTCGGAGATTTTCGATGTCGTGGCCTCGTGCTCGACCACGGCCGTCGGGTTCTGCACGTCGATGTATGGGAAGGTGTGTGCCCCGCAGGTGTCGCTCAGAAGGAGGGAGTCGCACTGCGTGTAGTTTCTTACGCCGTCGGCGTCCTTGGCAACCTTCACCAGACCGCGGTACGAGTTCTGCGACCGACCCGCGGATATGCCTTTGGAGACTATGGTGCTCCGCGAGTTGCGGCCGATGTGGATCATCTTCGTGCCTGTGTCGGCCTGCTGGAGGTTGTTGGTGACGGCCACAGAGTAGAACTCGCCGACGGAGCCTTCGCCGCGGAGGATGCACGAGGGGTATTTCCATGTGATTGCCGAACCGGTCTCCACCTGCGTCCACGAGAGCTTCGAGTAGTCGCCGCGGCAGAGCCCGCGCTTGGTCACGAAATTGTATACGCCGCCGCGGCCCTCGGCGTCGCCGGCATACCAGTTCTGTACCGTCGAGTACTTCACCTCGGCGCGTTCCTCGACGATGATTTCCACGATTGCGGCGTGGAGCTGGTTCTCGTCGCGCATGGGCGCCGTGCAGCCCTCGAGATAGCTGACGTAGGCATCGTCGTCGGCCACGATGAGCGTGCGCTCGAACTGGCCCGTGCCGGAGGCGTTGATGCGGAAGTATGTGCTCAGCTCCATGGGGCAGCGCACGCCCTTGGGGATGTAGACGAAAGAGCCGTCGGAGAATACGGCGGAATTCAGGGCCGCGAAGAAGTTGTCGCGGTAGCCGACGACTTTGCCGAGATATTTCCTGACGAGGTCGGGATATTCCCTGACGGCCTCGCTGAAGGAGCAGAAGATGATGCCGAGCTCGGCGAGCTTTTCGCGGTGGGTGGTCTTGACGCTCACGGAGTCCATCACGGCGTCCACGGCCATGCCCGAGAGTACTTTTTGTTCCTCGAGGGGTATGCCCAGACGGTTGAAGGTATCCAGCAACGCCGGGTCTACTTCGTCGAGACTGCCCGGAGCATTCTTTTTCTGCGGGGCGGCGTAGTAGATGATGTCCTGGAAGTCGATGGGAGGAATGTCGAGATGGGCCCACCGGGGCATTTCGAGAGTCAGCCAGTAGCGGTAGGCCTCGAGACGGAAATCGAGGAGCCACTGCGGCTCGCCCTTCTTTTCGGAAATCAGACGTATCACGTCTTCCGACAGGCCGTGGGGGATGTAGTCCGTCGGGATGTCGGAGGTGAAGCCGTATTTGTATTCCCCGCTGACCGGGGATTGTTTGTCGTTGTCAGTCATAACGCTTGTATAACATTTTTAGTCAGCCGGAGGTTTAGGTGAGCCGGGCCAGTTCGGAGAAATAGCCGATCACCGCCGGAGCGAGGTCGAAGACAAGTTGCCGCAGCCCGTGGCCGGGACCCGTGAATGTTTCTTGCGAGGAGGGCACTATTGCGGCGTAGAGGTTCATCACGAGGCTCGCGGCTATCATCCATTCCAGAAGCGAGAAGGCCGCGCCCCCGAGGCGGTCGAGAGCCCCGAGCTTCACGGTGTGTACCGCGCCCCGGACAAGGCCCGCGGCAAGACGCACGCCGAGGTAGCACAGGACGAACACCAGACCGTAGCACACGACGAGCGAAAGTGTCTCGTGTCCGCTCCCGGCGCCCCATCTGTCGTAGACGGCCGGACCGAACAGCCGGGAAGCCAGAACTGCCACGACTATGGCCGCCACGGCTCCCACACGCGAGATCAAGCCCGACGAGAATCCGCGAATAATGGCCGATATGGCCACAATTATCAGCAAAATGTCCAGTACTTCCATTTTCGGAATTGTTTTTGTTGTAATTTCGTTCTGCAAAAGTACATAAAATTTCATTAATAACGAACTTAAAGAAGCGACGCTCCGTTTTGATTTTAATCGAAACACACAATCCTGCTGTCTGTTAGTTCGTCACTGACCACACGTTCAACTGATATTCAACATTATGAAACCTTTAGCTGCACTTCTTTTCGGCGCCGTCCTCCTTCTTCTGTCGGCCGACGCCAGGGGCCAGGAGCCCGGGGCTCCCGACAGCGTCCTTGAGGCTGTCGCGGCCGGAGAGGCTGTGGTGTCCTATTCTATTTCTGCCTGCGGTTTTTTCGCCGTCGATCTTTCCGACGCGGTGACGCCTCCCGAATCCTATCTGAAGCCCGACAGCCTTCTCAGGCGTCCGAGGGTCTCGCTCTACGCTCTCCCCTACTCCCTTACCACCAATGAACCCGACCGGAAGAGGCTGTGGATCAACACCGCGGTATTCGCCGGCGCATACGTCGGCACTCTCGTGGTCCTCGAGTGTCTGCCGGAGGGCGCCACCAACTGGAACCGCGCCACAATCCAGTCCGTGCCCCCGTTCAAGCGCTGGTGGAAAAACGTCGTAAAGATGGGCCCCGAAATCGACGGCGACAATCCCATATTCAACTATGTGCTCCATCCCTATGCCGGAGCCGTCTATTTCATGTCGGCCCGCAGCTGCGGATTCAACTTCTGGCGCAGTTTCCTCTATTCCGCCTGTATCTCCACCATAGGCTGGGAATTCGGCATAGAGGGCTTCATGGAGCGCCCATCCATTCAGGACATCTTCATCACCCCTATCGTCGGGAGCGCCTTCGGAGAGTGCTTCTATATACTCAAGCGCCACATTGTCAGCCACGACTACACCCTCTGGGGCTCCCGCATTCTGGGCAACGTCCTCGCCTTCATAGTCGACCCCGTCAACGAAGTGGTGGGACTCTTCGGCGGAAACGAAGCCCGTCGCCTCCACCTCGGCCACAAGCCCTTCAAAGTCGAAAGCACCCTCGCCCCCGCATTCTTTCCCACCGGCCAGGCCGGCTTCACCTTCACCTGCCGCTTCTGACCGCCAGCCAAAATAGAGGCCCTATAGGCCCGATAAGCCTTATAGGGCCTCTTCTCGTCCGATGCGCCGGATGGAGGTTCCGTGTCGTGTCAAAACTATCTACGTGGCCGGAGGGCGGTTCTGTGAAGTATTGTCCTTGCACCGCCTCTGCCATTAATTGAACCTATATGTAATGTATGCCGTGGCCGACTCCGGGGCGTTGTTGTCGCTGCGAGTGAAGGTCTTGCGCCGGATTTCGGCCTTGCATGCCTCGGCGAGCGCCGAGTTCGTGGCCGCGGGAGCCTGACCGCCGATTACCTCGACAGCCGTCACCTTGCCGCGGCTGTCCACCGTGGCCTTCAGCTCTATTGTGCCAGTCACGGTCGAAGGCACCTTCGCGTAGGAAGGCATGCGCCAGCCGCCGTTCACTCTGCCGGTTCCACGCCCGTTCTGCTCGGAATTTTTCGAGCCCGAAGGCTTTCCGGCGTTGCCGTCGTTCTTTCCTTTATTGTGAGTATTGTTCTTGCCCTTGGTGTTGGCGAAAGCATTCTGGAGGTCGGAAGAGGCCTTGCGGCTGACCTCCTTCTCTCGTTTGCTCTCGGCGTCCTCCGCGGGGCCAGGTTTCGCGGGCGCAGGTTTTGTTTCGGCCTTTATATCCGAGGGGCGCTTCGAGCTCTTAGGCGGCAAGGCCTCCCCTCTGGGGCCTTCGTCGCGGGTGTCTGTGCCGGTTTCAGGCGCAGGAGTGGCGTTGTTGTTCTCGGGCACGGGGTTGTAGGCCGGAGAGGCCGTCTCGGCGCGCGGAACGGAGGCCTCAGGGTTGTAGAGCTCGGCGAATTCCTCGGTCTCGACAAGTTCGGTCATGGGCCGGGGAGGGTCGGGAAGCGTGCTCCGGTCGAAGCGGATGCCGCACAGCATCAGCACGGCCACGGCCACGCCGGCCGCGGCGACGGTGACGAGTAAGGCGGTGAGGCGGTCGCGGTTCATTGCCTGGAGCTTTTCGGGGATGAGGGCCGGGTGGCGAGCACCATCTTATAGGTGTTGTCGGCGCCGATGTTGAGCACTTCTACAACCTTGCCATAGGGCACCTCGGCGTCGGCGTACACGGCGATGGCGCCGAGCGAGTCGGCCGGAGCGGCGGCCTGAAGGGCTCCGATGAGGTTGTTCTCGGGCACGAGGAGCGGCTCGCCGTCCCTGACGCTCAGGTAGTACTGCCCCTCGGCGTCGATGAACACGCGCGTGGAGGGCTTGACGGGTGTCTGCTGCGAGCTTTCGGGAAGGTCGATTTCGAGGGCCGTCGGGAAGACGAAGGCCGAGGTGACCATGAAGAAGACGAGGAGCAGAAACACCACGTCGGTCATCGAAGCCATCGAGAACTCCGAAAGCATGTTGTTCGGTCGTTTGAGTGCCATTAAGCCACGGGTTCGTTGAGGAGGTCCATGAATTCCATCGTCGCGGCCTCAAGACGGTTCATGATCTTGTTGACGCGGGCCACGAGATAGTTGTAGGCGAAGAGGGCGATGACGCCCACGATGAGGCCGGCCACGGTGGTTACGAGGGCCGAGTAGATGCCTCCGGCGAAGGAGTCGATGGTTGCCGACGACCCGGCCTGGGCTATGGCATAGAAAGCCTGGACCATGCCTATTACCGTGCCGAGGAAGCCGAGCATGGGGGCGCCGGCGGCGGTGGTGGCGAGCCAGGGAAGACCCTTGGAGAGGTTGGCGACTTCGATGTTGCCGGTGTTCTCCACGGCGGTGAGGACGTCGCCCATCGGACGGCCTATGCGGCTAATGCCTTTGGCGATGAGGCGCGCCTGGGGGGTGCCGGTCTGCTTGCAGAGGTTCTGGGCGCTTTCAAGTTCGCCTTCGTGGATATAGCCCTTGATGCGCTTCATGAAGGAGCTGTCGGATTTTCCCGCGCGGTTGAGGGTTATGCAGCGCTCCGTGAAGATGTAGACGCTCAGGAGCAGCAGGAGGGCCAGAGGAATCATGGTCCATCCGCCCTGGAGGCAGAGGTCCCAGAGGCTCATGCCCGACACGTCGGCGGCGGGCTGTTCGGCGAGGACGGCCACGGTATCGGCCGGAAGGGGTGCGGCGGCCACTAGTGCGGCTGCCCGGGCTAAGGTGTCGGCGACGAGGACTGTGGCCGTATCGACAATCTGTAAGAGTAACATCTTGGTTTTATATGGTTTATTTAAGACATTCGAGATATTTCCGGACCGTGGTCTCCATTCCGTAGACCAGAGCATCGCAGATTAGGGCGTGGCCTATGCTCACCTCGCTGAGGAAGGGGATGCGCTCGTGGAAGAAACGGAGGTTTTCGAGGCTGAGGTCGTGGCCGGCGTTGACTCCGAGTCCCAGACGCCGGGCGGCATCGGCGGCCGCGACGAAGGGCGCGACGGCCTTTTCCCTGTCCGTGGCGTAGAGGTCGGCGTAGGGCTTCGTGTACAGTTCCACGCGGTCGGCGCCCGTGCGGGCCGCGGCGGCAATCTGCGCCGGGTCCGGGTCGACGAATATCGACGACCGTATGCCCGCTTCCTTGAGCGAGTCGACGATGCCGGTGAGGAATTCGAGATTGGTCTCCACGTCCCAGCCTTTGCTGGAGGTGAGGACGCCCGGAGCGTCCGGAACCAGGGTTACCTGCGTCGGGCGCGTCTTCAGCACCAGATCCATGAACTCGGGAGCCGGATAGCCCTCGATGTTGAATTCCGTGCGGAGGAGGGGACGAAGGGTATATACGTCGCTGCGGCGTATATGGCGTTCGTCGGGACGCGGGTGGACGGTGATGCCTTTGGCGCCGAAGCCTTCGATTGCGAGGGCCCAGTCTTCGACAGAGGGATTGTTTTCGCCGCGGGCGTTGCGCAAAGTAGCAATTTTATTGATGTTTACGCTCAGATTTGTCATTCAGGAGTTGTCTGTGTCTGAAAAAAGTAGTATTTTTGTAATTCAATCTGCAAAAGTAAGAATTTAAATCAACTTTCGCAAGCAAAAAATCCAATACGATATGGCGTCAGACCGACTCAGCTTTCCAGACAGCGAAGCGCTCTTCCCTCCAAGGGACGAGTCCTCGAGGCTCCTTGTGGGTTGCAGGCGCCTCGATTACAGCGCTTCCCGCATCGCCACGGCCGTCGAGGACTGCAACGCGCACGTCCTCAACCTCAATATCACGGACCTCGGCGCTTCCCTCGGAAAAGAGGAGGACGGCGCGGCCACGGTCGTGGTCGACCTCCGCGTTTCCCACCGTTCTCCCGAGGCCATAGGCCGTTCCCTCGAGCGCTACGGCTACAATGTCCTCCTCGCGGGCTCACAGAGCGATTTCCCCGACGACGATCCCCGCGCCGACTCCCTGCGAACGCGGATTGACGAGCTATTAAGATACATAGACCTATGAAGATAGCAATCTACGGCAGCCGCCGCCAGCACGACAATCTCGCCGCCATCCGCGCCTTCCTCAAGGCCGCGGCCCGGGAGGGCGTAGGCCTCGTTTTCCACCGCAAGCTCTTCCGGCACCTTCAGGAGGAGATGCCCGCCGACATGGCCGCGCTCCGCTGCGAGGTCGTGGACGAGCTCGAGGGGCGCTCCGCCGATTTTGCCATCAGTCTCGGCGGCGACGGAACATTCCTGCGCACCGCCGCATGGGTCGGCGCACGCGAGATTCCCATCGTGGGCGTCAATACCGGACATCTCGGCTATCTCGCGGCCCTCGACATCGCCGACCTCCACGCCCTGCCCTCGGCCCTCGCCCGCGCGGAGGAGATTTTCCGCGTCGAGCCCCGCAGCCTCATAGAAGTGTCCTGCCCCTCGCTTGAGCATCACCGCGTGTGGCCCTTTGCCCTCAACGAGGTGGCCCTCACCAAGGAGGAGACGGCCTCGATGATTGTGGCCGACACATGGCTCGGCTCGGAGCACCTCGCCGAATACCGCGCCGACGGCATCCTATTCAGCACCCCAACGGGCTCCACGGCTTACAGCCTGAGCGTCGGCGGCCCACTGGTCGAGCCGGAGCTCGACGTGCACATCATTGCGCCCATCGCCGCGCACTCCCTGTCGATGCGCCCGCTGGTTGTCGGCGGAGGCAGACCGCTCCGCGTGATTCCCGGAGGACGTGCGCCGCATATGCGCCTTTCCATCGACGGTCGCTCCCTGCGCGTCGAGAACGGCGAGGAAATTACCCTCCGCCGGGCCCCCTTCCGCACGATAGTCCTCCAGCGCAAGGACCGCTCCTTCAGCGACACTCTCCGTCTTAAACTCCACTGGGGCGAGGAATGACCATAGGCTCCTGCACATATTTCGAGAAGGAGCTGGGAGCGAAGGTCGTTATAACCTTCCGCTCCAATTCGCGCACCATGCGCGCCCGCCTCGTCGGCACTGAATACCGCATCTCCGTGCCTCCGGGTACGCAGGAGAAGGACTATGTGGACTTTATCCGGCAGATTAAGGCAAAGCTCGGCCCCGCCGCCGAAAAGGCTGCCGAACGCCGTTTCGAGCCCGGAATGGTCCTCGATGGATTCCATATGAGGGTAGAGGTCCATCCCGATGCCTCCCGTCCGAACCATATCCGTATCGTCCCTTCCACGGAGCCCGACGGCTCCATGCTCTTGAAGGTGCTGGTTGATCCCGCGGCCAATCCGGCGGCCTATCAGGCCTACGTGAACAGGCATATCCTCAGGAACGCCTGCTTTGTGGCCGGTAAGTTCCTGCGTCCGGAAGTTCTCGAAGCCGCGGCGAGGGTAGGGGTCGCCGACCGGGTCAAGGGTGTTAGCTTCAACACCAACCGCTCGAACTACGGCCTGTGCTACCGCGACGGACGCATCGAACTCAGCTCCCGCCTCGTCTTCTATCCCGCGGAGCTCCGCGAACTCGTCACCATGCACGAACTCGCACACCTCACCCACCACGACCACAGCGCCGCCTTCCACGCCCTCCTAGACCGCTATCTCGGCGGCCGCGAGCGCGAACTCGAAAAGGCCCTTCGCGCTTTCCGGTCCCCCCTCTTCTGACTTTTTTAACGCCCTGACAATAAGGTAGGGACGCGCCAATGGCGCGTCCGCTCCGCCTATACATTTTAGAACAAAAAAAGCCATTGCGAAAACGATATTCAATGTTCCGCAATGGCGCTTAAAAATTGGTATTATCGAATTTACTTCACGAGTATCTTTGTGGCCTTTCCTCCCTGACGCTTAATGTACAGTCCCGGAGCGAGTGCCTCGGAGTCAGTGCCAGCAGAAATGCCCTGAATGGTAAAGTATTCGGCAGGGCCTTCCTCTTCATCGACCACTACCCCGTCAATCCCGGCAGGATTGAGGTCGCCAATTATTACGCCGAAACGGTTCCAGCCAGTTGCTGAGCTGTAGGCACTTTCAGCGCCTGCCGGCACGTGGAGGACTACATTTTCGGAACGGCATTCTATGAAAGCCCAATATTCGTCAAAAGAGTAATTGTCCCAGCCTATAGCAAGATCGGGAGGAGTCGTGGCATAGCAGTTCACTCTCTTTAGATTTTTGCAATAACCGAATGCAAAACCTGAAATTTCCTCTAATGATGAAGGGAGAGATATAGTTGTAAGATTAACTGCATTCTGGAAGGTTCTGCCCTTTATATATTTTGTACCTTCTTGAACAGTTACAGATTCTATGGAAGTGCATTGGCCAAAAGCGGCGAATTTGATCGTTTCTACATCATTCGGAATTACCAAATTTTTGACTTTTTCTCCATTAAGATACAGTTCAGCAGCGCCGTTCCACATCGGATTTGAACTTCCATTTTTAAAACTAACGCCTGCCCAGTAGCTTAGATTGTTGATATATACACTTTTGATATTTGAACAGGATTTGAAGGCATTGGAGTAGAAACCGGGGAAACCGATAAGATTTAGATATACAGATTTTAGTCCCGTACAGTTTTCAAAGGCATTTTCATAAACTGTACCAACGGAGGATGGCAATCTTAGAGAAGAAAGTCCGGAGCATCCGTAGAATGCCTCTTTTTGGATAACCATCAATGCTTCAGGTAATACAATGGAATTAAGACCTGTACAGTTTTTGAAGGCTGATTCTCCTATTTGATTTACCGTATAAGTCTTTCCATTGGAAGTGACAGTTTTAGGAATAGTAATATTTCCAGAATACTGGCCGGTAGCAAGAGCAATAACATTAACAAATTTGTTCGTTGCTATTTTATATCTTATTCCATTGACAGTAAACTCGTCGGGTGAGGTGACAGTAATCTTGCACGTGGCCTGTGCGTTTCCGGCATCGTTGGCCTTACAGGTGATGGTCGCGGTTCCCACTCCTACGGCTGTTACTTTTCCGGTGGTCCGGGATACGGTTGCTACTGATTCATCGTTGGAATACCAGCTTACGCTCTTGTCGGTTGCGTTGGATGGACTTACTGTGGCAGACAGCTCAAGTGTCTCTCCTTTTTCAAGAGTTTCAGAGGTCTTGTTCAGGGTAATGCGGTTGACGAGAATATCTGATGAAGTGACTGTGACATACATTGAATCGCTGTTGCCGTTGTCAAGTGTCACATGTATGTAGGTGCTTCCGGTGGAATATGCTTTCAATGTGGCTTCGTTGTCATCATCGTAAATGATGTCGACGATATAGTGATTTGACGTTGTCCATTTGTACTTTCCGGAGTATTTATTACTGCTTGTTGTGGCTTTTACAGTCTTGGTCTGACCTTCCTGCATTGACATGGAAGAAGGGAGACTTACTGTGCTTTCCGAACCGTCATCGGCTACATATACCTTCCAGCTCGCAACAGCCTTGTTGACTCCGGAAGATGTAGTTCCGCTTTTGTAATAATAGATAGTGGCCTGGATTACCGACCCTGCGGAAGGTGACGGGCTGATGGCTTTGAATTTTCCTCTTGTAGAGTATTCGTGTACAGAAACGGTCTCGAATACTGCCGGATCAAAATCCCATAATACAGCCTGTATGTGGCTGTATGAGCCACCGTTGACGGTAAATATTTCGCCGACTTCAACCTCGAGGATGTCATCGTAGGCTTGACAGACCGTCTGCATAAGGCCGAAGAATGTCAGTAGTAGTAAAAGTCTTTTCATAAGCTTTACTGAAGCCTCGGTCTTCCCCTCTTCGGCGTTTGATTGGTTATAATATGGAAAAAGCGTAGGAATCTGTATCTGTTGCCCGATGCTTGACAGAGAATGAAATTTTGCGAGAATTTCCAAAAGTCAAGAATCAGCGCGGATAAACGCTTTCAGTTATGTCATTGCAAAGTTAATGCTATTTTTTCGTTAAGTGCAATTTATTAATGCCTTAATTTGCAAACTAAGATTCGGAAGAAATTATATGGCCGGCATTATTTGTCGCCGTAATGTCCCTTCAGGGATACAACCGTGACTGTCACGGTCTCATCCTCAATGCTGTATATCATCCGGGCTTCTTTATTAATCCGCCGGCTCCACATTCCGGCGAGGTCGCCTTTCAGTTGTTTTCTTCTGACCGGATTTCTTCCATTCCGCAAGATGTTCTTCGGCCTGTGGCGTCAGAATCAGTGTATAGCTCATATTTCCAAAGCCTTGCGGATTTCATCCATTGTGTAGGCTTTGCCTTTGCCGGATTTCATCTCCTCGATGCCACGCTTTACGGATGCCATATTTTCGGCGTCATCAAACCATTTGTCGCCCGACGGCGAAGGGTTCTCCGTTACTTCTACAGCTATGGAATCAGCCTTGGATATGAGTATTGTCTCAATGAATTTTTTCAGACTTTTGCCCTGGGCCACGGCCATGATGGACAGTTTCCGGAGGGCAGTTGTGTGGCATGCTCTCTCTATCTCACCACTACTTTTTCCGCTCTCGCGCCTTGGCGGCGGATGTAGATGCCGGGGCGCGTGGGGGTGGTGCGGAGACCCTGAAGGGTGTAGTATTCGGTGCGTCCTTCGTCGAGGTACATCATTCCGAGACCGTACTGGAAGGAAGCGTTTTCGGCGAAACGGCCGTCCGCTCCGGCCTCTTCGAGGAGGCGTATTGCCCTGCGGGTCATTCCGGCGTCGTGCATCCGGCTTGCCGTGAGATATGTGTGGCCGCAGGCTCCTGCGAGAATGCAGACAGCGAGAGCCGCGAGGAGAGAGTTCAGGAGCCCTTTCATTTGCCGAGGCGGTCGAGGGTCTGGCGCAGGGCCGGGGATGTGCGGATTTCGGCGGCGCGGGTGAGGTAGTCGCGGGCCTTTGCGGTGTCGCCCTCGTCGAGCCAGTATGTTCCGAGGGATACGAGGGCGTCGAAGTCGCGGGGGTCGATTTCGAGGATGCGGGCGTAGGTGTCGAGAGCTTCCTTGTTCTTACCCTGCATGAGGAGGCTTTCGGCGAGGGTTGCGAGGTAGCCGGTGTCGTCGGGGAGACCTGCGAGGAGCGTGCGGGCGTATTCCTCGGTCTGGGCGGGGTCGTTGCGGAACTTGTAGAAGTCGAGGAGAGCGGCGTCGATGGGCCTTGCGAGCCAGGAGAGCGAGCCCCGGGCGCGTTTGAGGAGGGTGGGGAAGGCCTCGGGATGTCCGGTCTCGAAAGCTGATGCGCGGAAGGCGGCGAAGAGCGCGGGGGCCCCGACCTCTGCGTGCATGGCCTCTTCGATGACGGCTGTGGAGGTGATGGTGTCGGCGATGAGCTCGGAGGCGAGCATCCGTCGGGCATAGGCTTCGGTGAGGCCGGGCTCGCGGTCGCAGTAGACGCCGTAGAGCGCCGTCGCGCTGGCCCATTCGCCGTTGCTGTAAGCCCTGCGTGCCTTGTCGAGGAGGGCGTCGTTCTGCGCGGGGGCCGCGAAGGAGAGGAATATGGCCGCGAGGGCCGTGAGGATGGTCTTTTTCATCAGTATTTGAATGAACTTCCGCCGAGGAACTCGCGGAGGATGCTTGTGGAGGGGACTGACTGTGAGGAAATGGGGAGGAAATAGCTGAGGAACTTGCGGAGACGGTATGCCTCGGCATATTCGGGGACGTCCTGCGGGACGTTGCGGAGAAGGCTATCGGCGTAGTCCTTAATGACTGCGAGTTCGAAGATGAGGGAGGAGTTGAACATGGCGTCGGCGTTCTCCTGATAGGGGAAAATCCATTTTTCCTCGCCGCGGCGGACGCTGGGCCAGCGCCGGAGGGTCGACTCGGCGCTGATTCCGCGGTACTTTGCGTCGCGGACGATGCGCCGGAGGAGGCGTGTGTCGGTGGTGGGCACCCAGTTGTGGTCGTCGATGGAGAGTGTGGTGAGCGCCGAGACGTAGAGGCGGTATTTCATCTCCTCGGGAATTTGGGCGGTGAGCTCGGGGTTGAGGCCGTGGATGCCCTCGATGAGGAGAATCGAGCCGTCGGTGATGTGGATGGTGTTTCCGCGGTACTCGCGGGCTCCGGTCTGGAAGTTGTATGTGGGGAGGGCCACTTCCTCGCCGGCGAGGGCGCGGGTTAGGTCGGCGTTGAACTGCTTGAGGTCGAGGGCGTAGAGGCTCTCGTAATCATACTCGCCGTCCTCGTCGCGGGGGGTGTGGTGCCGGTCGACGAAGTAGTCGTCGAGGGATATCATCTGAGGCTTGAGGAGACGGGTCATCAGCTGTATGGCAAGGCGCTTTGTGCTGGTGGTCTTTCCGGAGGAAGACGGCCCGGAGATGAGGACGATGCGCGCCCCACCCTTCGCGTATCGGTCGGCTATGTCGTCGGCTATGTGCGAGATGGAGCGCTCGTGGAGTGCTTCGGCCACGTTGATGATGTCGGCGGTGCGTCCTTCGCCGACAACGCGGTTGAGCTGCCCTACGTTCTGGACGCCGATAATGCGGTTGAAGCGGAGGTAGTCGGTGAAAGCCTCGTACATCTTCTCCTGGGGTATGGGCTCGGCTGTGCGGGATGGGTCGGCGGGGTCGAAGCTCAGGAGAAGGAAACCCTCGTGGTAGGGACGGAGGTCGAAGCGGCTGATGATGCCCGTGCGGACGGCGAGGGCGCCGTAGTAGCTGTCGGACACGCCGTCGAGGGTGTAGTATGTGGTGTAGAGGGTGCGGGTGGTGTCTAGGAGTTCGACCTTTGCGTCGAGGCCCTGCTCGCGGAGGACGGGGATTACGTCGGCGGTGAGTTTCTCGTGGCGGACGAAGGGGAGGTCGCGGTCGACGAGCCGCCTCATTTCGGCCTTGAGGCGGCCGGCGTTGCGTTCGTCGGGCTCCATTCCGTCGATGCGGCAGTAGTATCCCCGGGAAATTGAGTGCTCGATGCGGAGGGAGCAACGCGGGGCGATTTCATAGAGCGCGCGGTAGAGAATCATGCAGAGCGAGCGGAGGTATACGCGGGAGCCGGAGGGCGAGGTGATGTCGAGGAACTCGACCTGCTTGGGGTGGTAGACCTCGTATTCGAGGCTCTCGGTCTTGTTGTTGACTCGGGCGCAGATTGGCTCGAAGGGGAGTTCGTCGCGGAGGTCTACGGCGATGCGACGGAGGCTTGTTCCGCCGTCGACGGTGATGTATCGTCCGAGGTTTGTGCAGTAAATTTTCATTTTCAGGGAGAGTAGGGGGTGGTGAGAGAGTGGGGTGTGTGTTGATTGTGTCAGATATGCAGCAGGCGGCGGAGGCGCTGTTTGCGCCGGGTGGCGCGTGCGGCTACGCGCATGGCCTCGCGGGCTTCGTCGAGGACGCGCTCCTCGGCCTCTCCGGCTTCGGCGGCATAGGCGCGTGCGGCTTCCTCGACAAGGGCCGGGGAGGAGAAGACGCGGCCGAAGTTGGTCATGAGCAGGGCGCGGGAGGCGACGTTGAATTCCATGCGGTTTATGTCGACGAGCGCGAAGTGCAGGGCGCCGTTGCCGTCGGTGTGCCAGAGGATGTTGCCGGGGGAGACGTCCTTCATCCATACCCCCGCGCGGTGGAGGCGGAAGATGAGGGCCCCTACTCCGCGGGCAATCTCGGCGAGGCGCGGATGGGCGGAGGCTTCGGCGGTGCGTATTTCCTGCCAGCCGTCGAGCTGTTCGGAGATGAAGTAGCTGAGGTCCATCCGTCCGTCCGGGGTGCGCCGCTCGATCCAAGCGATGGGCTCGGGGGTGTCGAAGCCGAGGGCGCGGAGACGCGAGGCGTTCTCGAAAGCCCGGCGGGCCTTCCCGGCGCGGATGTGGTGGCCGTAGACCCAGCGGTTTATGACGTTTGGACGCCGGAATTCCTTGATGTTGAGCCTCCGTGCACGTCCGTCGGCACCGGCGGCGGGGAGAGCCACGACGCGGTTGCGGCCGGCGTAGATGTCCGTTGCGCCTGCGGGGATGCCTTTTTCCGCCACTTGCCGGACAAAAGCGTCGAAACGTGCCCGATAGTCGGGATTTATGACCATGCGTATGCGTGCGGAGGTGCTCATTTTCCTTCGTAGACGGCGATTAAAGAGTCAACAAACTTGTCGTAGACGAAGTTCTCGGCGGCGCGGCGTTTTCCGGCTTCGCCGAGGCGTGCGCACAGCTCGGGGGAGTCGATTAGACGGAGCATGGCGTCGGCGAGCGCCGCGGGGTCTTCGGGAGAAACGAGAATGCCGTCCGGGCCTATGACCTCGGGCAGGGCGCCGATTTCAGAGGCGATTACGGGGATTCCGGCGGCCATGAATTCGAGTGCGGCGAGGCCGAAGGCTTCGGGAGCGCGGGAGGGCACCACTCCGGCGTCGGCGCGGGCGATTACGGCGGAAATATCGTCGAGGTGTCCGGCCCAGGTGACTTTGCCGTCGAGTTCGGGGGCACGGGTGGTGTGGACTATGGGCATGACCGTGCGG
Source organism: uncultured Porphyromonadaceae bacterium (assembly GCA_902491515.1). Classification (GTDB taxonomy): domain Bacteria; phylum Bacteroidota; class Bacteroidia; order Bacteroidales; family Muribaculaceae; genus CAG-873. Next base: position 19,699 of record CABUIC010000011.1, read on the forward strand.
GAGTCGCCGGTGCCGCAAACGGTGAGGGCGGCTGCTCCCGGGCGCGCGCATTCCACGCGCCGGAAGGCTTCGACGAGGACGTCGAGGCCCTTTTCGGGGGCGATTCGTCCGGCGAAGATGAAGCGGAATTTCTCGGACAGCTCGGACTTTTCGGATGCATTTGCTGATACGGTCGGGGCGGACGCGCCATGGCGCGTCCATACAACATTGGCGATTGATTCCCGGGATTTTTGGTCCGAATTATTTTTCGGCAGCGGGATGGCATTGCGAATGACGCAGATTCGCGGGTCATTGTTGAGGTCGGCGGGGGCTGTGGCCATGAAGGCGGCGCGGGCGGCGTCGGAGACGAAGATGAGGGCGTCGAGGTCGCGGTATGTGCCGCGGTCGAGGCGTCCGGTCTTTGCGGGGCGGACGAGGTGGCGCGTGCAGACCACGCGGAGCCCGCGGCGTCTGTCGGATTTCATGAGCCTGCGGGCGCGGAGAGCGACGAGTGCGTCCTTGAAATTATGGACGTGGACCACTACGGGCCCTTCGAGGCGGTCGAGAATCCGGCTGAGGACGAGAGGGGAAAGGATGTCGAGGGCGCCGCGGAGGGGGAGGTGTCCGACGGCAATTCCGGCGTCGGCGAAGGGCTTGTCGACCGCGGGATAGCCATTGCGGGTGATTACGGCAGTGCTGTGACCGCGCTCTTCGAGTGCTTTGCAGAGGTCGAGGGCGTATTTCTCGCCGCCTCCCCAGCTTTTGTTGGATATGAGATGGATTATGTTCACAGTATGGAAAAGGAGGGCCGGGGCGCGCGGGGCTCAGGGCTTGGGCATGGACTTCTTGAGGCGCCGGGCGTCGGCGTAAGCCTTGAGGGTGGCCTTGTACCTTACGGAGGCTATGCACCGTCCTGCCCATCCGTCGAGGACGGCGCCTTCGCGGAGGTGGCAGGTTATGAAAGCTCCGAGAGCCTTGAGGTGAGGGGTGAAGGTGCCTATTGAGCCTTCCCGGGCGGCGAGGACGCGGGCCTTTATGGCGGCGTGGCGGAACTCCTTGTTGCAGAGTTCCTGGAAGTTGTGACAGCGGTAGTGGTGGATGCAGCCGTGGAGGGTGGCGGGGACAACGGAATCGCTGTGGCGGACGCGCTCGCCGACGTCGCGGAGGTCCCAGGTGGCGTATCGCTTGTCGAAGAGCCGGACCTCGCGGTGGGGGCCGAAACCGCTGTGGTAGACGGGTCGTCCGCAGACATAGCTGACGAGCTCGAGGGCATACATGCGGTGGGCGGAGAGGGAACCGTCGGCCTTCAGGGCCATGATGGCGTCACGGAGGTCCTCGCTGAGGACTTCGTCGGCGTCGATGGAGAGGATGTAGCGGTACGAGGCGAGGCCCATGGCGTATTGGCGCTGAGAGCCGTATCCGGAGAAAGGCCGCTCGACAATCCGGCAGCCGTAGCGGGTGCAGATTTCGACCGTTGCGTCAGTGGAATTGGAGTCCACGACGACAATCTCGTCGACAACGCCGATTAGGGCATTGAGGCAGCGCTCGATATTGTGCTGTTCGTTGTGGGTGATGATGGTGGCAGTGATGTTGATCATAAGGCATCCGGTTCAACGCCACAAAATTAGTGAAAAAATCGGAGAATAGCAAGCAAGGCGGAGCGCTGAAGCTCCATCCGGCGGATCGGACGAGGCTTATATCTGCGCGATGAAGTCGCGGAGGTTTGTTGTCGGGGGATTGCGAGCTTGGCGCGGAGGCGCTGTCGGGTTTTCTTGACAGAGTCGGTCTCGATTGAGAGGAGTCGGGCGATATAAGATTTATAAGACGAATAAGACATATATCAACCACACTATTAACCAATCTTTTAAACAATGAAAAAAGCAATTCTGCCCGCACTTGCGGGTGCCATGCTCTTCCTCGGAGCATGCTCGAGCGAGGAGCCGGTGAAGCCGGAAGCCTCTCTCCAGAAGGGAGAACCGACCTGCACGGCCTTCTCCATCAAGATGAACACGCCCTCGGCGCGCGCCGTCGAGGACGACGACAATGCCGATGCTGTCGAGCAGTCAATCTCCGACATCAACATCTACATCTTCTCGGGTGGCGTTCTCGAGGTAATGTCCAAGCCTGAAATCAACGACTACGTGACCGTTCCCGTGGCCGTTTCCACGGGCAAGAAGGTGATCTACGCCGTTGCCACGGACCTTCTCGACGGCGACAACGCCATCGAGTTCACCGAGGAGTCGACCCTTCTGACCACCTTCGAGAGCACCTCGCCTCCGACGCCGAGTACAACATGATCTACTTCGCCAGCGAGACCGACGCCAAGAAGTACATCACCGACAACAAGCTCGGGAGCGACTACAAGGCATACAAGTACGACAAGGGTCAGGCTTACTACCGCGTGAACCTGATGAACGACCCTGAGAGCGAGGACCTCTCGCTGAAGTACCGCGTGGTGCGCAACAACTACTACCGCGTGAACATCACGGCCATCAAGGCCCTGGGCGCTCCGACGGGCACGGGCGTGGTGCCGACCGACCCCGAGAATGCCGGACCGCGAGGTTCGGCATTCTCTTTCTCCCACCCGCGGTGGGGTGGGGGAGGGGAGGCGCCCCGGAGGGCATTCGGACCCGTCCGACCCGTCCGACCCATCCGACCCATCGGACCCTGCTCTCGGACGGCTCGGACAGCTCGGACGGGCTTTGCTGACGCAAAGCATTTTTGCTTGGGCGGGGCCACGGCGCGCCGCGTCGGTTTTTGCGGGGCTGAGGTTGGAAAATTTCGGGGAGGGGGAAGAGGTGGAGGTAAATTCGCGATTCTCGCGGGGGTTCGTTGCGTATTAAGAGTCTATAATATAGCTTCTTAATACGTCGGACGCAGGGAGCTGGGAGCGGGGCAAAAAAATTTTTCGGAGCGGGGTGTGGGCTTATTTCAAAAATTTTTGTACTTTTGTGCTCAAGCATTTAAAGATGAACAGAGTTATCGAATGGACTTGCTCGGGAGTTGAGCTTCCGGGCCTTGACTATGCCCGGCTCGAGCAATGGATTGCACGGGTCGCGGAGTCGCACAAGCGGATTGTCGGTGAACTTGCCTACATCTTCTGCGACGACGAGAAAATTCTCGAGGTGAACCGTCGGTTCCTGAATCACGACTACTATACGGACATTATCAGCTTCGACGACAGCTGCGGCCGGATTATCCGCGGGGATATGTTCATATCGCTCGACACGGTGCGGTCGAATGCCGAGGAGCTCGGCGAACCCTATGAGCGGGAGCTGCTGCGTGTGATTATCCACGGTGTGCTCCACTACTGCGGCATCAACGACAAGGGCCCGGGCGAGCGCGAGATAATGGAAGAGAACGAGAACCGCGCGTTAGAGATGTACGAGAGCGATGAATTTTGATTTCGATATAATAGTAGTAGGCGCAGGGCATGCGGGCTGCGAGGCCGCGCACGCCTCGGCGCGTTTAGGGGCGCGTACGCTGCTCGTGACGATGGACCTGAATAAGATAGCCCAGATGAGCTGCAACCCGGCCATAGGGGGCATTGCAAAGGGCCAGATTGTGCGCGAAATCGACGCGCTCGGCGGGATGACGGGCATCGTGACGGACCGTACAGCGATACAGTTCAGGATGCTGAACCGCTCGAAGGGACCGGCGATGTGGAGTCCGCGCGCGCAGAGCGACAGGATGAAGTTCTCGTCTCTCTGGCGCGAAACGCTTGAAAACACTCCGGGGCTTTCGATGTGGCAGGGGAATGTGTGCCGCCTGCTCTTCGATGATGAGGGACGCATTTCGGGCGTCGGGACGACCGAGGGCGCGGAATTCCGCGCGAAGGCCGTTGTTCTTACCAACGGCACCTTCCTGAACGGGCTGATGCACATCGGGCGCGTGAAGATGGAGGGTGGGCGAATTTCCGAGCCGGCCTCGCACGGGCTGACCGAACAGCTCAGGGAGCTGGGCTTCCGCACGGACCGGATGAAGACCGGGACGCCGATGCGCCTTGACGGCCGGACGATAGATTTCAGTCTTGCCACGCGGCAGGAGGGCGAGGATGATTTCCATCATTTCTCCTTCCTTCCGGAGGTTCGGAGGACGTTGCGGCAACGGGCGTGCCATATAGTCTACACCAACGCGGAGACCTGCGCGATACTGCGCGAGGGTCTGCCGGACTCGCCGCTCTACAACGGACAGATCCAGAGCATAGGGCCGCGCTATTGCCCCTCGATAGAGACGAAAATCGTGACCTTCGCGGACAAGACGGAGCACCAGCTCTTCCTCGAGCCTGAGGGAGAGACGACTACGGAATACTACGTGAACGGCTTCTCCTCGTCGATGCCGATGGGGATTCAGATAGCGGCCGTCTCGACGGTTCCGGCGCTGAGGAACGCGCAGCTCCTACGCGCGGGATACGCGATAGAATACGATTTCTTCGACCCGACGCAACTGAAGCACACGCTGGAGACGAAACTCGTGGAGAACCTCTTTTTCGCGGGCCAGATCAACGGCACCACGGGCTACGAGGAGGCGGCGGGGCAGGGCCTCGTTGCAGGCGTGAACGCGGCGGCGAAGGTGCTCGGACGTCCGGCCTTCACCCTCGGCAGGGACGAGGCGTATATCGGAGTGCTGATCGACGACCTCGTGACCAAGGGCGTCGACGAGCCTTACCGGATGTTCACCTCGCGGGCCGAATACCGCATCCTGCTGAGGCAGGACGACGCCGACATGCGCCTTACGCCGAAGGGCTATGAGGCTGGCCTGGCGACGGAGGAACGGTACAGGCTGATGGAAGAGAAACGACGCCTCAGGGACGCAATCATCGACCTCTCACGGGAGCTTACAGTGCGTCCGGCTGAAGTGAATGCTCTGCTCGAAGAGGCCGACTCCTCGCCCCTGACGCAGGGCGTGAAACTCTGCTCGTTGATTCAGCGCCCGCAGCTCACTCTGGCGCAACTCGCGGAGGTAATTCCGGCCCTCGGCGAACTCATCCGCAGTCTTCCCGACAACCGAAGGGAAGAAATCATCGAGGCGGCTGAGGTGCTGATAAAATACGAAGGCTACATCGCGCGCGAACAGCTCATCGCGGACAAACTGCGGCGGCTTGAGGACGTGGCGATACCGGCCGATACGGACTTCGAGGCGTTGAAGAATATCAGCACCGAGGGACGCCAGAAACTGACGCGGATACGGCCCGCGACGATAGGCCAGGCGTCGAGGATACCGGGCATCTCGCCGAGCGACGTAAATATTCTGCTTGTGCTGATGGGAAGGTGACGGAAGTTGTTCCACGTGAAACAATCGGAATGCAAAAAATATAAATTCAACAAATTACATAAAATGGGAAACCCAATGGAATACATCAAATCAAAAATCCGCGACGTGCAGGACTTCCCTTCGAAGGGTATACTTTTCAAGGACCTGACAACGGCGTTCAAAGACCCTCGGGCGCTTCACATCATCGGCTGGGACCTCTCGCAGCTCTATCGCGACAAGGGTGTGACGAAGGTTGTAGGCATCGAGTCGCGCGGCTTCATCGGCGGTTCGATTCTGGCGTTTGAGCTCGGTGCGGGCTTCGTGCCGGCGCGCAAACCGGGAAAGCTCCCCGCGGACACCATCAGAATGGAGTACGCGAAGGAGTACGGCACGGACGTGATAGAGATGCACCGCGACGCGATAGGCCCGGATGACGTGGTGGTTCTGCACGACGATGTTCTGGCTACGGGCGGCACGATGGCCGCGGCGTACAAGCTTGTGAAGAGCATGAATCCGAAGAAAATCTACATCAACTTCATCATCGAGCTGACGGCATTAGATGGTCGGAAGGCGCTGCCGGAGGATTGCGAGGTTACGTCGCTGATCAAGTACTGAGGGGCATCTGCCCCTCGGTACTTGAGAATTTAGAGTCGAGAGTTGAAGGGCAAATCATCGAATTGTAGGGACGCACGGCCCGTGCTTCCTAAAGACCCGCTAACACCCCCGCACGCAATTCCATCGTCAAATTATCGCGTCCCTACCGGCGTTTGAGGGGGCCTGACGGCGGGGATTTCGGACCCGTCGGACCCATCCGACCAATCGGACCCCGCGCTCGGACGGCTCGGACGGGCTTTGGTGGGGGAAAGAATTTTTGCTTTGGCGGGCGGACGCGCCATGGCGCGTCCCTACCGGCGTTTGAAGGGGGGGGGCTCGGCGGGCGGTGCATTCGGACCCGTCGGACCAATCTGACCCATCGGACCCCGCACACTGACGGCTCGGACTGCTCGGACTTTTTTTTATTTTTGTTATGGCTAAGCATCGGAAATCGGAGGAGCTGAGGGAGAAGATTTCGTTTCTCCCGGATACCCCCGGCGTGTATATGTACTTTGACGTCGAGGGGACGGTGATTTATGTCGGTAAGGCGAAGAATCTGAAGCGGCGGGTGTCGTCGTACTTCAACCGGACGCACGACTCCCTGCGGACGAATCTGCTGGTGCGGGCCATCGCGGACATGAAGTATATCGTTGTTCCGACGGAGCAGGACGCGCTGAATCTCGAGAACTCAATGATCAAGGAGTACAAGCCGCGCTACAATGTGCTTCTGAAGGACGACAAGTCGTATCCGTGGATTGTGGTGACAAACGAGCTCTATCCGCGGGTTTTTCTTACGCGCCAGCATGTGAAGGACGGTTCGAAATACTTCGGTCCGTACACGAACACTGGCGTGGCGCGGACGGTGCTGGACCTTATCGCGGAGCTTTATCCGATACGGACGTGCCGTCTGCCGATAACTCCTGAATATCTGCGGAAGGAGAAGGGGCGTCTCTGTCTGCAATACCACATCAAGCGCTGCAAGGGCTGCTGTACGGGCGCGATTTCGCCGGAGGAATACGGGGTGTACATCGACAGGGTGAGGCAGATACTCCGCGGGGAGACTCAGGAGCTGATGAACTATCTCCGGGAGGAGATGACGCGTCTGGCCGGGGAGCTGCGCTTCGAGGAGGCGCAGGAGCTGAAGGAGAGTTACAAGCTGCTGGAGAACTATTCGTCGAAGAGCGTTATCGTGAGCCAGACGATAGCCGACATCGATGTGTTCGGGATAGACGACGACGGTTCGGCGGACGTTTACGTGAACTATATGCACGTGCGTCGCGGGGCGGTGGTGCGGAGTGTGACTCTGCGCTACAAGCGGCGCCTCGACGAGACGCGGGCGGAGCTGCTGGCCTACGCGATGGACGAGGTACGGACGACGCTCGGCGTGAAGTACGACGAGGTTGTCGTGGCCGAGGCGCCGGAGGTTGAGATGCCGGAGGTGAGCTTCACTATTCCTCGGAGGGGGGACAAGGCGAAGCTGCTGGAGGTGTCGGAGCGGAACGCGCGTCAGGCGCGGGCGGACGACCTGAAGCACATGGAAAAGCACAATCCGGAGGAGCGGACGGAGCGCCTTCTGGAGCGGATGAAGGCGGACTTCCGGCTGACGGAGCTTCCGCGGCACATCGAATGTTTCGACAACTCGAACATCCAGGGGACGAATCCCGTGGCGTCGTGCGTGGTGTTCAAGGACGGGCGTCCGTCGAAGAAGGACTACCGTCATTTCAACATCAAGACGGTTGTCGGGGCTAACGACTTCGCGTCGATGAAGGAGGTTCTGACGCGGCGCTATTCGCGGCTGATGACCGAGGGGGAGCCGTTGCCTCAGCTGATAGTGGTGGACGGCGGCAAGGGCCAGCTGTCGTCGGCAGTGGAGGCTCTCGAGGAGATGGGTCTGCGCGGGACGATAGCGGTCGTGGGCATAGCCAAAAGACTCGAGGAAATCTACTTTCCGGGGGACTCGATACCGCTGTACATAGACAAGAATTCGGAGACGCTGAAGGTGGTCCAGCATTTGCGCGACGAGGCTCACCGCTTCGGCATCACCCACCACCGGAACCGCCGGAGCAAGGGTGCGATCAGCTCGCGGCTCGAGGAAATCGAGGGAATAGGGGCGAAGACCTCGGAGGCACTGCTGACGCATTTCAAGAGTTTCAAACGGGTGTCGGAGGCGGGGCTTGACGAACTCGCGGAGGTGGTCGGTCCGTCGAAGGCATCGATAGTATACAACGCACTGCACATATCGGAAGAAGAAAATGAGACTGGTAATCCAACGTAGCCTCGGGTCGCGCCTGACGGTCGGGGGCGAGCTTGTGAGCGAGGCCGGAGCGGGCCTTATGATACTTGTGGGAGTCGAGACGGGCGACAGCCGGGCCGACGCCGACTGGCTTGCGGAGAAGGCGCTCGGGCTGCGCATCTTCAACGACGCGGCCGGGGTGATGAACCGCTCGGTGCTCGAAGCGGGCGGGGAGGTTATGGCCGTCAGCCAGTTCACGCTCACGGCGTCGACGCGCAAGGGGCGCCGCCCGAGCTATATCCGCGCGGCGGGTCCCGACGAGGCGAGGCCGCTGTACGAATATTTCTGCTCCCTTCTTGACCGGGCCCTTCCGCGGCCCTGCGCGAGGGGGATTTTCGGGGCGGATATGCAGATAGCCTTCACCAACGACGGCCCGGTGACTATCATCATCGATTCGCGCCTGCGGGAATAAGGGCGGAAAGAGCTGTTCTGTAATGATTTCGCTCTGATTTGAGGCTCTGAGAAGCGCGAATTTGCAAACGTCCGGACAGCAGGGGGCGAATTCGGCAGTCTCGGAGGGCTATCTCTGGCGCACATTGAGACAGTCTGGCTGAAATGGATGGACAAAAGCTGTAGTTTCAGCTTTTTATTTGGCTGAGAAGAAGAAAATGTGTATATTTGTCGGAAAAACCATAAATTACACATCTCTATGACAAGCTTTTCACTCAAAAAACTGCGCTGTGGCGCTTCGGTGGCTGTTCTGACTGCCGGAATGCTATTTTCGGCGCAGGCCTCCGGGGAAGTACTCTTCTCGGAGAACTTCGACTACGCCGCGGGTAATCTCTACCCTCAGGGCGGCTGGCTGCAAGGGGCGCAACAGTACAGCCCCATAAAGGTAACGGACGTCAAACTCACTTACGCCGGTTTCGGTTCCGGGAAATCCGTCGAACTCAACCCCGGGGAAGAACTCTCGGCGCAGGACGTGTACCATGCCTGTGTGCCCCGCGATGCGTCGACGCAGGCTGTCACACCGATCACCGAGGGCGATATTTATGTGGCGTTCCTGATGAACGCCAAAAGTGTGACTGCGCGCAACTATTTTTTCACGCTGCTCACCACCAACTTCAAGGGACTATTAGCCGACGGGGTGGCGGCAAGTGTCGGCGGATATGTTACTGCGCTGCCATCCACGACAGAGGGAAAGTTCAAACTCGGATTTGACAAAAACTCATCCAATCCCGGAGCCGATTATCAGACGGCAGATCTCGACCTGAACAAGACCTATCTCGTGGTTCTGCATTATGGTATTGTCAAAGGCACGAACAACGACACATTCGAGGCGTGGATCAATCCGACGGCTGAAAAGCCGGCGGCGACGATTACCGCCCAGACGAGCAAGGCGGATATGTCGAAGGGCTTTGTCGGAGTGGGAATATTCCAGCAGGGGAGCCGCGCCTACGACATCCACGTCAGTGCGGTGCGCGTAGCCACGGCATGGAAGGACCTCTTCGACGGCCAGGGCGGCGGAGGCGGCGACGAGCCGGTCAAGGCTGCAATCAGCGCCACACTCGGAGGAGTGCCCGCAGAGTACTTCGCGCTCTATCAGTATCAGAAATACGACGCGACAGTGACCGTCAAGGCTACGGGCATCACCGAGGACATCAGCGTCAGCGGCTTCGGCGAAGCACTGAAGCCCGCAGTGACCACGATTCCGGCAGCGGAGGCCCTCTCGGAAGGAGGCTATACCCTGGGCGTAACTCTTGACGCCACGGGGGGCACGGAAATCAACGAGACCCTTGTGCTGACCTCGGGGGACACGCAGGGAACCGTGCCCGTGAAAGTAAGTGTGCAGCCGACGTCGACTATGATGAGTTTCCGCTTCGCGCCGAGCGTCCAGGAATATGAGACATACAGTTTCTCGGCAAACGCCTGGGTAACGTATGTGGACGCCTCGCAGAAGAAACTTTACCTCGAGGACGCTGTCGGTGGTGTAGTCGTGGACTATGCCTCGATGACCGGACTGGAGCAGGCCCCCTTCAAGGAGGGCGACAAAATCAAGAACCTCTATCTCATGGCCGGGGAGCCGATGCTGAACATCCCTCAGTTCTATCTCTGCGGCTATTATGTACCGGAAGGGGTAAGCTACGGGAGTCTGGTGAGCGAGGGTTCGTTCAGATCACCCATGAGTACCACTCTGGACAATCTTATTACGAGCCCGGAGAATTATATCAACCGCCTTGTGAAGGTCGAGGACCTCTCCTTCGCCACAGCCGGACAAGCGCTGACCACGGACGGGGCGGATGTCACCTCGGGCGAAAGTACAGGGCTCGTCCGCGCCTTCGCCGGGAGCACGGCTGTGGGCGTGACGCTTCCCGAGACTGCCACAGTGACGGGCATCTCCACATCGATGGGCGCCGCCATCCTTTCCGTGCGCAAAGCGGAGGACATATCCGCTCCCGAAGCCGAGCCTTCGCTTGAATTCAGCACTACGGTGCTTGTCGACCCCGCGGAGTACTATCCGGTGAACGTCGAGACCCCCTTCGCCACACTCAAGGTGACGGCGACGAATATGCCCAACGCCACGAGCCTGTGGGTCGGAGGCACGAACCGCGCGGCCTTTATCCTCGACACCGAAGAAATCCCCGCGGGCACGGGTGAATACACCGTCAACATCACCTTCAAACCCACAAGCACAGGCCGCAATTCGGCGATGCTGAACTTCGACGCCAACCCCACCGAGCTGTCGAAGACCACATCCATGGCTTGCCTGGCATACGACCCGGACAATCTGCCGACCTTCTCAGTCGACGCCGCGGGCCTGACAGAATTCCGTGCGGCTCCCGGGACGACGAAGGAGCAGACGCTGAGCATCACCTCCGCGGGACTGCTCGACTACGGCAGCATCCGCGTCCTCGGCCAGAGCGGCGGGGCCTTCCGCATCGCTTCCACCACCTTCCTCAAGAACGGCACCACGAACCTGAAGGTTACGTTCGCACCCACGGCCGAGGGGACGTACCAGGAGACCATCGAGTTCTCGACGCCGAAGGCCGAGACAGTCACCGTTCCGCTGCAGGGCATATGCTCGGGCGACGCGCCGATCGAGGACAAGCAGGGCGACGAACTCAGCTTCGATACCACGAACCCCCTGAAGAAGTATTCCACCGACTTCACGGGCGCTGGCGACAACAACAAGCCTCTGAGCCTCGCGGGCTGGAAGAATGTGGCCGTCGACGGCACGCGTGCCTTCTGGAGCTACAGCTCCGAGGGCAACACGATGGCGAAAGTGACGGCCTACGACTCCAAGATGGCCGCTGACGCAGGGACTCCGGCGGAGATGCTGCTGATGTCTCCGGCGCTTGACTTCGCCGGAAGCGCGGCGCGACTGCTGAGCTTCCGCGTCAAGGGCGAGAACCTTACGGACGACATGACGGACGAGTTCTCCGTCCTGCTCATCGATCCGGAGAGCCCGGAGGACAATGGCCGTTACTTTGTGATGGATGGCATAGACATCCCCGCCACGGAAGACGCTTCGGGCGAATGGCGCGAGTTCATCGTCGACCTCGATGCCGTTCCGGTGCCCGACACCTTCTTCATCGGGTTCCACTATCTGTCGACGCGCGGGCGAAACACCACCGCAGTCTATTATGTCGACGATTTCTCGTGGGGCGACGAAACTATCCCCTTCATCCGCGTCGACAAACAGACGGCTGTCGCTCCCGGCACGACCAAGGTCGGGGAGACAAAGCTCATCGACACCTTCACAGTCACGGGCCTGAATCTCTCCGAGAAGATTGCTCTCGGCTTCGAGGGAGCGCACAAGGCCCACTTCGGACTCAGCCACACCGAACTGCCCGCCGAGGGCGGCGAATTCAGCGTGAACTACACACCTCAGGAAGAGGGTGAGCACGCCGTGTACGTGACACTCAAGAGCGCGGGCGCCCCCGACACCTATATCACCGTCGGAGGCACCTCGGAAGGCACCACGGGTATCGAAGGCGTTGAAGCCGAAGGCGCCGCTGAAACCATGTACTTCACCCTTCAGGGTGTCCGCGTCCACAGACCGGCCCCCGGGTCGCTCTATATCCGCGTGAGCGACGGCAAGGGTGCGAAGATACTCAAGTAATACCAAAGGGTATTTCTCCGAAAGAGAGCCGCCGTCCGGACCCCAGCCGGACAGGCGGCTTTTTTTCTTGGGAGTGTGGCGGAAAATTCGTAACTTTGCGAAAAGCTGCCGCGCCCCGGACGGCGCGGCGACAATACATTCAGATATGGAACAATATGTAGTCTCGGCGCGAAAATACCGACCGACGACATTTTCGTCGGTCATCGGCCAGCAGGCGCTCACGGAGACGCTGAAGAACGCGATAGCGCGGCGGAAGCTTGCGCACGCGTATCTCTTCTGCGGCTCACGCGGCGTGGGCAAGACATCGTGCGCGAGAATTTTTGCCAAGACCATCAACTGCGAGCATCCGACGGCTGAGGGCGAGGCCTGTAACGAGTGCGACTCGTGCCGACAGTTCAACGAGAACCGCTCGCTGAACATTCTTGAACTCGACGCGGCGTCGAACAACAGCGTGGACGACATCCGCGACCTTATCGAACAGGTGATGGTTCCGCCGTCGCAGGGACGGTACAGGGTGTTCATCATCGACGAGGTGCACATGCTGTCGTCGCAGGCGTTCAACGCCTTCCTGAAGACACTGGAGGAGCCGCCGTCCCACGCCATCTTCATCCTTGCCACGACGGAGAAGCACAAGATTATCCCGACGATACTCTCGCGGTGTCAGATCTATGACTTCAACCGCATCACGATAGCGGACATGGTGAAGCACCTTCAGGACGTCGCGGAGAAGGAGGGCGCCACGGCTGAACCGGCGGCGCTGAACATCATCGCGCACAAGGCTGACGGGGCTATGCGCGACGCGCTGTCGATATTCGACCAGGTGCTTGCGTCGAGCCGCGGGAACATCACCTACGCGTCGACGATAGAGAACCTGAACGTGCTCGACAGCGCGTACTACGAGCGCCTTGTCGATGCCTTCCGTGCGAAGGACGTCGCGAAGGCCCTTCTGATATACAAGGAGGTCAGGGACAAGGGCTTCGACTCGCAGTTCTTCATCAACGGTCTGGCGCAGTATTTCCGGGACCTGATGGTGGCGAGCGACCCGTCGACGATAGTCCTGCTCGATGCGGCGGACGACGTGCGTGCGGCCATGGCCGAGCGTGCGAAGCAGCTGACGCCGACCTACCTCTACAAGGCGATGGATATCTGCAACGACGCGGACTTCAACTACCGGGCGTCGTCGAACAAGCAACTGCTCATAGAACTGGCACTGATCAGACTGTGCCAACGATTGAGCCCCTCGACCAAGCGTAGCGGACACGTCGAGGGGCCTCTCAGGGCCTTGGCACCTGCCGCCGCGACGACGCAAGCCGCCGCGGGAGGACAGACCAAGGCGTCCGCGCCCTCAGCCGTTGGCGCCACAGCCACCGGCGACACACTGCCGCCGCCCACGCGGCATCATATCCAGACTTCCGGAGTGGTCATCACCCCGCCGCCGGCGCGGCGCCCCGGGGGTACTCCTTATCCTCAGGCCTCTGCGGCGACCTACGCCGCAGAGCCGGTTCAGGCTCAGACTCACGCACCGGTGACGATACGGGCCGAAAAGCCCGCGGAGGCGTCGGTAACGGCCACGACAGCTTACACGGACGAGGCCTTCCGCGAGGCGTGGGCGAGCTTCATCGCCACCCACGAGACGGAGCACATCCTCATCAACACCATGCGCGCGGCAAGCCTCCGGAGGGAGGCCGACGAGGTGTGGCATGTGGGCGTCGAGGGCGACCTCGGTGTGCGCCAGATGCAGGAGTCGATGGCGGAGCTGCTGAAGCACCTGCGGGGGCGGCTCGCCAACGACAGGGTGACGCTCGAAGTGTCGGCCACGTCCGGGGAATCGACGCCCGGGCTCTGGACGGACAGCCAGGTGCTCCGGCACTGGATCGACACGAAGCCTGAAGTGCGGGCGTTCATCGAGAAATACAAGCTCAGGCAGATATAGCTTTCGGCACAGGGTTTGCTGTAAGAGACATTATGGAAAAGAAATATTCGGGATTGTTCGGGAAGAAGCCCGGAAGGATAGTAGTTAAGGTCGGCAGCAATGTGCTGACGCGGGCCGACGGGTCTCTGGACGTGACGAGGATGAGCGCGATAGTCGACCAGCTCGCGGCTCTGCGGGCCGGGGGGATTGAAATCATCCTGATATCGTCGGGCGCGGTAGCCAGCGGGCGCGGAGAGTTCCGGCGCCACGGCATTCCGACGGGTGAGCTCGACGAAGTCTCGTCGCGCCAGCTGTTCAGCGCGGTGGGGCAGGCGAAGCTCATCAACCGCTATTATGAATTTTTCCGGGACCACTCGATAATCTGCGGACAGGTGCTCGCGACGAAGGAAAACCTGGCGACGCGGCGCCACTATCTGAACCAGAAGCACTGCATGGGCGTGATGCTGAAAGCCGGAATCATCCCTGTTGTCAACGAGAACGACACCGTGTCGGTGACGGAGCTGATGTTCACGGACAACGACGAGCTGTCGGGCCTCGTAGCGTCGATGATGGACGCCGACGCGCTGATAATCCTGAGCAACATCGACGGGATCTACACGACGGACCCGTCGGAGCCGGGCGCGGAGCTGATAGGCCGCGTGCGGACCACCGACAGGCTTGACTCCTGCATAGGGAAGACGCGCTCAAGCCTCGGGCGCGGGGGAATGTCGACGAAATACCGCGTAGCGTCCCGTCTTGCGGCCGAGGGGATAGCGGTGGTTATAGCCAACGGCAAGCGCGAGGGCATACTGACGGGCCTTCTCTCGCCGGCGGGTGCGCAGCTTCCGCCGTGTACGCTCTTCGAGCCTGCGTCCGGAGAGCCCTCGAGCCTGAAGCGGTGGATAGCACACGGCGAGAGTTTCGCCAAGGGGACCGTGCACGTCAATGAAGGCGCCGCAGAGGCCCTGCTTCGCGGCGGAGCGAGCCTGCTGCCGGTGGGCGTCACGGCCATCGAGGGCGAATTCGAGAACGGCGACATCGTCACGGTCACGGGCCCGGAAGGCACAGTCATCGGCTGCGGCCGCGCGGGGCTTGGCTCCGATGCCGCGCGGCGAGCGCTCGGACGCAAGGGAGCGGGCCAGCCGCTGGTCCACGCAGACTATCTCTATGTGTACACCCGCGCGGAATGAACCGCCTGGGGGATGTATACGTTATATATTATATTCTTTCCAAATAGGTTTGCATCAAGTATATTCTTAGACAATCAAAAAACGTATCAAAACTATGGACACTATCAAAGACACAAAGACAATCAAGGTAACAGCCCCGGAGCCTAAGGCGCGGGAGGCTGAAAAGATAGATTTCGGCCCGTCGCGCTGGGCCGCGGACCAGATCTGCGAGCTGAGCGATGCACGCGTGGCCGATACGCTCCGTGCGGTAGCTGAGGCCGTTGAAGCTTCCGCATCCGAGCTCCTGACGGCGAATGCCGCGGACCTGGCGGAGATGGATCCGAAGGACCCTAAGTACGACAGACTCAAGCTGACGGAGGAGCGCATCGCCGAAATCGCCGCGGAGATGCGCGCGGTCGCCGACCTGCCGTCGCCGGTGGGGATAGAGCTGGACCGCAAGCGGCGCCCCAACGGCCTCCTGATCCGGAAGGTGACGACTCCTTTCGGGGTGATAGGCGTAATCTACGAGGCGCGGCCGAATGTGACCTTCGACGTGTTCGCGCTCTGCTTCCGCGCCGGGTCGGCCGTCGTTCTGAAGGGCGGCCATCAGGCGTCGCGGACGAACACCAAGGCCGTTGAAATAATCCGGGGCGTCCTTGAAGCCAAGGGCATAGACCCGGAGGCCGTGCGTCTGCTCCCCGACGGCCACGAGGCGACGAAGGCTATGCTCGAGGCGCGTGGACAGATAGACCTCATCATCCCTCGCGGCGGCCGTCAGCTCATCGACTACGTGAGGGACAACGCGCGGGTTCCGGTCATCGAGACGGGTGCCGGGGTGTGCCATACGTATTTTCACACCTCGGGCGACATCGCCACGGGGCGCGACATCATCCTGAACGCGAAGACACGGAGGGTGAGCGTCTGCAACGCTCTGGACTGCCTTGTCATCGACCGCGACAGACTGTCGGTGCTTCCGGCGCTCTGCTACGGGCTTGCGGCCAAGCATGTAGAGATTTACGCCGACGACGAGGCCTATACGGCCCTCGAGGGAGCATACCCCCTGCTTCACCGAGCCAAGCCGGAGGACTTCGGGCGCGAGTGGCTCGACTATAAAATCAGCGTGAAGACCGTGGGCAACATCGACGAGGCTATAGACTTCATCAACGCCCACGGCTCGAAGCACAGCGAGAGCATCATCGCCGAGAACAAACAGGCGACCCAGGAATTCCTGCGGCGCATTGACGCGGCCTGCGTCTATGCGAATGTGTCGACGGCCTTCACGGACGGCGCGCAGTTCGGTTTAGGAGCCGAAATCGGCATCTCGACGCAGAAGCTCCATGCCCGCGGGCCGATGGGGCTGATGGAAATCGTCACGTACAAGTATCTCATCACGGGCGCCGGCCAGACAAGGCCGTAAGCCGGCTCCACACGACCGCCCTCCGGACACGGAAGAATGGCCGCCGCGACACTTGACCTCCGTCCGGCTAATCGGACGGGGGCATCCTCGCCGACGGTTTTGAAAAAAAACGGGTAATGTGATGGTAGATTCAAAAAAAGTTCGTAACTTTGCACCTGCATTCGCACTGACGGATTGCCAACCCGGGGTGTAGCACAGTTGGCAGCGCGCCACGTTCGGGACGTGGAGGTCGGAAGTTCGAGTCTTCTCACCCCGACAAATCGTTTGTAGATGATATGTTTACAAACGATTTTTTTATTGCGCGCACCGGCGAGGGCGCCGAAAATGTTCTGGCCCTAACAAGCCCAGCCATGAGAGAACCTGAAATCAGCGGAACACGGAACCTGTCGATCGACCTTGTGAAGATTATCGCGATGTCGATGGTGGTGTGCCGTCACACGTCGTGCGTGTTCATGGATTTCAAGGACTGCAGTCTGAGTACGGAGTGGGTGATGAACAGCCTGTCGGTGGTGTGCGTTCCGCTTTTCTTCATGGTTACGGGCTATCTTCTGACGGGGCGCCGGGAGGGCTACGGCTACGTGTACCGTAAGTTGTGGGCCATAGCGCGCCTGACGGTGCTATTCATCGGAATTGTCTGGGCCGCGATGGCGCTTCCCCATCCGGAGTCCTTCGGCAAGGCGTGGTTCTATAAGTCGTACGTGTACAACATCTACCTTGCCGCCGGCGGCAAGGGGCTATTTTCCGTATTCTGGTATTTTACGGCGCTTGCCACGGTATACCTCTGTTATCCTCTGCTCGAGCGGCTCGCTTTGAAGAGGAAGTACTATCTTTTTGTCCTGGCCCTGCTTGCGGGAGTTGAAGGCATTGCCTTCGCCGGCAATCTGCTCGGGAAGGGCGAGGCGGCCGTGCCGCAGAGTCTGCGTCTCTGGAACTGGCTGTTTTACTTCATGCTCGGCGGGGCGATAAGGTTGTGGCCGGAATCAGTGCGGGCCTTCCGGAGCCGGCTGCTGGGGTGGCTGGCTGTGCCTTTGGGCGCTGCGGTGGTTGTGGTAAGGTGGATGTGGACGCCGGAGATGCCCCGGCCCGGCGTGGAGTTTTTCTATGGTTTTCCGGTGATGATACTTTTCAGTGTCTGTATTTTTCTATGGTGTCTGAGCCTGAAAATCAGGGACAGCCGTGTCATCCGCGGATTTTCCTCGCTCTTTCTGCCGGTGTACGCCATCCATCCGCTTGTGATACTGATTATCCGGTTCCAGTACTTCGAGGATGTGCCTTGCGCGCCGCTGGTTTATTTCCTGACAGTCCTTGTGACGACCGTAGTCGCCTGCGGGTTGCTTATGCGTCTGCGTGTGTGCCGGTGGCTTTTCAGGCTATGATAAACGCGTGCGCGACTGCCCTCCGGGAGGGGGAGCAGTCGCGGGGTATGGTGGTGGAAGTCAATCAACTATGTCAGAAACCGAAGCGGAAGCCGACCTGCAGGAGGCCCTGTGCGCCGAATCCGAGTTCGCCGAACATCCCGACGCTGCGGGAGAGATTGAACTGTGCGCCTATGGGCGACACCTGGAATGCGAAGTAGCCGCGGCTGTAGTTGTCGCCTCCCTTGGGCTGCATGTAGCTGATGTCAGCGCCGAGGCCGACGTGAGCGTAAAGCTTGAGGAGGCCTTTGGAGTAGTATTCATATCGGCCGTTGAGCATAATTACGTGGTAGGCGATGTGGCTTGCGTTGGGGCCTCCCTTTGTCGAGCATGTTGAGAGGGTGTAGGAAGGACCGATCCAGAGTTTGGGGATGACGCGGAAGTTGAGACCGGCGGTAACGGCGCCCCAGGCATTGTTCACGCCGTGCCAGCCGTCGTGCATGTCCGTGCAGTCCATCTGAGTGAAACCGCCGTAGCTGAGCTGGAGCTCTGCCCGCTGGGCGTTTGCTGAAGTGGCCAGGCCTAAGGCTATGGCAAGGATGAGTAGCAGTCTTTTCATAATGTTAGCGGATTATGTGTGACAATTTATTGTTGAAAACATGAAACTAACGCACCGGGGCGCGGAAAAGTTCGTCAAGACGCGGCTTCTGGGGCGGGAAAGGTGTGAATTGTCATGAAAAAACGGGGGTGCGGCGGGGGATGATTTGCGAGTTTCCGGCAGTTTTTGTAATTTTGTAGGTTAAAAGACAAATACGCAAAAACCTGATATGACACAGCACGTAAACGCGGGGGACGACCGCGCGGCCCTGATAGAAGAAATCAGGAGTCTCAAGAAGGAAAAAGGCGCGGTAGTGCTCGCGCACTATTATACGGACGGCGATGTGCAGGACCTCGCCGACATTATCGGCGACTCACTCGCCCTTGCCCGCAAGGCGGCGGAGCTGGGTCCGGAAGTGTCCATCGTTGTGATGTGCGGTGTCCATTTCATGGGCGAGACCGTGAAAGTGCTCTGTCCCGACAAGACGGTCCTCATGCCGGACCTCTCGGCGGGGTGCTCGCTGGCCGACAGCTGCCCGGTCGAGGATTTCAGGGCCTTCATCGAGGCCCATCCGGGGCATACGGTCATTTCCTATGTCAACACCTCCCTCGGTGTAAAAGCGCTGAGCGACGTGCTCGTCACCTCGGGGAACGCGCTGAAGGTGGTCGAGAGTTTTCCGAAGGACGAGAAAATCATATTTGGGCCTGACAGGAATCTCGGAGCCTTCATCAATTCCGCGACGGGGCGTGAGATGGTGCTGTGGGACGGTGCCTGCCATGTCCACGAGCGCTTCTCCGTGGAGGGCATAAAGGCCCTGAAGGCCGAGCATCCGGAAGCGCCGGTGCTCGTGCATCCGGAATGCAAGCGTCCGGTGGTGCTCCTTGCGGACAAGGTAGGTTCCACGGCGGCGCTCCTCGAGTTCGCGCGGGCCTCCGAGGCCCGGGAGTTCATCGTGGCCACGGAGAGCGGCATCCTGCACGAGATGCGTAAGGCCTGTCCGGAGAAGACCTTCCTGCCGGCGCCTCCGTCGGTTGGCGAGGCGGGTGAAGGCGCTCCTGGTTGCGGGTGCAACGACTGCGCGTACATGAAGCTCAATACCCTGCGGGCTCTTCGCGACTGCCTGCGCGACGGACGCCCGGAAATCAAGATTGACCCGGTCCTCGCCCGGGAAGCCCTGCGGTCAATCGACCGGATGTTGGAATTATCCTGAAAAAACACTCACACCAAGCAATGGAATACAAGCATAAAGAGATTGAGAGCCGCTGGCAAAAGGCCTGGAAAGACCGCGGCGTCTACCGCGTTGACATCGATCCGACGCGCCCGAAGTTTTATGTCCTTGATATGTTCCCGTATCCCTCGGGTGCGGGACTTCACGTGGGGCATCCCTTAGGCTATATCGCCTCCGACATATATGCCCGCTACAAGCGCCTGCAGGGCTTCAATGTCCTTCATCCCATGGGCTACGACGCCTACGGGCTTCCGGCCGAGCAGTATGCCATCCGCACGGGCCAGCATCCGGAAATCACTACACGCCAGAACATTGCCCGCTACCGCGAGCAGCTGGACAAAATCGGCTTCTCCTTCGACTGGAGCCGCGAGATAAAGACCTGCGACCCCGAGTTCTACCGCTGGACTCAGTGGGCTTTCCTGCGGATGTTCGGAAGCTGGTACAACCGCAGGACGGCGAAGGCCGAGCCTGTCGAGAAGCTCATCGAGCACCTAGAGAAGCAGGGCACGGAAGGCCTTGACGCCGCTCAGACCCGCGAGCTGGATTTCACGGCTGAGGACTGGGCGCAGATGACCGACAAGGAGCGCTCGGACGCGCTGATGAACTGGCGTCTGGCCTTTCAGGCCAATACGATGGTGAACTGGTGTCCGAAGCTCGGTACGGTACTTGCCAACGACGAAGTGTCCGAGGGCCTCAGTGTGCGCGGGGGCTACCCCGTGGAGCAGAAGATGATGTACCAGTGGTGTCTGAGGGTGTCGGCCTACGCTGACCGTCTCCTTCGCGACCTTGACACGCTCGACTGGAGTGAGTCGATCAAAGAGACTCAGCGCAACTGGATCGGACGTAGCGAGGGCGCGGAGATGCGCTTCCGAATTGCAGGCCGCGAGGATGTGGAGCTTGAGATTTTCACCACGCGCGCCGACACGATTTTCGGCGTTACGTTCATGGTGCTCGCTCCCGAAAGCGCGTATGTCGACATGGTTACCACGCCTGAGCAGCGTGCCGCCGTCGAGGAATACGTCACGGCCACACGGCACAAGACCGAGCGCGAGCGCATGATTGACAAGAAGGTGACGGGCGTCTTCACGGGCGCCTACGCCGTGAATCCGCTTACAGGGAAGGAAGTGCCCGTATGGGTGAGCGACTACGTGCTCGCGGGTTACGGCACCGGAGCTATCATGGCCGTTCCGGCCCACGATAGCCGCGACTATGCATTCGCTCGTCACTTCAATCTCCCGGTGATTCCCCTCATCGAGGGAGCGGATGTGTCGGAGAGCAGTTTCGATGCCAAGGAAGGCCTGATGATAAATTCGGAGGGTCCGGAGCTCAACCTCAACGGGCTCGAGGTGAAGGATGCCATTGCAAAGACAAAGAAATTCATCTCCGAGAAAGGTATAGGCAAGGTGAAGGTCAATTTCCGCCTTCGCGACGCCATCTTCAGCCGCCAGCGCTACTGGGGCGAGCCTATTCCCATTTACTACAAGGACGGTGTGCCGATGCCTTACGAGGAGGCCCTCCCTCTGGCGCTCCCGGCCGTCGACAAGTATCTTCCCACCGAGAGCGGCGAGCCTCCGCTGGGCCGCGCCAAGAACTGGTGCACTCCGGAAGGCTATCCCCTCGAACTGAACACGATGCCCGGTTTCGCGGGCTCGTCGGCCTACTATCTCCGCTACATGGACCCGCGGAACAGCGAGGCGCTCGTGTCGAAGGAGGCGGACAGCTACTGGCGCAATGTCGACCTCTATATCGGCGGCAGCGAGCACGCTACGGGCCACTTGATTTACAGCCGCTTCTGGAACAAGTTCCTGTATGATCTCGGACTTGTCTGCGAGCCGGAGCCGTTCAAAAAGCTCATCAACCAGGGCATGATTCAGGGACGCAGCAACTTCGTGTACCGCATCAAGGACACGAACACCTTCGTCTCGCTGGGCCTCAAGGACAAGTACGACACGACACCCATCCATGTAGACGTAAATATCGTCAGCAACGACGTTCTCAATCTCGAGGCTTTCAAGGCCTCGTCGCCTGAATACGCCACGGCGGAATTCGTGCTCGAGGACGGGAAGTATGTCTGCGGATGGGCCGTGGAGAAGATGTCGAAGTCGATGTACAATGTGGTTAACCCCGACGACATCGTAGACCGCTACGGCGCCGACACACTTCGCCTCTACGAGATGTTCCTCGGCCCGCTGGAGCAGAGCAAGCCCTGGGACACCAACGGCATCGACGGCGTGAACCGCTTCATAAAGAAACTCTGGGGCCTCTACTTCAAGGGTGATACCTGTCTGGTGGACGACTCCAAGCCGTCGCCCGAATCGCTCAAGTCGCTCCACAAGCTTATCAAGAAGGTGACGTCGGACATCGAGAACTTCTCGTTCAATACCTCAGTGGCGGCCTTCATGATTTGCGTGAACGAACTTTCGGCGCAGAAGTGCCACAGCCGGGAAGTCCTTTCGGAGCTTCTGCTTGTGCTCGCGCCTTTCGCCCCGCATGTCGCCGAGGAGCTATGGCATTCCTCCATCGGGCGCCCCGAAGATGAAAGCATCGTGCGTGACGGACGCTGGCCGGCGGTGAACGAAAGCTATCTTACGGAAAGCACCGTGACCATGGCTGTAAGCTTCAACGGAAAGGCCCGGTTCAACATCTCGGTCGACGCCTCGGCCACGAGCGCGGATATCGAGAAGACGGCGCTGGCCCATGAAAGCGCGGCCAAGTGGCTCGAGGGCAAGACTGTCAGGAAAGTGATAGTTGTTCCGGGTAAAATCGTGAATATCGTCGTTGCATAATAAACCCGCGGAAAATCCGTTACTTATAGACGTGAGAAAGATAGTAATCGCCACCAACAACCTCCACAAGCTGTCGGAGTTGCGCCGGATGCTCGGCCCGGAGACTGAAGTGCTCGGTCTCCGCGACATAGGCTGCGACGCCGACATCCCGGAGAATGCCCCGACATTCGAGGGGAATGCCCTGGCAAAGGCATCCTACGTGCGGGAGCATTACGGCTACGACTGCATCGCCGATGACTCGGGCCTTGAAGTCGACGCTCTCGGGGGTGCGCCGGGTGTACTTTCGGCCCGCTTCGCCGGAGTGGCCCATGACGATGCCGCGAACAACCGCCTCCTCCTCGAGCGTCTCTCGGGCTTTCCCGCAGAAAAACGGACAGCCCGCTTCCGGACCGCCATCTGCCTTCTTGAGGGGGGCCATGAGCCGAAATACTTCTCCGGCGCGGTCGAAGGTCGCATCCTTGATGCTCCGCGCGGCAACGCCGGCTTCGGATACGATCCGCTTTTCGTACCGGACGGCTGGACAAAGACCTTCGCCGAAGCCACGGGAAGCGAAAAGGACGCGGTCAGCCACCGCGGCCGTGCCGTGCGGGCCCTCATGGCCTTCCTCGGCAAATGATTCCGTCACATTAAATCACTCAATCCTCTTAAATCCTCCTCAACCCTCAGAGAAACACAGAGACAACGAGCTATGAATAAAAAATTGTCGATAATCGTCGCCCTTGTCGTGCTGTCCGTCATCGGAGCCCGCGCGCAGAAGTTCAGCGGCCGCTGGTATCATTATCCCACCGTGTCCCACTCCATTTCCAATGTTGTCGACACGGGGTCAAAGGTGTATTTTATCACCGGCAACAACCTCTACCACTACTCGGAGGCCGACAACGAGACCTTCGGTTATTCCAATTCCCTGTCGGATGTCGGCGTGACCGGCGTATACTACAATTCCGAGGCCAAGAAGCTCCTCATCACCTACCTCAATTACAACATGGATATCGTCAGCGAGGACGGGAGCGTGCTCAATGTGTCGTCGCTGCGCGATGCCGTGCTCACGACCACCAAGACCGTCCGCGCCGTTGATTTCCGTGGAAACAAGGCATATATAGCCACGGATTTCGGATTCATCATACTCGACATGGAGACAGGCCGGGTTGACCGGTCCGGCATCTTCGGATTCCCGGTGGACGGCATCATGGCTCTTGGCGACGACCTGATGATTTACCTTGGCGCCACAAATGCCGCAGGGTGCACCAGCAATACGTTCTATACGGCGCCGATGGACGGGAAAATCTCGAACATATCGGCCTTCACGCCGATATTCACTCTGGAATACAGTTCGTTCACCCGCACGGATGACGACCATTTCCTTGCCGTTACAAAAGACAAGTGGCGTACCCACTACCATACCTTCGACCATCAGACGAAGTCGCTCAGGAAGAATGGAGAGACAGTCGTCTACGACATTGTCCTGAAGGACGTCAACAACGGAACCTTCCGCGGGGCCGACGGCAAATTCTATACTTCGGGCAACAGCGGAATCTATACGTTCAATCCCGAGACTCCGAAATTTGACAATACGGCCCTTCCCGCCGCCATCGCAAAGATGCAGTATGGTGTCGGCCGCGACGGTCTGCAGTCCCTCTGGGTAGGTACTCCGGACGGCCTCGCGAAATGGAATCTTTCCACAAACGAAGTGCTCATGCAGCCCTTCCTTCCCGATGGCGTGAGTGTGGCCTATCCGCATCTGCTCCGCTGGGATTCCCTCGGCCGTCTGTGGGTCAGCAACCTGTGCGGCGGCGTGCTTTATTCCAATGCCGGCCAACCACATGGTGTAGGCAGCCTGAAGTATGTCAATGTAGTCGACGGCGACAAAATTGAGGACAAGACCCCTCTTACCGACGCGACTTCCGAACGAATGGCTCTGGGAACCACTAAGTTCCATGACTATACGGATGAAGAAATAGCTCAGATGCAGTCCCAAAAGGGCCAGAGCACCTGGGTTAACGGCAACAAGACCAATTCCGGGACGAAGTATCTTCAGGGCGGACACAAGGTTGTGTTGCCTGATCCCGATGACCCCGAACTGTTCTGGATTCCGAGCTACGACGGCCTCTACCTGTGCAAGAAGGGCGAAGGCTGGTCGGCTGAAAACCCCAACGGTGACGTGCTCAACATCTACAGCCGTGTGAATTCCCCATATCCTCAGACGGTAAAAGGTCCGGTGACTTATATGCAGCATGCGGAATTTGATCCGGAAGGCAACCTATGGGTTGCATTCCTCCACACTCCGCACTCCGGAATGGGGCCTGACATTCCATTTATTATACTTCCGTCAAAAATCAGGAAAGAACGTCCCGCAGACGTAAAGTACGAGGACTGGATAGAACATCCCGGAAACGGTTCGCAGAATTTCTCCTATAATGTAAATATGGCATTCTGCAGGAAGTCGGACATGCTTTACGTGACTGATGCGGCATACAGGTCTGTTTTCTTTGCCGTTGATACCAAGGGGACCTATACCGACACCTCTGACGACGTCATGATTGCACATACGAGTTTTCAGGACCAGGATTCAAACCCTGTCAGCCCTCTCTACTATACCGGCGTGATGGAAGACGCCGAGGGGCGCGTATGGTTCTGCCACACCGCCGGAGTCTTCTACCTTCCTGACGGAAAGCTTGGTGCCCAGACCGGCCTGTCAGTGCGCCGCCCCGTGGTTCCGCGTAACGACGGTACGATATACGGAGACTATCTCCTTGACGGTGTGAATATTTCGGGCATCGGAATCGATTCCACCGACCGGAAATGGTTCACGACTTTCGACTCCGGGGTTTACCTCGTGAACGCCGACGGCACAAAGATTCTTGCCCATTACACCAAGGACAATTCTCCTCTGGTCTCGAATGTCATCTACTCCGTGGCATGCGACCCCAATTCCAATAAAGTGTACTTCGGAACGGACCTCGGCCTGATGATGTTCGAGAGCGACGCCTCTCCGGCTCAGGAAGATTTCTCCGATGTCTATGTTTATCCCAATCCTGTCCGCCCCGACTACAACGGCTGGATTACCGTGGCCGGTCTCATGGACAATTCGCTTGTTAAGATTGCCGACATGAGCGGAAATGTCATCGCCCAGGGACGCTCCGCCGGCGGCAGCTTCATCTGGGACGGCTGCAACTCCGCAGGCGCCCGTGTACGCACAGGCGTGTATCTCGTGCTCGCTTCGTCGGGCGACGACAGCGGCAAGAGTGATGCCGTGGTATCAAAAATCATGATAATGAACTGATGACTGACGACACTGTATCCCTGAAATATACCGACGAGCGCGACAAGGCATACGGGCTCGTCGGTATGGCCATAACCCTTGTGGCCTGCGACGGTCAGGATCTTCTGGCCCATATATCCCTTGATGCGGATGCCGACGGGGATTTCGAGATGACCCACGAGTTTTTCTTCCGGGGAAATCCCCGCATGGCGGCGAAGTATCTCTGGACGGCTAATCTCAGGCATCTAAGCATTGCCGCGCGCATGATTCTCGGAAACGCAGTGTGCCGCGCGTATGTCCTTCGCGGCAAGCGCGAGCTCGGCGAGGACTGTCGCCGGGCCATCCGCACGGTTATCCGCGACGTGGCCGTCGAAGCCTGCTCTCTTGACGACGAAGAGGCCCGCTCGCTTTTCGACGACTCATTCTCCTATGTCCACCGCCTGTTCTCCCATGTCGGCATACACTCCATCGCCGACAATTTTTCGGAGGAGCTCCGGCGGCGACGCGAGATGAGCGCCTCCGAGGTGGTCGAACTCCTTAACCGCCTCGGTGTCAGATGATTCTCCGTTTGCGAATTCCGGCCATAGTCTTACTGTGTGTCCTCGTATTGCTGTCGTCGGCCTCTTGCGCAGATGACAGCCGTTTTGTTGTATCGGGCGAGCTTGTGGGAAACGCAAACATGAATCTCCGGTACAGTTACGACACTCCGGCCGGATTCCGCTCGGCAGTCGTGGCCGTGCGCGACGGCAAATTCCAGTTTTCCGGTTCGTCGGCGCAGCCTACGCTTCTCGAAATGTTCGAGCATGACTATACACCGCTCGGGCGGCTGTATATCGCCAATGGCGAGGAGGTGCATGTGACGCTTACCCGCGGGCGTCCCGAGGACATCAAGGTGTCCGGATCGGAAACAAACGGCCGCTGGGCGGATTTCCTCAACAAGAACAGCGAGGCTCTCCGCGACAGCGCGCGCGTGGCCCGGGTAATCGCCGATTATATCGGCGCGCATCCCGACGACATTGTCGGCACGCTTCTCCTTGTGTCGCACTACCCTGTGAAATCCAATCCTCTTCAGGCTGACTCGCTCCTTACGTCTATCGAGCCGCAGGCACGTCCTGAATTCATTGCGGGAGGCTTGGCCTATCTTATCCGGAGAGTGGCCCATGAAGGAGCCGAGCGAAAGCTCGACTCTCTCTGCTACATCTCCGAGAAGAACCGTGTGGCAAGCCTTTCTCCCCGCGGACGCAAGGCAACCCTCTTTTTCTTCAGCGAGAAGGAGGCCCAGCGCCCTGACACGCTGCTCAAGACGCTTCTGAAGCTCTCCGCGCGGCAGAGTGTGGCCGTGGCGGACATATATCTGAGCGCTGACACCATGGCATGGCGCCGTATGCTCCGCTCGGAACGCCTGAAGTTCGAGAATGACGGCGCCGTCCGGCGTGGCTGGCTCCCCGGCAATCTCGGAGCCCCCCAGCTCCAGAATCTCGGCATTCCCGGCCTTCCATACGTTCTCGTCTGCGACTCCACGGGCGCCGCAATCTATCGGGGAGGAGACTTAAATAAAGCATTTGGAATCATAAAATAAATTGTAATAAAATGTATAGAATGTTTTTTGCTGGGATTTTCAGCTCGATGCTGCTGGCCCCTTATGCGCATTCACAGTTGGTGATAAACGAGTTGATGCAGTCTAACATTACTTATGTCTTCGATGAATTGAAGGAATATCCCGATTCTTGGGTCGAACTCTACAATGCCGGGGAGACCGAAGTCAGTCTTTCGGAATATTCTCTTGGTGTGAAGGAGATGGCGACAAAGGCATACGCACTTCCTGAGAGAATTGTGGCTCCGGGGGAATATGTTCTTGTTTACTGCGACAAGGTCGGATCGGGCCTACATGCTGATATACGTCTTGAATCAGGCAAGAACGGCATCGTCAGACTATTTCACAACGGCGAATTGTGCGACGCGGTGGAACAGATGGTTGCCCAACCTGCTCCGGATGTTTCTTACGGGCGCGTGACGGACGCTTCGGAAGAGTGGGGCTATCAGCTTCAGCCCACTCCCGGCCACTCGAATGCCGGAGGAGTGACGACTGCAGATAAAATTCTTCCGGAACCTGAATTTTCGCACTATGGATGTGTTTCCACGGAGCCTTTCCAGCTGACGATGTCGATTCCGGAGGGGCTGCCCGAAGGGACGGTACTCCACTATTCTCTTGATTGCTCGGATGTTACCGCCGAGAGTCCGGAATATGACGGGACTCCGATAGATATTTCAAAATCAACAATTGTCCGCGCAAGGCTATTCTGCGATGGCTATCTTTCTCCGACTGCCACGACCCAGAGTTACATCTTCCATTACCGGGAGAGCGACCTTCCCCTAATTTCGATGGTTGCCAATCCGGAAATGTTATATTCGACTGACAAAGGCATACTTATGTCCCCCCATTGCTATAAGGATTATCGCCGGCCCGTAAATTTCGAATACTTCGAGGGCGCGGATAGTCCGGCAATTCTCAACCAGCTATGTGAAACACGTACCGGGGGCGGTTGGACAAGCCGTAACAGGCCGCAAAAAACTTTTATGGTCTATGCAAACAAACGCTTCGGTGCCAAACGCCTCAACCATGAATTCTTTCCCGACCAGCGCCCGGGTGTGACGGACTTCAAGTCGCTGATGATTCGAAATGCAGGCAATGACTATGACCATCTGTATCTTCGAGACGCGGCAGTACAGCGCAATGTCGGGATGAACATAGACAATCTGGACTGGCAGGCCGAGCGCCTTTGCGTTCTCTATATCAATGGAGAATACAAGGGACTCAGGCATATACGGGAACGTAGCAACGAGGACAATGTCTTCACCAACCATGGAGGTCTTGAGGACGTCGATATGGTTGAAAACTGGGAAGAGCTTAAGGAAGGCTCGTTTGACTCTTTTGTTGAATTCCGTGAGTTCTACATGAAAGAACCGGAAGGTGAGAATATCGTTGAAGAATACAGGGCACGTCTGGATGTGGAGGAATTTCTGGATTCATACCTTGTTAATTTCTTCTATCTGAATGTTGACTGGCCCGGCAATAATTTTATTCTTTGGCGACCGTCGGCCGAGGGGGGCAAGTGGAGGTCAATCATTAAGGATATGGACTGGATACTTGGTTACAAGGATTCGTCGCCTTATGCCCCTCATATCAAGACGATGATAGATGTCGCAGATCCGGTTACGGGAACTGAAGCCGGGAAGGTGTGTATGTCGCTGTTCCGTAATGTTATGCAGATTGGTGAATTCCGCAATATATTTATAGACCATGCCTTAGTGTATATGGCGGATTTTTTGAATCCTGAAAAGACGGTGTCCCAGATGGAATTTCTGAAGAACGCGATGATGCCGGAATGGGAGAAACATTGCGAGGTAGCGAATGTCGATATACCCTTTGAAAAATATGAAGAAGAGTATGCAGCGGCATGCGACTGGCTTGACAAGCGATATAATTTCTTTTATGAGCACATAGCGGATTATTTCTCTCTCGGGTCTCTTGTCCCCTTCGAATTCGTCCCTCTTACGGGCGTAGAGGCATCGTATTCTTTGAATAATGTCAACGTCAGGAATCACGAACTTAATGGCAAATGGCCCGCAGGCCGGGAATTTGTGCTTAAATCGGACAATCCTGAAATCAATTCATGGAAGATTACCAAGACAAGCATCGCAGACAATTCTGTGCTTGAGGAAACTGTTTCCGGACCGGAATGCCGTATGACATTCCCTGAGAATTATGCACTTAGAATCGAACCCGGGATGAGTGAGGTTTCCGGAGTGAACGTTCTGGAAATTAACCAAGACTCGGCGCTTGAGACCGACTACTACAATCCTTTAGGCCAGAAGGTGAAAGGTAGCACTCTCAAGCGAGGCGTTTATGTCGGCCGTTGCGGTGCCAAAGCCGTGAAAATATTGATTAAATAGGCAGACAGATAAAAACTAAACAGCCATGCTTGTAAAGACTTACGGGGCCGCGGTTAGCGGCATAGACGCGATTATAGTCACGGTTGAGACTGTGCTCGACAGGGGGTTCCAGTACTGTATCGTCGGTCTGCCTGACACGGCCGTGAAGGAGAGCCACGAGCGTGTGCGCTCGGCGCTGAAGCAGTCCGGGATGGAAATTCCCCGCAAGAGCGTGACCATCAACATGGCTCCCGCTGACGTAAAGAAAGAGGGAGCCGCCTACGATCTTCCCATCGCCGTAAGTCTTTTAGCGGCCGCCGAGAAGCTTGACCCTACGGTCCTAAGCGACTATGTCATAATGGGTGAGCTTTCCCTTGACGGGAGCCTCCAGCCTGTGCGCGGAGTCCTTCCCATGGCGATAGAGGCCCGCGCACGGGGATTCAAGGGGATGATTGTGCCGGCGGCTAATGCCACGGAGGCGGCGGTCGTCAACCGTCTTGCGGTCTACGGCGCGAATTCCCTGACAGAGGTCATCGGACATCTGACGGGGGCCCGGCCTCTGGAGCAGACCGTTGTCGACACCCGCGCCGAGTTCGCCGCCGGTCAGCAGACCTTCGACTGCGACTTTGCCGAGGTTAAGGGGCAGGAAAACGTCAAGCGGGCATTCGAGGTTGCCTGCGCCGGCGGCCATAATATAATTCTTGTGGGCCCTCCCGGCTCGGGCAAATCGATGATGGCCAAGCGTCTGCCTTCGATAATGCCACCGCTTTCGCTCGGGGAGGCCCTCGAAACCACCAAAATCCATTCTGTTGCCGGCAAACTGCGCCGGGGTTCGAGGCTGATGACAGTGCGTCCCTTCCGCTCGCCGCATCACACCATTTCTCCGGTGGCCATGGTCGGCGGAGGCTCGAATCCGGTGCCCGGAGAGATTTCCCTCGCCCACAACGGCATTCTCTTCCTTGACGAATTTCCCGAGTTTCCGCGGTCGGTGCTCGAGGTGCTCCGTCAGCCTCTCGAGGACCGCCACATCAGCGTTTCCCGCGCGAAATATTCTGTAGAATATCCGGCGTCGTTCATGCTGGTGGCGTCGATGAATCCGTGTCCCTGCGGTTATTACAACCATCCGCGAAAACGCTGCACCTGTCTTCCGGGTCAGGTGAACAAGTACATGGGACGCATCTCGGGTCCGCTGATGGACCGAATAGACATACAGGTGGAGATTCTCCCCGTGGAGATAGATGAACTTACGGCGCGTCCTACGGGGGAGTCGAGCGCAGAAATCCGCAGGCGGGTCATCGCCGCGCGGGAGATTCAGCAGCGCCGCTTTGCCGCCGAGAAGGATGTCCACTGCAACGCGCAGATGAATTCCCGTCTGATGGCGCAGTACTGCAATATCTCTCTTCCGGCGGAGGCAATCCTGAAAAAGGCCATAATCAAGTACGACATGAGTGCGCGGGCTTATGACCGTATACTCAAGGTCGCACGCACCATCGCCGACCTCGACAGCTCCGAGACCATCGAGCCGCGCCACATCGCTGAGGCTGTGGGCTACCGCATCCTCGACCGCGCATCCTGGGGCTCATTTTATCCCAATGTCTGACCTTGCAACCGAGAGAGAATGAGCAAACTTTACATCAATCCGACAGGAGGACTGGCAAACCGCATGAGGGCGATGGCCGGGGGGCTTGCCATGGCACGGGATTTCGGGTTCGGAGCCGAAGTGCTATGGCCGGTGAACAAGGACCTCGGGGCCTCTTTCGACAGGCTTTTCCTGATGCCGGAAAAGGGTATTGAGATAAAGAATGTTGCCGCTCTCCCGGACCTCTTTCTTTTCGACGAGCCCCGTAAGAAGAATTTCTTCCTTTCGCGGCTCTGCCATAAGGCGCGCTTTTCGCGCTGTTTTTTCGACAATGTTACCGAAAATCCGATAATGGGTCTCGGGCGCGAGGACCTTCAGGGCTTCGACAGAATCCTTGTTCGGAGCGGTCTGACGATTTATCCGTTTTCGCGCGAGATGTACCGGGAGCTGTTCCGTCCGCGCCCTCATATCGAGGAAATCGCCGAAAATGCCGTTGCGGGGCAAAGCGGGCTCATCGGACTGCATATCCGCCGTACCGACAACCGGATGTCCATTGAAAACAGTCCCGACAGGATGTTTATCGATATCGTCGACAGGACTCTTGCGGAAGATTCTTCCTCACGGTTCTATCTGGCGAGCGACGATGCAGGAGTGAAGGATGAATTCCTGCGGCGCTACGGCCGAGGGACAATCCTGACGATGGACAGGCCTGTGGCGCGGAATACCGCAGACGGAATGGAAGACGCTCTTGCGGAGATGATAGTGCTCTCACGGTGCAGGATTGTATACGGTTCATACTGGAGTAGTTTCTCCGAGGCCGCAGCCCTGCTGGGGGGTACACGGCTTGTGGCTTTGAAAGCGGACAGAAGAAATGGAGCGGATGCTTAAGGACCTATCGCGGATCGGGGCACGGCAGGGCTGGCTGGCACTGTCGCCGATGTTTGTCTTTCTGCTTTCGTATGTGGCGGTGTCGGTGTATATCGGGGATTTCTACAAGATGCCTATTTCCGTGGCGCTGGCGGCTGCTTCGGTCTGGGCTGTGGCGATGGCCCGCAAGAAGCCTCTGCCCGAGCGTATCGAGCTTTTCTCGCGTTCTGCGGGGCACTCCAACATTCTCTACATGATATGGGTGTTCATTCTCGCCGGTGCCTTCGCCAACCTTGCCAAGGAGACGGGTGCCGTGGATGCTACGGTGAATCTTACCCTTTCGGTGTTTCCGGCCCGCTTCGTTGTGCCCACCCTGTTTTTCGCCGCCTGCTTCATATCCCTGGCGATAGGCACGTCCGTCGGTACGGTTGTCGCGCTCACGCCTCTGGCCGCGGAAATAGCGGTGGCCGCGGGAGGCCCTCCCGGATTTTTCGTGGCGGGAGTGCTCGGGGGTGCTTTTTTCGGCGACAATCTTTCGTTTATCTCCGACACGACGATTGCCTCGACGCGCTCGCAGGGTTGCGCTATGTCCGACAAGTTCCGGACCAATCTGTGGATAGCCCTTCCTTCGGCGCTTCTCACCCTCGGCCTCTACATAGCCCTTGGCTCGGACATGGGCGAGATTCCTGCGCTGGGGCAGTCGGGTCCGTGGTGGCTGATGCTCCCCTATATCATTGTCATCGCCTCGGCTGCGGTAGGCGTGAATGTCCTTGTGACTCTTGTCCTCGGTCTTGCGGCGGCGGTGGTGACGGGACTCGCCTCCGGCCGCAGTATCATCGACATGGCCGGTTTCGCCGGCACGGGCATAGACTCGATGGGCGCACTGATTGTCGTCACTCTTCTCGCGGCGGGAATGCTCGGGATGATAAAGGAAGCCGGGGGCATAGATTTCATTCTCGGGCATATGACGCGCTTTGTACACGGACCGCGGGGCGCACAGACAGCTATTTCAGCCCTTGTGGGCATCGTCAATCTCTGTACGGCCAACAATACCGTGGCCATCATCACGGTCGGTCCTATCGCACGCAAGATAGCCGAGAGTTTCGGCATAAGCGCGCAGAAGGCGGCGTCGCTTCTCGACTCCGCCTCCTGTGTCGTGCAATGTCTTATACCCTACGGCGCCCAGGCCCTTCTTGCGGCATCGCTCGCCGGGATTTCCCCGGTGGCG
This sequence comes from uncultured Porphyromonadaceae bacterium, assembly GCA_902491515.1. Taxonomy (GTDB): domain Bacteria; phylum Bacteroidota; class Bacteroidia; order Bacteroidales; family Muribaculaceae; genus CAG-873. Next base: position 53,212 of record CABUIC010000011.1, read on the forward strand.
GCGATACCTTATCTTTACTATCCGCTGGCTCTGGCGCTGATGCTCGCGCTGTCGATTATATTCCGCTTTCCACGGCGATAGCCGCGATGTTTTCGGGCGTGAGTCCGAGTTCGCTGAGGAATTCGGAGGCGTTGAAGCGGTTCACGAAAGTCTTCGGGAGACCCATCACGCGGACTTCCACGGGTGCCTGGCCGAGGTATGCGGCCACTTTCTGGCCGAAGCCGCCGTCGGCGATTGAATCCTCGAGGGTAATCACAAGACGGTAGTCTCTGAAGGAGTCGAGTGTTTTCGTGTCGAGGGCAGAAACGCAACGGGGATTGACCAGAGTGGGACGCAGGCCTTTGTCCTTCATGATTTCTGTGGCCTGGCGGCCCATTTCAAAGAAGGTTCCGGCGGCGATAACGGCCACGTCGGCGCCCTGCTCCACGATCTCGTACTGAGGCTCGGAATAGTCCTGAAGGAGCTCGATGGAACTGTCGGAGCGGACCGGACCTCCGGGAGTGCGGACGATGACCGGAGCTTTCTCCTGCGCGATTGCCCAGTCGAGCATGGCAAGGTACTCCTCAAGGCAGGTGGGCTCAAGGAAGACGACACCTGGGATGTTCGAGGCGAGCGATACGTCGAAGAAACCGAGGTGCGTCTCGTCGTTCATCGCAAAGACTCCGGAGTAGAAAACAGTGAACACTGCGGGGAGACCGTTGAGGGCCACGTCCTGCGAGAGCTGGTCGTAGGCGCGCTGGAGGAATGAGGAGACCACGCCGAACACAGGGCGCAGTCCGCCCTTGGCCAGGCCGCCGCTCATGCTGACGGCGTCTTGCTCGGCAATGCCCGTGTCGATGAACCTGCGTCCCGCCTCCCGGCGCTTCCCGGGGGTGAAGCCGATGGCTCCCGGAGTCCCGGCCGTGAGGGCCACAAGCCGCGGATTGCTTTTCATGAGCGTCAGGATGTGGTCGGCGAAAATCTGGTTGTATGTATTCGGGGTCTGACCCGCGGGGGCCGCGGCGAGCGGAGCGCCCCTCTTGAGGTCGAACGGACCCGTGTAGTGGTACTGTTCCTTGTGGGCTTCGGCCACTGGGAGGCCCATACCCTTCATCGTGTTGATGTGGACAACAACGGGATGGTCGATGTCCTTCACCGCACGGAAAGCCTCGATGAGCGACCGCATGTCGTTGCCGTAGCGCACGTAGCGGTAGCTGTAGCCGAGGGAGCGGAAGTAGTTGGGCTCGCCCTCGCCGTTGGTGTTGCGGAGGAGCCGGAGGTCTGCGTAGAGGCCGCCGTGGTTTTCGGCTATGCTCATGTCGTTGTCGTTCACCACGACGATGAAGTTGCTGCCGAGAGCGGCGCCGATGTTGAGGCCTTCGAAGGCCTGCCCTCCGCTGAGCGAGCCGTCGCCGATGACGGCAACCACATTCTCCTTGTTCCCCAGGATGTCGCGCGCTTTGGCGAGGCCCGAGGCGAGGGAGACGGAAGTCGAGGTGTGGCCTACGGAGAAGAGATCGTACTCGCTTTCGCGCGGCTGGGTATAGCCCGTCACATCGCCGTAGTGCGCCGGATCGGTGAAGGCCTTGCGGCGCCCGGTGAGCATCTTGTGGACGTAGCTCTGGTGGGAGACGTCGAAGACAATCTTGTCCGCCGGTGCGTCGAACACGTAGTGGAGGGCGACGATTGCCTCCACCATTCCGAGATTCGGGCCCACGTGTCCGCCAAGAGCCGAAAGCTTGTCGAGGAGGGCCGAACGCATTTCGGCGCAGAGTCCGCGCAGCTCGTCGAGGTCCATCTCCTTGATGTCCGCCGGCGAGTTGACTTTGGAAAGTATGGGATAATTCATGTGAACGTTATGTGTTTTAGAAGTGATATGCCAAGATATAACGAAAACATCCCCGGCAATGTTGTTGACAGTGCCGGGGATGTGGGTTAGGCGGGGATTATTTTACCACTACTTTTTCGGCTTTGGTGTCTGTGCGGCGGATGTAGAGGCCGGGAGCGGCGGGGGCGCCGGGGAGCTCTATGCCGTCGAGGCGGAAGTAGCGTGCGGGAGCTTCGGCGTCGGTGGTTTCGACGTTCTGGATGCCGGAGGAGCGGAGCCAGACGTGCTCGGCGTTGTCGGAGACGGAGTAGACGCGTGAGCCCATGAAGTCGCGGTAGGCGCAGACGCGGTATGCGTAGTTCTCGTTCTGTGCGGAGGCGAGGCCCTTGAACTCGGTGGAGAGGGCCTCGGGGTCTTCGAGGCGCCGGTTCTCAAGTTCGGTGTATACTTTCGCGCCCTGCGGGAGAACCTGTGTGACGGTCACTTCGTCGATGTAGAAGGGATAGCCGTTGTAAGAATAGAATGCGATGGGCATGCCTGCGGCGCCGCATTCGAAGTCGTAGTCGAGCTGGACCATCTCGCCGGCCTTGATGGGGAAGGCGAGGTATTCTTCCATCCCGGCCTGTACGACGAGGAGTTCGTCGATGGCGTCGGAGTCGCCGATTACGCGGACGCTGACGCGGAAGTTGCCGTCGTTGCCGCTGAGGTCGAGGACCGGGGTCTGTATTATTCCCTGTATGCCCATATAAGAGCGGGTGCCGAGCATTCCTTTTGCGAGGTAGGTGGCGATGCCATACCATCCGGGGTTGGTCGTGTAGTCATCGAGAGCTTTGGGGTTGACCATGTTGTAGAGTCCTACGGGTGCCTCGACGGAGCCTTCGGCCACTTTCGAGAAGTCTTCGTGCAGAATCTGCACGGTCTCGGCCTGTTGTGCCACGGTGTAGACGCGGTAGTTGCTCACGACATATCCCTCGGCTTTCGGTGAGGCTTCCCATGCGGCTGTGTAGCAGTCGTCGCCGATGTTCTGGCCTCCGGAGAGTTTCGGCGATGCGAGACCCGTGGCGGTGACTTCGTTGGATTCGGCAGAGCGGAAGCCGGCGCCGACGGCCTTAACGGTGTAGGAGTAGTCCTTGAGAGGGTCGAGACCTGTAATCTTTTCGCTGAGCGCGGCGCATGCGCGGTCGGTGATTACCGGCACGGGCTCAGGATCGGTCATTATGCGGATATGGTCCACAACGATGCTTACGTCCTTGCCGGCGTCGTTCTGCTCGTTTTTCCGGAACATTACCTGAACGGCCTTGACGCCCTCGGGGAATTTCGAGGAGAGGCGGATGATTTCGCCTCCGGCGGAGATGCGTTCCACGTCGTAGTTGCCGAGCGCTCCCCACTGTCCGTCGACGAGGACGCTCACAACCAGTGTGCTGAGGCATTCCTGACCCGAGGGATGGGCGGCGAAGAAGGAGAAGTCCATGATGGGCCGGGGAAATTCGGGGGTGACGAATCCTTCGCCTGTGGCTCGGAAAATCATGCCTGTGGAGCCTCCGTAGCCGAGCTGTGACACATGGTCGGCGTTGCGCGTGGTGCCGTAGGCCACGGTCCAGCCTTCTGTGAAGCCGGGGGCGGTCTTGTCGAGTTTGTTGGTGCCGGGAAGGATGTTGAGGTTGTCGAAGTCCTCGATGACAATTGCTTCGTCCACCTTCTTTTCATAGACGGTGAGGAGGTAGCTCTCGGCCTGGGCGGTCTCCTGCCAGTTGGCCGTGAAGCCGTCGGGGGTGTAGGCGGTGGCTTCGGTGGCTACTGGAGCGGGAATGGAGGTCTGCGTGGCGGTGATTTTGATGTCGTCGACGAGAACTTCCTCGCTGAGCATGGCGAGCTGAACGAGGCAGCCTGAGAATTCGCCCTTGGAGAAGTCTACGGTGAAGGATTTCCATTCGGGAGTGACGTCGATGGATTTTGCCTCGAGGCGTCCCTTGTCGTTGAGGAGGGCGATGTCCATCTTGTCGGAAGCCTTGTCGGCCTTGAGGAGCTTAGCGCGGAGGGAGACTTTGAGGTCGCCGGCATAGGCGCCCTGGGGGGTGCGGAGGAAGCCGGTATCCTGAGTGATGTTTCCGGATCCGTCGGAGAACATGCCCTTGAGGATGGCGCAGGCACCTCCGGCCTGATAGACGGCCGCGCCGCTCCACCCGGGGATGCGGGTGTAGGATGCGGGGATGGCGCCGGTGCGCTTGTCGGCGATGTATGTTCCGTCGGGCTCGGCTTCGGAGCCGGCGGCGAAGCCGGCGAAGTCTTCGTCGACGAGCACGGCAGCCGCCGGGGCCTCCGAGCGGACGGGAGCCGATGCGCCGGGACCGGCGATGGCCCTGAGAACGGGAGCGGCCTGAGCACCGAGGGCCACGAGGGCAAGGACGGCGCCGGCTATATGTTTCTTGTTCATGTCGTTCGGTTTTGGAATGTCGTTTTTACTTTACAAGGGTCTTGACGCCGTCCACGATGTAGAGACCGGCGGGGAGGGCGGAGGCGTCGGATGCCTTCACGCGGATGCCCTGAAGGTTGTAGATTACGCGCTCGGCAGGTACAGTAGCGTCGATGCCGTCGATGCCTGTGGAGCCGTCGGGCTGAAGGGTGATGGTATGGGGGCCGCTGACGATGAAGGAGTACTTGCCGTCGGCGGGTTCGAGATCGGTGTCGTCGAGCTTGGCGGTGATTTTCTTGCCGTCCTTAGGCGCGATTTCGACCTTTGTCCCTACGAGGACTTCGTATCCGAGGGCCTGGGTGAGGGGCGTGATTTCGTCGAGAAGAACGTCCACGTCAGCGAAGGCCTCGCCCTTGAAGGAGAGGGCGTGGAAGGCGGGCTCGTCGTCGGTGTCGACGTAGATTTTGGCCACGCCGCCCTCCGCGAGACTGAACTTGTATGCCTTGGAGAAGAAGGAGCCTGAAGAGGCCACGGGCTCGTCGTTGGCGTAGACGTAGGGCATACCGTACCCTTCGCAGAGCGAGAGGGGATTGTCCTCGGCGCAGATTTTCAGGTGGTTGTAGCCGGTGGAGAGCTGGATTTCCTTGCCGAATGCGTCCTTGAGGGTCCACATGTTCTCATCGGCGTTGTCGAGGTATACGACGGCGTTGATGTCGCGGACGATGGTCTCTGTCGTGAGGACAATCTTGTCGTTGGCCCTGAGGTCTGACATCTGGATGTGTCCGGAATAGTTGGGCTCCACGGGGTCGCCGTTGAGGGTTGCGGAGAGGATGCGGAAGTCGTGGGCGTCGGCGGGAACGAAGAGAAGGCTGTTGCGGTTCTCGTTGAGGTTCACGGTGTTGTCACCCGGGGTGAGTTCGATGGTCGCGCCGGGAGTCATGTTCGAGCCGTAGCGGGCGAGGATGGCTTCGGGGTTGTCGACAGTGACGGTGGCCGTGAAGGCCGCGTATGCCCTTGCTGTGAAGCTCAGGGCAATGTCGGCGTCCTTGACGAGGAGGCGCTGGGGAGAAGAGAAATCGAGCGGCTCGCCGTCGACGGTGTATTCCGAGAGGAGGAAGTTGTCGGTGTCGCCGTGGATGAAGAGCACGCTTCCGGCCTTTACGACGGCTTTGCCGTCTGTGATTTCAACGGTTTCTCCATCGGCGGAGTCTTTCGTGACTTTCTTCACGAATCCCTCGGCGCCTTCGCTGAAGGCGAAGCTGACGGTGCAGTCCTTGTCGGGGAACTGGCTCTTTACGCTGAGGGTGCCGTCGGTGGGAAGGGCGAGGAACCAGACGTTTCCGCGCTGGGAGAGGGAGCCTGTGGTCGCGCCCTCGAGGGTCACGGAGTAGAGGGGCATCTGGGCGCTGACGGAGGAGTAAATTTTGAGTGTTTTCTCCTTCACGGGGTCATATTTCACGGTGTTTGCGCCGTCGGAGAGCTCAGGCTCGTAGGAAGTCTCGTCGAACACGGCCTTTATAGCCGAGGCTTTGTCGACGTCGAGCTTCAGGGAGGCGGTGCGGACGTCCTCGCTGCCCTTCGTAACGATGAGGAAGCGGGCGCCGTCGAGATTGTCACCGGGGTACATGGTGGTGGAGTTGCCGGAAATATAGGGCGTGTAGAGGCCGTTCTCTTCGGTCACGGATTCGAGTATCGCTCCGTTGACGGCGGAGATTTTCACTGTGGAGTAGGCGTCGAAGGTCAGGGGGTTGTCGCCGGCGACGAGGCCCTGGATTGCTTCATACTCGATTTCGATAGCCACGCGCGCCGGGTCGTCGACGTTGAAGTTGATTGTGATTTGTGCCGCGCTTGCGGAGAACGCGAGCAACCCTGTGAGTGCGAGGCACAGAAGGGTGTAGAATTTTTTTCATAAAAAGGGGATTGATGATTGATATTCGCCCTTGCGCTGAGGCTCGGACTATTTGCTTGTATGGACGCGACAAAGGTAACTAAAAAATCCAGCTTTTCAAAATAAAATGCCAAAATCTGTGACAGATGGCGAAAAAAGTGCTCGGAATGGCGGGTTTTGAGGTGGAAGAGGGTCAGTCGAGGGTGAGAAGCCATGAGGCTTCGCGTCGGGGGAGGGCCGCGAGAACGGTGCGGCCTTCGCGCTGCTCGCGTGCGTCGGTGGGTGCGGCGATTGATGCCCCTGCGGCCTCAAGTGCGTCGCGGCAGGCACGGAGGGCGTGGGCCGGGGTGTTGTTTTCCTCGCTCAGATGGCAGAGGAGGACTGTGGCGAGGCCGGGGTGCCAGATTGTACGGAGGTATTCTGCGGCAACGGCATTGTCGAGGTGTCCGCGCTCGGAAGCGATGCGGGCCTTGAGGTATTCGGGGTAGGGGCCTTTCCGGAGCATTTCGGCGTCGTAGTTGCTTTCGAGGACGATATGCCGGGCGAGGCGCATGTAGTGGTCGGCGCGCTCGGTGACGATGCCGGTGTCGGTGGTTATGGCGAATTGTGTGCCGTAGCCCTCGATGAAGAAGCCGGCGTTGTCGGTGCCGTCGTGGCTGGTCTCGAAGGCCGTGACGGTGAATCCTCCCGCCTTGAAGGGGAATTCCTTGTAGATTGGCTGGTGGTAGTCAGAGATGCGGCGCGACACGTTGTGGCGGCGCAGGACGCCGTTCAGGGCCTTCGGGGTGGCGAATAGGCGGAAATGACGGTTGCGTCGGAGGAGGGCGTAGGCGTAGCGGACGTGGTCGCCGTGGTCGTGGGTGAGGAGTATGCCCTGGATTGTCAGCGGGTCGATGGCGTTTGCGGCGAGCTGTGCGGTCACGTAGTTGTTGTCGACGCCGGCGTCAATCAGGAGACCGCAGTCTGGGGTGCCAATATACGAGCAGTTTCCGCTTGAGCCGCTGCCGAAGGATATGAAGCGGGGACGGATGTCGCGGCGGAGGGTGCGCTCGTCCAGGCTGGGGAGTTCGTCGGCCTGGAAGGGTGCGTCATCGTCGCCGTCGCGGAGCGCGGGATGGTCGAAGAGCCCGGGCTGGTCGTCCCAGAAGGCGCTGTTTCGGCGGTGGCGGCTGAGTTTGCTCATAGTTCGGATATGGTAAAGGCTATCGGTAGAGGAGAAAGATAGAAGGTCGTTTGTCGTAGTTGTAAGACTCCTTTGCCCAGACGCGGAGAGGCTTTGTGAGGATGCTTTGTGATTCGCCTGTGATGTCGCAGGCCACGCATAGGAGCAAATCGCCAGGGAGAATCTTGGCGAGTTCGGCTATGAGCCGGTTGTTGCGGTATGGGGTCTCGATGAAAATCTGCGTCTGGCCGTGGCGGATTGCGCGCTCCATCTCGCGGAGGCGCGCCGGGCGGCGTGAGGCGTCCTGCGGGAGATAGCCGAGGAACGCGAAGCTCTGGCCGTTGAAGCCGGAGGCCATCAGGCCCATCAGGATGCTCGAAGGACCGACGAGAGGCACCACCTCGACGCCCTTGCGCTGAGCGACAGCCACGAGGTCGGCCCCCGGGTCGGCCACGGCGGGACATCCGGCTTCGGAGATTACTCCGATGTCGTGGCCCTCGAGAGCGGGGGCGAGCATGGGGGGGACATCCTCAGCGCGGGTGTGCTCGTTGAGGACCTCGAAATGCAGGGCGTCGATGTCGATGGAGCGGTCGCAGGCCTTCAGAAAGCGCCGGGCCGTGCGGAGCTCCTCCACGACAAAATACTTCACCCCCCGCAGGAGTTCGATATTCCGCCCGGGGAGCACATCGACAGGAGGAGTGGCCTCGCCCATAGTCGAAGGAAAAAGGTAAATCTTGCCGTAGGAGCCCATACAAGCGCAAAATTACAAAAAAAATCCCTCGCCCGCAAAATTCCCGCAGGCATATTAAGTGAAAAATGCTTGGGAAATATCTACCGACGGAATTGAAGTGAAGAGGAAAGCCACGGCTCTTTCATTTAAAATTAAATAAATGAGATTCACTTACCCGGTTCAATGCGAATCGTGTAAATTTTCTATATTGAATGTCCGTGATTTATATTTTGTCAAAGTCTGATTTTTTCATTTTTGATTCAAAAAACGCAAGAGTTTCGTAAAACTCATCGAGACATGTCTCATAATGCCTGCGACGCCTTTTGTTTTGTCGAGATAGGTCCGGGTCTCAATCCTTCCGTGTCCGAGTGCGGAGCTCCCGTATTTGAATACACCGGCGTGGGCGCCTTGATGCTATCGTTCGTCCTATACCGGGAAAATCCGCTGACCCGTTTTTTGCGCGTTTTTGGGACTTCGTCGCGGCGGGGATTTGGCGGGGTGGGGGATTTTTTGTAAATTTGTGGTGTTTATGTGAGCTTTTTTTCTGATTTAAACAATAAATTCCATCTATATCCATGAAAATCAAGAGCTTATTTTTAGGCGCGCTTGCGGCGGTCATGGCATTCGGGGCCTCGGCGGCTGATTATAGCCTTGACAGCGAGGGTTATCCCGTGATGTATGTCCGCGGGTCGATGACCAACGGCTGGGCGGCGCAGGATGCCTATCGCTTTACGCGTACGGGCGACAATTACAGTCTCACACTTCCCTCCCTCGACGGGCAGTTCAAGATTTCGGCCGACGAGTGGACCCTCAATTACGGGGAGGCCTGCGAAATCACGAAGACCGCGACGGTGAAGGCTCAGATGAACGGCGGCAACTTCTCGGTCTCGGGGCTGAAGGACGTGACTATTTCCTTCACGCTGGGCAAGGACAATTTCCCGCAGACGACCGCGGTCCGCTTCGTGGTGCCGGGTACGGTCGAGGACCCGGAGCCGGAGCCCTCTACGGGCATTTCGGGCTCGCTGCCGGTGCTCTACATCAACGTCTACTCCGACGAGGCCAAGACCGAGCTTGACAACGAGGTAATCAGCAAGGACCTCGCGCACAAGGACTATTTCTCGAACGCCGAATACTGGCTGGATGTCAATGGCTGCCAGTGGCTGATTGACGAGGGCCCGAAGAATGTGGGCTCCAAGGAAGAGCCTCTGCCCCTCGAAATCAAGGCCCGCGGCAACTATACGCGTCTGGCTTATGCCAAGAAGCCTTTCAAGCTGAAGCTCGGCAAGAAGCAGAGTCTCCTCGGCATGAGCAAGAGCAAGCATTACGCCATCCTGGCGCATGCGGACGACGGCTACGGCTATCTCCGCAATTTCACGGGCTTCAACCTCGGACGCCGCATCGGTCTTCCCTGGACTCCCTGGCAGCAGCCGGTTGAGGTGGTGATCAACGGCGACTACCGCGGCCTATACTTCCTCACGGAGAGCATCCGTATCGAGGAAGAGCGCGTGAACATCACGGAGCTTGACGTCAACGTGGCCGAGCCCGAGCTCATTTCCGGCGGCTACATTGTGGAGCTCGACAACTACGACGAGGAGAACCAGATTCGCATGGAGGAGAAAACCTGCGCCGGGCTTCCCGCCACTGACGTTCTCCGCATCACCTGGGACACTCCCGAGGAGTACTCCGATCTTCAGAAGCGCTTCGTCAAGGACCAGTTCACGGCCATGAACAATGCCGTAGGCACCGCCGACAAGAACGATGACCTCTGGAAATACATGGACATGGACGACGCCGTGCGCTACTACATCGTCGAGGAGCTCATCTCCCACACAGAGGCCTATCACGGCTCGACATATCTCTTCCGCGACCGCGGCGAGGGCCAGAAATGGCACTTCTCGCCTCTCTGGGACTGCGGCAACGGCTTCAACGGTCCGGCTGACCAGTTCTTCTACAATGCATCGGGCTTCGGCGCCACGTGGATTCCCTCTATCCGTCACAACGAGTCCTTCAACAAGCGGCTCCGCGACACATGGGCCTGGTTCATGAACAACGGCTTCAAGGGTATTTACGAGGACATGGAGAGCTACGCCACGCGCATCCAGGCGGCGGCCAAAGCCGACCGCAAGCGCTGGAAGGACGCTCCGCTGCCAGAATACCCGTCATCCTGGCCCGTGGTCGACAATACCGACATGACCGGCCGTCTCCAGGCCGCTACCGCCAAGCTTTCGGGCAAGGTCGAATGGCTGAAGGGTCAGTTCGGCGACTTTACGGCGACTCCGTCGGCTTCCGAGCCCGTGCGCGACGCCACTCCCGCCGCTCCGCTGCCCGCTTACGCTAAGGCCGAGGGCTGGACGTCGGTTTACTTCATTGACTCCACCGAGACGCCCTGGGAGCAGGTGTATGTCTATATGTGGGGCGGCGAACCCAACTACGAGGGCTTCGGGGCATGGCCCGGCACGGCGATGACCGCCACGACTTTCGACGGCAAGCCCGCATGGGAGCTGAAGTTCGCCCCTGCCGACATGAATGTCTCGGACGCTTCCAAGCTGATTTTCAATGACGGTGTAGGCGGTGTGGGCCGTCAGACCGACAGCTTCGGCTACGTCGAGGGCGGAGTATACAACCGCGAGGGATTCATCTCGGGCATCGGCTCGGTAACTGTCGGCGACAACAACGCTCCCGTCGAGTTCTACAATCTTCAGGGCATGCGCGTAAGCGCTCCGCGCACCGGAGAGACCTATATCCGCGTGTGCGGCGACGATGCCGTGAAGGTAAGGATGTAAGACTGACATAGATTGAACCCCCTGTCCCTGCTTCCCGGCAGGGCGCTATCTTGCCGCACACTCCTGCTTTTTTTGGAGTGTGCGGATATTTTTAGTATCTTTGTAAATTCGGAATAGCGATATTCGGTGATTCATAACAACAATAAACCAACAAACAATCATGAAAATCAAAAGGTTACTCTTGGGGGCGCTTGCTGCCGTGATGGCGTGCGGAGCTTCCATAGCCCAAAATTACAACGTCACCAAGGACGATGAGGGCTACCCCGTGATGTACATCAAGGGGACAATGACCAACAACTGGAACGCGATAGAAGCCTACCGTTTCACGCGTACCGGAGATAATTACACGATAACTCTTGCTTCTCTCGACGGCGAGTTCAAGATTTCCGCTAAGGAGTGGGACTTCAACTACGGGGCCGGCAGTACGATTTTCAAAAGCACGACGGTGAGCGCTTCCGTCGACGGAGCTAATTTCGTAGCCGACAATCTGAAGGATGTCACCATCTCCTTCACTCTCGGCAAGGACGCGTACACCAACCCCAACGACATAACTTTCACCGTCCCCGGAGGCGACGACCCGGACCCACTGCCCGGTCCCGCTACCGGAATGTCCGGCAAGCTTCCGGTTCTCTACATCAACGTTTATACCGACACACTCAAAACCACTCTCAACAACGAGATAATCAGCCGCAACCTCGACCATAAGAATTATTTCTCGAACGCTGAGTACTGGCTCGACGTGAACGACTGCCAGTGGCTCATCGACGAAGGCGCCGCCAGCATCGGCTCGAAGGATGCTCCCCTGCCTCTCGAAATCAAGGCCCGCGGCAATTTCACGCGCAAGGCCTTCGCCAAGAAGCCCTTCAAGCTGAAGCTCGGCAAGAAGCAGAGCCTTCTCGGCCTCTCCAAGAGCAGGCACTTCGCCATTCTGGCCCACGCCGACGATGACTACGGCTATCTCCGCAACTTCACGGGCCTCAACCTCGGGCGCCGCATGGGTCTTCCCTGGACCCCGTGGCAGCAGCCGGTGGAAGTGGTAATCAACGGCGACTACCGCGGACTCTACTTCCTCACGGAGAGCATCCGCGTGGGCGACGGCCGCGTCCCCGCCGAAGAGCTCGACGACAACTGCATGGACCCCGCGCTCCTCTCGGGCGGCTACCTCGTGGAGCTGGACAATTACGACGAGACAAACCAGATCAAGATGGAAGAGAAGAGCTGCGCCGGGGGCCAGAGGCTCGACATGCTGCGCATCACCTGGGACACTCCCGAAGAATACTCTGAACTTCAGAAGCGCTTCGTCACCGAGCAGTTCACGGCCATGAACGATGCCGTAGGCTCTGCCAACAGTTCCGACGAGCTCTGGCGCTACATGGACATGGACGATGCCGCGCGCTACTACCTCGTTGAGGAAATCATCTCACATTGGGAGGCCTATCACGGCTCCACCTATATGTTCCGCGACCGCGGCGAAGGCAAGAAATGGCATTTCTCGCCCCTCTGGGACTGCGGCAACGCCTTCAACGGCGCCACCGACAAATTCTTCTACAACTGCGACCAGTTCGGCAACACCTGGATTCCCTCCATGCGCGAGAACGCCGCCTTCAACGCCAAAGTGCGCGAGACCTGGGCCTGGTTCATGAAGAACAAGTACCCCGGCATCGAGGACGACATGCGCGCCTACGCCGACCACATCAAGGAGGCCGCCAAGGCCGACCGCGCCCGCTGGAAGGACGCCCCCAGGCCCTCCATCAGCGGAGCCCGCGACGTTGTCGACAACACCGACATGGATTCCAGGCTCCAGAACGCGCTCAATCACCTCAATGCCAAGACCGCGTGGCTTAAAACCCAGTTCGGCGAGTACGCCGACGCTTCTGAGGCCGAACCCGCCCGCGACAACACCGAGCCCGCTCCGCTGCCCGACTACGTAAAACCTGGTTCCGATCCCTACGAGACCTATCCGGACATGTATATCCGCGGAACGATGACAGGTGCCGACTGGGGCATCAACGAGGCGTACAAGATGACCCGCGAGGGCAAGACTTATACCATCAACCTCGAATCCCTCGACGGAGAATTCAAGATTGGCAACAGCGACTGGACCGTAAACTACGGGCCCGAGACGCCCGTCACCGTCACCGGTAACAAGAGCCTTCCCGTGAATAAAGGAGGCAAGAACATCACAGCCTCCGGCCTTCAGAACGTGACAATCTCTTTCGATCTCAATCTCGGAGCCGACGGAGAGGTCCAGGCCAGCACTCTTGTGATTACCGTGCCTGAAATTCCGGCCACCGGCATGTCGGGCACGCTCCCCGTGCTCTACATCAACGTCTACACCGACGAGACAAAGACCGAATACAACAACGAGGTCATCGACAAGAATCTCAACCACAAGAATTATTTCTCGAACGCTGAGTACTGGCTCGACGTGAACGACTGCCAGTGGCTCATCGACGAAGGCGCCGCCAGCATCGGCTCGAAGGATGCGCCCCTGCCTCTCAAAATCAAGGCCCGCGGCAACTTCACGCGTCAGGGCTTCGCCAAGAAGCCCTTCAAGCTGAAGCTCGGCGCAGAGCAGAGCCTTCTCGGCCTCTCCAAGAGCGAGCACTTCGCCATTCTGGCCCACGCCGACGACAACTACGGCTATCTGCGCAACTTCACCGGCTTCTGGCTGGGCCGCGCGATAGGGCTCCCCTGGACCCCGTGGCAGCAGCCCGTTGAAGTCGTTATCAACAACAACTACCGCGGCCTCTACTTCCTCACCGAGAGCATCCGTATAGAGACAGACCGCGTGAACATCACGAAGCTCGAAGACCTTGTCGACGACCAGGCTCTCGTTTCCGGCGGCTACCTCGTGGAGCTCGACAACTACGACGAGCCCAACCAGATAAGCATGGAGGAAAAGAGCTGTGTATATGTCCCGCATATCGACCGGCTCCGCGTCACCTGGGACACTCCCAAAGACTACTCCGAGACGCAGAAGCGCTTCGTCACCGAGCAGTTCACGGCCATGAACGACGCCGTCGGCTCTGCCAACACTTCCGACGAGCTCTGGCGCTACATGGACATGGACGATGCCGCGCGCTACTACCTTGTTGAGGAAATCATCTCCCACTACGAGGCCTACCACGGCTCGACCTATCTCTTCCGCGACCGCGGAAACGGTCAGAAATGGCACTTCTCGCCCCTATGGGACTGCGGCCACGCCTTCGACGGCGCTACCGACCGCTTCCTCTACAACAACGACGGATCATACGGCAACACATGGATTCCCTCGATCCGCCAGAACTCCAAGTTCAACAACAAGGTCAAGGCCACCTGGCTGTGGTTCATGAACAACGGCTATACCGGCCTCAAGGACGCCATGACCGCCTATGCCGGCCACATCGCCGAGGCCGCGAAGGCCGACCGCGCCCGATGGAAGGACGCCGAGCGTCCCGATTATAATAACGCCCAGGACATCGTCGACAACTCCGATATGCAGGGGCGCCTCGCTGCGGCAATCGCCCACCTCGACGCCAAGACGTCCTGGCTCAAGACTCAGTTCGGCGACTATGCCGTCGTTACCGATGCCTCCGAGCCCGCGAAGGACACCACCGAGGCCGCTCCCCTCCCGTCCTATGCCAATCCCAATCCCGATGTTCCAGACGATTCCGTGGTGATGTACTACTACGACTACCACAGCTGGAACGAGGTCTACGCCTACATCTGGGGCGGAGGCGACGATGTGAATGACCAGATGCTCGGCGCGTGGCCCGGCACGAAGATGAAGGACGAGCTCGCCGGGACCATGCAGATGCGTCCTCTGGTCGCAGCGCGTGAGGTCGGATTCTACTCCGTAAAATTCACGCCCTCCACCGAGCTCAACGAAAAGCATCGGGTGATTTTCAACAACGGAAACTCCGGCACCGGCAATGAGACCAAGAGCTTCCAGGCCAAGGCCAACTACATCTACAACGACCAGGGCATCCTCACGCGCATCGACGGCGTGAGCGTCGACGCCGCCGACGCCGCACCCGAGTACTACAGCCTCCAGGGCATACGGGTGGCCGAGCCGCGCCGCGGCGAGTTCTACATCCGCGTGTTCAACGGCAATGCCACGCGCATCCGCTACTGAATAATTCAATGAAACTCAATCTCCTAAGCTCCCGGCGCCCTGCGGCGTCGGGAGCTTTTTTCGCTCGGATTTTGAGATTTGCTTTTTTTTTGGTAAATTTGCAGATATTTCAACCATATCATTAACTTACTTATTTCTCAAACTACCATGAATTTATTCAAAGGACTCCTTGTAGGGTCGCTTCTGGCGGGTTCGGCCTTCGCGGCCGGAGCCTCCACTTTCGTGGGCGAACGCACCGACTTCCGCGACGAGACGATCTACTTCGCGATGACCACGCGTTTCTACGACGGCGATCCCACAAACAACGTCTACTGCTGGGACGGCGTCAACAACATCAACGACCCCGAATGGCGCGGCGACTTCCGCGGCCTCATCAACAAACTCGACTACATCAAGGCCCTCGGCTTCACGGCCGTGTGGATCACGCCTGTTGTCGAGAACGGCTCCGGCCTCGACTACCATGGCTACCACGCCATGAACTTCGGTAAGGTCGACCACCGCTACGTGGGCAAGAGCGCTACCGACGCCGATGCCGACGTGGCCTTCCAGGAGCTCATCGATGAGGTCCACAAGCGCGGGATGAAGCTCATCCTCGACATCGTCCTCCAGCACACCGGCAACTTCGGCGAGGAATTCCTCTGCCGCATGTTCAAGAAGGACTACACCAAGGACCTCGGCGACATCAACGCCTCCATGCTCGTGATTCCCGAATCCGAGGGCGGCAAGCTCCCCTCGAACTACGCCTCGATGAAACCCGCCGAACAGTACGGCGCGCGCCTCGGCCTGATGAAGAATTCCCGCTTCATCAACGAGGACATCCACAACTACTGGCACCACAAGGCCTGGTTCGACTGGGACGATCCCTCCCGCTGGTGGGGCCAGATCGCCGGCGACTGCGTGGACCTCAACACGGAGCATCCCACAGTGACCAACTACATCGTGGAATGCTACTCGCGCTTCATCAAGATGGGTGTCGACGGCTTCCGAATCGACACGGCCGGCCACATTCCGCGCCTTTCCTTCAACAAGATGTTCCTCCCGCAGCTCATGGCCGCCGCCGAGACTCCCGAAGCAAAGGCCAAGCGAGGCAACACGCCCTTCTTTATGTACGGCGAGGTCTGCGCCCGCTCGATGGAAGTGATCTACCGCGGCGAGAACTACAACTGCTCGCCCTGCTACTATACCTGGAAGGAATCCAAGGACTATCCCTGGGACATGGATCCCAAGTCGTGGGACGAGGTCGTGGCCATTCCTCTTGAAAAAGAAGGGTCGCATGACTACGTCACCGTCAGCGGCCACACCAACTGGATGTCCGTCCAGCAGTCCGGCAAGGACGACCTCGGCCACTCCGACGCCATCCTCCGCAAGAGCGACAACGCCCTCCTCAAGGGCAACGAATACCACACCCCCGACCATTCCGACTTCTCCGGCATGAGCGTAATCGACTTCGCCATGCACTGGAACTTCAATTCCGCAACGGGCGCCTACGGCGTGCGCAGACAGGACAACCTCTACAACGACGCCACCTACAACGTCGTCTACGTCGACTCCCACGACTACGCCCCCGACAGCAACTACCGCTTCACCGGCACGCAGGACACCTGGGCCGAGAACCTCTCGCTGATGTTCACCTTCCGCGGCATCCCCTGCATCTACTACGGCTCCGAAGTCGAGTTCCAGAAGGGCATGCCCATCGACAAGGGCGCCGTCCTCGCTCTCAAGGACTCAGGCCGCGCCTACTTCGGCGGCTACATCGAGGGCGACGTCAAGGTGACCGACTTCGCCGAATACACCGGCGCTACCGGCAACCTCGCCTCCACCCTCAGCTATCCCCTCGCCCTCCACATCCAGCGCCTCAACAAAATCCGCGCCGCCGTGCCCGCCCTCCGAAAGGGCCAGTACAGCAACGAGGGCTGCACCGGCAAGATGGCCTTCAAGCGCCGCTACACCGACTCGAAGACCGACTCCTACGTGCTCGTCACCATCAGCGGCGACGCCACCTTCACGGGCGTGCTCAACGGCCGCTACGTCGACGCCGTCACCGGCGACGTCAAGACCGTCACCGACGGCAAGCTCGAGGCCAAGTGCTCCGGCAAGGGCAACCTCCGCGTCTACGTGCTCGACACCGACAAGACCAAGGCTCCCGGCAAGGTGGGCGACGACGGTAAATACATCTACGCCTCCGCTCCCGTGGAAGCTGCCTGGACCGAATGGCCCGACGAGACAATGCCTGAGGAGACCTGGACTGTGAAGCCCTCCGGAAGCGGACCCGTAGTCAGCGGCGACCGCGTAGAGCCCGAGACGCCCGTAGAGCCCTCAATGGCCAAGGGCGAGCAGGCTATCTTCTTCGAGCACGACTCCTGGAACCCCGCCACGGTATGGATCTGGGCCACCGGCAAGAACTACACCGGAGGCACCTGGCCCGGCCAGAACCTCACCTACCTCGGCAACAACGTCTACAAGTGGACCTACTCCGGCACCGACAAGATCGCCGACGGCGCGCTCCTCATCTTCAGCAACGCCGGCAACAACCAGATCTCCAAGGACGGCTGGAAATATGTCAACGGCGGATACTACAACTCCAAGGGCTACGTCAAGACCATCGAAGGCGCAGGCGACATCGAGGACGACCCCGTCGTGCCCGTCGACCCCACACTCTTCACCGCATATTTCGACAACAACTCGTCAAACTGGAACTCCGTCTACGCATGGGTTTGGGACAGCGCCCACGGCGACAAGAACTACACCGGCGGCTCCTGGCCCGGCCAAAAGCTCGAGCTTGACCCCGCAACAGGCTACTACAAGTTCACCTGCACCGTCACCGATGCCAACCCCCGCTTGATGATCATCTTCAGCAACAACGGCGCCGCGCAGACCGGCGACTTAGAGTTCAAGAACGGCGGCGTC
Organism: uncultured Porphyromonadaceae bacterium; assembly: GCA_902491515.1. GTDB lineage: Bacteria > Bacteroidota > Bacteroidia > Bacteroidales > Muribaculaceae > CAG-873. The sequence goes on from CABUIC010000011.1 coordinate 71,019, forward strand.
TACACCTCCACGGGCCACAACGGCCAGTTCGTTACCGGCATCTCGTCGACCGTCTACGACTCGCTCCGGATCTCTGTAAGCAACCACCTTCTCGTGGTTGTCGCTCCCGACGCATGCTCGCTCACGGTAGTGCGCGCCGACGGCGTGTCCTTCCCTGTTGACATCCATCCCGGACGCAACGAAATCTCCCTCCCCCGAGGCTTCTACATCGTCAACCGTCAGAAAGTGGTGCTCTGACAAGCACGCCTCTGACAAGCGGATAAAAATCCTTCTCCCCCGGTGTCTTTGCGGCGCCGGGGGAGAATTGTTGAATATCAGTCTGTTTGCGACGCGCGGTGAAAAAAGTTGAAATTTTTTTCGAGAAAAATTTGGAGGAACGAAAAAAAGACCGTAACTTTGCAACGCAAAAGCGAAAAGCCGATGCCTCTCCCACCGAAAAACGAGGTGTGGTAGTTCAGCTGGTTAGAATACCTGCCTGTCACGCAGGGGGTCGCGGGTTCGAGTCCCGTCCATACCGCAAGAGGAGAGAGGAGAATGAGAAACAGTGAGTCTTCGGACTTCGTTTCTCATTCTTTTTTTATTTCCCACCGGAAAAATGACGTTTTTTGGGCGGAAGTTGCGGTTTTGACGGGGGAAAATGTTATTTTTGCAGATTGAAATATGTCCAACGGCAAAAATCTCCATGTTATGCCAACTCAAAGCCCTGAAACTCAGTCAACCGGCACTCCGGCGCACGTCGCTGACACGTGCGTGATAATTCCCACTTACAACGAATGCGAGAACGCCGCGGCGATAATCGACGCCGTGATGGCGCTTCCCGTGGCTTTCGATGTGCTTGTAATCGACGACGGTTCGCCCGACGGCACGGCCGAAATCGTGCGCGGGAAGATGAAGGAGTATCCGGGCCGCGTCGACATGATAGAGCGCTCGGGAAAGCTGGGACTCGGCACGGCCTACATCACGGGCTTCAAGCACTGCCTGACAAAGCATTACGACTTCATCTGCGAGATGGACGCCGATTTCTCGCACAATCCCAATGATTTGCTGAAGCTTCGCGCGGCGTGCGTCGACGAGGGCGCCGACCTGGCCGTGGGCTCGCGCTATGTTTCGGGCGTGAATGTGGTGAACTGGCCGATGGGCCGCGTGCTGATGAGTTTCTATGCTTCGAAATATGTGCGTCTGATAACGCGGATGCCCGTCCACGACACGACGGCGGGCTTCGTCTGCTACCGCCGCAGGGTTCTCGAGGCTCTTCCTCTCGACAAGGTGAAGTTCAAGGGCTACGCCTTCCAGATTGAGATGAAGTTCACGGCCTTCAAATACGGCTTCAAGGTCGTGGAGGTGCCCATCATCTTCATCAACCGCGTGCTCGGCACAAGCAAGATGAACTCCGGAATTTTCGGCGAGGCCGTGTTCGGGGTAATCCGCTTGAAATGGAACAGCTTCTTCCGCAAGTTCCCCGATTATTCGAAAAAAGGATGAATCGCCGGACACTCATAAGGAATTGCCGTTTCGCGGACGGAACCGCCGGCTGGCTTCTGGCCGAAGGGCGCCGCATCGCCGCGCTCGGGGAGGGAGATGCGCCGTCGGAGGCTGTCGACGAGACGGTCGACGCCCGGGGCGCGCTCCTGCTTCCGGGCATGATCGACACCCATGTTCATTTCCGCGAGCCGGGCCTGACGCACAAAGCCACGATAGCCTCCGAGAGCCGCGCGGCGCTGCTCGGAGGAGTGACTTCCTATCTCGAGATGCCCAACACGAAGCCGGCTACGACCAGCCTCGCGGCCCTTGAGGAGAAGAAGGACATCGCCGCGCGCGACTCCGCGGCCAACTACGGCTTCTTTCTCGGCGCCTCGGAAACGAATATCGACGAGCTCCGTGCGCTCGACCCTCGCGCCGTGCCGGGCATAAAGCTCTTCATCGGCTCCTCGACGGGCAATATGGCTGTCAATTCGCCCGAGGCGCTGGATGCCATATTCGAAGCCGCGACGGTGCCGGTGATGGTCCATGCCGAGGACGACGAAATCATAGCCCGGCGCGCCGCGGAGGCCCGCGGGCGCTACGGCGAGGATGTCCCCGTTGCCGAACATTCGGCCATACGCTCCGGGGAAGCCTGCCTGACCGCCGCCCAAAGGGCCATCGGCCTTGCGAAGGACCACGGCAAGCGCCTTCACATCGCCCACCTCACCACAGCCGCCGAGCTCAAGGCCGCGGAAGGCGAGCCGCTGGTGACAACTGAGGTGACGCCCCTGCATCTGACTTTCGACTGCGGGGACTACGCGCGTCTCGGCAGCCGCATAAAGGTGAATCCCGCCGTGAAGACTCCGGCGGACCGCGAGGAGCTGCGGCGCGCTCTCGCGGACGGCCGAATCACCACCATAGGCTCGGACCATGCCCCGCACTTACTCCGCGAGAAGGAAGGAGGCGCGCTGAAAGCGGCCTCGGGTGCGCCCTCGGTGCAGTTCGCGCTCCCGCTTCTCCTTACGCATTTTCCCGCGGCTCTTATAGCTGAGAAATATTCCGCCGCTCCGGCGCGTCTCTTCGACATCGAAGGCCGCGGCGAGCTTCGCCCGGGCGCCTATGCCGACCTCGTGCTCGTGGAGGAGTGCCCGCCCTACACGCTGACGGACGGCGATTCGGCCTCGCCCTGCGGGTGGACGCCTTTCGCGGGGCAGACCCTCGGGTGGCGCGTGCGCGACGTGTGGGTGAACGGGACGCGCGCCGTGAGCGACGGGCGACTTACGGGCCGCACGGACGCGATGCCGCTCGTATTCGACAGGTGACAAACAGACTAAAAGAATTTTATCATGAAACCGGAAGTACGCCCCAAGAAAGCCCTCGGCCAGCATTTCCTGACCGACCTGAGTGTGGCCGAGCGCATAGCCTCGACCCTCGACGACTACAAGGAAGAGCCAGTTCTCGAAATCGGCCCCGGCATGGGTGTGCTGACGCAGTTCCTGCTCGAGAAGCATCCCGGGCGTCTGGACGTGGCTGAAATCGACGCCGAGAGCGTCGACTACCTGCGGAGGAACTTCCCGGTGTTCAATGACCCGGCTTCCGGCGACTGCATAGTCGAGGGCGACTTCCTCCTGATGGACCTCGCGGAGCTTTTTCCGGGCGACGGGCCTTTCTGCATCATAGGCAACTATCCCTACAACATCTCCTCGCAGATATTCTTCAAGGTCCTGGACTACAAGGACCGCGTGGTCTGCTGTTCGGGAATGCTCCAGAAAGAGGTGGCCGAGCGCATCGCCGCAGCCCCGGGCACGAAGGCCCGCGGCATCCTGAGCGTGCTTCTCCAGGCCTGGTATGACATCGAATACCTTTTCACGGTGCCGGAGCACGTCTTCTGTCCGCCGCCGAAGGTCAAGAGTGGGGTAATCCGCCTGCGGCGCAACGGCGCGACGGAGCTCGGATGCGACGAGAAGCTGTTCCGGACCATCGTCAAGACCACCTTCGGGCAGCGCCGCAAGACCCTCCGCAACTCCCTCCGCCCGCTCCTCGCTCCGGGCGCCGCGCTTCCCGACAGCCCGCTGCTGGCCCTCCGCCCCGAACAGCTCTCCGTGGAGCAATTCGTTGAACTCACCAATCTTACATGCCCGCTGAGATGAAAGACAATTCTCCCGAACTTCTCGAGCGCATCCGCGGGATAATCCGCGACGACAAGCGCGAGGAAGCCATCGCCGAGCTCCACGACCTGCATCCGGCGGACATCGCCGAGCTCTTCCAGGACCTGGACCTCGAGGAAAGCGAGTACCTCTACCGCCTCCTCGACGAGGAACAGGCCGCCGACGTGCTCATGGAGCTGGACGAGGACGACCGCCGCAAGCTCCTGAGCGATATGCCGGCCGAGGAAATCGCCAAGCAGATTGACCACCTCGACACGGACGACGCCGTGGACCTCATCCAGACCCTCAACGAGGACGAGCGCGACGAAATCCTCTCGCACATCGACGACGTCGAGCAGGCCGGCGACATCATCGACCTTCTGAAATACGACGAGGACACCGCCGGCGGCCTCATGGGCACGGAGATGATTGTCGTGAACGAAAACTGGTCGATGCCCGAGACCATCAAGCAGATGCGAATGCAGGCAGAGGACATGGACGAGATATACTACGTCTACGTCGTGGACAACGACTCGAAGCTCAAGGGCGTTCTGCCGCTGAAGGAGCTAATCACGCATCCCTCGGTGTCGAAAATCAAACACGTCATGGAGACCGATCCCGTGAGCGTGCGCGCCGAGACCCCTATCGACGAGGTGGCCCTCGACTTCGAGAAGTACGACCTCGTGGCGATGCCCGTTGTGGATTCAATCGGGCGCCTCCTCGGCCGGATAACGGTCGACGACGTGATGGACCAGGTCCGCGAATCAAGCGAGCGTGACTATCAGCTGGCTTCGGGTATCTCGTCGGACGTGGACGCCGACGACTCCATCTTCGCGCAGGTGAAGGCCCGCATTCCCTGGCTTCTGATAGGCATAGCCTCAGGCATCCTGTCGTCGCTTATTCTCGGCAATTTCGAGGGACAGCTCCACGCCGTGACGGCGCTCGCGCTGTTCATCCCCATCATCGGCGGCACGGGCGGCAACGTGGGCGTGCAGTCCTCGGCCATCGTGGTCCAGGGCCTTGCCAACGGCTCGCTGGAAATCAAGCAGTTCGCCTCGCAGTTAGGCAAGGAGGTGCTGATCGGGCTTCTGAACGCCTCGATTATCGCGGCGGTGATACTGGTCTACAATCTGATAATGCTTCCGGACAATCTGGCCGTGACGCTTTCGGTGGCGGTGTCGCTGTTTGCGGTGGTTATGTTCGCCTCGATTCTGGGCACGGTCATACCCCTCACGCTCGAGAAGCTGAAAATCAATCCCGCGCTTGCCACGGGTCCTTTCATTCAGATTTCCAACGATATAGTCGGCCTTATAATCTATGTGAATATAGCCACGGCCTTCCTCAACAGACTTTCTCCCGGACTGCTGTAAGAATGGCGTCGGGGCCGGCAAGCGACTTCTCGAAAACTATTTCCGCGACCCTTCCGCACACAGCGGGAGGGTCGATGCTTATGTTGGCGCGGAAATCGCAGGCGGCGGGTGAGGGGGAGAGCTTGTAGAGTGCTTCCTTGAGGGTCCAGGCGCGGGTGAGGTCGAAGAGGGTGGGGCAGGCGCTGAGCTCCTCGGGGGAAAACACGCGGGAGGCCACGCGGCGGAGCTGTTCGCGCGGCTCCTCGAGATCTATCCCGATGGGACGTTGGGCGATGGCGAGAGCCGCGTAGTGCATGGAGTGGCTGACGGATATGAAGATGTCGGGGCGCTCGGGCACGAATGGCGCGCCGTCGGGGCGGTGGCCGAGAGTGCAGTCTTCGCCCAGGGCGTGGCGCAGGAGCGCGCGGACGGCGCCCTGCTCGCGTTCGCGGCGCCCCTCGCGGCCGTCCGGAGCGGGAATGGCGCTTATGAGGATGCGGACGGGGCCGCGGCCGCGTGTATTTATGAGGTCTTCGGAAACGGTCATTCGAGGCTGAGGAGGAGGGTCCGCGCGTCGTCGCGCAGGAGGTCGAGGAGGGGACGGATGGAGTCGGCGGACTCGCCGGGAGCGTCGAGGGCGACGGCGCCGCTGAGGAGCCGCCCGTCGGAGCTTGTAGCGAGGAGCTGGACTGGCGTGGTGAGGCCGGCGCGCGTGCTCGAGACGAGAGTGCAGGCCCAGCGCCCGGCGTGGAATTCTTCGGTGAGGGCCGGAGCGTCGCCGAGGTTGAGGGAAATGCGCTGGCGGCGGTTTGCGACAGCCCCGGGAAGGTCGGCCGGACGGCTGATGCTGAGATACATCGTGGCGCCGAGGGCAGGAGGATACACGATGTCGGCCCAGTCGGGACGCGCGGAATCGGGATGGAAACCGGCAATTCTGTTGATCCGGAACGAAACGCCGTCGAGCGAGGCGGGGCGGCCTATGGAATCGGCTGAGAATGCCAGGCGGGGGAAGGCCTTCCGGCGGGGCACGGCCTCGCGGTCGCCGGAGCCGCAGGCTGCCGCGGCGAGGAGCAGGCCGGGCGCAAGGAGGGCGAGGGCTTTCATTGCTCCTGAACGTCGGGCATTACTTTCACGCGCACTTCGTTGATGCGGTGGTCGGAGACGTCGAGGACGAGGAAGCGGCAGCGCCCGTAGACGAGGGGCTCCTTGTTGGCGGGGAAGTCGCCTTTTATGGCGAGGAGCATTCCGGCGACGGTCTCGGCGTCCTCGGTGACGGCCTCGTAACCGGCGGGGTCGAGGTCGGTGACGCGGAAGAAGTCGGTGAGCAGCGTCCGCCCCTCGAAGACGTAGGTGTCGTTGGGGAGCTTGCGGTATGTCTGGTCGGGCTCGTCGTACTCGTCGTCGATGTCGCCGACGATTTCCTCGAGGACATCCTCGAGTGTGACGATACCCTGGGTTCCACCGAATTCGTCGACAACGATGGCGAGATGGATTTTGAGTTTCCGGAAGTCCTCGAGGAGGTCGTCGATCATGCGGCTCTCGGGCACGAAGTAAGGCTTGCGGAGGAGCGTGCGCCAGTCGAAGCCCTTTTCGGGAGGGGTGTCGACGTAAGGAAGGAGGTCGCGGGCGTAGAGGACGCCGACGATGTCGTCCTGGTTTGTCTCATAGGCCGGAAGACGCGAGAAGCCGCTCTCGATGACGGTTTTCATCACCTCACTGAAGTCGGCGTGGATTTCGAGGCCTGTGATTGAGGTGCGGGGCGTCATGATTTCGGCGGCGGTGGTGTCGCCGAAGCGGAGGATGCCTTCGAGCATCTCTTTGTCATCCTCGGAAGCTCCCTGGGTGATTTCGAGGGCCTGGGAGAGCTCGTCGGCTGTGATGTCGCGCGGCTTTTTGGTCACCATGCGGTTGACGAAGCCCGTCGAGCGGACGAGAAAGCTCGAAAGAGGGGAGAAAAGGCTTATGAGGAACTTGATTCCCCCGAAAGCGAAGGAAGCCCAGCACACGGGGTTGCTGTTGGAGTAGAGCTTGGGGAGGATTTCGCCGAAAAGGAGGATGAGGAAGGTGAGGATTACGGTCTGGAGGATGAAGCTCAGAATCTCGCTCATGCCCTGAAAGACGGGGCCGAGGGCGAAGTTGCAGAGCACGACGATGGTGACATTCACCAGATTGTTGGCGATGAGAATCGTGGCGAGGAGCTTTTCGGGCTTGGCGAGGATTGCGGCTATTTCCCCGCCTTTGCGGCTGTTCTGTTCCTCGAGGTCCTCGAGCTGTTGCTGCGAGAGGGAGAAAAAGGCGATTTCGCTGCCGCTGACGAATCCCGAGAGGACGAGGCAGAGGAGTGCTATGAGCAGGGCGATTATCTGTCCGGCGCTGAATGCCGGGGCGGCAGACTGTAGGGGTATGAATGCGAGGGCGGCCTGAATGGCCGGAAGGGGGTCTATGATTTCCAAATCGGTTCTGGGGGAGCGCGGGGCTCCGCTGGTTAACGGGTTATAAACAATCGGAGGCGCGTGTCCGGAAGGAGAAGGGCCGGGCGGTTATTTGTCGGAGAGCATATACCCGATGCCGGTGCGGTTGACGAGGCATGCGCCGGCGTCGCCCATTTTCTTACGGAGACGCGAGATGTTGGTGTCGACAATCCGGTCGTTGAATCCTGCCTCGCCGTTCCAGTCTTTGGAGTGTATTTCGGCGCGGGAGACGTAGGTGTTGAGGTTCCGCGCGAGGAGTTCGAGAATCTGGCGCTCGGTCTTGGAGAGGGAGAGGGGCATTCCGCTCTTGGTGATGGTGTGTGTGCGGAGGTCTATGCTCATGTCCATCACCGACACATTGAAGGCGGCGCGGTCGGCGCTGTCGCGGAGGTGGTGGTGCCTGCGGAGGTAGGACTTCACGCGGGCGAGGAGCTCGCGGAGCGAGAAGGGCTTGGCGATGAAGTCGTCGGCTCCGGCGTCGAGGGCCTCGATTACGAGGCTCTGGGAGCGCGAGGCCGTGCAGAGAAAGACTCCGACTCCGCGGGTGGCGGGATTGTCCTTGAGCTCGGCGATGAAGTCTATGCCTGAGAAATCGGCTTCCATCGCATCGATTATTACGAGCGGCACATCTATGGGGTCAATCGGCCCCGCGGCTTCCGTAGAGGGGAAGCACGCCACATTGTAGCCTTCGCTCCGGAGATTTACATCCAGAAGTTCGCGGATGTTGGAATCAGCGTCTATAACAAGGATATGCCCGGCAAGCGAGGGAAACATGGATGTGATGATGATAGGTGGTCAGAATAATTGATGCAAATATACACAAATTAGAAAGACATGGACCGTTTGTGACCGAATTGTCTTGTCATTGTTCTCAAAATTTCATCCGAGAGGCCCTCCGGCGCGGTCGGAGCGGGCATCTTGCAGCTCCCGCGGGCTGAATCAGGGGGTGTCGGGGGATCAGTCATCCTGCCGCTTGCGGAAAGCGTCGCGGAGGGTGTCGACGACGTTTATGATGTAGTCGCCGGTCTTCTCGAGGTCGCCTACGATGTCCATGTAGTATATGCCTGCCTGGTACTCGTAGTGGTGGGCATTGATGTTCTCGACGTTGGCGCCGCGGAGGGAGTTGCGGAAGTTGTTGATTTCGCGCTCCTTGTTGTAGGAGCTGATGAGTTCGTGGCCTGTGAGGTGCTCGACGTTGTTGAGGTGGGAGATCATGAGCTTCATGGCCTCGCTGACGTAGACGTAGAGCGCGTCGATGTTGTTGTAGATTTCCTCGTTGAATTGCGCGGAAGCCTGAATTTTGCGGTTGAGGATTTTTCCGACGCCGAGGCAGGAGTCGGCGATTGACTCGATTTCGCCCACGATGTTGAGCATGGCGGCGATGCGGAGCTTGCCCTCGTTGGAGAGGCGTCCCTCGGCGCATCGGTTGAGGTAGTGGGCGATTTCGAGCTCCATGCGGTCGGAGATGTCCTCGTACTTCTCGAGGCGCGAGTAGAGCTTGTTGTAATCCTCTGAATTCTCCTTGGTGTGGATGAGTTCGTTTGCCATGGCGAGCATACGTTCCACGCGCTCGGCGTAGACGGCCATTTCCTTCTCGGCCTGGGCAATGTTGAGCTCGGAGGCGTTGAGCAGGCCGCCGGAGATGAACTTGAGGGTGAATTCCTCCTCGTCGCCCTTCTTGGCGGGCACGAGCTTCTCGACAATCTTCACGTAAAGGTTCGTGAACCATATCATCACGGTGAGGTTGACTAGGTTGAAGGTGGTATGGAAGATGGAGAGGCCGAAGCTGACGCTCATCTGCATTGCGGCAATCTGGGCGAGGACGTGGTGGCCGGCGGGGAGAGAGTTGTCGAAAAGGTGGTTGTAAAGCTCCGGGTCGGTGGTCTCGAGGCCGTTGACGAAGCCGTACAGGGCCTCGGGGTTGCCCTGTCCGATGAGCTCGGTGAGCCATGCGTTCATGTTCGCGAAAGGCACGAACACGCAGAGGCACCATATCGTGCCGAGGAGGTTGAAGAGGAGGTGGCCCATTGCCGTGCGGCGCGCGGCGACGTTGCCGCTGAGCGACGCGAGGATGGGGGTGATGGTCGTGCCGATGTTGGAGCCGAGGACGAGGGCGCAGGCGAGGTCGAATGTAATCCAGCCTTTGGTGCACATAATCAGCGTTATGGCAAAAGTTGCCGCGGACGACTGGATGACCATCGTGAGCAGGACGCCGACGAGAGCGAAGAGAAGCACGGAGCGCACGCCCATCGAGGCATAGTTCCGCAGGGTCTCGAATATCTCGGGATTGCTCTGGAGGTCAGGAACATATGTGCTGATCATGTCGAGGCCCATGAAGAGGAAGGCGAAGCCGATGATGAACTCGCCTATGCTCTTGGCTTTGCTCTTGTTGGAGAAGAGCAGGACCACGGCGAGGCCGATGAGCGGCAGGACGAAGAGCGACATATTGACCTTGAAGCCGAATATGGCGATAATCCACGCGGTGAAGGTCGTGCCGACATTGGCGCCGAAAATCACGGCCATCGATTGGCCGAGGGTCATGAGGCCTGCGTTGACGAAGCTTACGACCATGACGGTCGAGGCCGAGGAGCTCTGGATGAGGGCCGTGATGGCGCATCCGGTGAGAAGACCGGTGAACCGGTTGCGCGTCATCGCCGAAAGAATGTTTCGCAGACTGTCGCCGGCGGCCTTCTGGAGGCCTTCACTCATCACTTTCATGCCGTAAAGGAACAAACCTACGGCACCAAGAAGACATAAAAAGTCCAGTATCGAATAGTCCATGCGGTGAGGAATTTGTCGCAAAGATAGTTTATTTCTACAATTTACGCAAAAAAATCTTGAACGTGCCCGCAACAAGCCTGCAAACGTGCAGTTTGTCTGCCAATGGAATGTTTTATTCCGGTCGGAAAAAACTCGTGTTGCGCTTAGCGGCTTTTGATGCGGGCGAAAAAATAGCCGTAGGCTTCGCCGTCGGCGGCGTAGATGGAGTCGGGGACGGTCTGTAGCGGCGGGAAGTCGGCTATGGAGTCGGCGGGATAAGCCGGACGCATCAGCTCGAACTCATAGCTCCGCCCGACCTGAACCGTATCCATCCACGTGCTCAGCGCCACCTCGTCCGCCTTGTCATAAAGCCTCAGCCCGCTCTCCGGAAGATAATAGCGCGGATTGACAACCGTAAACCGCAGACCGTCCTTAAAAAGAATAATCATGAGTGGTTCTCCATTCAGTCCGTACTGCTTGCGAAACGTTTTATATTCGCCTGACTGCCAAATCAATTCAACTGGCATCCAGGGATAATAAGGCGTCTTCTTCGATTGTCTTGCATTCGATATTCGTGTTGACTTCTCCCGAACCATTACTGCAAGCGGTTCATAATATTTCTCTTCCCAAAAATCCTTATAATAAATAAGTCCTGAAGGAAGATAATAAAAGATGCGTTGTTTGCCGTCTCTATCGACAAAGACAATCTCATCTCCGAAATGTCTGATTGTCCCACGGCTGACATTGTCGGCATCCCCATTCAGGCGCGGGGCGTCTGATAATTCACGCAAAGAATAAATTGGCGTTATCTTCTTCTGTGTCTCATCAATGGGCTCCGTCATATAGTTTAAAAGAATGCCGGAATATTCACTCAAAAGAAGGCTTTCACCGTGGATAGACCATTGTCCTACGCCATTCGTGGAGCCGACTATTCCATTCCTTGCCGTGGGCGTGGTGCTTGTCATATAAACCCCTGACGGCAAAAAGCTCATCATTTCTTCTGTTACAAGCCCTGCGATTTCACTATAGTAAATCCTTTTCTCTCCAATATAATTGGGGTATAGTTCAATTTTATCACCCTGCGTTTCCGGCACATGATACCGACGGTCCAAGAATGATAATGTCTCGGAAGCGTTTCTAAAACAAATGAAGAAAAGTAAAAGTAAGAAAATCTTATTTCTTAGGCTTCTTATAATATGTCTTGCCATCTATGTGAGTAGCTCTTATGGAAATATTGTTTTTAAGTCTGTCGATTTGTTGTTTTGGCAAACTATATATTGAAGTGGGGATGCGCAAAACTTTACCCTGATAAAGCGAATTAGATTCTATCTCTCCTATACTCTTTTTATCTCCACCAAATAAAGCGCCTCTGTCATAGGCCTCAAGTTCATCATAAATATCATAAGCGACAGGTTCTCCGTGCCAACCCCATTCGGATATGGCGAGATCTGTTTCTCCCTGAAGGAATTGATAACCATGTTTGAATTCATGAGCTTTCAAATCTACGTCCGCTTCCCCGGGCAAAGCAAAAATTACAGCATCTGAGTCTCCTTCGCCATTGCTTACGTGAAAGAACGATATACCATTTTTTAATTCCCCACTTTCATCAGACATTACGTGAAACAGTACGTCACTTTCAGCCATCTTTTTAATTTCGATAAGTGTTGCGTTAAACTTATCAGCTATGTCGAATCTTTGATTCCGTAGTGCATCCATAAATGCACTTATCGCATATGATTGAAGTTCGTCCGCGTATTTTTGTGCGGCCTCAGTAAAGACCATCCCTGTCGGGTCAGCGTATCTGACGGGGTTTGCGGCGCAGAAGGCGTATGGGGAGATGTTTGGGTAGTCGTGGGCTTTTGGGTCGGGGGCGCGCCAGAAGGGGGCGGCGGAGATGTAGCGGCGGGGGCCGAAGTCGTAGT
>CABUIC010000012.1 GCA_902491515.1 uncultured Porphyromonadaceae bacterium
GGAATCGGCCCTATTTTTTCTATTGCTCCCTAAAGTTTAGCGGACAGTAATATTTCATTTTACAAGTCAAAAAGCCGAGGAGTCCGGAGGCGCTACGCGGCCTCTTTTGGTCTGGCCGTCGGATTCGCGGACGAAGTAGGGGGGGCGGTGTTTGCTTTCGATGAAGATGCGGGCGAGGTATTCGCCGATGATGCCAATGCAGATGAGCTGTACTCCGCCGAGGAAGAGAATCACGCACATAAGCGAGGGAAAGCCGGCAACGGGGTCGCCGACGGCTATAGCCTTCACCATCACATACACCATATATACAAAGGCGACAATCGAAACGACAAATCCCAGAACCGAGGCAATGCGCAGGGGAGCCGTGGTGTAGGAGGTGATTCCGTCCATGGCCAGGGAGAAGAGGCGCCGGAAGGACATCGAGGACTCTCCGGCCTCGCGGCTGCCCTGGTCGAACTCTATTTCCTTCTTCCGGAAGCCGGCCTGACAATAGAGCCCCTTGGTGTAGCGCTGTGTCTCGCGCATCTCGCGCAGGGCGTCGACAACCATGCGGTCGAGGAGACGGAAATCGCCGCAGTTCTGGAGTACGGGGATGCGCGTGGTCCGCTGCAGGATTGAATAATAAAGGAGCGAGAGCTTCTTGCGGAGCCAGGACTCCTTGCCGCGGTCGCGGCGCTTGGCGTAGACGTCGTCGTTGCCCTCTTCCCAGAGCTTCAGCATGTCGGGAATCAGCTCCGGCGGATGCTGGAGGTCGCTGTCCATAATCACGAGACAGTCGCCACGGGAATAGTCCATACCGGCGAGCATGCCTATTTCCTTTCCGAAATTGCGGGAGAGGTCCACGTAGCGGAAGCGGGGGTCGCGGCCGTGGATACGCCGCATTCCCGCAAGAGTGCCGTCCTTGCTTCCATCGTTTACCATCACGGCCTCCCAGTCGTATGCCGGGTTGGCGTCCATTACTGCCGAGACCCGGCGGTAGAGTGCTTCGAGGTTAGCCTCCTCGTTGTAGCAGGGAAGAAGTATGGAGACGGTCTTGCGGCGCGGTGCGCCTGTACCTGCAGTGTCCATAATAATTATTATATAAGGCATAGCGGAGCCTCTGGCCCCATGTTGAAAATCAGGTCGAGTACCGACAGACCCGGGACGAAACCGCCGGGACCGGGCTGCCAGTAAGGTCTCGGGCCGGGAGTGTCGGGCGGGAGAGATGTCAGGTCCACTGTTTCTTCCGTAAGAATCCCCGGCGCAGGCGGGATGCCGAGGATTCCGCGGACGGTTCCGTCGGCTTCCGTCACGAGCTCGGCGAGTCTCATGCCTGGCTCAGGCTCCCGGAAGAGAGAGGCGAACTTCGGGGCATAGTACTGGAAGAAGGGTGTGCGGCCGTATGCGCTCTCGAGAGCGGTCGGAATCGTCTCCCACCAGCGGCCATGCGCGCTGACGAGAATGTCGCTCCAGCGGAGATCGCCTCCCTGGAACCCTCCTTCGGGTCTGGAGACCGGAACGGTGAGCTCCATTACGCGGCCATGGTCGGCGATGGCGAAGCGGTGGGTGGCCTTGTCGCGCTTGTTGTAACGCAGGGAGAAATCCATCACCGCCCCGGGATAAGATGCGAGGGCCGCATACCATCCGACGGAGCCGAAGAGCCTTGGCGCGAGGCGTGCACATCCGGAATGTCGTACAAGGGGCGTCATGGCGGAGTAACAGGGCGGCCGCTTACTTGTCGGGGTTCGCGTCGCGGAGGATACGGTTCCAGCGAATCTTGCCGTCGAAGAGACCGCGGTCGCGGTCGAAGGAGGCGAGGACGAGAATCGGAGTGCCTACGATGTGGTCTTCGGGGACGAAACCCCAGAAGCGTGAGTCCTGAGAGTTGTCGCGGTTGTCGCCCATCATGAAATAGTAGTCCATCGCGAAAGTGTATGTGTCCGCGGGCTTGCCTCCGATGTATGCGCGGCCTTCCGCGGCGTTCCAGTAAGCCTCGGGGTGGTTCTCGTAGTTGCGGATGGCGCGATGGTATGTGAGCCACGCGGTTTCGTCGAGAGGCACGGTCATGCCCTTCGCGGGAATAAGGATGCCGCGGGGACCTCCGTAGTCGGAGAGGGTCCAGTGCGAGGCCACGCCCTCGGGGAAAATGTAGTCGTTCTCGGGAGGATAGGCGGATGCCGTGAGGGAGTTGTACTTGACGTATGCCTTCAGAACGCCGTCGGCGCTGAGGCTTTCAATCATACCGGAGGTCAGGGGCATGATGGAGAACTGGGCGCCGTCGGGAGCCTCGGGGCCGAAGATGCCTGCGGCCTGGGCGGCCATGTCGCCGCGGAGGGGGTAGATGTCGGACTCGGTGATTCCGTACTTTTTTGCCGTTTCGGAGTCGATTGCGCGCTCGGTTGCCACGAGATAGTTGAACTGTACGTCCTTGGGGAAATCGAGGGGCTTGCCGTCAATGTAGATTGTGTCGCCTGAGATACGGAGACGCTGCCCGGGCAACCCGACTGCGCGCTTCACGAAGTTCTGACGGCGGTCGACAGGGCGGTAGATAAGCTCGCCGAAGGTCTGGGGATTGGCCTTGATTGTCTCGCGTCCGTACTTGCGCACGAGAGCGTCGTAGTATTCGGGAGTGTCCTCGAAGCGGGAGGCGACAGTATCGCCGGCGGGAAAGTTGAACACGACGATGTCGCCGGTCTCCACATTGCGGAGGCCCTTCAGGCGGTGGTACGGGAGAGCGGGTGAGTCAAGGTAGCTGTTGCAGTTAAGAATCGGGAGACGGTTGTGGGTGAGGGGAAAATGGACGGGAGTCATGGGAACCCTCGGCCCATACACGAACTTGTTGACCCAGAGATAGTCGCCCGTGAGGAGTGTTTTCTCGAGGGAACTGGACGGAATCTGGTAGTTCTGACCGATGAAGGCAAAAACGAAATACACGAGAATCAGGGCGTAGACGATGGCGTCGACCCAGCTCATGGCGGAGCGGAAGGTCTTGTTCTTGCTCTTCTTCCACGCGGTGAAGGGGATGTAGCCGGTGATGTATATGTCGAAAAGGAGAAGCCATGCGAGAGCCACCCACCAGTTGCCGAGCCATGCCACCCAGAGGAAGAATACGAGGGAAACTATGCCGAAACGCACCCATCGGGTGGTTTTCACGGCCTTAATTCTGTCTTTGAAATTCATGCTTCAATCAGAAAGGGGGCGTGCGGGAAGGCACGCCCCCAGAATATGGACGGAAAAAAACTTGACGGTCGCGGGGCGTGGGCTTATTCACCTGCCTGAGCCTTGGCGCGCTCGTAGTATTTGCGGATGTCGGTCTGAGAGCCCTGGACGTAGCGTGGATATTCGTCAAGGATGGTCTTGTAAGCCTTGGCCTCGGCGCTGTAGTTTTTCTGCACGCGGTAGATGTTTGCCTTCTTGACGAGCATCATAGGCACAATCTGGGGATTTTCATCGGACTCGGAGATAGCGTCGTCGAAGCACGCGAGGGCCTTGTCGAGCTGGTCGAGGTTGGCGTAGCAGTCGCCCTTGAGGGCCTCGACGCCGGCAGCTACGATGTGGTCGTCGACGGAAGCGTCGTCAAGATACTTGATTGCCTCTTCGTACTTGCCCTGACGGTAGAGACGGATGCCCATCTCGACCTTAGCGCGGTTGCCGCTCTTGAAGCCTGCCTTCGCGGCCTCGGCGTAGAGGGTTGTGGCGATTGAATCGTTCTGCTCGATGTCGGCGAGGGCGATTTTTTCGTTGGCCTTGGCATTACCGTTCTGCTGGACGAATACCCATACGCAGGCGGCAACGGCGAGGGAGAGGAGGATGATGGTGAGAGTGAGGATGGTGCGCTGGTTCTTCTTCGCGCTTGTCATGAATTCTTCGGGCATTTCGGGCTGCTGGCCCTGGGCCTGAGGATTGGGGTTTTCCATTTTTTATATCGTTTTTTGATTGTTTGCGTTCAGTGTCGCGGGGGCGGCCCGCTTCCGAACTGCAAAAGTAGTGTTATTTCCTCAATTATGAAAATTTTTCTCCTATATTTTTTATTTTAGGGGTAAAAGTCGTAATTTTGTAGTGCTATGAAAGAAATAGACCTCACCATACGGATAGAAAAGCTCGCCTACGACGAGCTTACGGCCGGGGAGCGGCTCCTTACGGAAGCCGCGCGCACGGCCACGGAGCGCTCCTACGCGCCCTACAGCCATTTCCGCGTCGGCGCCGCCATCCTTCTGGACAACGGCGAGACCGTCGAGGGCGCCAATCAGGAGAACGTGGCCTTCCCCTCGGGGACCTGCGCCGAGCGCTCGGCCTGTTTCTATGCCCATTCCCGGTATCCCGAGGCCCGTTTCGAGACGATAGCCATCGCCGCCCGCGGCACAGACGGGGAATTTACGGCGGAGCCGACCGCGCCCTGCGGAGCCTGCCGTCAGGCCCTCCTCGAGTACGAGCTACTCGCGGGCCACGACGTCCCCGTGCTTCTCGCGGGCCGTGACTTCGTCTACCGCGTTCCCTCGGTCCGTTCTCTCCTTCCCCTTTCATTCACCGAATTTTAGAATTCCACTATACAACGCATTCCCTACTTCAAGAAATGGATTTTATAGAAGAACTCACCTGGCGCGGCATGATCCACAGCGTCATGCCCGGCACTGAAGAACAGCTCAAGAAAGAAATGACAACGGCCTACCTGGGCATAGACCCGACGGCCGACTCCCTCCATATCGGCCACCTCGTGGGCGTGATGATGCTCAAGCACTTCCAGCGCGCAGGCCACAAGCCCATCGCCCTCGTCGGAGGCGCCACAGGCATGATTGGCGACCCCTCGATGAAGAGCCAGGAGCGCAAGCTCCTCGACGAGAAGACCCTCCGCCACAATCAGGAGGCCATCAAGGCACAGCTTGCCAAATTCCTCGATTTTGACTCCGACGCGCCCAACGCCGCCGAGATGGTCAACAACTACGACTGGATGAAGGACTTCTCTTTCCTCGACTTCATCCGCGACGTCGGCAAGCACATCACCGTCAACTACATGATGGCCAAGGACTCCGTGAAAAAGCGCCTCTCGGGCGAGAGCCAGCAGGGCATGTCGTTCACGGAGTTCTCCTACCAGCTCGTGCAGGGATATGACTTTCTGACCCTCTACCGCGACAAGAACTGCCGTCTCCAGCTCGGCGGCTCCGACCAGTGGGGCAACATCACCACCGGCACCGAACTTATCCGCCGCACCCTCGGCGGAGAGGCCTATGCCCTCACCTGCCCGCTCATCACGAAAGCCGACGGCGGCAAGTTCGGCAAGACCGAGAGCGGAAACGTATGGCTCGACCCCCGCTACACCTCTCCCTACAAGTTCTACCAGTTCTGGCTCAACGTCTCCGACGCCGATGCCGAGAAGTATATCAAGATTTTCACGGAACTCAGCCGTGAGGAAATCGATGGCCTCATCGAAGAGCAGAAAGCCGACCCGGGCCTCCGCCCCCTCCAGAAGCGCCTCGCCAAGGAAATCACCACGATGGTCCACTCGGCCGAAGACTACGAGAACGCCGTCGAGGCTTCCCAGATTCTCTTCAGCAACAAAGCCGGCGACATCCTCCACAAAATCGACGAGGCCACTCTGCTGGCCGTGTTCGAGGGCGTGCCGACCTATGAGATTTCCCGCGCGGACCTCGCCGGAGGAATCCGCCTGGCCGACCTCCTCACGGAGAAGGCCCCGGTTTTCCCTTCCAAGGCCGAGTTCCGCAAGATGGTACAGGGCGGCGGAGTGTCCACAAACAAGGAAAAGGTCACGGACCCCGCAGCCGAAGCCTCCGAAGCGCTCCTTCTCAACGACCGATACATCATCACCCAGCGCGGCAAGAAGAACTACTACCTTCTCATCGCGAAATAAGGTCCTGCGCGTCCGCCACACCCCCACGTTCCACCCCTCTCAGAAATGCCCTTGATTACCGTACAGTTCAGATGCGACAGCCGCATCGACCCCGACAGCCTTTTCGACAGCGTGTCCGACGAGATGGAGACGAACCTTTCAGTCCGCTCCCTCTCGCCCGACAGCCCGGAGGAAGATGAGGAGAACCCTGAAGGTACGCCACGCGAGAGCCACAGCCTGGTCTTCCCGGCCGACACGGGCCTGCGGGGTGTGTTCGTTTCGGCGGACAGCACCCGCGTGACCCTGAGCACGGCGCCCCCCGCTGCGTCCGGCGACTATGAGCTGATGAGCCATCTGGCGCAGCGCCTCCGCGAAATCACGGGCAGCGAATGGGAGTTCCCGGACAAAGACCATGAAGACAACCCCTACCTCCATACCCCCGGCGGCTACGGGCTCTTCTCCGAGGAATGGGTCTTCCAGTGCCTGATGACGGACTATATCCGCTTCATCCGCACGATGATGGAGGGCGACCCGTACAGCGTCTACGACTGTTTCCACTTCCCCGTGGCCTTCGGCCCGCGTCTCTTCGCGGCCTACAGGCTCTATCCGCCGGCTCCCCCGTCGCTCACTGGCGCGAAAGCATACACGCGCCTGATGGCCGACATTGCCCGGAACCACACCGAGCTGGCCGATGCCCCCCGCACGATGCTCGGGCGGTGCATGATGCGCCGCTTCTCCGACCCCGTGGAACGCGAGGCCATGGAACACAACGAATTCACCGAGGAAGACGCGCGCCGCATCCTGGAGGAAATCCGGGGCGAGGGCGGAAATTCCCCGGACTCGGCGATGTTCACCATGAGCGCCATAGCCGTCAATGAGAGCGAGAGCATCGAGCCTCCGCGCCTGATTATCTACGGCGACTACGTAAGCTTCATCGACACCTCCAGTCAGGAACAGCTCGCCACGGTGCCCTTCTCGCGACTCGACGCCCTTACCGAAGAACTCGAGGGCTCGTACATCGACGAGTTCCAGTTCGTGCTGGACAAGCCACTGGATGTGTCGCAGATTGCGGGGATGCTTGCTTCGGCTCCGCGGGTGACCCCACCCTCGCCTTTCCTGAACCTCATCTATCCCGGCATGGGGACGCCCGTGGAGCAGGATTCCCACGTGCTCTTCTGGCGTCCGGGAAAGGGATCCATCACCATCGCCGAATTCCGCCGGAACCTCCCGACCATGCAGACCTACCTCCTGCGATGGGAGGTCGCCCCGGACTCGAAAGTGAAGATGGGCGACCGCTTTTACATCGTGTGCGTCTCGCCGCGGATGCCCCGTGGCATTGTCATGAGCGGCATCTTCTCCTCGAACCCCTATTCCTCGGAGGACGGGTGGGTGGCGGACCTTCGTCCGAACTTCATGATGGACCCGCGAAACCCGGCGCTGCTCACCAGCGACCTCCTCAACGACGCCATCCCCGAGCTTGACTGGACCGGAAAGGGCCTCCGGACTCTCGTGACAACGCTGAGCGAGGAAGGCTCCCAGACACTGGAGGAGCTCTGGGCCCCCGAACTGGCCCACGCGCAGGCGAGCTACACTGAGGCCGAAGGCCGCGACAGGAGCGTCAACGCCTTCACCCCGTCGAGGGCCATTTTTTAGCCTCCGTGCCCTGCGCGGGCGCCGAAATTAATAAAATTTTGAAAAAAAGCGACGAAAATTGGGCGTAAGTGAAAATAATAGCGTATATTTGCGTTATTATTATACTAACACGCTGACCGGCCGCACTACCGGGCGCCGGGAAACCAGTCACGAACCGACCTCAATGAGAGTAAAGATACACCACGAAGGCAACCACATCCTCGTGATTGTGGCCCTCGGGCTATTGATGATCAACCTTCCGCTATGGCTGTGGGTGCGCCCCGCCGCCATCTCCTGGGTCGTGACCGCTCTTTCCGGAGTCTTTTATTTCTTTCTCGTCAACTTCTTCCGCTCGCCCCGGCGCCACTTCGAGGGCTCGCAGAGAGATGTGGTCGTCTCCAGCGCCGACGGCACTGTCGTGGCCCTCGAGGAAGTTTACGAGCCTGAATATCTGAAGTGCCGCTGCATCCAGCTTTCGGTGTTCATGAGCGTCCTCAACGTCCACGCCAACTGGTTTCCCGTCAACGGCGAAGTCATCTACACCGCCCACCATCCGGGCCGCTTCATGGCCGCGTACCTTCCCAAGTCGAGCACCGAGAACGAGCGCTCGACAATAGTCATCCGCACTCCCGAAGGCCAGCTCGTGCTCATGCGCCAGATAGCGGGAGCGATGGCCCGACGGATTGTCACCTACGCGGAGCCGGGCGTCGAGGCCTCCATCGAGGACCACGCCGGCTTCATAAAATTCGGGTCGAGAATCGACCTATATCTACCCCTGGGCACAGAAATATGCACGGAAATCGGCAAGAAAACCACCGGCGGCATCACCGTTGTGGGCCGCCTCAAGCCCGACAAGCGCGACTAACATAACATGTCCCTCAAGATTTTCCACTCCATACCCAACGCAATAACGGGTCTCAACCTCCTCTCCGGTTGCGCCGCAATATTTTTCGCATTCCACCTCGATAGCATCTACGCAGGCCTCACCGGCCTCCAGTGGTGCTGGATAGCCATAGCTGCGGCAGCGCTATTCGACTTCTGCGACGGCGCCTCCGCCCGGCTTCTGAAAGCCTATACGGCCATCGGCAAGGACCTCGACTCGCTCTCCGACCTCGTGAGCTTCGGCGTTGCCCCCGCGATGATGCTTCTCAACACGATGCAGACCTTCGCGAACCCCCAGACGCTGTGGCTCACCTTCGCGGCCCTGCTTCTCGCGCCCTTCGGCGCCATGCGCCTCGCAAAGTTCAACAACGACCCGCGTCAGACCACCTCCTTCCGGGGCCTACCGATTCCCGCCAACGCCATCTTCTGGATCGGTTACACAGGGTGGATTACCTCCTACGGCTACCCCGGAGCCGGCTTCACGGCCATCCTGATAGCCCTCCTCTGCTCCGCAATGGTGGGCAATTTTCCGATGCTCTCGCTTAAATTCAAGAACTTCGACCTCCGGGAGAATTTCAGCCGCTATGCCCTCCTTCTGGCTTCGGCCCTCTTCGTTGGTTTCTACGGCGTTGCCGGACTTATGTGGGCCATAGTGCTCTACTTCTGCATCTCCTTCGTGCGCCGCCGCCACATAGCGTGAGCTTCGCCCCGCCCCGGGGGCGGGGCCGTCCTTTCTTCTCATCTCATACTTATACACTCCAATGTCATTTATAGGTCTTTTATTACTCATATTCATCATCTGGATGATTGTCGTGCCGCTGATAAAATTCGGCCTCGGCATCCACCGCGCACGCCGGAACTGGAACGACGCGATGAACCGCTTCCGCCAGGCCGCGGGCTACGGCAATCCCGCTGAAGGCGGAGCCTCCGGAACCCCCGGACGCAACCGACGCAAAAAGAAGAAAATCGGACGCGACACAGGCGAATACGTGGCCTTCGAGGAAATCGCCGTCGAAGAGCGGACGCGCACGGAAAAACCGGGCTCGACCGTCGTCACCGAAGAGCAGGTGACCGACGTGAGCTGGGAAGACATAAAATAGGCGCCATCAAAGACTAAAAAGAAAAAAATTTAATAATATTTATTGCAAGAGGCGATTAAAATACGGAAATTTTTCATTAATTTTGCAGCGGTAAAGGAGCGAAAGCTCCTGACTGCCGCAAAGACAAGCTAAAATACATAAACACAATAAGTTTCTTTTAAATAACACAAGAATCATGACAAAGATTGGTATCAATGGCTTTGGCCGCATCGGACGTTTCGTGTTCCGTGCCTCCACAAAGCGCGACGACATCGAAGTTGTTGCCATCAACGACCTCCTTCCCGTAGACTACATGGCTTACATGCTGAAGTACGACACGATGCACGGCAAGTTCGAAGGCACCGTCGACTACGACATGGAAAAGAGCGAGCTCATCGTCAACGGCAAGCACATCCGTGTGACCGCCTGCAAGAACCCCGCAGAAATCGCATGGGGCGAAGTCGGCGCAGAATACGTAGTTGAATCCACCGGTCTCTTCCTCACCAAGGAGAAGGCACAGGCCCACATCGAAGCCGGCGCCAAGTACGTGGTTATGTCCGCTCCTTCCAAGGACGACACCCCCATGTTCGTCTGCGGCGTTAACGACAAGACCTATGTAAAGGGCACTCAGTTCGTTTCCAACGCTTCCTGCACCACCAACTGCCTTGCTCCCATCGCCAAGGTGCTCAACGACAAGTTCGGCATCCTCGATGGCCTCATGACCACCGTACACTCCACCACCGCCACCCAGAAGACCGTAGACGGTCCCTCCATGAAGGACTGGCGCGGCGGCCGTGCCGCTTCCGGCAACATCATCCCCTCCTCCACCGGCGCCGCCAAGGCTGTAGGCAAGGTGATTCCCGCCCTCAACGGCAAGCTCACCGGCATGTCGATGCGTGTCCCCACCCTCGACGTTTCCGTTGTTGACCTCACCGTCAACCTCGCCAAGCCCGCTACCTACGACGAAATCTGCGCTGCCATGAAGGAAGCCTCCGAAGGCGAACTCAAGGGCATCCTCGGCTACACCGAAGACGCAGTCGTTTCCTCCGACTTCCTCGGCGACACCCGTACCTCCATCTTCGACAAGAAGGCCGGCATCCAGCTGACCCCCACCTTCGTGAAGGTTGTTTCCTGGTACGACAACGAGATCGGCTACTCCAACAAGGTTCTCGACCTCATCGCCACCATGGTGAAGATCAACGGCTAATCCCCGACACACCCTACAAAAAATCGCTTCCGGGCTCCCCGGAGGCGATTTTTTTATAGGTGATATAGGCCATATAGGCCTAATAAGCCCTATATGCCCCATAGGGCCTATAAGACCTATATGAACCATTCCTGCCAATGCGTACAGCTCGGGGGCCTGACTCTCGTCGGGCCCCCGAGCCTGTCTTTGGAAGCTATATATGTCTAATTAATTCACTTGCTGTTACGTACCGTGCCCGACGAGGACTCGTGGATTTCCACGGAGCGGATGCAGCTCCTCACGGAAGCCGAGGACGAGGCGGATGCCGAACCGGTGCGGGCCCGCAGGTCGCCGGCCATTATTGTGGCGCTCGACGAGGCCTCCAAGTCAACGTTCGACGCCTCGCCTGCAAGGCTGACATGCGCCGAAGAGCTTACATCAACAGAAACGCCGGAAGCGCGCAACGCAACCACTGTCACGCTCCCTGAAGAGGAACCCTCGATATCCACTCCGCGAGCCACGAGGGATGCGAAATTCACGGAGCCGGAGGACGATACGTCTATCTCCACGTCGCCCTCAGCGGAGTAGTCTCCCGAAACGGTAACGGACGAGGCAGAAGAGGCATCGAAGTTCGTAACGGACGGGGCGCTGACGAATGCCCACAGCCGCGTGTCGTCGCCGCTGAAACTGAAATTCGCCATATTGTCTATGCCCACATAGAGAGTCTTGCCCTTGACGCTTACCTCCGCGAGCTCCATCACGTCCGACGGGCCGCGAAGCTCCACCTTGAAAACTGGTGCCTGCGTGTAGACAACCTTTACCGCATGGGAAGCATCGATGCCGCTGAAGCCCGTAAGCTCAAGAGCCTTCGACACAATCTCGCCGGAGGGCGACTCGGCCCGACTGAATATGGTTTTTCCGGAAGAGGAGGAGCATGAGCTCAGACTCAGAGCCGCCGTTGCGGCGAAAAGGGCTATTTTTGCGTTCATTATACAGATAGAATCAGATTGTTTCTGTATATAGGACGCAAAAAACGGAAAAAAGTTACAGTCCGGCCGAAAAAAAATAAAGCCGCCGGGTTATTTATCAGGCCTCCTCCAGCCCGTAGTCGCCTGCTTCTTTTTTTACCACGGCCTGCAGTTCGGCGAGCGGGAGGGCTTTGCCGGAGGCATATTCCACGGTAGCCTCGGCGGGGTCGAGGGTAACGGTGGCTTTCACGCCGGGAATGGTATTGAGCGCGCGCTCCACGTGGGCGCGGCAGTGCTGGCACATCATGCCGGAAACTTTGTAAGTCTTTGTCATGGTCTTTACAGGATGCTTGATATTTATGAGTTTTTTCTTTTTCAGGAGGAGGGAATTGGTGACGACGCTCACGCTTGAGAAGGCCATCGCAGCGCCCGCTATCATCGGGTTGAGCAGAAAGCCGAAGGCCGGGTAAAGGACTCCGGCGGCAACGGGCACTCCTATTATATTATATATGAATGCCCAGAAAAGGTTCTGTCGGACGGTGCGCATCGTCAGTCGCGAGAGGCGCAGGGCCTGAGGAATCTTAGTGAGGTCTGCGGAGACGATGGTCATGTTCGCCACTTCCATCGCTATGTCCGAGCCGGTGCCCATCGCGATAGAGAGGTCAGCGGCGGCAAGGGCCGCGGAGTCGTTGATGCCGTCGCCGGCCATTGCCACGACGTGGCCTTCCTTCCTCAGGCGCTCGACGAGAAGGGCCTTGTCGGCGGGAAGGGCGTCGGCGCGCACGTTTTCTATCCCGGCCTCGCGGGCCACGGCTTCCGCGGCGCGACGGTTATCGCCCGTAAGCATCCACACGGCTATTCCCGCGCGCCTCAGTTCGTCGACGGCCTCGACGGAGGTCTGCCTGACCGTGTCGGCGAGGCCGGCTACGGCGAGGGCGTCGGTGTCGGTGGAGAAGAAGACGAGGGTCTCTCCTCGCGCTTCCATCTTCTCAGCCTCGGCGTGCAGGAAATCCGAAATGCGAACGGCCTGGGTGCGGAGCAGTTTCATGCTCCCGGCATAGCAACGCACACCGTCGGCGATGCCCTCCACTCCGCTGCCGGGGAGGACGTTGAAGCCCTTGACGGACGCCTTTGGGGCGTCCTTGATATACTCGGCCACGGCCTCACCGAGCGGATGGCCCGAGGCGCCCTCCAGAGCGGCGAAAGCTCCGCGGTGGGCGGGGGTGTCGGCACCGACATCCCATACCATCGTCTTCACGCGCGGGCGTCCCTCGGTGATGGTTCCGGTCTTGTCGAGGAGCACGGTGTCGACCTTGCGGGCCGTCTCGATGCTGTCGGCGTCCTTGACGAGAACGCCCATGGTGGCGGCACGGCCGATGCCGACCATAAGGGCCGTAGGCGTGGCGAGGCCGAGGGCGCAGGGGCAGGCTATGATGAGCACTGTCACGGCCGCGAGGAGCCCGTGGACGAGCGCCGCGCCGCTGTGGTCGAAAATCATCCATGCCGCGAAGCTCAGCAGGGCCGTGAGGATAATTACGGGCACGAACACGGCGGCCACGCGGTCGACGAGCTTCTGCACCGGCGGTTTGGAGCCCTGGGCGGTCTCCACCATGCGGATGATGCGGGCAAGGAGAGTGTCGGTGCCGACGACGAGGGCGCGGTAGGTGAAGGAGCCCGTTCCGTTTACGGTGCCGGCGTAGACTTTCGCGCCCGGGCCCTTGTCCACGGGAATTGGCTCGCCGCTGAGCATGCTCTCGTCCACGAAAGAGTCGCCGGCGACGACGATGCCGTCCGTGGCGATACGGTCGCCTGCGCGGGCACGGAGGAGCATTCCGGGGCGGATGTCCTCGATTTTAATCTGCGTCTCCCGGCCGTCTTCGCCGACCTCCAGAACCGTACTCGGCCTCAGGCCCATGAGCGAGCGGATTGCCGAGGAGGCATTGCGCTTTGCCCGCGCCTCAAGGGTGCGGCCAAGAAGGATGAAGGCTATAATCACGCCGGCCGCCTCGAAATAGACGTGCGGAGCGATTCCCCGGGAGATCCAGAAGGAGGGGCATAACATCGTGAAGACGCTGAATATCCATGCGATGCCTGTAGATAGCGCCACGAGAGAGTCCATATTGGCCGAGCCGTGACGCAACTGGCGCCACGCTCCGATGAAGAAACGGCCGCCGAAACCGAAGAGAATCGCCGAAGCGAGCACAAGTGAGGCCCACTGAGCCCAGCGGTCGTGCATCCATATCATTCCGAGGGCTATCAGCGGCACGCAGAGCGCCGAGGCCCAGATTGTCCGTGTCCGCAGTCCGCGGTAGGTTTTCTCCGCCGCCGATGCGGCCTCGGTCGAGGCGTCCTCGCCGGTCAGAAGGTCATATCCGGCGGAACACACAGCCGAGCGCAGCGCCTCGGGCGTCACGGCGCTGTCCATATCCACCGACGCCTTGGCCGAGGCATAGTTAACCGCCGCTTTCCGCACGCCCGGCACTCCGGCCAGGGCCTTCTCGACCCGCGCGGCACACGCCGCGCAACTCATTCCGGTAATAGGATAAACCGCCTGTCGCATATATCAGTCTGTCAATACGTTTAAGTCAATCAAAGCCACAGCAACCGGGCCGCTTGTCGCACCAAAAATCCCCGCCGTTTCGTCTTTATCCACCTTCCTGAACAGCATACGCGCTTTCCGGTCGGCAATGTCGAGGAAGGGCATCATCTTGTAGCCTTCGATTTTAGGGTCATAAATGTCAGTCCGCCCCGTCGCCTCGTCGATACGCGCGAGATGCCAGTCCCTGTCAGTGGTTTGGAAAATGAACCATAGCTTGCCCTCGGCATCACGCTGAAAAAATACTCCAAATGAAGCTTTCAGTAGCTCCGGACGCTTCGCATAGCCTGCAAAGGCGCTTATGCGGTCCTGAGTCACGGGATTCGACTGAAAAAGGCGAGGAACGGCGTTTTTGCCGAAATCGAGAACGAATTTCGGACGCACGCAGTCGGTTGTAACGGAGAAAACCGTGTCGCACACGGACTCCCAGTAGAGCACCTCGTGCTTGTCAGCCCACGCCAGATTGTTGCTCATCCATCCTGAAGTGATTTCACGTCCCGGAATGTCGCGCACAAAGGTCAGCGTCGAATCATAGAGGCTGAAAACCGGATTAACCGGCGTTGTTTTATCTGTAAAGCGATTGAAACCTAAATAGCCGTTATAATCAGGCATTTCAAGGAAGTAATTCAGACAGAGAGGATGGCGGCCTTTGCCTTTGGGCTCAAAAGAAGTGGTCGAAATCAGCTTACCCTCACGGTCGAAGGCGCGTATTGCACTATTCGTCCAGTCGAAAGCCTTCAGTGTGTCGCCGTCGAACCACATCCGCGTAATCCACTCGCCCTTTGATGGATAGGAATACACTTCAAGGAAGTGCCCGTCGGAGGTCGAGAAGGCCTTGATATCATTTCCGGTCAAAATGATATACCGACCGTCCTTCGTGAGCATATTCTTTACTTCGCCTATCCGCGCGAGGTCGGAATTTTCAAGTGAAAGCAGACGCGAAGAATCGAGTGCGAAAGGCTTGCTTTCGCTTAAATTCATCTTATGAACAGCCGGTTCGGCAGCTGCGGCAAGTTCGGATGCGACGAAACATAGAACCAAAGTGAACAATAGTTTTCTCATAAAACAAATAGAAGAAATGCGTTTATAACAAAATAACGCAAAAAAGTCCGGTCCGGTTCACAGTCACTTTGCCCTACATTCCGGACAGAGGCCTTTGATTACGAAGTTCGCTGAGCGGGCTTCGAAGCCTTCGGGGAGGGTGACGGGGGGAATGGAAAGCTCGTCGATACAGTATGTTCTCCCGCATGAGAGGCAATGGAAATGGGGATGGAGGTCGCTGTCGTGGTCCTCGCCGCAGTGGTGGCAAAGCTCGTATTTCACAGCTCCTGAACCGTCATCTACGCTGTGCACAAGGCCCTTGGCACTGAAAAGCACAAGAGTGCGGCTTATGGACGAGCGGTCGACGGTTTCGAGCGTCCGTTCAAGGTCGAGCGATGACACGGGGCATCCCGCGGCGTCGATGGCACGTGCCACAAGGAGACGCACAGGCGTCGGCCTAATGCCCGCATGTTCTATCATTTCAGTTACATCCATGCACAAAGTTACTAATTTTTCCGCAAACGGAGGGCAAGGAGCGTGAACAATACAGTCAGGACGGTGATGCCCGTGTCGGCGAAGACTGCGGCCCATAGGGTTGCGAGGCCCATTGCGCCGAGGACCATCACGAGGAGTTTTACACCCACGGCAAATGAGACATTGAATGCCACTACGGAGCGGACACGGCGGGAAAGACGAATTGCCGGGGCGAGGGGCTCGATGCCCTGGGCCGTCAGCACGGCCTCGGCGCTCTCCATCGCCAGATCGGTGCCTCCGGAGCCTATGGCCACGCCGACCGTCGCTTCCGCGAGCGAGGGGGCGTCGTTGATGCCGTCGCCGACGAAAATCACGCGACGCCCGGCCTTCCGGGCCTCTTCTACGATTTTCTGCTTGTCCGCGGGATACAATCCGCCGCGGTAGCCGTCCGCACCGACGGCCTTCGCCACGGCGGCAACGGCCTCAGGGCGGTCGCCCGAAAGAATCTCTATATCCTTGGCTCCAAGGCGCTTCAAGTCAGCAAGGGCTTCGCGGACACCGGGCTTTACCGTGTCCTCCAGATAAATCGATCCAAGGTATTTGCCGACGAGGGCCACGCAGACCTCTGTCCGCGGGTCCGCCGAATCCGGCACCTCCACCCCCGCGGCCTTCAGCCTTTCCCGTGAGGCCACGAGCAGCTCGCCCTCGGCGCTCCGCGCGCTCATGCCGTGGGGCACAGTGCGGATATCGCCCACCTCGGGCAGGGTGAGACCTTCGGCCTTGCGTAGCACGGCCCGTGCCAGCGGGTGCGAGCTCTCTGCATCGACCGCCGCGGCCAGTGCGAGTACCCTGTCGGGCTCCACGCCTGAGGCCGGGAACACCTCGGCCACGCGGAAATCGCCCGTGGTCAGTGTGCCGGTCTTGTCGAGAAACAGGGTGTCACAGCCGCGGATGGCGTCGAGCCCCGAACTGCTCTTGAACAGTATCCCGCGGGCCGAAGCCGCGCCGATGGCGGCGAAAAAACTCAGGGGTATGCTGACAACGAGGGCGCAGGGGCACGAGCAGACGAGGAGCACCAGCGAGCGGTCGAGCCACATGCGCCAGTCGAAGGGGGCGCCGTGGACGGCGGCGAGTATGCCCGGAACAGCGAAGAGTAGGGCTGCCGCGAGCATCACGGCGGGGGTGTACCAGCGGGTGATACGCCTCAGCAGGGTTTCCGAGCGGGATTTTCGCGAAGCAGCACTCTCGATAAGCGCCAGGATGCGGCTCATCGTGCTTTCGGCGTAGGGTCTCGTAACGCGTATACGCACCGTGCGGTCGATGGCTATGGAGCCGGAGGGAACCTCGGCGCCGGGCGCCATCTCCACGGGAACACTCTCGCCCGTGAAGGCCGAGGTGTCGAAGCTCCGGGGCGCGTCGGCGAGGAGCACGCCGTCGAGGCCCACACGCTCGCCGGGCCTCACGCTTATGATTTCTCCCGGGAGCACCTTCTCCGGCTCGACAAGCCCGCGGCCCTCGACCGTCACTTCGCGGGGAATGCGGTTCAAAAGGGCCATGATTCGGCGGCGGGAACGCTCCGTTGCCACGTTCTCGAGTTTTTCGCCTAAGGAATAAAACAGGAGGATTGCCACGCCCTCCGGGTATTCCCCGATTGCGAAGGCGCCGACGCAGGCCAGCACCATCAGCGAGAATTCATTGAAAAAATCCCCACGGCGCCATTCGCCGAAGGTCTCGCGAAGAATGGGAACGCCCACCGGAAGAAGGGCCACGGCGTAAGCGACAGGAGCTGCCACACCGCCGAGGACTCCCAGATGCGAGCAGAGCGCGCACAGCAGGAGAAGGGCGAGGCAGGCGCTCTCGCGGAGCCAGAGTCTGAGGCCGTGGCCGTGGAAACGGTGGGTGTGGTGGCATTCGCCACCGCCGCAGTGCTTATGTCCGGTACTCATATATAATACAATTATCAGAATGGCTTATAAAGTTCATGACAAAATTACATCCAAAGTCGCGCACATAATGTGCGAAGAATGAAAAAACACAGTTTTTATGGCATACTTTGGAATGCGCTGTGATTTTTTGCGCGCGGGATGCCGAGTAATTGAGAAATTATTGCTAACTTTGCGCATAAAAGTCTAATTTTACTTCCTTTTTGATTATCACAACACAATCGATATGAAAAAGCTCATCTTCCTCTCGCTTGCAGCCACGGCGGCGCTGAGCGCCGGCGCGCAGGGCAAGCTCGACCCCTCGGCGGCCATCCTCGCCTCGAGGACTCTTCAGGCCGAAGTACAGAGCCGCGCCGGCGATGTCAAGGCCCTTCCGGCTCCCCTCGCCCCCGGCGACAAAGTAGCCGTTATCGTCACTCTCGCTCCCGGCGAGGACGCCTCGTCGCTGGAAGCCCGCGGCTTCGAGGTTCTGACCACGCGCGAGGACATGGCCATCGTGCGCATGAGCGCCGCCGAGATGTACGCGGCCTCGGAGATGGACCAGGTCAAGAGCATCACCCTCGGCGTCGAGGCCCGTCAGCTTCTTTGCCAGGCCAAGACCTACACGGGCGTCAACCCCATCCACGAAGGCTCCTCTGAAGTCGGCGGCAAAGTCTACGACGGCACAGGCACAATCGTCGGCCTCATGGACAGCGGCCTCGACATCAACCACCCGAACTTCCTGAAGGCCGACGGCACACCGCGCGCTTCGCGACTCTTCGTGATTACAGGCAACGGCGGCGCCATCTCGACCTACGACACGCCCTCCAAAATCTCGGCATACACCACCGACCAGTCGTCGGACACTCACGCCACACACGTGCTCGGCTGCATGGCCGGAAGCTTCGACGACTACTACACGAAGGTGTCGTTCATCAACACCAGCGGCCGCAACCAGACCAGCAACAACCGCAAGATGAACTCTTTCTCCGACTACCGCGGCTCGGCCACCGGCGCCGACATCGCCGCCTGCTGCGGCACCACCGAAGGCACGAACATCCTGCTCGCCGCCGAGAAAATCTACAACTACGCCAAGAGCCAGGGCAAGCCTGCCGTGATGAACATCTCCCTGGGCCACAACTACGGCCCCCACGACGGCACGGACGCCAACTCGAAGTACCTCGCCAGCATCGGCAACGACATGATCATCTGCGTTTCCGCCGGCAACGAGGGCGAGGAGAACATCTCCCTCCACAAGGACTTCAAGGCCGGCGACACCCAGGTCAAGACCTGCCCCTCCGGCGCAGCCTCCACATCGGGAATGCTGGACATCTGGGGTAGCGACGCCACCATCTACAAGGTGACGTTCCAGATTATCGAGAAGGCCACAGGCAAGGTAGCCTGGAGCTACACCCTCGACAAGAACCTCAGCTCGGACAAGAACAACCAGAACACGATGGCCGTAATCGCCAGCAGCGTCTACACCGCTCCCGGCTACATCCACGACGACGCCTTCGACAAGGCTTTCGGGAACTCCAGCGCCGTGTTCATGATGTCGAACATCGACCCCAACAACAAGCGCTACAACGTGACCGTGCAGTTCCAGACCGGCAGCGGCACCAGCGGCTACGTTCCCGGTATCGTTGTTGAAGGCACACCCGGCAAGAGCGTGGACCTCTTCCGCATGGGCGGCGCAATGTTCAGCAACAACCTCGCAGGCTACTCCAACGGCAACCCCGACTGCTCTATCAACGGCATAGCCACGGCGAAAAACATCATCTCCGTAGGCGCATACGTGAACGCCACGAAGCTTCCCACCCTCGCAGGCATCGGCACTTACAGAGACACCGAAGGCGCAATCGCCACCTTCTCCTCCTACGGCAAGACCTTCGACGGGCGCCAGCTTCCCCTCGTGGCAGGCCCCGGCCAGGGCGTTATTTCGTCCTACAGCTCCTACTACACGGCCACCCTCGACTCCAAGGACCCCTCCATCGCTCAGGCCACGGCCTACGTTGACCGCACCGTCAGCAACCGCAGCCGCCGCTACTACTGGGCCGAGATGTCGGGTACGTCGATGTCGTCGCCTTTCGTGGCCGGCGTAATCTCCCTCTGGCTCCAGGCCGACCCCACGCTGAAGTACAACGACATCCTGAACGTAATCAACACCACCTCCACCAAGGACGCCCTCACGGCCGCCGCTCCCGACAAATTCGGCGCAGGCCGCATCAACGCCCTCGCCGGAATCAAGAAAATCCTCAACCTCACAGGCATCTCCGACGTGAAGGTTGACGGCGACAACTTCGTTGTTACGCCCACCTTCGGCCGCGGCTTCGAAGTCTTCGCCGCCGGCGCGCGCTCCGTGAGCACCGAGCTCTACTCCATGAGCGGAGCACTCGTAGCACGGGCCGACGCCTCCGGCGACACAGCCGTCCTCGACGCCTCCGCGGCAGCCCCCGGCGTATACGTTCTCCGCAGCGCCACGGCAAACGGCCGCGTAGACTCCCGCAAGGTTGTCCTCAAGTAATTCAGACCGGTTTTCCAGCCATTCCGAGCCTCCCGCCCCCGCGGGAGGCTCTTTTTTTGTCGGGAATATATTTTTTCATTCGGGCAAAAATAACTACTTTTGCAGAGAACAATCGACTATTGAAATGACTGACGCCACAGAAATGACATCCGCACCGACTTTCGAGATGGTAGCCAAGACCTTTCAGGGTCTTGAAGACGTACTTGCCGAGGAGCTCCGCTCGCTCGGCGCCCGGAATGTAGAACCCGGCATACGAATGGTAAGCTTCGAAGGGGACCTTGCCACACTCTACCGGGCCAACCTCTGCTGCCGCACGGCCCTCCGCATCCTCAAGCCCTTCTACAAATTCCGCGCGTCGGACCCCGACGAGCTCTACGAGCGCATCAAGGAATACGACTGGGGCACACTCCTGAACCTTGAGAAGACCTTCTCCATCGACACGGTGGCCTTCGGCGAGGAGTTCACCCACACACGCTTCGCCACCTACCGCGTGAAGGACGGCATCGTGGACTGGTTCCGCGACCGCTTCGGCGCCGACTGCCGGCCGAAGGTGCGTCTGGAGAACGCCGACGTCATCCTCAATGTGCATATCCACGGCACGGACGTCACCGTATCCCTCGATTCCTCGGGCGAGAGCCTCCACAAACGCGGCTACCGCCTCGGCGGCCAGACAGAGGCACCCATCAACGAGGTGCTCGCCGCAGGCATAATCCTCAAGAGCGGCTATCGCGGCGACGTGCCCTTCGTCGACCCCATGTGCGGCTCCGGCACCTTCCTTGTGGAGGCCGCGCTCATCGCCGCCAACATTTTCCCCGGAGTCTTCCGTCAGCATTACGCATTCGAAACGTGGCCCGACTTCGACCGCGAGCTTTTTGAAGAGCTTTACAATGACGACAGCGCCGAGCGCACGCCGGAATTCCCCATCGTCGGGGCCGACATCTCGCCTAAAGCCGTGGCCATCGCCCGGGAGAACGTCAAGGGGGCCGGCGTCGGACAATATGTCACGGTCGAAATCCGTCCCGTCAGCCAGTGGGAGGAAGCCCCCCAGCCCGCGGGCATCCTCGTCACCAATCCCCCCTACGGGCAACGTATTTCCGCACCCGATATGGAAGCCCTGTACCAGACTATCGGACAGAAGCTCAAGCACGTCTTCACCGGCTACCATGCGTGGATAATAGGCTACAAGGACGAGTATTTCCGGGAGATAGGCCTCGCGCCCTCGCAGAAAATGGCCGTGAACAACGGCGGCCTCGACTGCGAGCTCCGCGAATACGTCATCTTCGAAGGCTCGAAGCGCGATTTCCGCGCCGCGGGAGGCTCCATAAAGGAAGAGCGCCCCGACTCCCCCACCGATCGGCGCAAAGCCTCCGACAAGCGCGACCGCAAACCTTTCGACCGTGGCCGTCAGGGCGGCGACCGCGAGCACAAGTCCTTCGGCCGTGACAGAAAACCCTTCGACCGCGAGCGTAAGCCCTTCGACAAAGACCGGAAACCCTTCGACCGCGACCGCAAGCGCTTCGACCGCGAAAGCCAAGGGGAGGAACGCGCACCGCGTCACTTCGGCCTCGCAGACACCGAGGGCCTTGCAGAAAAACCGCGCCGCAAACTGCGCCTCGACCGCTTCGGACGCGGGCCCCAGATTTCTGCCGACAAGGAGGAAATCGTCAACCGCCCCTCGGCAAGAGGCTGGCGCCGAAAGAAACAGGACGACTCCACGCCCGAAGAATAAGCTCCGGAACGTGGTGAACAGACTATCATATTCATAACAACACATCCAAAACAGCATAACACGGTGAACATACTACTCCTCGGCAGCGGCGGCCGCGAAGCGGCTCTCGCATGGAAAATCAGTCAGAGCCCCCTCTGCGGGCAGCTCTACATCGCCCCCGGCAACGGCGGCACGGGCGCTTTCGGCACCAACCTCCCGGCTTCGCCCCTTGATTTCGACGCCATCGGGCGCATAATCGCGGAAAAGGCCATCGACATGGTTGTGGTAGGCAACGAAGACCCGCTCGTGGCCGGCATCGTCGACCACTTCCGCGCCATCGCCCCTGCGAAGCCCCTTTTTGTCGGGCCTTCGCAGGCGGGAGCCATGCTCGAGGCCAGCAAGGACCACGCCAAGCAGTTCATGGCACGCCACGGCATCCCGACTGCCGCTTACCGTACCTTCACCCCCGAGACCATTGAGGAAGGCTACGCATTTCTCGAAAGCCTCAAGCCCCCCTACGTCCTCAAGGCCGACGGACTCGCCGCCGGCAAGGGCGTGATTATCCCCGACACCCTCGACGAGGCTAAGAAGACCCTCGCGGAAATGCTCGCCGGCAAGTTCGGCAAGTCGAGCGCCCGCGTGGTCATCGAGCAGTTCCTCAAGGGCATCGAGTGCAGCGTCTTCGCCCTCACGGACGGCCACGGCGGCTACCGCCTCCTGCCCGTGGCAAAGGACTACAAGCGCATCGGCGAAGGCGACACAGGGCTCAACACCGGCGGCATGGGCGCTGTCAGCCCCGTGGTCTTCGCCGACGAGGCCTTCATGCGCAAAGTCGAGGACAGAATAGTGCGTCCCACAGTCGAAGGGCTCCTCGAGGAAGGCACCGACTACCGCGGATTCATCTTCTTCGGACTCATCGACGTGGAAGGCGAGCCTATGGTCATCGAATACAACGTGCGCATGGGCGACCCCGAGACGGAGGTCGTCATGCTCCGCGTAGCTTCCGACCTTGTGGAGCTCATGGCCGCGGCCGCCAAGGGCGACCTCGGCACGCTGAAGCTCGACATCGACCCCCGCGCGGCGGCCACGGTCATGGCCGTAAGCGGAGGCTACCCCGAATCCTATCCCAAGGGCAAGGAAATCAAGGGCGTGCCCGAGCCCTCGGAGCGCACCGTGGTCTTCCACGCGGGCACACGCCTCGACGGCCCCGTGCTCGTCACCTCGGGCGGCCGCGTCCTTGCCGTAAGTTCCTACGGCGCTACCCCTGCGGAGGCTCTGGCGGCTTCCTACGCCACGCTCGACACCATCCGCTTCGACGGCATGTACTTCCGCCGCGACATCGGCCAGGACCTTCTGAAGCTGGCCGCTGCAAAAGCCTGACGCGCAGATGAAAACCGCGGCTGTCACAAACTACGTGCACTCGCGCGGCTTCGCGGGCCTCATGCTCGCGCTGAGCCTCGCGGGAGTCATCGCGGTCTACGTTTCCGGTAATTACGCCCTGATTACCGGCGACAAAGGTTTTGTGCTTCCGTCGGCCAACGAATGGATTTCCCTGCGGCTTCCGGACTTCGCGGCCTCCCTCGCCGCAAACATCCTGGTTGTGGTCACAGCCGGGCTCATCGCGAAGTTCTTCAACGTCCTTCGCTCGAGCACTTCGCTGCCCCTGGCACTTTTCGGGGCCTTTCAGCTCGCAACCCCCGGCCTGAGCGCGCAGTTCTACACCGGGTCGGTGCTCGCCGTCCTCGTCTCGGGATGCCTCATGCTGCTTTTCAGCTGCTACCGTGCGCACATGCGCACACGGCGCATATTCCTGATATTCCTTCTGCTGAGCGCGGCCTGCGCCACGCAATACTGCTACGCGCTTTACATCCCGGTGTTCCTCCTCGGCTGCGGACAGATGCGCGTGTTCAACGGGCGCACGGCCGTAGCCGCCCTCCTGGGCATTGTCACCCCCTGGTGGCTCATGGGCGCCGCAGGGATGCTCTCGGCAGGGACGCTCCGGGTGCCTCAGTTCGTAAGCATCTTCCAGACAATCAATTCCGGCACGGCGGCGCATCTACTTGTGACCGTAGGCCTAACCGCACTGCTGCTCGTAGGCTGCTTCGTGATGAACGTCATGAAAACAATCGCTTACAACGCCCGCAGCCGTGCGTACAGCGGAGCCTTCGCCACACTGTCGCTGGCCACTCTGCTCGGCATGGTCCTGGACTTCCGCAACCTGATTTCATACATTCCCCTCCTGAATTTCTGCGCCGCCTATGAGGTGGCCGGCTACTTCAGCTCGCACCGCGGAGAGCGCACCGGCATCTCAGTGGTCTGCATCGTGCTGATATATATCGTGCTGTACATATGCCAAATCCTGATCTGAACATCATAATAGAGGCCAACATCCCCTATATCCGCGGCCTGCTCGAGCCCTACGCATCGAACATCCGCTATCTTCGCGCCGAGGAAATCACCCCGAAGGCCGTCGAGGACTGCGACGCGCTGATAGTGAGGACACGGACGCGCTGCGACGAGGCCCTGCTCGGACGCTCGCGCTGCCGGCTGGTGGCCACCGCCACTATTGGCACCGACCACATCGACCTCCCCTGGTGCGAGAGCCGCGGCATCGTTGTGGTCAACGCCCCTGGCTGCAACGCGCCGGCCGTGGCCCAGTACGTTTTCGCCTCGCTGATGCGCGTGATATGCAGGCCGCTGAGCTCGTATACGCTGGGCATCGTAGGCGTGGGACACGTGGGCAGCATCGTCGACCGCTGGGCCCGGGCCCTCGACATGAAGGTGCTCCGCTGCGACCCCTTCCACCCCGACAACGACGGCGGTCCCGGATGGTGCGGCCTTGAGGAAGTGGCGGCCAAAGCCGATATCATCACCTTCCACACTCCTCTTACGAAAGAAGGCGCCCACCCGACCTACCATATGGCCGGCGAGACCTTCTTCGACAGCCTCCGGCGCGCGCCCATAATCATCAACACGGCCCGTGGCGCCGTCGTCGACACCCCGGCGCTCGTCCGCGCCCTCGACCGCGGGAAAGTCAGCAAGGCCATTATCGACTGCTGGGAAGGCGAGCCGGACATCTCCCGCGAGCTTCTGGAGCGCGCCGTAATCGCCACGCCGCACATCGCCGGCTACTCCCGCGCCGGGAAAGTCCGTGCCACACAGGTGGTGGCCGACGCCGTCACCACCCTCTTCTACCTTCCGCGGGTACACCTCTCCGTGCCTGTCCCCCCTGCCTGCGCGCGCGCCGTCACGGCCACGGGCGTGGCCGCGAGCTACGACCCGGAAGCCGACACCCGCGCCCTCAAGCTCCATCCCGAGAATTTCGAATCCCTGCGCAACAACTACGCCCTGCGCGAAGAAGCGCCGGAAGGCAACATCGACTGACATGAAAAGAATTCTCCTCACGACATTCACGGCGCTCGTCGCCCTCCTCCTCTGCGTCCCCGCGGCCCGGAGCCAGATTCTGACGACCAAGTCCTTCGAAGCGCTGACCACCGACAGCGTGCTCCGCGACTTCTCGAACCAGCCCTACTTCGGCCTCTACAAGGACAACTACTTCATCTTCGGCCCCTCCATCGGCCCGAAAGCCACGAAGGAGAACACGAACGTCAAGTTTCAGATATCCATTGCCCAGCGTCTCACCCGGAGTACCCTCCCCTGGGGCACTTACCTTTACCTCTTCTACTCGCAGAAGTGCTTCTGGAACGTGCTGGAGAACTCCATGCCCATGACCGACCTGAACTTCAACCCGGGCATAGGCCTTACGAAGCCCCTCTTCATCAAGAACCGCTACATCGGCAAGATGTCGCTCATCGTCGAGCACGAGAGCAACGGACGCGACAGCATCCAGAGCCGCTCGTGGAACAAAATCTCCCTTGCCGCGCATATCTACGTGATTCCCAATCTCATGGTCCACGGCAAGGTGTGGATTCCCATCGTCGACGGCGAGAACAACCGCGACCTCCTGAAGTACGCCGGCATCTTCCAGACCGGCATCCAGGTGATGAGCAACGACCGCCGCTTCACCGGGGGCGTGGTCCTCACCAAGCGCCAGGGCTGGAACCTGAACTTCAACACCACGCTCGAGTTCTGCTGGCGCATCTTCAAGGGCGACAACCAGTATTTCTTCGTACAGTACTACAACGGCTACGGCGAGGGACTGCTGGCCTACAAGGAGTTCCACTCGCAGCTCCGCGCGGGAATATGCATCAAGCCTAAGCTTTTCAGCGAGTATTGATTGTAAACTGAAATAAATTGTCTATATTTGCAATATGGAACCGAAATACCGCAAAATCCTCCTCAAACTCAGCGGCGAATCGCTGATGGGCGCCCAGGGCTACGGCATCGACACCGGGCGGCTCGACATGTACGCCACGCAGATCTGCGGACTGGCCTCGGCCGGCGTGCAGGTGGCCATCGTCATCGGCGGCGGCAACATCTTCCGCGGCCTCTCCGGCGCGGCCAAAGGCTTCGACCGCGTGAAAGGCGACCAGATGGGCATGCTCGCCACAGTAATCAACTCTCTGGCCCTGAGCTCGGCGCTCGAGTCGCACGGCTGCAAGGCCTCGGTGCTCACCTCCATAGGGATGTTCCCCATCGGCGAGCCCTACTCCACGGCCAAGGCCGACGCCCTTCTGGACGAGGGCCGCGTGGTAATCATAGCCGGCGGCACGGGCAACCCCTTCTTCACCACCGACACGGCATCGGCCCTACGCGCCGTGGAGCTCCGCACCGAGGTGATGCTCAAGGGCACCCGCGTGGACGGCATCTACACCGCCGACCCCGAGAAAGACCCCACGGCCACGAAGTTCGACAAAATCACCTACGACGAAATCTACAACCGCGGCCTGCGCATCATGGACCTCACGGCCACGACCCTCTGCAAGGAGAACGGCATGCGCATCGTAGTATTCGACATGGACACCCCCGGCAACCTTCTGAAGGTCGTGGCCGGCGAGCCCATCGGCACCCTCGTCTATTAACCCTAACCCTCTATACCCCCTCCCCAAGCACATGAGCGAAGTCAGCACCTACATCAAGCCGGCCGAAGAGAAAATGGAAATGGCCGTCGCCTATCTCGACGAAACCCTCGCCCGCATCCGCGCCGGCAAAGCCAACGCCAAAATCCTCGACGGCATCCGAGTCGACTACTACGGCTCGGCCGTACCCGTCTCCAACGTGGCCAATGTCTCCGTTCCCGACGCCCGCACCATTGCCATCACCCCCTGGGAGAAAAGCATGTTCAAGGAAATCGAGAAAGCCATCATCAATTCCGAAATAGGCATCATGCCCGAGAACAACGGCGAGGTTATCCGCCTTTCCATCCCGCCGCTGACCGAGGACCGCCGCAAGGCCCTCGTGAAGCAGTGCAAGGCCGAGGCCGAGAACGCCAAGGTGAGCGTCCGCAACGCCCGCCGCGAGGCCATCGACGGCCTCAAGAAAGCCGTGAAGGCCGGAATGCCCGAAGACGTCGAGAAGGACGCCGAGACTACAGTCCAGAAAGTCCACGACAAATACCTGAAGAAAATCGACGACATCTTCGCCGCCAAGGAAAAAGAAATCCTCACCGTGTGATTCGAGCGGCGGGAAAGGCATTTTGGAATACCCCGGGGCGGACGCACGAGCCGTGCGTCCCTGCAATAAGGGAATTTTCGGCCCCATTCCGGGCGCGGTAATTCATTGGTTCTACAACGTCCGTAAACAAAGTTATGGAAAGAAAATACGATTATCTCGTCATCGGCTCGGGCATCGCCGGGATGAGTTTTGCCCTGAAAGTGGCCGGAACAGGCCGCGTGGCCCTCGTATGCAAGACCACTCTTGAAGAAGCTAACACCGCCCTTGCCCAGGGCGGCGTGGCATCCGTGACGAACCTCGCCGTCGACGACTTCGACAAGCACATCCACGACACCATGGTTGCCGGCGACTGGCTCAGCGACCCCGCGGCCGTCGAGAAGGTAGTAAAAGGCGCTCCCGAACAGATCCGCCAGCTCCTCGAGTGGGGAGTGGACTTCGACAAGAAAGAGGACGGCAGTTTCGACCTCCACCGCGAAGGCGGCCACAGCGAGTTCCGCATCCTCCACCACGCCGACAACACAGGCTTTGAAATCCAGCAGAGCCTCATACAGGCCGTGCGCGAGCACCCCGACATCGACGTGTACGAAAACCATTTCGCCATCGAAATCATCACCCAGCACCATCTCGGCAAGCGCGTCACGCGACGCACGAGCGACATCCGCTGCTACGGGGCCTACGTCCTCGACATGGCCTCCGGCGAGGTCGACACCTTCCTCGCCAAAGTGACGATAATGGCCACCGGCGGCGTCGGGGCCGTCTACCAGACCACGACCAATCCACTTGTGGCCACCGGCGACGGAATAGCGATGGTCTACCGCGCCAAGGGCACCGTCAAGGACATGGAATTCATCCAGTTCCACCCGACGGCCCTCTTCCATCCGGGCGACCGTCCATCCTTCCTCATCACCGAGGCCATGCGCGGCTACGGCGCCGTGCTCCGCAACCTCAAGGGCGAGGAATTCATGCAGAAGTACGACCCCCGGCTCTCGCTCGCCCCGCGCGACATCGTGGCCCGCGCCATCGACTCCGAAATGAAACTCCACGGCGACGACCACGTGTACCTCGACGTGACCCACAAGGACCCGGAGGAGACAAAGCGCCACTTCCCCAACATCTACCGCAAATGCCTCGAACTCGGAATCGACATCACCAAGGACTACATCCCCGTCGCCCCGGCGGCCCACTACCTGTGCGGCGGCATCAAGGTTGACGGCAACGCCGAGTCGAGCATCAAGCACCTCTACGCCGTCGGCGAATGCTCCTGCACCGGGCTCCACGGCGGCAACCGTCTGGCATCCAACTCGCTTATCGAGGCTGTGGTTTACGCCGACGCCGCCGCACGCCATGCCCGCGAGGAAATCCCCCACATCAGCCTGCGCACCGACGTGCCCGCCTGGAACGACGAGGGCACCCGCTCCCCCGAGGAAATGGTGCTCATCACCCAGAGCGCGAAGGAGGTGGGACAGATCATG
Organism: uncultured Porphyromonadaceae bacterium; assembly: GCA_902491515.1. GTDB lineage: Bacteria > Bacteroidota > Bacteroidia > Bacteroidales > Muribaculaceae > CAG-873. The sequence goes on from CABUIC010000012.1 coordinate 28,883, forward strand.
GGCACCTACGTCGGCATCGTACGCTCCAATCTGCGCCTCGACCGCGCCTGGAACCGCCTCGACATCCTCTACGAGGAAACCGAGAGCCTCTTCAAACGCTCGAAGGTGTCCCGCGAAATCTGCGAGCTCCGCAACATCATCAACGTCGGCTACCTCATCATGCGTCAGGCCAAGGAACGCAAGGAATCGCGCGGACTCCACTACACCCTCGACTATCCTCCCGAACACAAGGAAAACCAATGACCTCCTCAGGCCTCCGAAGCCTCCTCCACTTACTGCTGGCCGCGGCGATTGCCGCGGCCGCGGCCTTCCCGTGCGAGGCCCGCGCGAAGAAGGACAGAGTCAAGGAGAAGGAGAGCATCGAGGCCCGCGTGATGACGGAGGAAGGGCCCATAGACGCCGTTGCCGAGTACAAGCCTCAGTACATCAAGGGCTTCAACTGGCGTTTTGACGAGAACGGCGACTCCATCATCCACTTCTACCTCCGCGAGCTCACGGTGTACCCGCCGATGAAGTTCAAGAACAAGAAGCAGGAGCAGCTCTACTGGCGCACCGTCCGCGACGTCAAACTCACCCTCCCCTACGCCAAGCTCATAGCCGAGACTCTTATCGAGACCTACGAGTACCTCGAGACGCTCCCCACCCAGAAAGACCGCGAGGCCTACCTCAAACAGATGGAGGGCGCACTTTTCCAACAGTACAAGCCCATCCTCAAGAAATTCTCGAAGCGTCAGGCCAAGGTGCTCGTTAAGCTCGTGCAGCGCGAGACGCACCAGAGCTCCTACGACATCGTCAAGGCCTTCCTCGGAGCCTTCCGCGCCGGATTCTGGCAAGGATTCGGTAAACTCTTCGGTGTGAGCCTGAAAAGCGATTTCCGCCCGGCCAAGGACAAGAACGACGCCATGCTCGACCGCGTTGCCCGCCTCGTCGAACAGGGGACAATCTAAGCGAGAATTATTAATCACTTCCCCAAACAGGTGTTACAAAACCACTCAATGTAGGGACGCACGGCTCGTGCGTCCTCCCCCAACGACCCGAACCTTGCCGGTCATTAGGACGCACGAGCCGTGCGTCCCTACAATTCGATAATTGACCTTCTTATTCTTGATTATTCCAGTGGAATTCAGTCAACTTCGCAAATCATATGCAGCCTATATGCGCTTGGAACGCGGTTTTTCGGACAATACGTCAGCGGGATATCTCGCGGACATTGACAAACTCCACTCGTGGCTCGAGGGGGAGGACATTCCCGTCGATAAGGTCGATGCGGAGGTTCTCCGGCGCTTTGTGGAGGAACTCTACGACCTCGGAATCGCCGCAAGCTCCACCGCCCGTATCCTCTCGGGAATACGCTCCTTCTACAGCTACCTCGAACTCGAGAAAATCGTCGAAGTCAATCCCGCCGAGGGCATAGACACCCCCAAGGCCGCGCGGAAGCTCCCGCCGGTACTGTCTCTTGAGGAAATCGAGGATATGATTGCGTCCTGCGACATCTCGGACCCCCTCGGCATCCGCAACAGCGCCATCATCGAGATGCTCTACGGCTCGGGGCTGCGCGTCAGCGAGCTCTGCAACCTCTCGCTTCAGAACGTGCGCTTCGACGACGGCCTCCTGCTCGTCGAGGGCAAAGGCTCGAAGCAACGCCTTGTGCCCATGAGCGGCACGGCGGTCCACGCCCTGAGACTCTATCTGGAGGTCCGCGGGGAGGCCAAGCCCGGAGAGGAGGGGATTGTCTTTCTCAACAAACGTGGCCACCGCCTCTCGCGCGTGATGGTCTTCTACATCGTAAAGGAGCTCGCCGAAGCCGCCGGAGTAGAGAAAAACGTCTCTCCCCACACCCTCCGCCACTCCTTCGCCACCCACCTCCTCGAAGGCGGCGCCAACCTCCGCGCCATCCAGCAGATGCTCGGCCACGAATCCATCGCCACAACCGAAATCTACCTCCACCTCGACACCTCCCGCCTCCGCGAAGAAATCCTCCTCCACCACCCGAGAAATAAGGGCGCAAGTGGGGTAGTTTAGATAGTTGAGAGTGTTAATAGATTAGTTTAGAGAGCTCAAGGTTCTTTGAGGAAAAGAGAAATTAAGGCGGGTTAAAACAAATCTCATTTTCCCGACTAACGCTTGCCCCAACAGGGTTCTCGTTGGCAGGGATAAAATTACCCTCGACGTCGCGGACGCGCCATGGCGCGTCCCTACATTATTTAGCTGATTACATTGATGTTGGGTGTTCAATCATGGTGATACCTCGTGTGCGGCGCTCGTTGACGGGGCAACAAACTGCGATACAGGCTTCTCTCCCCTTATGACGGGGGAACTCTGAATTTTTGCTAAAAAATATTATTTGAGGAAATTATTTCTTATCTTTGCAGGTGCTACGGGGCCCGGCCGGGGCCTTTTCTTGCAAATAAATAAAAATCAAACATCTTTACATACCCACAAACCAAAAATCTATGTTGGAAAAAGCAAAGGTACGCGAACTTGAAAAGGTCGTAGTACGCTTCTCGGGTGACTCCGGCGACGGAATGCAGCTCGCAGGAAACATCTTCACAAACGTATCCGCAGGGCTGGGCAATCTCGTCTCCACCTTTCCCGACTATCCCGCGGAAATCCGCGCCCCGCAGGGCTCGCTCAGCGGCGTATCGGGCTTTCAGGTGAGCGTAGGCGCCGGTGTGCACACTCCCGGCGACCAGTGCGACGTCCTCGTGGCCATGAATCCCGCGGCCCTCAAGCAGAACTTCCGCTTCCTCAAGCCCGGCGGCGTCATCATCGTCGACATCGACTCCTTCAAGGAAGCCGACCTCCGCAAAGCTCTTTTCACTACCGACAAGCCTTTCGAGGAACTCGGCATCAAGGCCCAGATTGTCGAAGTGCCCGTCACCTCCATGACCCGCGCCGCTCTGGCCGAGACCGGCCTCGACAACAAGAGCGTGCTGAAATGCCGCAACATCTTCGCCCTTGGCCTTGTCTGCTGGCTCTTCGACCGTCCGCTCGAAGCGGCTCTGCGTCATCTCAAGAACAAATTCGCCAAGAAGCCCGCAATCTACGAGGCCAACGCCCTCGTCCTTCAGGCCGGCTTCAACTACGGCAACAACATACACGCCACGGTCAGCACCTACCGCATCGACACGGAAACCCCTCGTCCCGGCGTCTACACCGACATCAACGGCAACACAGCCACAGCCTGGGGTCTCATCATGGCCTCCGAGAAGTGCGGCCGTCCGCTCTTCCTCGGCTCCTACCCCATCACCCCGGCCACGGACATTCTCCACGAGCTCGCCAAGCGCAAGGACCTCGGCGTTAAGGCCATACAGATGGAGGACGAAATCGCCGGCGTCTGCTCCGCAATCGGCGCCAGCTTCGCGGGCAACCTCGCCGTGACCTCCACCTCCGGCCCCGGTCTCGCACTCAAGAGCGAGGGAATCGGCCTCGCCGTCATCGCCGAGCTTCCCCTTGTGGTAATCGACGTACAGCGCGGCGGCCCCTCCACCGGCCTCCCCACCAAGACCGAACAGACCGACCTTTTCCAAGCTCTCTACGGCCGCAACGGCGAATCGCCCGTGGCCGTCGTGGCTCCCGCGTCGCCCACCGACTGCTTCACCATGGCCTTCGAGGCCTGCCGCATCGCCGTGGAGCACATGACTCCGGTAATCCTCCTGAGCGACGCCTTCATCGGCAACGGCTCCTCCGCCTGGCGCGTGCCCGAAGCCGACGAATTCCCCGAAATCAAGACTCCCTACGTTCCGGAGGGCACCGAAGGCTGGCGCCCCTATGACCGCAACGAAGAGACCCTCGCGCGCTACTGGGCAATCCCCGGCACCGAAGGCCTCACCCACCGCCTCGGCGGCCTCGAGAAGGACGCCGTGACAGGCGCAATCTCCACCGACCCCGCAAACCATGAGAAGATGGTGAACCTCCGCCGCGAGAAAATCGCACGCATCGCACGCGACATCCCCGCCCTCGAAGCCATCGGACCCGACGACGCCGACACAATCCTCGTAGGATGGGGAGGCACCTACGGCCATCTGCGCACGGCGGCCGAAGAGCTCGCCGCGGCAGGGACGAAAATCGCCTTCGCCCACTTCCGCTACATCAACCCGCTTCCGGCCAACTCCGGCGAGCTCCTCGGACGATACAAGCGCGTCATCGTCGCCGAGCTCAACACGGGCATGTTCGCCGACTATCTTCAGGCCAAGTTCCCCGACCTGCGCATCAGCCGCATAAACAAGATTCAGGGCCAGCCCTTCCAGGTCAGCGAAATCGTCGAACGCACAAACGAAATCCTCAAAACCCTCTGACACCGCCATGACAGACGAAACACAAGCACAATATACGCCCGCCAATTTCAAGAGCGACCAGTCGGTGCGCTGGTGTCCGGGCTGCGGCGACCACGCCATCCTCAACACCCTGCACAAGGCCATGGCCACGCTCGGCGTACCCCCTCACATGACAGCCGTGATTTCAGGCATCGGATGCTCCTCGCGCCTGCCCTACTACATGAACACCTACGGCTTCCACACCATCCACGGCCGCGCCGCCGCGATAGCCACAGGCTTCAAGGCAGCCAACCCCGAGATGACGGTATGGCAGATTTCCGGCGACGGCGACGGCCTCGCAATCGGCGGCAACCACTTCATCCACGCCGTGCGCCGCAACATCGACATAAATATCATCCTCTTCAACAACAAAATCTACGGTCTGACCAAAGGACAGTACTCGCCGACGAGCGACCGCGGATTCGTGTCGAAGTCGAGCCCCTACGGCACGGTCGAGGACCCCTTCATCCCCGCCGAGCTCGTGTTCGGCGCCCGCGGCAACTTCTTCGCCCGCAGCATCGACGTCGAGCTCCAGACCTCGCAGGAAGTGCTCGTGGCCGCCGCAAGGCACAAGGGCACCTCTGTGACTGAAATCCTCCAGAACTGCGTGATTTTCAACAACGGAATCCACAATCCCATCACCGACAAGGAAGTCCGCGCCGACCGCACCATCCATCTGCGCCACGGCGAGAAGATGCTCTTCGGCAAGAACATGGAGAAGGGCCTCGTCCGCGACGGCTTCCTCCTCAAGGCCGTGACCGTCGGAGAGGACGGCTACACCTTGGACGACGTGCTCGTCCACGACGCCCACACGCCCTCCAACTTCCTCCACCAGCAGCTCGCCATGATGGACGGCAAGGACAGCGGCCTTCCTCTGGCAATCGGCGTTATCCGCGACGTCGAAGCCCCCACCTACGAGCAGGCTCTCGCCCAGCAGATCGCCGAAGTCCGCGGCCGGAAGAACTTCGCCTCGCTCCGCGAGATGATTCTCGCCGGCGAGACCTGGGAAGTGAAATAAAGCCGCCAGCCCACACAGCCTGAGCGTCCCTCCGCCGGGGCGCTCAGGCCTTGATTCTTATTTATAGCGCTCCCCGCTAAACTTTTGCCTTCCCTCTGGAGTTTACTAATAAGAACACCCCAACACGTTTACAACTTTTCCCACGCCTCGATATGAGCACATTCGCAAAAACCGCAGCATGCCTGTTGTTCGGTGCTCTCGGCGCCTCGCTCGCCGCCCAGGTCCCCGGACCGGGAAGCGAGCCCGTGACGCTCGACTCATGCCGCGCCATGGCCCTCCACAACAACAAGGAGCTGATGGTCGCACGACAGAACATCCGTAAAGCAGGCTATCAGAACAAGGAGGCTTTCGCGGCCTATCTGCCCGCCTTCGATTTCGCGGGCGGGTATATGTACAACCAGAGGAACATCTCGATATTCGACTCCGACCAGCTCCTCCCCACCAAGACATTCGACCCCGCCAAAGGCACATACGAGTTCAATCTCGTGACGAATCCCCAGACGGGGATGCCCGTGACGGGTCCCAACGGCCAGCCCATACCCTCCACCGTGGCGCTCATCCCCAAGGAGGCCATGACCTTCGACATCCACAATGTATTCTTCGGCGCCGTCACCCTCACGCAACCCGTGTTCATGGGCGGCAAAATCGTGGCGATGAACCGACTCACGAAGGCCGCCGAGCGCCTCGCCCGGCAGATGCACGCGGCAGGCTCCGAAAACGTAATCTATGCCGTCGACGCAGCTTACTGGCAGGTTGTGTCGCTGAAGGCCAAGCACGAGCTCGCTGTCAGCTACGTCAATCTCCTCGACTCCCTGAGCCGCAACGTCCACCTCATGCTCGACGAAGGCGTGGCCACCAAGGCCGACGCCCTGAACGTCGACGTCAAGCTCAATTCCGCCCAGGTTGACCTTGTGAAGGTCGAGAACGGCCTGACCCTCTCGCGGATGCTCCTTGCGCAGACATGCGGTCTCCCCGTCAGCACCGTCTTCCCCCTGGCCGACGAGGACATGGAGATGAGCGAGGCCCAGGCTCTCGCCGAGCCCCTGGCCGAGTCCTACGACATGCAGGACGTCTACGCCCGCCGTCCGGACCTCCGCGCCCTCGACGAGGCCGTAGAGATAGCCCGCCAGCAGAAAAACGTGGCCCGCTCGGCCATGCTCCCGAACCTCGCCGTCGTCGGCGCATACAGCTTCTCAGACCCCAATATGTTCGACGGCTTCAAGAAGCGCGTAAAGGGCGCCTTCTCCGTCGGCGCGATGCTCTCGATTCCACTCTGGCACTGGGGCGGCAACTACAACAAGTACAAGGCCGCCGAGAGCGACGAAATTGTCCGGCGCCTCCAGCTCGAGGACGCACGCGAGCTCGTCGACCTCCAGGTCAGCCAGGCTTCATTCAAGACCAAAGAGGCCCTGAAAACCTACGAGATGACGAAATCGAACCTCGCGAAAGCCGACGAGAACCTGCGCACGGCTCGCCTCGCCTTCCGCGAAGGCATGGCCACGACCGACAACGTCATGGAGGCGCAGACGGCATGGCTCAAGGCCCACTCCGAGGAAATCGACGCACTCGTCGACGTCCGTCTCTGCCGCACCTATCTCTCAAAGGCCCTCGGCACCCTCGTCCCGTAAACAACAGCAAATCAAGCATTCCATATAGCCATGACTACCAACGAAAACAATACGCCGCAGATTTCCGCGGAGAAGAAAGCCAACCGCTCACTGATGACCACAATGGCAGTGGTCGTAGCGATAGTCGCCGCCATCGCCGTAATAGGATTTCTATTCATGAACCGTCCCGCCGACATCATCGAGGGACAGGTAGAGGGCACAAGCGTGCGCATCGCGGGCAAGCTCGCCGGGCGCGTCGCTGAGATTTACGTCGAGGAGGGCGACACCGTCCATGCCGGCGACACCCTCGTCCACATCCATTCCTCCGTAGTCGAGGCACAGCTCACTCAGGCCGAGGCGATGAAAGAGGTTGCCGCCGCCCAAAACCGCAAGGTCGACGCCGGCACGCGCTCGCAGATAATCCAGGCCGCCGCCGACCTGCTCGCTCAGGCCGAGGCCGCCGTAACCATCACCAAGAAGACCTACGACCGCCTCGAGCGCCTATACAGCGAGGGCGTCGTCTCCGAGCAGAAACGCGACGAGGCCAAGGCCGCCTACGACGCCGCCGTGGCCTCACGGAGCGCCGCCGCAAGCCAGCTCTCCCTTGCCCGTCAGGGCGCACAGCGCGAGGATAAGGAAAGCGCCGCCGCCATGGTTCAGGCCGCCGGCGGAAGCGTCAACCAGGTGGAGGCCCTCCTTCAGGACAGCTACCTCACCGCGCCCTACGACGGCACCATCGACGTTATCTATCCCGAAACCGGCGAGCTCGTCAGCCTCGGCGCCCCGATTATGAACCTCCTCCTCGAGCACAAGCGCTACATCACCTTCAACGTCCGCGAGGAGCTCCTTCCGGACCTCCCCAAGGGCGCGGAAATCACCGTCTCCGTTCCCGCTCTCCGCGACAAGGAAATCAAGGCAAAGGTCTATTACGTGCGCGACATGGGCTCCTACGCCATCTGGCACTCCACTAAGGCCACGGGCAGCTACGACTCCCGCACCTTCCAGATCAAGGCCCGGCCTGCGGAAGCCGTCGAGGGTCTGCGCCCCGGAATGTCCGTAATCTACCGCCACACCGGCGCCGACAACTGATTCTCAATACACAGCCATTGAAATGAGCAGGGAAATGAAACCGGGATTCCAGGCCGGCCTACGGCGCGAGCTCCGCGAGATGGGTTCCACAAAGACGTACCTCTTCGGTATGGTCCTCGTGCCCGTTCTCATTGTCGTGTTCTTTCTCAGCCTCCTGCACAGCGGACTCCCGAACAGGGTTCCCACGGCCGTGGTGGACCTCGACCATACGCCCCTCTCCCGCTCGCTGGCGCGCACGCTCGACTCCAACGAGATGATCGAAATCGTTGACGATGCCGAGAGCTTCGACGAGGCCCTCGCCGCCGTGCGGCGAGGCGAGATTTTCGGCTTCTTCATCATTCCGGCCAACTTCCAGAGCGACGTCCTCGCCTTCCGGACTCCCACACTCGAGTATTACTCGAACATGACCTATTTCGTGCCCGGCACACTCGCTTTCAAGGGCTTCAAGACCATCTCCGTCACCATGAGCGGCGGGGTGGTCCGGACCACGCTCCGCGACCTCGGCGTCCCCGACCAGGAGATGGCCGGTCTGCTCCAGCCCGTAAGCATTGACTCCTTCCCCATAGGCAATCCCTGGCTGAACTACTCGATATACCTCACGCCGTCCTTCTCAATCGCCGCCCTGGCCCTCATGATCATGCTCATGACCGTCTACTCCATCACCATGGAAATCAAACGCGGCACATCGCCCGATTGGCTCGCCGCCTGCGGCGGTCGCCTCGACACGGCGCTCCTGAGCAAGATGCTGCCCCACACCCTCGTATACTTCGCCGTGGGCTCGCTAATCGTATGGCTCCTGTTCGGCTGCGGAGGCTTCCCCTGCAACGGCTCGCTCTTCTGGTTCTGGGTTGCCACGATGCTCTTCGTCATCGCCAGTCAGGCCTTCGCGCTCATCGTGGTATCCTTCGTGCCGAATCCGCGTCTGGGCTTCAGCATCTGCGCTCTCTTCGGCATCCTGACATTCTCCTTCGCAGGCTTTTCCTTCCCCGTTGAGGACATGTACGGCGCCATCGGAGTCTTCAGCTGGCTCGCCCCGACGCGCTACCTCTTCCTGATATACATCAACAACGCCCTCAACGGCTACGCCACGTGGTTCGTGCGCTGGTGGTTCGTCGCCCTCATGGCCTTCCCCGCCGTCGCCGCCCTTGTCTCCCTGAAGCTCAGGAAAGCCCTTCTCAACCCCGTTTACGTTCCCTAAACATCCATCCGGCATGAGTATTTTCAAGAACATACGCACAGGAGCAGTGATGACGGGACGCGTCTTCCGCCACGAATGGAAAGTGGTGCTCTCCGACGTCGGAGTCCTCCTCTTCTTCGTGGTCCTTCCACTGCTTTACCCGATTACCTACACCCTCGTGTACAACCCCGAGGTAGTGAACGACGTGCGCATAGCCGTCGTGGACCACTCGCGGACCGCCGCCTCGCGCGAGCTCGTCCGAGCCATCGACGCCACGCCGGCAATCGAAGTCTACCAGTACGCCCCCGACCTCGAGGCGGCAAAGCGCCTCATGGCCGAGACGGAAGCCTACGCAATCCTCGAGATACCTGAGGACTACGCCCGGCTCCTGGGCCGCGGAGAGCAGGCCCACGTGCCCTTCTACTCCGACATGAGCCTCCTCCTGCGCTACCGCAGCTGTCTGGCGGCCATGACCGACGTGCAGATGCACATGAGCGCGAAGATGCTCCCCGTCACCATCGACTCCACGCCCCTCTCGGCCCTCGCCGCCGGGCGCGAGCTCTCCCTCCCCATCAAGAGCGAGAGCAACTTCCTTGGCGACACCGAGCAGGGCTTCGCCTCCTTCGTCATCCCCGGCATCATCATCCTCATCCTCCAGCAGAGCATGGTCCTCGGAATATGCCTCATCGGAGGCACATCGCGCGAGCGCCGCCGCCGAAACCCCTACGGAATCGACCCCGAGTCCGTGCAGGGCGCCGGGCCTTGGGCTACGGTCTGGGGAAAGGCGCTGTGCTACGTGGTGTTCTACATCCCCGTGACCATCTACATGGTGCGCTTCGTGCCCGAATTCTTCGCTCTCCCCCATTACGGCAACCCCGTGGACTATCTTCTCTTCCTCGTGCCAATGCTTTTCGCCACGGCATTCTTCGGACAGGCGCTCATATACTTCATGAAGCAGCGCGAGGCCGCATTCATCATAATAGTCTTCACCTCTGTGATTTTCCTCTTCCTCTCGGGACTCACCTGGCCGAGATACGCCATGAGCGAGTTCTGGACTTGGGCAGGCAACATCGTGCCCGCCACATGGGGCGTCGAGGGCTTCATCCGAATCAACAGCAACGGCGCCACCGTCGCCGAATGCGCCACGGCCTACAAGGCTCTCTGGATTCTCACGGCCTTATACATGTTCGCCGCCGTCGGAGCCGCCGTGCTCGTCGACCGGCGCGCCCGGAGGCGCGCCGCGCGTGAACATTCCCCTGCCCACGCTGTTCAACTTCCGGACACAGAACAATAAACAGCATAACACTATACACGAAATGTCAACAGAAAACTTAGACCGCCTCAGCTATGCCCTCGGCATGAGCATGGGCCAGAACTTCCGGGCTTCCGGAATCCAGAAAATAAACGCCCAGGACTTCGCCGACGGCGTAGCCGCAGTATTCGACGGACTCGCTCCCCGCATGAGCTACGAGGAAGCAAAGGCCGAAGTGCAGAACTTCTTCATGGAACTTCAGAAAAAACAGGAAGAGGAAGCCCGCAAGATGGCCGACGTCAACGCCAGGGCCGGCGAGGAATTCCTGCTCGAAAACGGCAAGCGCGCCGAAGTGAAGACCACTCCCTCCGGCCTCCAGTACGAAGTGCTCAAGGAAGGCGAAGGCGAGCAGCCCACCGCCAAGGACACCGTCAGCGTCCACTATACCGGCAAACTCATCGACGGCACCGTATTCGACTCCTCGGAAGAGCGCGGCGTCCCCGCAACCTTCGGCGTTACTCAGGTTATCCCCGGGTGGGTGGAAGCCCTGCAACTCATGAAAGAAGGGGCTCAGTGGCGTCTGTTCATCCCCTCGGCCCTCGCATACGGCCCGCAGGGCGCGGGCGGCGTAATCGGCCCGAACGCAACCCTCATCTTCGACGTAACCCTTCTCAAGGTCAACCCCAAGGACTGATGAAACGCATCGCCGGCCTGCTCGCCGGGATTGCGCTGTGCGCGGCCGCGCAGGCGGCTGCCGCGCAGGCTCCCGTGCCGGCAGTTCACACTCATGCCGCTGCCGACTCCGTGTCGACGGCGCTGGCCGTATTCATAGGCGACGTGGTGAACTCCACGCTCACAGACCATACACGCATGGGCTTTGCTATAGACCGCGTAGCCTTCGTCGACCGTCTCGCCGACTACCTCAAGGGCCAGCCTCAGGCCTTCGACAGCCGCTCAGCCAAGGAATTCCTCAACTCCGTCTATGCCTCCATGACACCCGCGGAGCCTGAGGCCCTGCCTGCCGCCGACCCGGCAATAGAGAACGAAGTCCTCGCGAAAGCCGACGCCGAGCCCGGAGCCCGAACCCTCCCCTCCGGAACAGTGGTCCTCGCCCTCGCCGAGGGCACCGGACCCATGGCTACAGAAGACGGCATAATCGAGATGCGCTACACCGGCACCCTCTCCGACGGCCGAGTGTTCGACAAGGTACGCGACGACGAGGCAGCCCTCGACTTCCCCGTGGCCGCCCTGGCTCCGGGCCTCACCGAGGCACTCCTCTCCGGTCTCATGCGCTCCGGAGGCAAGTACCGCGTCACAGTGCCAGCTTCCGCCGCTTACGGCGACACAGGCATTCCCGGCGAAATCCCGCCCGGCGCGACCCTGACCTTCGACATCGAGCTCTGCGATGCCGAATAATCATAATTCTATTCATTTCCAATATAATACAGCAACAACTAAGAAAGTAATGAAAAAGATTCTTCTGGGAGCAGGCGCCCTCGCGCTCCTCTCCCTGGCCTTCACGGCCTGCGACAAGACCTCCGACTCAGCCAAGCAGACCTCCGCGCTCTGCGACTCAACCTCCACAGCCTACGGCACAATGGCCGGCAACATCATCCTCGGCGACTTCGCCCAGTTCGCCAAGACTCCCGACGCTCCCGACAAGGAAAGCATCCTCAAGGGCGTCAAGCTCGTCTTCTCCGCAAAGGCCGACAAGGGCACGCTCATCGGCATGCAGATGGCCATACAGATGCTCTCCGAAATCGAGCACATCGACGCCCAGGGCGTAAAGCTGGACCGCGCAAAAGTTCTCGCGGCATTCAACAAGGCCTTCGGCGCCGACAGCGTGGACTACAGCGCCATCTCCGGCTCCTCCGAGGAATTCCAGCGCCTCCTCAACGCCGCCATGGAAGCAGCCAAGGAAACTCCCGCCGAAGAAAAGGCCACTGAAGCCGAAGCTGACTCCCCCGCCGCACAGAACGGTCAGGCCGCACAGGTGTTCATGGACATGACCAAGACCGAGAACCCCGACATCATGACCACTGACTCAGGCCTCAGCTACGAAATCAAGACTCCCGGCGAGGGCGCCCACCCCACAGCTGAGTCCACAGTAACCGTCAACTACACCGGCAAGCTCATCGACGGCAAAGTATTCGACAGCAGCGAAGGCCGCGGCCCCGCCCAGTTCCCCGTTGCGGGCGTAATCCCCGGCTTCGGCGAAGGCCTCCAGCTCATCGGCAAGGGCGGCAAAATCACCCTCTACATCCCCGGCAACCTCGCCTACGGCGACCAGGGAGCCCCCCAGGCCGGCATCGGCCCCAACGAAATGCTCATCTTCGACGTCGAACTCCTCGACTTCAAGTAAATCCCCCAAAAACTAATTGCCCGCGCGGACCCGGTCCAACCCCGAGCCCGCGCGGGACTGTATCATATGTGAAGTGTTGTACCCAATACCATATATGGCTATGAAAAACGCCCTCCAGTATTCACTAATAAATACGGAAGAAATGTGGCTCTTCAGGAAATCTCCTGGATGGCGGGTTCGAAGCGGTCGTTGGGGAGGAGGGAGCGCTTCTTGGCGCGGGTCTTGTAGGTGTTGACGGTGTTGGTCGAATAGTCGAGGAACTGGGCTATGCTGCCGATATCGGTCACTCCCAGGCGTATAAGGGCGAAAATCCTCATTTCCGGCGTGAGCTCGCCGGGGGCGCAGAGGGGAGCCTCGTCGGCGGGGAAGAGGGCGGCGTAGCGCTCGGGGAAGGCCGGGAAGAGCTTGAGGAAAATGGTGTCGAAGTCCTTCAGCACCTGCTTTCGCTCGCGCTGGAGGTCGGAGTCGCGTACGCTCTGGTCGAGGTCGTCGTACATTCGGGCCTTGAGCTTGCGGTGGACGGTCTTGTAGAGCTCTTCCATTTTCGTGAGATTGCGGGAGTTGACCTGGAAGCTGTAACCGATGTATTCCTCCTTGATGCGGTTTGACTCGTTGAGCTTATCGACGGCGGCCTCGAGTTCCTTCTTGCGGCGTCCGACTTCCTTGGCCTTACGGCGGGCATAGAGAATAGCCCAGACGAGCGTGGCCGAAAGGAGGACCATCAGCCCGAGGAGCCATGCGAGGAGGGTGCGGTCGGACTCGACGTTGTTGTAGCGGACGGCCTCGATAAGAGGGAGGATGTTGGAAATCTCGGCCTTGCGGTGGGGAGCGTTGAAGAAATTGGCGTCCTCGAGGGCAACGTTTATATACTTGAAGGCGCGGTCGTGGTCGCCGTGCTCGATCATATACTTTGCGAGTTCACGTGTGGCCGTTGTCTCGTGCTTTCCGGAACGGATGTCAAGAATGGCGGAGCGGGCCTTGAAGTATACGAATCCCTCGGGCTCGTCGGCGTCGCGGTAGTTGTCGGCGAGCATGGAGCTTATCATCGCCTGCTCGGAGGCTGGGATGCGCGACTCGCTGAGAATCCGGGAGAACATTTCGATGCGCTGGCGGTGGGTAAGCTCCGAGAGCGTGGTGTAGATGCTCGCGTAGCGGCCCTCGTATGATGCCGGAGGCATTATTGCAAGGACGCTGTCGGAATATAAGCGCGGGAACGGGCGGTGTTGGCGTCGGTGAATCCTGCGGGAACGGGCGACATTGCGGGCTCGACTACTCCCGTGGCCGTGAGGTTGGAGTAGGTTCCGTTGCCCCGCACTCCGGGGGCGATATAGAAGGCGTACTCATAATTCTCCACGCCGTTCACGGATATGTCCTCGAGGTCGAGGTTGAGGACCGGGCGCCCTCCAGCGGCCTGGATGCGCACGCCCTGCCAGCGGGAGTCGAAAATGGCAATTCTCCGCGCCTCGACGTTGCGGAGCTCGTAAGCGGTGCCGGAGGAGAACCAGAGCGAGGGATTGGCATTGCCCCAGAAATCGCCCTGCGAGCCGACGGCTCCACCCCGGCATCCGGCGCGGCGGATGCTGATGTCCTCGAGGGTCACGGCTGTGCCGGAGGCGGAGAAGCCCGTGCCCGAGAAGTCGCAGTTCACCCGGACTCCGGCCTCCATTGCATCGGCGACGGCGATGTGGCGGGCGCGGTGGCCCGAGCCGCCGAAGAAGCCGAGCGAGGATGCGCGCCAGTTGTTTTCCGCCGTACAATATTCAAAGATGCAGTCGGACGCCATGTGGTTGGAACTCCATGAGGCCATGTCGTCGTCGCCGTTGTTGCGGAAGGAGCATCCGGTGACTCGTGCGCGGCGCGTGCCGGAAGAGAGGTTGATACCATCGGCGTAGTTGTTGCGGAAGCGGCAGTTCTCCACCGTGAGGTCCTCGGAGGCGCGACCGCTGTAGTCGGCAATCCATGCACCGCACTCGAAGTGGTCGGCACGGACGTCGCGGACCACACTTCCCTTTCCCCACGAGCCCATCAGGGCTTTTCCGACCTGATATGCGGAATTGTTGCGGAAGTAGCGCCTGTTGTTTATGGTGTTAAGAGAGAGGCCTTCGAGACCGCAGTTGTCGGCCTCGCACTCTATTCCCCGCTGGCTGTATGTGGAGCTGTTGTCGGACGAGGCCGAGAAGAAAAGCGTGGTGTGCCACATTCCGGCTCCGACAATCCGTGTGCCGGGGGTGGTGATGATAATACGGCGGGGCACATCGTAGCTGCCAGCGGGGATAAATATGGTCTTGCCGCCGTTGGCGTTGATGAAAGAGACAAGGTTGCCGCCGGTGAACTCCACTTTGTTGGCGGCGCGGATGTCGGAGAAAGTCAGAGCGGCGGGAGCCTTCTCAAGCTCGACGAAATCTATCGTGACGGGCTGCGCGGGTTCTCCCTCGAGAACGAGGCGGAGTGTGGTGCCGCCGGGGAGCTCGCGGGGAAGGAGGGTGTTCACCTCGTCGAAGCGCATTCGGGCGAACTTGGTGTCGGAAGGGGTGTTGTCGGGATATTTCTCGCCTGAATTGGCCTTGGGGGTGTACTGCCACGCCCAATAGCTGTCGAGTTCGAGGTCCATGAGCTTTGAGCCGGCGGAGAAGACGGCGAGAGTCTGCCTCGTGCCTGAGCCGTCGGGGCTGTCCGGAAGCGAGAAACGCAGGCACATGGCGTCGGCTGGACGGTCGAGGGTCCATTCCACATATCCCCCGTCGGCATCGAGCACAATGGCGCGGCCGTTTGAGGCCTCGGAAGCGATGTTTTCCTGCGTATAGGGGACGGCTGAGATGAAAGAGCCGTTTGTCGAGCAGAAGCCGTCCTCGGCTTCATATCTAAGGTAGGGGCGCGTGATATATCCGTTGCCGAGAGCGTCGTCGGGATTGTCGACGGCCTGAGCGGAAGCGGCTGCGGGGAGTAGGAGAAGAGATGCGGCGAAAAAAAGTTTTCTCATGGGGCTCGGGCTAAGGTGAGTGGAAAATCATGCAAATATATGCAAAAGCGCCGTCCCCGCCGTCCGTTATTGCCGAAATATAGCGGGTCCGGCAATAATTGCAACTGATTTGCAAGCGTTTGACTATTCGAACCATATGTATAAATATAGTCGGAATACGTGCGTCTACTCGACTCCGGGGCGCTCTGACGGCCACAATATATTTTTCCCGGCACAAAAACGCATTCCGCTGATAAACGGCATATTACCGCCGGACGTGAAGAAAATGCGCTAAGTTCGCGCAATAATGCTTGCCGGGGCGTCGGGAGGACGATAAATTTGCCGACGGGAACACGAAACTCCCGCCAATGTCAAACTTTAAATCTAAAACGGACATGAAAAAAACTACCCTTCTTGCCGCCCTCGCCCTCGCAGGCGCATCCTTCACCAGCCAGGCCGCCGATGAATACAAGGTGGCTTTCAACAACCCTCTTGACGCCGACGGGTTCATGATCGTGAAGTACGACCTCGACAAGGGCGCCTTCGCCGAGTCCAACGACTGGGAAATCGACGAGACCTTCGTCTTCGCGCTCGACGTCACGGGCACGCCCCTCGAAGCCGCCCTCCAGACGGCGTCGCGCAATCCGGCCGTTCTCGGCCGCGGTATGGCCTACGACATCTATTCGACGAACCTCGTTCCCGAAGGCGAAACCGGAAGCAGCATCGACGGGCGCCTGATGCACATCAAGGACAACATCTACGGCATGACGCTCAACATCTACCAGCAGAGCGTGAGCCGCTACAAGGACGCCGCCTCGTGCCCAACGCCGAGTTCACGGAATACCTCGCCACGACCGCAGGCCAGGTGACCGAATTCGACGCCAACTTCTTCGGCTTCGGCTGGAGCGCCGACAACCCCGGCGCTGAATGGTGGGAAGGCGTGGCCGCTCCCATCCAGGGCCAGAGCCGTTTCCGCTGCGCCGCCTACACCGGCCCGAAGACCTCTCCCGAATTCACTGCGGGCGACGTGATTCCCGCCACGGAATGCCCCTTCGCCGGACTTGACGCAGGCTCCTTCCACAGCATGGTCGACAACTGGGGCGGCTACGCCCAGCCCATACCACTTGCTGAAATCGAACGATACACCGGCACACTGCGCCAAAACTACAATTACTGATGGACAGACTTGCATTATTCACCCTCCTGCTCCTCGGGGCGGGAGGGGGCGCCGCCGGAGCCCTTCTGCAAGGCTGCGCCGGGCAGGCCGAGGCGGCGGAGGTGAGCTCCCCCTCGGGCAAAATCGTGCTCCGCGCAGGCGTGACCGACGGAGGCCGCGTGTACTACACGCTGCGCCACGGCAGCTCGGCGCTCATCGACACATCCTTCGTAGGCATCACGATGAAGGAAGGGCGCGTGGGCTACCGCTCGCGGCTCCGGGACACCAGGACCGGGGCTGATGACTACACCTGGTCCCGCCCGTGGGGCGAAGAGGACAGCGTGCGCTGCAACTACCGCGAGCTGCGCCTCAGCCTTACGGAGGACAGCTCGGCCGTGAGCCGCTACGACATAGTCTTCCGCGTGTTCGACGACGGCGTGGGCTTCCGCTACGAGATTCCCGCCCAGGAGGGGCTCGACTCCGTGACTATAATGGACGAGGATTCGCGCTTCAACATCCACGAGGACGCCGTGGCGTGGAGCCAGCCCTGGGACTGGGAATACTACGAGCACATCTATCTGCCCTCGCCTGTAAGCCGGCTCGACACCGTCTCGACGCCGCTTACAATGAAAGTGACCGACAACCTGTATCTCTGCCTCCACGAATCCAATCTCGTGGACTATGCCGAGATGAACCTCCGTACCGAACCCGGGAGCACATGCCTCCACAGCTACCTGACACCATGGAGCACGGGCGAAAAGGTGTTCGCGGCGCTTCCGGCACGCACGCCGTGGCGCACGATTGCCGTAGCGGAGTCGCCGGCGGGGCTGATGCTCTCGCGCCTGACCCTCAACCTCGCCGACCCCTGCGAAATCGAGGACTGCTCGTGGATAGAGCCGGGCCGATACGTAGGAATCTGGTGGGGAATGCACATGAAGGACTGGACCTGGTGCTCCGGACCTAAGCACGGCGCCACCACGGCCAACGCCAAGCGCTACATCGACTTCGCCGCACGGAACGGCTACTCGGGCGTGCTCGTCGAAGGCTGGAACAAAGGCTGGGACGGCGACTGGACCAAGAACGGCGACATCATCTCCTTCACCGAGCCCTACCCCGACTTCGACCTCCCCGGCGTGGCCGCCTACGCCCAGGAGAAAGGAGTGCGGCTGATTGGCCACAACGAAACTGCCGGAGGAACCCGGAACTACGAGGCGCAGATGGACTCGGCCTTCGCCCTCTACCACTCCCTCGGGATGAACACCGTGAAGACCGGCTATGTCAACTATCTGCTGGACGGCAAGGAGCTTCACGGCAGCCAGTACGGCGTGCGCCACTACCGCAAGGTCGTAGAGACGGCGGCAAAGCACGGCATTATGATATGCAACCATGAGGGCGTGATGCCGACCGGCTGGGAACGCACCTACCCTAACCTTATGGCCCACGAGGACATGCGCGGACAGGAATACGACGCGTGGAGCCCCGACGGCGGCAATCCTCCGGAGCATACGTGCACTCTGCCTTTCACGCGCGGACTCGCGGGACCGATGGACTTCACGCCGGGTACCTTCGACTACAACAACACGGCCGTGCCAGGCACGCGCCCGCAGACCACCCTCGCCAAGCAGCTGGCGCTGGCCGTGGTACTCCACAGCCCTATAGTCATGTCGAGCGACAAGGTCGAGAACTACGAAGGGCGCCCCGAGCACGAATTCCTGCGCAGCTGCCCGACAAACTGGAAGCGCACGCTCGTGCCCGAGGCGAGAATAGGGGAATACGTTACCGTAGCCCGCGCGGACCGCGAGAATCCGGACAACTGGTATGTCGGGGCCATCACGGCTTCGAACCCGCGCGAGTGCGAGATAAGACTCGATTTCCTCGACCCGGCCAGAGAGTACACGGCAAAGATATTCAGCGACAGCGAGAAGGCCGATTACCGCACGGCGCCTGGGCTCGTGGACATCACCGAGCGCGAAGTCGCCGCCGGCGAGAAGCTGAAGGTCCGTCTCGCTCCGGGCGGAGGCGCCGCGATGATCATCACCCCCCGGCCGCCATCCTCCGGCAACATGGCGATGAGACGCTGAAATTCCTGTAATGCTAATATCAATCCCGGTCTTGCCTTCCTGCAAAACCGGGATTTCTGTTGCATTAACGGATTATTATGGCTAAATTTGCAACAAACATTCCAAAACATACAAAAACCTTAAAAACAGCCATAAATCCGAACACTATGAGAAAGACTTTCCTCTTCCTGCTTCTTGCAACAGGCTTTGCCGGGGTCAACGCTCAGGATTTCGAGCCTCTCGACAGAAAATACTATCCCGACAAATACGAACTGGTCGACACCATCCTCATGGGCAACAAGAAACTCGGCACCTATCCCAAGGCCGGGGACGTCTACTATATACAGGACCTCGGAGGTCCGTCGGTCAACGCAGGGTTCAACGGCGGCTTCGGCGCGATGACGGTCACAAAGACCGTCAACGGCAAGAAGTGGGAATACATCCCGTACGACTACCCCGCGCTCTGCTACATAGCCTCAAAACTCCCCGGCGGCGCGGGCGACTTCTACGGCTTCTACACCACGGGCTTCGAAAAGACGGACAAGATGCTGGCCGGGGAGCCTCAGAAGAATCCCTACTCACGTCCCGGAATAATCTACGGCACCGTCGTGCGCCCGGACGGAGAGAGAGAGACCTACCTCGTGCGCCCGGAGGCGGAATGGAAGAAGCTGGCCGTCAGCAAGCCTACGGGAACTTTCTACATCCACGACTTCAGTGAGGATTTCAAAGCCCTCGAAATCACGTTCAACGCCGGGGGCACAGGCAAAATCGTCTACCACCTACCCCGCACCGAGCATCAGGCGCCTCAGGAAATCGCGGGAATGTCGACGCAGCGGCGGAGCAACGGCACCGTGAAAAAGCGCCACCGCTCGTTCACCGGAGGATATCACTTCTACATGGACGGCACCATCAGCACACCGATGAAGTGGACATACAAGGACGGTAAGCTGGACGTCACCCCGACAGGGAAACCGACCACAAACGTCAGCGGAGGCATAGACTACGAAAAGACCTGGGCCAAGCACAGCGTCACCGCCTCCGACAAGGCGATAGAAAACGGGAAATACCGCGCGGACTTTCCCACCAACGAATATGTAGTTGAGGCCAAAAAGGCCACGAAGGCCACTGTGGATGCCTATGCGGCCCATCTTGAGGCGCTGGGCTTCCCCGTGGTCCACATGACACAGAAGGAAATTCTCGTGGGCTTAGACTCGAAGAATTTTCCGGGAAAATTCTACTACATGATGGACCGGAACAAGACATCTGACCCCATCATGGGCTACTGCCTCGATGTTCTGTCCGGGATATTCGACAAGTTCGCGGCGACGCGTACACCGGGGCACGCACGGCTCTTCAACAACTTCACCTCCAATGCGAAGATTGGCATCGCGATGGCCGGCGAGCCACTCCGGGGATGCCTCTATTACAAAGTCAGCGACATCAACCCCGCGGAGCGGACAGCCAAGGTGGACTTTCTTGTGCCCGGCAAGGAGTACACGGCGGACCTGCGCTTCGACCAGAAATGGCACGTGGACAATGCCCTTCTCCAGTCCAGCCTCAAGGAGGACAGCGGCATAGCCGAGAAGCGGGCCCTCATCGCGGCCAACGACGCAAAGATTCTCGAGTACAAGAAGGACAAGCGCCGTGCAAAAATCGTGAAGAACTACGAGAAGCAGGTAAAGAACATGAAACAGCCTGAGACCTTCAATACCCTGAACGAGTACGCGGAGCTGTGCAGACTCCAGGACCGCCTGCTGAAAATTCAGGAAGAGACCCTGATAGCCCTCGAATAAGAAGACAAAATATCATCATCTGCAATGAAAAAGATAACAACATTTCTCTTCGCTACGCTGATGGCCGCCGTGCCCGCGATGGCGCAGACCTTCTCCAAGGATCTGGAGAAAAAAGCAAAAAGCGGAGATGCCGCGGCCATGGTGGAAGTCGGCGACTGCTACTTCAAGGGCTCCGGCGTTGAAAAGAACGCCAAGAAAGCCAAGGACTGGTACGAAAAAGCCATCAAGGCCGGAAACATCGATGCTTATGCCAAGGTTGTCGACTGCTACCGAAGCTGGGACGGAATAGAGAAGGACCCGAAGAAGGCCTTCGAATGGATAGAGAAAGGCGCCAGAGCCGGGAACGCCGGATTGCGGCTGGAACTGGCCAAGGCCTACGAGACCGGCGAAGGGACGCCGCGCAACCCCGGCGCCGCGGGCCGGGAATATATTGCCGCGGCTTTCGGTGGCATGACCGAGGCCTTCGGGCCCGCTGTAAAAGCGGCGCTCATGAGCGGCAACGATGTCGACGCCTTCACTCTGGCTGACATCATCAGCCGCCAGGAAGGTCTGACTCCCGAGGACAAAGACTTCTTAAATATAGCCAAAGGAATAGTGATGCTCCATGCCGGTTATGATGTCGCCGCTAATCATTTCTTCGGCGACAAGGCCAATGATCCGGAGTGGAAAGCCGCTGTTATGGAAGCGAAAATGCTCGGCGACGGCGGCCAGTTCGATGCAGAGGGCTGGAACGCCTGGGCCTCGACTATGCCCGATGACAATGCCACGGCAAACTTCGTCCGCGGCGTGCTGTCCGTAACGGAAGAACGCTGGCCTCAGGCCGTGGACTACTTCTCCAAAGCCTCGATGGGCGGCGAAAAGGATAGCCGCGTGGCCTTGTTCATTCTCTCGCTACCCCAGGGGACAAGCTCCACGCTTGCCGAACACGAAGACTACTTCAACAGCAACTCTCCGCTGCTTTCCGTAGTGCTGAAGAAGATGGCCGATGCACGTCGGGGTTACAATATGCAACTGCTGGAAAAGGCGGGGATTCTTCGCGAGGGCGACATAGATCTTGCCGGCGTGGAAAGACGCGTGGAGAGCTACAACAAAGAACAGCTGATCTCACGACTCAACCCGGAAGAGGAGAAACGCAAACACATTTACAGCAAGTATTTCGAGGCAATGGAACGAGAGGGCGACCCGCGCGGGACACTGCTGAAATACTACGACAAGTACGGATACGGACTCAACTTCCTTATTGACGACCGCAATTTCCTCTGGGACATGCAGCGGGCGGCCGGTCAGGGCGAACCGGCGGCCGGAGTACTCGCGGGGGCGATGGTCGACGAATACGTAAGGGCCTGCCAGCACTTGTCGCCCTCGCAGAAGGAGACGGCCGAGGCCGCGAGAAAAAGAGTCAGCGGCATTAAGGCAGCGGCACCAAAGCAGTCTGTCAATTCTCCGGATAATTTCATCGACGTGGCAGAGAGAGCCGTGATGGCATATCAGTCCGCAAGCGACGAGGCGGAGAAGCAGAAATATCTCTGGTGCTGGAGCGCCTGGGACGGCCTCGTCAAGGAGTGGCTCAAGCCCGTTCCGAAGAAGCTGAACTACCTTATGATGTTCAACAACGAAGATACGAAGAAGGCCTTCACGGAGGCGGCGACCAAATACCCCGACCTTTTGCTCAAATGGGCTGAGGGAACGAACTATGGCGTTGAAGTGATAGCCTCGGACATTTCTCTCCCGGAACTTCTTGAGCTTGCCGCCCAGAACGCCGAGGGCGATACCAAGGCCAAAATCAAACGGGTGCTGAGCTCGAAATACGGGAGGTAGAATTTAGAGTTAATCTATAAAATCCCTTCATCAGGCGTAATATCAAGGCCGGCGGCTTCTACAAGCTGTCGGTCTGGATATTACGCCCAACTCTGGGATTTTATAGGTTAATAGTCCTAAAATGGCTATAAAAAAACGGGCCTTGCGAAACGAAATCGCAAGGCCCGTTGGCTTTTCAGTCGAAGTGGAATTCTATTGTTTCATGTAGGGTTTCGCCGGGGTCGAGACGGGTCGTGGGGAAGTCGGGACGGTTGGGAGCGTCGGGATAGTGCTGGCACTCGATTGCCACGGCGCAATAGTCCTCGTAGACGGCTCCGTCCTTGCCAATCGGAGAGCCTGTGAGCCAGTTTCCGGTGTAGACCTGTACGCCGGGCTGGGTGGTGCGGACGGTAAGGCGACGGCCTGAATCGGGGTCGGTGAGGACTGCGGCGGTGCGGAGCGCGCCTTTCTCATAGCCGTCAATCACCCAGCAGTTGTCGTATCCCTTTCCGTACTTCAGCGCGGGAAAATCGGCGCGGATGTCGCGGCCGAGAGGCTTGGCCTTGGTGAAGTCCATGGGCGTCCCTGCGACGGGAGCGGGTTCGCCGGGGAGAGGAATCAGGGTGTCGTCTGTCGGGAGCCAGCGGGAGGCCCGGAGCTCGAGGGAATGGTCGAGGACAGAGCCGGCGTTGTGTCCGGCGAGGTTCCAGTATGCGTGGTTGGTGAGATTAACCACCGTCGGGGCATCCGTGACGGCCTCGAGGTCGAGGCGGAGGGTACAATCGTCGGTCCAGGTATATGTCGCGCGGGCAGTAAGGGTGCCGGGATAGCCTTCCTCGCCTGAGGCGGAGACATACTGCATCACGACGTGGTCGGCACCGTGCCTGACGAGGGTCCAGAGACGGTTCTGGAAGCCCGTGGGTCCGCCGTGGAGGGCATTGGGGCCGTTGTTGATGTTGAGCGAGTACTTCTTGCCGTCTATTTCAAAGTGTCCGCGGGCGATGCGGTTGGCGTAGCGTCCGGGAACCTTTCCGGCGCAGGGACCGTCGGCGAGATAGTCGGCGGGAGCGGCATAGCCGAGAACCACGTCGGCCATATTTCCCTTTTTATCGGGGACAATCACGCTGACGATTCCGGCCCCGAGAGTGCTGAGGGTGACGGACGCGCCGCGGGCGTTGACGAGCGTGACGAGCTCGCCGACGCCGAGGGGAGTTTCGAATTTCTCGATTTTCATAGCTTGCGTGCGCCGTCGCTGATTACTACGGGATATACCTTGGGCTCGTGGCCGTACTTTTCCTTGAAGCGGACTTTGGCTGTTTCCACGAACTTGTCGAGGAGCTCGTCTTTGACGAGATTGATGGTGCATCCGCCGAAGCCGCCGCCCATGATGCGGGAGCCGGTGACGCCGCACTCGCGGGCGATGTCGTTGAGGAAGTCGAGTTCCTCGCAGCTCACCTCATAGTCCTTCGAGAGGCCGCGGTGAGTCTCGTACATCTTGCGGCCGACGGTCTCGTAGTCGCCGGCGTTGAGGGCGTCGCAGACCGCGAGGACGCGGTCCTTCTCCTCGATGACGAACTTTGCGCGGAAGTAGTCCTCGGCAGTGATGTCGGTGCGCACGGCATCGAGCATCTCCATAGTCGCGTCGCGGAGGGTGTCGAGGCCGAGGCGCTTCGCCACGCGCTCGCAGGAGGCGCGGCGCTTGTTGTAGGGGGAGTCGGCGAGCTCGTGCTTCACGCGGGAGTCGAGGAGAACGAGAGTGTAGCCTTCGGGCTTGAAGGGGAAGTACTCATACTCCATCGAGCGGCAGTCGAGACGCATGAGATGGTCTTTCTTGCCAAAAACAGAAGCGAACTGGTCCATAATGCCACAGTTCACGCCACAGTAGTTGTGCTCGGTGCTCTGTCCGATTCGTGCGAGCTCGAACTTGTCGATGCCGTCGCCGTTGAACATGTCGTTCATGGCGAAAGCGAAGCAGCTCTCGAGTGCGGCGGAAGAGCTGAGCCCCGCGCCGAGGGGGACGTTTCCGGCGAAAACGGCATCGAAGCCTTCGACGCGGCCACCGCGCTTGATGACCTCGCGGCAGACGCCGAAGATGTAGCGCGCCCAGCTCTGGGAGGGAGCGTCCTCCTCGCGGAGACCGAACTCCGCGTACTCGTCAATGTCGATTGAGAATATGCGCACGCGGTCGGTGCCGTTGGGCTTGATTTCGGCCATGATGACCTTGTCGATAGCTCCTGGGAAGACGAAGCCGCCGTTGTAGTCGGTGTGCTCGCCTATGAGGTTGATTCGTCCGGCGGAGGCATAGAAGGTGCCGGGAGCGCCGAAACGTGCCTCGAAGGCCTCTGAGATTTTCTTTTTCAGTTCCATGGTTAGTGAAGATATTGAAAGGATGTTAGTTTACGTCGATTGTCACGGCGTCAGGCCTGAGGCCCTTTGCGCGGGCCCGGAGTGTGAGCTTGCCGGGAGCGTCGGCAGGACGCACGATGGCCGTGGCGGCTCCGCTGAAAAGCTTCATGCGCGGCTCCCCGAAGGGAAGGATGCATGTGGGATCGCCGTTGGCAGTGGCCTCGAAGGATCCGGCGCCATCGACGGAGAATTCAATCATATTGTCGGCAGTGGGAACGGGCACTCCGTTCTTGTCGAGCACCGTAACGGTGACGTAGACGAGGTCCTGGCCGTCGGCCTTGGCGGTGGAGCGGTTAGGCGTGAGGACAATGCGCGCGGGCTTGCCGGCGGTGCGCATGGTCTTTTCGGCGGCAGGGCGCCCCTGGGCATCGTAGGCAACAACTCGGACTTCGCCCGACTCGTAGACTGTCTCGTTCCACATGAGGCGGTAGCGGGTCTGGAGCGTGGAGTCGTTCTTCTCGCGGCGGCCTTGACTCTTGCCGTTGATGAAGAGCTCGGCGGAGGGGAAGCTGGTGTAGACGAACACCGGTGTCACCTTACCCTCGCGTCCGGGCCAGGTCCAGTGAGGAAGCATATGGAGAGTGGTGTCGTTCTCGTTCCACTTTGAGCGGTAGAGGTAGAAGCGGTCCTTGGGCAGGGAGGCGAGGTCAATGATGCCGAACACGCTGCTGTGGCTGGGCCACGCGTCGGTGTCGTAGGGCGAGGGCTCACCGAGATAGTCGAAGCCGGTCCAGACGAACTGGCCGATTACCCACTCGCGGTCGTCGTCCATGGCGAAGTCGATGTCCGGGGTGTTGCTCCATGAGCAGGACTCGTTGTCGTAGGAGTTGCTCTGGTTGTCGGGATGAATCTGCTGGTTGTGCTCGGCCCACTCCACGGGGAAGTGGTACACGCCGCGGGAGCTGACCGTCGAGGCCGTCTCCGAGCCGAGAATCAGGCGCTGCGGGAGCTTGCGGTAAGCCTCGTCGTAGTACTGGGGCTTGTAGTTGAAGCCGGGGATGTCGAGGGCGGCGGCGAAGCCGTTGTCAAGGACAGCGCCGATCTGATCCATTCCGCAGGTCACGGGGCGCGTGGGGTCGAGACGGTGGACGAGGTTCTGAAGCATGGTGAGCTCGGAGATGCCGTCGGGCCCCCACTGCGAGGGCACTTCGTTGCCTATGCTCCACATTACCACGGCCGGGGAGTTGCGGTACTGCTCGACCATGTTGATGATGTCGCGCTCGGCCCATTCATTGAAGACGGCGCCGTAGCCGTTGGGACTCTTCGGGCGGAAACCCCAGTCGTCAAAAGGCTCGACCATGAGCATCATTCCGAGTTCGTCGCAAAGCTCGACGAGCTCGGGAGCGGGCATATTGTGGGATGTGCGGATGGCGTTTGCTCCCATGTCCTTGAGGAGCTCGATCTGATGGCGGAGAGCTGAGCGGTTGACGGCGGCGCCGAGGGGGCCGAGGTCGTGGTGGTTGCAGACGCCCTTGAACTTCGTGCGCTTGCCGTTGAGGAAGAATCCGCGTTCTGGTATGTACTCGATTGTGCGGATGCCGAAACGGGTGTCGTAGCGGTCGAGTTCCTTTCCGTCCATGTCCGAAAGGGTCGTGACGGCCCTGTAGAGCACCGGGGACTCGGGGCTCCAGAGCTCGGCGCCGGGGACGAGGAAGTTCTGGGTGAAATCCTGACCATGAGCGACGTATGTCGAGCGGTCGGAGGCGACTTCGCGGCCCTGCGGGTCGAGGATGCGGGTGTCGACAGCGATTTTCTCGCCTTTGCGGGCGCCGTCGATTTTCATGCGGAGATTTACTGTCGCCTCGCCGTCCTTGAGGTTGGGCGTGGTCACATAGGTACCCCAGACGGGGATGTGGACGCGGTCGGTTGTGACGAGGTGGACGTTACGGTATAGTCCGGCCCCGGGATACCAGCGGGAAGCGCGCTCGAAGTTCTCGAGCTGCACTTCGAGGAGGTTCTCGCCGGAGCGGAGAACGGAGTCGGGAACGGTCACGTAGAAGGAGTTGTAGCCGTAGGGCCAGCGGGCGATTTCCGTGCCGTTGACGGAGACGCGGGCATTGCTCATTGCGCCGTCGAAGACGAGAGTAGTCACACTCTCCGGGCCCGTGGCGTCGGGGGTGAAGGTCAGGCGGTAGGTGCCTTTGCCGATAAAGGGAAGGCCGCCGGTTCGCCCGGTCTTTACGGTCTCCTCCTTCTCGCCGTTCTGCTCGACGGCAACAATCTGAAGGTCATTGGCACGGTCAAAGGGGCCGGAAATAGCCCAGTCGTGGGGCACGCGGACGGCCTGCCACTCGGCACCTTCGGGATTGTGGCCCCCGGCGAAGATCCATCCGTCGGTGAGAGTCCGCTTCTCGCGGGCCTCGGCGCCGAGGCCCGCGAGAAGACAGAATATAGTCAGGGCTGATAAGAATTTCAGTCTGGTGTGCATGGCAATTGCAAATATACTACTTATTTTTGAAAGGGTCAAGAGCTACGGTGGGAGCACCGTTGTCGAAACATCCGAGATTGTATCCGTCGTTGTAGCCGCCGGGAGCCTCGGGCTCCCAGTAGAAGATTCCTTCGACAGGAGCGGTCATCATCATCGCGATAAGTTCGCGGCAGGCCTCGGCCTCGTTGTAAGGCATGCCAATCTCGCAAATCATCACGGGCTTGCCATACTTCTCCTTGAGGCGCACTACGTTGTCGATGCAGTCCTGCGCGACTTTCTGCCAACCACCTTCGGTGCCGTTTTCCTCGGCCCACCAGGGGTAGAGCGACATGCCTATCATATCGTACTTGCCGCCGTTGGCCTCGAGGAGGTCGAACATGCGGTCGTAGCGCCAGGCGTTGTCGCCGCTGTCGAGATGGACGATGCAGATTACTTCGGGGAAGACAGCCTTTGCGGCATCGTAGCCGGCGTTATTGAGGGCGGTGAGGTCCTCGGGTCGGTCGAGGGTGCCTACGGGGTGCATCATGCCGGGGCTTGTCTCGTTGCCGATCTGGACCCACTCGGGGGTCACGCCGGCATTTTTAAGGGCTGTGAGGACTTCGGTGACGTGTTCGCCGACAGCCTTGCAGAGCTCGGGCATCTCAAGCCCGGCCCAGGCGGCGGGAATCACCTGCTTGCCGGGGTCGGCCCAGGAGTCGGAGAAATGGAAGTCAATCATCGTGCGCATACCGAGCGCTTCGGCGCGCCGGGCCTTGAGGACGACGTCGTCGACGGAGTTCCAGCCTTCTGCGGGATTCACCCACACGCGGAGACGGATGGAATTGACGCCGCAGTCCTCGCGCAGGAGCTTCATGAGCTCTTTCTCGACGGGATTGTCGCCGGGAGTGTAGAACTTTGTGCCTTCTTTCTCAAGGCTCGTCACCCAGCTGACGTCCGCACCGCGGGCGAATCCGGGTTCCTTGACGTATTCGACCGGCGCGGGGAGGGAGGGGTCCTTTATCGTTACGGGGCTCTCCTCGGTGCAAGCCGCGGGGATGAGTGCCGCGAGCCAGAGAGCGGCCGAGGCCGTGATATATTTTGTCTTCATTTATACTTATTTTTCTGAGAATGAGTACTTCTGGTTGCCTAAATCGATTGTGAGGATGTAAGTCTTGCCGATTTCGAGGTCGTTGTCGCCCTCGAAGCCCTGGGCCGAGGAGTCGGTGCGGAGGTAGAGGGTTCCCTGCTCGTCGCCGCGTCCGAAGAAGATGTCCCAGCTGTCGTTGATGAGGAGCTTAGTTCCCCAGGGAGTGTCGGCGGTCTTCTCGAACTCGAGGGTCCAGATTTCGGGATTGTCGGCGCTTTGGGTGAGCGGACGGACGCTCCAGTCGTCGTTGACGCCTGCCCAACCGAGGGTCTTGATTTCGGTGAGCTGGTAAGTGAGGGCCTTCATGTTGAAGTCCATTGCGTAGAGCCCGGCGGCGGGAGCGGGCACATTGCCCTCGGTGTCGGCGACGATGAGCGTGCCGCTAAGAGCTTCGGAGCCATCGCCGGCCTTGTATGCGGCGGCCCAGTCGGGTTCGGTGTAGACGCGGTAGCCCCACTCGGAATCGATGTAGTGCGCGCCGCCATAGCGGAGGTTGTCGAGGTCGGTGAGGACGAGGGTGTCGTCGAAGCCGTCCCAGTTCACGAGTCCGGAGAAATAGAGCTTTTCGGGCGCGGAGGGAACTACGGGAGCCTCGCCGGAGCCGAGAGTCCAGGCCTTGGGGTCGGAGAGGTCGAGGACGAGGGTGGTCTGCCCTGCAGGGAGGGACACGCTGACGGGAGCGGCGGTTGCGCCGAAGGTAAGAGCCTCGGGGGCGCCGCTGAAGCCTGCGGACTGTGCCACGCCGGGACCGTCGGCAGTGGTGTCGGTGTTGTAAAGGAGAGCGGAGCCGCTGACGGTGAGGCTATAGTTTCCGGCTGCGGGGACATTGACGTCGAGTGTCCACTGATTGGCCTGACGGATGAAGGACATTTCGCCGGAAAGGTCGCCGGAGACGGTGAGGCCTTCGACGAGGAGAGCGCTCCACCAGCCGTGGCGGGTGTCGACGGTCGTATAATAGCATCCGGATGTTCCGGGATACCAGAAGTTCCAGCTGTCGGAGGCGGAGGAGGCGTGGAAGCTCATTCCGTCGACACCGAGGTTGCCCCATGTGGTGTTGTCGCCTTCCTGAAGCCACCAGTTTTCCCAGGCGCCGGCACCGATGAAACCGGAGTAGACGCCGTCGGCGGCGGGGGAGAAGAGATACTTTCCGGTCTCGGCCTTCGAGGCGTCGAGGTAGCGGCCGACAGTCATGTCGATATAATAGGTGAGAACCTCAAACTCGAGGGGCTCGCTGTAGACAGGGAGCATATTCGGCCCGAGGGTGCTTGCCACGCGGACGAAGAGTGGCGTCGTCTCGCCGCCCTCGACTCCGAGTCGCGCGATGATGTTGTTGAGCTCCTGATGAGTGAACTGGGCGTAGTACTTTCCGGCCTCGACGGGGAAAGAATACAGATTGGCAAAATCTGCCGCCACGGCGAATTCAAGGGCATTGGAGACGGCGGGCGAAGGGGCCTCGACGCGCGGGTCGCTGAGGGTGATGTCGCCGTTCTCGTTCCAGTAGACCGTAAGGGCGAGGTCCTGGAGATGGTCGATACTGAGGACAATGTTCTTGCCGGAGCTCTCGAGCTCGGCCTTGTCGGGACCGGCTGTGGTGATCATGTCGCCGTCCTTGTCGCAGGAAGCGAGGGCCAGACCGAATGCGAGGGCCGGTATGAGGAATTTATTGAGTTTCATGGTCGCTTTCAGAGATTAATAACCCATCGGGGAAAGGTTGGAGTTGGCGGAAAGTTCGGAAGCGGGAATTGGGAAGTAGTTGAAGCGGGAGTCCACGGCGCGACCGTCGACGGTGCCACCCTTCCAGTTCCAGAGGTATTTGTCGGTTGTGAAGAGACCGAAGCGGACGAGGTCGGTGCGGCGCGTGCACTCGAGGTACATCTCGCGACCGCGCTCGTCGATGAAGAAGTCGAGCGTCATCTGGGAGTCGGTGATGTTGCCGGAGTTGTTGCCGTAAGCACGCTCGCGGAGAGCGTTGACGAGGCCGAGGGCTTCGGTGCGGGTCATGCCCTGACCTCCGCGGACTGTTGCCTCGGCGGCCATGAGGTATACGTCGGCGAGACGGAAGAAGGGGAAGTCTGTGCTGCATCCGTCGGCCGCGGAGTTGCTGGCGGCCTCGCCGGCATCGGTGAGGTTGGTGAACTTGCAGGAGTGGTATCCCTGGGTGCCGTCCTCGAGGGTGTTGTCGATGTACTGGGTCTGTCCGTCGGTGAAGAAGGTGTTGCGTGCGTCGCCTTCGGCTCCGGCGAAGAGCTCATAGAACTGACCGTGGATGCGGAAGTTGCCCCATCCCGAGGAGATGCCGTAGTCGGGGGCGTTCTGGGCGTTGTCCGACCCGATGGAGCCGCAGACGAGGTAAGTACCGGAGCCCCAGGTGGTGGCGTCGGTGGCGTCGTTTGCGAAGGCGAAGATGATTTCGTTCTCGCGGAGGTTGTTGTCTGCGTTGAAGAGCTTGAGATAATCGTGCTCAAGGCTGTAGCCGAGGGCCATCACCTTCTTGCAGGCGCCGATGCAGTCGGTCCAGCGGGGCTGTCCGCCGTAAGCCTCGGAATTGAGGTAGAGACGTGCGAGGAGGGCATATGCGGCGCCTTTGCCTGCGCGGGCATAGGGGGCGCGGTCGGCCATTCCGGGAGCTATGGCATTTATCTCGGATTCGATGAACTCCATGAGCTGAGCGGCATTGTATGCCTCGGGCATAACGCCGGAGGTGGGGGTAGCCTCATTGACAAACGGACCCTGACGGAAGAGGTCGAGCACGAGGTAGTAGCTGAGCGCGCGCATGAAGCGTGCCTCGAGGGCATATACAGATAGCTTTGCGCGGTCAGCCTCGTTGAAGCGGCCGAGGGAGCCGTCGTCGCAGTAGCGGAGGAACTCGTTGCAGAGGGCGATGTTATAGTAGAGGCGATAGTAAGTGTCGGATACCTGGGGGCATGAGTTGTCCCAGTTCATGAAGGGGAGGCTCCAGAGGTTGTCGCCGGAGAGCCAGCGGAACGCGGCCTCGTCGGTGGTGCCTTCCTGAAGGTTGAAGTAGTTGCGGAGGAGGTCATGTCCCGCATAGGACGAAAGGTCAGCCTGTCCGGCCTTGCTCTGACCGATGAGGGAATATGAGCCGTAGATTTTTGCCATCACGGACTCGTAGCCCTGGACTGTGGAGTAGACGGTGCCGGAGGTGACGCCGATCTGGGGCTGCTGGTCGAGGTCGCCGGTGCAGGAGCCGAGGGCGGCTGCGCCGAGGGAGAGGACCAGTCCCGCGAATATATGTTTGGTGAATTTCATTTTCGTTGTGTTCTTGATGGTTAGAAGTTAAGACCGATAGTGAGGGAGTAGGTTCGGGGACGCGGGTAGGCGCTGCCCTCGATGCCCCAGTCGTTTTCCGGGTCGAGGCCCTTGTACTTTGTGATGGTGAACACGTTCTGGACCATTGCCGAGACGTGGAGACCATCGATGGGGCCGACCTTGCCGAAGTCGTAGTTGAGCTGGAGGTTGTCCATCTTGAGGAAGGAGGCGTTCTCGACGTAGTAGTCGGACTCGTAGCGCTTCTTAGTGAAGTGAGTGTCGGCGTAGCTTGCGGAGAGGTTGTTGACCTGACCCGAGCACCAGGAGAAGCACTCGGAGGCACCCATATTCGCGCTCATCTGATTGTAGAGGTAATTGCCGAGCTGGGCGCGGAGAGACGTGGAGAGAGTCCATTTCTTCCAGCGGAGGGAGGTGGAGAGACCGAGAATCCAGTCGGGATGTGCGTTGTGGTAATAGTAGCGGTCGTTGGAGTCGACGGTGCCGTCGCCGTTGAGGTCGGCGTACAGGCCCTCGATGGGTGCGCCGGATTCGTCATAGATCTGCTTGTAGACCCAGAAGGTATGGGGGGCGTATCCGGTCTTGTAGACCATTACGGGAGTGGATTCGGCATAGCCTACGTAAGTGTCGGAAGCTACGCTCTCGGGGTTGAGGGAGAGGTTTGTGATTTTGTTGTCGAGCCATGTGGCGTTGAAGGTAGCGTCCCACTGCCAGTCCTTGGTGTTGATGATGTGGCCTGTGAGGGCGATTTCGACACCTTTAGAGTCGACGTTGCCGACGTTGGTGAGCATTTCCTTGGCGAAGTTTATGCCCGCGGGTACGGGGACGGTGGCGAGGAGGTCGTGGGTCTTGCGGGTGTAGTAGTCGACGGATGCCGTGAAGCGGTTGTTGAGGAAAGCCATGTCGACGCCGAAGTTCCAGCTCTTGGTTGTCTCCCACTTGAGGTCGCTGTTATATGCGTCGGGGCGCGCGGTCTGAATCCACTGGCCGTTGAACCAGTAGTACGCACCGGGCTGGGAGAGGGTGTAGTTGGGGATGTATGAGTAGTTTGCGATACCGTCCTGCTGGCCGGTCACACCGTAGGATGCGCGGATTTTGAAGTCGTTCATCACGGGCTTGATGCTCTCCCAGAAGCTCTCGCCGGCGGGGCGCCAGGCGATAGCGACGGAGGGGAATGTGCCCCAGCGCTTGTCCTTGGCGAAGCGCGAGGAGCCGTCGCGGCGGAAAGTGGCGGTGAGGAGGTAGCGGGAGTCGTAGCTGTAGTTCAGACGTCCGTAATAAGAGATGAGGGAGTGGCGCTCGTCCCAGGCCGCGGTTGTGGAGCGGTATTCGCCGGCCTCGTTGTAGGTGATGTATTCGGGGCAGGAGCTCTTCCAGTACTGGTAGTCGTAGCCGATTGTCGCGTCGACGGTGGAATTGATGGCCTCGAACTCCTTATTATAGTTGGCGTAGACGGTGAGAAGACGGTTCTCGTTCTTCTGGGGACCCTGCTCGTTGACGGAGCCGCCGTCGTTGTAACCTTTGAAGGAGTTCTTGCTGAGGCGGTATTTCGACTTGCCGCTCGCCCAGTCGAGGCCTCCGGTCACGTGGAAGCGGAGTTCGGGCAGGGGGTGGAGACGGTAGTCGACGTCGACGTTTCCGATGAAGCGGTAGACGTTGGCGGTGTTGTCGACGGCCTCGATCATGCCGAGGGGGTTGGCGATGGCGCCCTGGCCGGGATGACCGTTCTTGTCGATGATTTCATGGAATCCGCCCATGACGGGTGTTCCGTCGGCGTTGAGCATGGGCTGCCCGTTCTCGTCGAAGTTGCCGTAGACGGGCTGTGTGGGGTCGTAAGCGAGGGCGTTCCAGATAGCTCCGGAGTTGGTGAAGCGGTTATGGCTGTAGGAACCTTTGCCGGAGAGGTTGACGCGGAGCTTGTCGTTGAAGAAGGAGGGGGTGAGGTTGATATTGGCCGTGTAGCGGGCCACGTTGTCGCGCTTGAGGATACCTTCCTGGTACATGGCTCCGAGGCTCACGCGGTAAGGGAGCCACGAGGTGGCGCGTCCGCCGATGCTGATGTTGTTGTCAGTGCCGAAGCCCGTGCGGAAGACGGCGTCGTTCCAGTTCGTGTTCTCGTTGCCGAGGGCGTTGATGTAGTCGGGGTTACCGGTGGCGAGGACCTCGCTGCGGAACTGGTCGACGGAGAGCATGGGGGTGTGGCGCGCGGCGTGGGAGAGGGAGTTGGTGGTCTGGAAGGAAACCTTGACCTTCTCGCCCCCGCCCTTCTTGGTGGTGATGATGATTACGCCGTTGGAAGCGCGGGAACCGTAGATGGCCGTGGAGGAGGCATCCTTGAGGACCGTCATGCTCTCGATGTCGTTGGGGTTGATCATTGAGAGGAAATTGCCGGAGCCTGTGATTCCGCCGCCTACTTCCATGGGCACGCCGTCGAGGACGATGAGGGGGTCGTTGGAGGCGTTGAGCGAGGCGCCGCCGCGCACGCGGATGGTGGAGCCGCTGTTGGGAGAGCCGCCGTTGTTGGTGATCTGCACACCGGCGATTTTGCCGTTGATGAGCTCCTCGGGAGAGGAGATGACGCCCTTGTTGAAGTCCTTCTCGCTGACGGCGGAGACGGAGCCTGTGAGGTCGTTCTTCTTCTGGGTGCCGTAGCCGATCACGATCATTTCCTGAAGGCTCTCGGAGGAGGGCCTGAGTGTGACGTTGAGAGGCCCGGAGGCGGGGATGTCGACGGTCTGGGTGGTGTAGCCGACGTAGCTGAAGGTCAGCTGCTTCACACCAGCGGTCACACGGATGGTGAAATTGCCGTCGATGTCTGTCGTCACGCCGCCGGCCACGCCGGGGGTAGTCACGGAAGCGCCGATGAGGGGCTCCCCGAGTTCGTCAATCACTGTACCGCTTACACTTCGGGCATTCTGGCCGTAGAGTGCGGCGGGCATTCCCGGCAGGAAGGCCAGGAGAGCCACAAGGAAAGTCACAAGCATGTGCCGGCGAAGCACCGGCGGCTTGCAGTAGTCTGATGTTTTCATGATAATGAGATAGGTAAATGATAGTATAGTTTTGATTTTTGTTTTCAGAGAAGTTCCACGCCGCGGACCTCTACTTCGGCGCTCTGTCCCGCCGGAGCGGCGAGGACGAGCGTGAGGGTCTCGATTTCGGCCGGCGAGAAGGGCACGGCCGTGGCTGCGTCGGGGACGAAGCGGCGCGAGAGGAAGGAGGGATAGGGAGCGGGGGTGAGAAGGGTGTCGTCGAGGCGAAGGCCGGCGAGGGGCACGTCGGCATAGCCGTCGGGGGTCACTCGGACCGGCGCGCTGTATGTGAAGCCGTCACGGGTGACGAAACCCACGGTGAGGTTTCCTGCGCCTTTGCCGAAGTGGACACGCAGAGTCGTGCGGGCACCCATGTCGGAGGCACCACGGGCGCTGACGGCGTCGGCGATGTACTTTGTGACGACGAGCGTGTCGGTTTCCGCGTCAGCGCCCTTGGAAAGGACAAGGGCCGGAGCCTCGGCCAGAGTGGCGGAGTAATGCCAGCTTACGCCGCGCCATGCCTCCGGAATGGTGCTGAGCTCGGAGGCATCCAAGTCGGGCGCTGGGCGAAGGAGGGTCATCGGCGCACCCGGAGCAAGGAAGTCGACGGACCATGCGAGGGTCTCGCCGGAGGGCTGCCCGGCGCCGTAATCCCAGCTCAGAGGCGTGCCCTCAGTGCCTCCGGGCCAGGTTTTGACAATTCCGTCACGGTCGAAAACCACGATGCGATACTTGAAACTACCATCCTTTTTACCTTCGAAAGCATCGTCGGCATCCAGGGTGACGGAATATGAATATTTTCCTGTCCTTTCCATGGGGAAAAGGCGATTGTGTTCGTTCCAGAAACTTGCGGAAGCGGGATAGACAACAATGGAGTCGGGCTCGGTGTCGGAAATCCATTCCGCCTCGATGCGCAGGGGCGAGCCGGGAGCGACCGCCGGCGCAGGACGGTGGACGAGAACCGGAGCCGAACTGTCGGGACGGGGCGCGACATATTCGCCGATTTTCATGTTCCCGCGGTCGCCGAAAACGGTTTCAGGGTCAATTCCGGCGAGGGCTTTTTCCCCTACAGCGAGGAGATATACGCCTGGCTCGACTGTAATGGTGCCTGTAGAGGTTGCTTCCGGAGCTTTGCCTAATTGTGTAAGATTAAGGTATGAGAAATCCTTGCCCAAGAGGCCCGAGAGGTCGATTTTGACAGGGCGTGTAAGGATTTTGCCGACTGTTCTGGAGAGTGAAGGCTTCCTGAAAGGGTCTTCTGTGAGTTTTACGTCGGGCATTATCTCAAGCCGCCAGACACCCTTCTTTACCCCTACAAGGTCAAGAAAATAGGCTCCGGTTCCGTCGGTGGTCACAAGAGGCGAGGAACCGACGCCCGCGATGGCACGGAGCTTCTTCGGGGACTTGGGCAGCTCGGCGGTAGAGTTGGTGTGATAGTAGTGCTCGCCGTCATTGAACATGGCGAGGTCGCGGCGTGCGCTCACGAGAAAGTCGCCGAACACCGTGTCGACAGGATACTTGCCGAAGTCCTTACCTGCGGGGATGCGGCGGGTTGCCTCCGCGGCGATGAGCATTCCTATGGCTTTCCCCGGCGTATAGGCGAGGTTGAGGAAATGGGTCTGATATTCGGTGTTGTGCGCGGCCATGTCGATGGGGTCGTAGGCGAACTGGGTAATCCAGTTGAAACCGGCCTTGCGGAATGTACGAGCCGCAGCGGGATATAAATAGGTAGCGAGGACGTCGGCGGGGTCGTACTCATATATGACGCGCGAGGGACGCCCGAAGCCCCGGATGGTGTCGAACGGGATGTGGTAGTCGTCGAGGACGGGAAGGAAGTTGGCGCGGCGCTCGGAGCCGTGAACGAGTCCTGTGGGGTACCACTGGAAGGTGGTTCCGTCGATTTTCGCGTCGTAGAATGCCTGTGTGCGCCAGAGGTTGTGGCTCACGTTGTAGAGTATTTCCTTGTCCCATCCGGCGGCGCGGAGGGTGTCGGCCATACGGTCGACGTAGGCTGTTATCTCCTCCTGCGAACCGCTGTGGCAGGGCTCATTGTTGATTTCGATGGCGAGGATGGAGGGGTCGGCGGCGTAACTGCGGCCCGTATAGGGATTCACATGACGCACGAGCGCGTCGAGATAGCGGGCCTGGGCGTTCTGCGCCGCGGGATTGTCGTGGACCTCGCATTTGGGATAGTCGTAGCTGAAGGCACCGTTGGGGTCGGTGTTGCGTTCGGGATATCCGTTCCCGAAATTGGTCTGGGCGGTGAGGACCACGGCCATTCCCCTTTTCTCGAGCTCGGCGATAAGATAATCGAGGAGGTCGAGGTGGTCGTTGTCTTTATCGAGGAGATTGCCCCGGGCGTCGGAAAGCTCCACATCCCACAGATGGAGACGGAAGGCATTGAGTCCGATGCGGGAAAGATGGTAGGCGTCGCGCCGGATGGCTTCCTTGCGGTCGACGCCGAGGGCGCCGAGTGCGCGGTAGGCATGGGCGAAGGGCACAGTGTAATTGGTGCCGTAATATGCTCCGTCGCGGATAGGCGCGGGGGCGGAAGGCGCGGCGGCGCTCGCGTGGCACGAGAAGGCCGCAAGGAGAGTCGCAGCGAGTGTTGTTCGGATGGCTGGTTTCAAATTCAAGGCGATAAGGACATAAGTTGTTTGACGGTGCAAAGTTATTTTTACCGAGCAAAACCCGCAAGAACATTTCGGACAAAGGATATAACATTTCGGACACGCGGCTTTTTTGTGCTCAAAATTATGGAATTTTGTTGTTTTGTCGGAATTTTTACCTTAACTTTGCTCCAGCCATGAAAACGATCTCCATACTCTTACTTCTTGTCACGTTGGGCTTTGCAGCGGCCTTCGCCACCCCTTTGACGCCCGGCGCCCCGCTCTCCTGGGCCAACTACCATATCGACACCCCTCCCGGTGCCGTATATGCCCTGCATCAGGCCCGCGGAGGAGAGGCCTGGATAGGGAGCAACCAGGGACTTTATACCTTCGACGGCTTCCACGCGCATCCCGTGTCGGGGACTGACGGCCACGTCTTCGCCGCCCAGATATATTCAATCATAGAGGAGCCCGACGGCTCGCTTTGGCTCGGGACTAACAACGGACTGTTCAAGTATCTCGCCTCGGACCGCCTCATCCACCGGGTGGAAGGCTCATTCCCCAACGAGATACGCACGATGACCTCCGACAACCGGGGGCGGCTCTGGATAGGCTCGCTGAACGGCCTGTACGTCTACGACCCCGTGACCGGGAGCCTCAAGGACATAAGCCCGACCATTCCACACCGTGCGGTGTACGCTCTGCTCGTCTCCGCAACAGACGGAAGCATATACGTAGGGACATACGACGGCCTCTGCCGGATAGACCCCCAGAGCGGCTCGTCGGAGCCAGTAAATCTCGGCGCTCCACGAGGAGCGGAGGGCAACACCTTCGTTAACGCCCTCATCGAGGACAGGACAGACGCCGCCTTATATATCGGCACAGAGGGCGCGCTAATCCGCTACCGGCTCCTGAGCGGCGAAACGGAGCGCATCGACGCACTCGACGGCAATTCGGTCAAAGCGATAGCGATATACGGCCGGAACATCGCCGCGGGGACAGACAACGGCCTCTACATGCTCGACGGGCCGAAAATCACCGGATGTTCGCGCCACGATTCGAGGACGACAAACTCCATAGCCGACAACGTGATATGGACGCTGATGACCGACCGCGACGGCAACCTGTGGGCCGGAACCGGCGCCGGCCTCTCGATTGCCGAAGGGGAATCGGCCGTGCGCCGGATCGCGCTGGCCGAAATCACGGGCAGCGGAGAAGGGCAGACCGTCTACAGCATATTCCGCGACAGAAAGCGGCGCCTCTGGCTCGGAGGCAGCAACGGCCTCATTTCCGCCCCCGAGGGTCTGACGCCCAATGCGTCGGCGTCCGCGGTGAACTGGTACGGGCCCAACTCGCCGACCCACCCCCTCGCCCACAACAGAGTGCGGGCCGTCGGCGAAAGTTCCGACGGTCGGCTATGGGTGGCAGGCGACGGAGGCCTGAACCTTCTCGACGAGCGCAGCGGCCGCTTCCGGCGGATGCGCATCTTCGACCATGAGCACACCCACAACGCCAACTGGGCCTATGCCATAGCCGAGGACTCGGCCGCGCGGGCCCTCTGGGTAGGATGCTATCTCGGCGGCGTGTTCAGGCTCGACATGGACCGGCTCGAGAGCTCCTCAACCGGGATATGCGAGGCCGACACAGCCCTGACAGCCGAATGCGGTGCGCTCGCCAACAACCTCATCAGCAATATCGTGCGGGACAAGGAGGGCAAGCTGTGGATTCTCCTCTTCCGCGACGGGGCGGTAGCGTGCGTCGACCCTGAGGGCCACCACCCCACCGGGCGGTTCGACATCACCAAGGCGACGGGCGGCTGGGCCACCCTCATAGCCCCTGACGCCGGAGGCGGAATCTGGGTCGGCTATGACGGAGGAGGCGTCGTGCACATTGATTCCGGGGGAAACATCGGGCGGCCCGTCCCCCTCGGGCGGCCTCATCATCCGTCGGGAGTGCTCTACGCGATGGCCCCCGTGGGGCGCGAGCTATGGGTGGCCACAGGCGACGGAGTGCACGCCGTCGACACGGAGACCGGCAAGAGCCGGCTCCTGCCCCTCCCCGACAACACGTATTCATCGATATACTTCGACCGACTGACAAACTCGGTGCTTCTCGGCACCACCGACGCAATCGTGCAGGCTGATCCACGGCGCATTTCAGCCCGTCGCGGCGCACGGGAAATCCGCATAGTGCGCGTAACGGTCGGAGGCAAAAGCCTGAATCCGACGGCTCCACGCATCGAGGTACCCTACGGGGCGGGAGCCCTCTCTCTCGAGCTGGCCACCTACGACTACTCGCCCAACACCTTCGAGCGCTTCGCCTACCGGACCTCGCGCGACTCGGCTTGGACTCTCCTGCCTCCGCACCGGAACGAAATCGTTGTCTCCGGGCTGTCGCCCGGGCGCCACGTGCTCGAAATGCGCCTCGGCGATGACGACACGACGCTCCGCAGCGTGACGGTGGAGATGCTTCCGCCCTGGTATCTTTCGATGGGTTTCCGGATTGTCTGGGCCTGTCTTGCCGTCGGCGCCGGTCTGGCCATTTTCCTTGTCACACGCCGGCGCAGCATCCGCAACCTCCGGCGACTCGAGCAGAAAAACGCGCTTGAAAAAGCGGAGGAAAGACTCAATTTCCTCACCAACATCTCCCACGACCTGAAAACCCCGCTGTCGATGATTATCGGCCCGCTGAGCCGGGTTGCCGACGGGACACACAGCGACCGGGAGACCACCCAGGCCATCACCACAGCCTACGACAACGCCCTGCGCCTCAACCGCCTTCTGAGCCACACCCTCGACGCCAGCCGCCTCGACGCCGCCACCGACAGCGCGGCCGTGACGCGCCCGACAGACATCTCGGCGCTTGTGCGACGCCTCGCCGACAACTGCGCCTCGGCCTATCCGGCATGCTCGTTCCGCCTCGAAGAAAGCGGCCCCGAGCACATCATAACCGACGTCGACCCCGGAAAATTCGAGTCGATAGTGAGCAACCTCCTTTCTAACGCCATCAAATACTCCCCCGCCGGAAAAGCGGACATTACCCTGAGCCTCAGCACGGACCGCAGCGCCGGAACCTTCACGCTCGGGGTCGCCGACAAGGGAATAGGCATCATGCCCGACCAGCTCCCCCACATCTTCGACAGGAGCTACCGCACGCCGCGAGGGTCGGACATCTCGGACGGCACCGGCATAGGTCTCTATCTCGTCAAGCATTTCGCCGAGCTCCACGGCGGTTCCGTCAGCGTCGAAAGCACCGTCGGAGAAGGGTCGGAATTCAGGATCACCCTTCCACTGAAGGCCTCGGAAGCCGTAATCCACCCCAAAACACGCACGGCGCCACGGCTTACCCCCTCGCCCGACGACAAGCGTCCGAGAGTACTGATAGTGGACGACAACGAGGACGTCCTGACCTTCATAGCCTCCGTCCTCGAACCGGAATACCACTGTGCGTGCGCCACTTCGGGCACCGAGGGGCTGGAGATGGCCGGCACCTTCCGTCCCGACCTGATAATCACCGACGAGAAAATGCCGGGAATGACGGGCCTTGAAATGTCCCGGAAACTCAAATCCACGCCGGCCACAGCCTCCATCTCGATAATAATGCTCACGGCTATGGGCTCCAACGAACTCGAGAGCCGGAGCATCAGCGCTGGGATAGACCTCTATATGGTCAAGCCCTTCGACCCGGCGATGCTCAAGGCCCGCGTGGAAGCACTCCTGAGGCGCAAAGCGGAAATCCGCCGCGCCGCCCGTATCGAGGAGCTCACCGCCGCAAAGCCTATCGAGGTGGTGAGCGACAGCGAGCGGGCGCTCGCCAGAATCACGGAAATCGTCGAGAAACAGCTGTCCTCTCCGCAGCTGTCAGTGGCATTCCTCTGCCAGGAGTCCGGAATGCAGTCAAAGCAGCTTTACCGCCTGATTAAGAAATACCTCGACCTCACACCCGTGGAATATATCAGGAAAGTACGCCTCGACAAAGCCGCCAGCCTCCTCGAAAAAGGCAATCTCACAGTCAGCGAAGTGATGTACGCCGTAGGCTTCAACTCCCCCTCCTACTTCTCGAAATGCTTCTCAGCCCGCTTCGGCGTCCGCCCCGCGGAGTACGCCAAAAAATAATAGCGCCCCTTCATTTCAACCAACCATATATATTCTTAATATCCAACAAAATGCAGTAGGGACGTGCCATTGCACGTCCGCCCCGCCGATAGTAATCTATATCTTGTGGCGCGGTCCTTATATCACCGATGTGTAACTAGGGATATTCAGTTAATGGCCTCAAACGCACTTAGGGAGAATGGCTAAGAATGG
>CABUIC010000013.1 GCA_902491515.1 uncultured Porphyromonadaceae bacterium
ATTTGTGCCCTTAGCCATGGGATAAAAATCGTATGTTTTTATCCCGAACTCGCGTACAAAGCTCACCAAACTCTCCAACGACATCTATCAGGCATCGTACCTCGACCTCTACCAGAAGCCCGGCGTCGGCACTTCCGAATACTTCTTCCGCGTGCAGGAAGGCGGCAAAGTCGGACAGTTCTACGGATATGAGTACGCCGGCCATGACGCCGACCACAACATGCTCGTCTACAACGCCAAGGGCGAGAAGGTGCCCGCCTCCAGCGCCGACCCCAACGACAAGCGCTACATAGGCAACGGCACGCCCTCGCACTTCCTCTCCTGGAACAACACCCTCCGCTGGAACAATTTCGACCTCAACATCGCCTTCCGCGGAGCCTTCGGCTTCGAAATCTTCAACATGCGCAAATACGGCATGGGCCTTCAGGGCAGCGGCTCCGACAACGTCCTCCGCAGCGCATACCTCGAAGACCGCGACGTCCACACCGGCGGCGGCGTAATCTCCAGCTACTTCCTCGAGAAGGGCGACTACTTCAAGCTCGACAACGTGACCCTCGGCTACACCGTGCCCCTGCGCAGCAGGCTCATCGACAACCTCCGCGTCTACGTCTCGGCCAAGAACCTCTTCACCATCACCGGCTACAGCGGCAACGACCCCTCCATCGTCACCTCCACCGGCATAACCCCGGGCGTCGATGCCAACTCAGCCTATCCCTCGGCCACGCAGGTCGCTCTGGGCGTCACTCTCCGCTTCCGTTAAACCACTTACTCCGAAAGCATAATGAAACCATTAAAATATATCGGCGCCGCTCTGTTCGCCGCCGCTCTGAGCCTCGGCGCTCCTTCCTGCACCGACCTCGACGAAAAGACCTTCGACCGCATCGACGCCTCCGTCTACTATCAGGACGAGAACAGCGTCAAGGGCGCCGTGGCATCCATCTATGCCTCCGCGGCAAGCGGTTTCCTTGAATATTTCTGGTACCTCAACGAGTTTCCCGCCGACCAGGTGGCATGGCGCTCGTGGAACGGCGGAGCCTGGGGATACGACGAGGCCGAGAAGTTCGTTCTCTCGACCCAGACCTGGAACTCCGAGTCGAAAATCGTCCGCAGCGCATGGGAACACGCCTGGGAGACCATCGGCCTCTGCAACACCCTCCTCGCCGACCTCGGCTCGCTCAATCCCGCCGACCTCCGCATGACCTCCGAACAGATGGCCCGCTACATCGCCGAAGTGCGCACGATGCGCGCATGGGCCTACTACAACAACTTCGAGCTCTGGGGCGGTGTTCTTCCGCTCAACACCGTCAACGACGGCACTATTCCCGGTTCCGCCTCACAGGATTTCGCCGAAGGATGCAACATCATCTGGCAGTTCATCGTCGACGAGCTCGACGCCTGCTATGAGGACCTCGCGGTCGAAGACGGCTCCGGAGCAACCCGCAACCGCATGAACCGGATGATGAACCGCATGCTCAAGATGCGCCTCCTCCTCAACTCCGAAGTTTTCACCGGCACTGCACGCTATTCCGAATGCGCCACACTCTGCGACGAACTCCTCGCCG
Source organism: uncultured Porphyromonadaceae bacterium (assembly GCA_902491515.1). Taxonomy (GTDB): domain Bacteria; phylum Bacteroidota; class Bacteroidia; order Bacteroidales; family Muribaculaceae; genus CAG-873. Next base: position 1,563 of record CABUIC010000013.1, read on the forward strand.
GAAAGCACGGCACCTACGAGCTCGCCACCGACTACCGCGACATCTTCGGCATCAACAACGCCACCTGCCCCGAAGTGGTCTTCGCCTTCGCGATGGAGGACGGCAAGATGACCAACAACAACCGCAACACTCCCTTCATGCCCTACAACTACGGAGACTTCCTCGGCGGAGCATGGAGCCAGAGCGGCTGGAACTGCACATGCCTCGTTCCCTCCAAGGACAATTCCGGCACCGTCCGCGCTGACGGAGGCACCGACAATCCCCGCAGCTTCCTCTTCGACTACGGCGACAGGCTCGGCGCCGTGCTGGACCGCTTCAACGACAACGACATCCGCAAGCATAACTTCACCTGCGACGCAACCGGCAACTACGAAGGCATCTTCGTAATGGGCGCCATGAAGAACTACACCGACGGCTCTGTGATTCCCGCCGACGCCGACCGTCAGGACAAGCCCCTCTTCTACGTCGACCAGATCGGCACCTTCCTGAACCTCGGCCGCCAGCTCGAGACCGTCATGAGCCCCCGCTGGGGCGAGACCAACTCCGGCATCCGCCTTCTGAAGTATCCCATCTATCCCGAGGCCTCCGGCTTCGACTGGCGCAACATCGACGAAGTCGAGTTCCGTCTCGCCGAGGTATATTACACCCTCGCCGAATGCCGCCTCCGCGGCGGAAACGCCGATGCGGCCCGCGACCTCGTCAACGAGGTGCGCTCGCGCTACTTCGCCAACGCTTCCGACGTACAGGTTCCCGGCCCCGGCTTCCGCAACTTCGACGCCGACTGGATGCTCAGCGAATGGGGCATCGAATTCCTCAACGAGGGACGTCGCCGCCGCACCGACCTGCGCCGCTTCGACAAGTTCACACAGGGCCAGTGGTGGTTCTTCGGACGCGCAACCGAGACAGACCGCCAGCTCCCCGCCAAACGCGACCGCAAGTTCGAGTGGTATCCGCTCCCGCAGTCGGCCCTCATGGTCAACCCCGGTCTGCGCCAGAACCCCAACTATTAATTCCAAATCAGACTTCCAATCATGAAAACCCGATATATATTCCGTCTGCTGCTCGCCCTCGGCGTCCTGCCCCTACTGCTCGGCGCATGCAGCAAGGACGAAATCATCTTCGACCACGAACTCCCGCAGTTCGAGACCCGTCCGGGCCTCCAGCTCCTCGAAGTGATAATGCCTCAGGGCACTTCCGCAACCGACCGCCTCTACATCGTCGGCGAATTCAACGGCGGCCTCGACGCCGCGCTCGCCGACCCCCGCTGGCAGCTCGAAAAAGCCTCCGGCAACGATGCCAAATGGGGCATCTACCTCGATCCCGCCTCCTTCGTCGACGGCAAGACCCTCGCCGACGGCTACTACTTCTACTCCCGCGAGCAGCGCGAGGAGCGCACCCTTGCCAACGCCGAGGTGCTCCACACGGAAGCTCCCGCCGTCGGAGGACGCCTGAACGTCACCGCCGTGCGCTGGGCCGCATACTTCGACAAGCCCGTCGACCCGGGCGAGATAACCCACGACGGCTACGTAATCTACGTCGTCGACAACTCCGGCTACGACGAGCTTGCAATGTACGCCTGGGGCGACGCCGAGGCTTTCGGCGGATGGCCCGGAATGCAGCCGACCGGAACCGTTACGATCGAAGGCGTCACCTACAAGTACTTCGACACCGGCGAGGCCAACAAGGGACTCGGTCTCAACCTCATCTTCAACAACAACGGCAACAACAAGCAGCTCCCCGACTTCGCCGTGACACTCGACCGCGACTACTACCTCGAGCTCACCGAGAACGAAGTATCGGAATACGACCAGAACTCCAACGTCACTCACGACGGCTTCGCTGTCTTCGTCGCCGACTACTCCGGATGGGACGAACTCCGCCTCTACATGTGGGGCGACGTCAACGACCTCAACGGCGCTTGGCCCGGCATGGAGCCCACAGGCAAGCAGAAAATCAACGGCGTGACCTACACTTACTTCGACCTCGGCGAAGCAAATGTCGGCACTAACGAACACGTCATCCTCAACAACAACAACGGCACCCAGTTCGACGACGTGGTTGTCTTCGCCTGCGACCGCGACGTATACGTCGAGCTGACAGCAACAGGCTTCAAGGAGGTGGATCCCGCTACTTACACGGGTCCCGACGGCTCCGAACCCGAACAGCCCGAGCAACCCGAACAGCCGGAGGAGCCCGCTGTACCCACCCAGTCCTATAAGATTTATGTCCAGGACCTCACCGGCTGGCCCGCGTTTTACATGTACGCCTGGGGCGACAAGGAGATATTCGGCGGCTGGCCCGGGGCGACAAGCACCGTAACCGAGGAAATCGACGGCGTGACCTACAGGGTGTTCACAGTCGACGGAGCCGGTGAAAGCGAGAACCTCATCTTCCACGACAACGCCGGCACCCAGTACGACGCATTCAACATCACCGTCAACCGCGACTACTTCATCATCGCCAACCCGACTTCCGCTCAGGAAAAACTCTAAGACACAACCATGAAGAAATCATATATCCTCGGTGCCGCGGCCTCGCTCATGCTCGCCTCCTGCACCTCCTACGAAATCGACATGCCGGACAACCCCGAGCCCCCCGTCGAGGGGCCCGAGGTCAGCTCCTCGGTGATTTACCAGGTCAATCCACGGTTCTACGGCACCGAAGAATGCCTCAAGGCCGTAAAGGCCGATATTCCAGCCATAGCGGACATGGGTGCCGACATCCTCTGGATTATGCCCGTCTGCGAACCCGGAAGCGACGCCACATCCATCGGTTCGCCCTACTCCATCCGCGACTTCAAGGCCGTGAATTCCAAGTACGGCACAATGGCCGACTTCACCGACCTTGTCGACGCCGCCCATGCCGCAGGCATGAAAGTGGTCCTCGACTGGATTGCAAACCACACCTCCCGCGACCACTCCTGGATTACCTCCAATCCCGAGCGCTACGCCCACGACGCCGACGGTTCGATTTCAATCGCCAACGGCTGGACGGATGTCGCACAGCTCGACTACTCCGAGCCCTCCACGGGCGAGGCAATGCAGGAAGCCATGATGTACTGGGTCGAGAACGGCAAAATCGACGGTTTCCGCTGCGACTACGCCGACGGCGTGCCCCATGAGTTCTGGCAGGCATTCATCGCGAAAGCCCGCGCCTCCCGGCCCGACTTCATGATGCTCGCCGAGACCAGCGACGCCGACTTCTACGATGACGGGTTCGACATGATTTACGACTGGGCATTCTCCCCCGCCGTAAGTTCCGCCTTCACCGGCGGAAAGGTCTCCGACATCTTCGTCAAGGCCAACGACTCCTGGGGCAAGGTTCCCGAGGGCAGGCAGCTCCTCCGCTACGCCTTCAACCACGATACCGCAGCCCAGAACAACGTCGCCACCTACTTCGGCTCCCCCGAAGGCACAATCGGTGCGTACGTCCTCGCCGCTATGCTCCACGGAACGCCCATGATCTACTCCTCCATGGACGTCGACGACCTCTCCGGCACGCTCTCCTTCTTCAACTACCGCACCCTCACCCGCTCGGCATCCCGCGCAGCCGCCTTCAAGGCCATCAACAAGGCCTTCCGGCAGAGCGCCCAGGTGCGCCGCGGCTCCCTGAAGACCTACGCCGACAACAAAGTGGCCGTCTTCACCCGCTCGATTCCGGGCCATACGCTACTCGTGATGGTCAACACCTCAGCCGACGAACAGACCGTCAAGACTCCCATCACCCTCGCCGGAGGCAAAATGACCGACCTCCTCTCCGGAGCTGAAGTCACTCCCGACTACGCCCTGACCATCCCCGCTTACGGATATATCATCTACATGAACTGAATCCCCCTCTCTTTTAGGCTATGTCAGCACGCGAACTACTGATATCCCTGCTCCTCGCCGCCGGCGCCGCTTCGGCCGCGGAAATCGCCTCTCCCTCGGGCGATTTCCGCCTGACCGTGGACGTCGATGCGGCGGGGACGCCTTTCTACTCCCTCGACTACAAGGGCCGCGCCCTCGTCGCCAGAAGCGCCCTCGGGCTCGTGGCCGATGAAATGGCATTCGACTCCGGCTTTGTCATCACCGGCACCGACACCCTCTCCGTCGACCGCTCGTGGACGCCCGTCTGGGGCGAATACTCCACCGTCCGCGACCATTTCCGCGAACTCGCCGTAAATCTTGAGTCAGCCCCCGGCAAAGGCCCGGAACGAAAGATGACTCTCCGCTTCCGTCTCTTCGACGACGGCCTCGGATTCCGTTACGAACTCCCGAGGCAGGAAAATGCCAACTACCTCACCCTGCGCCACGAAAAGACACAATTCGCGCTCGGGGAGGAAGATCCCACGATTTTCTGCATTCCCGGCGATTACGACACCGACGAGTTCCTCTTCTCCGAGACTGACTTCAGCGGTCTCCGCGAGGCAATGGCCTCCTACCGCGGCACACACACCGAAAGCCAGGGCGTCGAGGGCCTCTCCGTCCAGACTCCCCTCCTCGTGAAGAAAAAAGCTCCGGTCTATATCAACATCCACGAGGCCGCGCTCGACTCATATCCCGCCATGCTCCTCGACGCCGATACGGACACCCATACCTTCTCGGCCCACCTCGTCCCCGACCGGCTCGGCGTGGCCGCCTACATCCAGCTCCCACTCCGGACACCCTGGCGCACAGTCATCGCCTCCGACGACGCCCGCGACATCCTCGCATCCCAGCTTGTACTGAACCTCAACGAGCCCTGCAAAATCGAGGACACATCATGGATCAGGCCCATGAAATTCGTAGGCGTGTGGTGGGAGATGTTCACCGGGCGCAAGAAGACCTGGGCCTACTCCGACGACTACCGTGCCAAGCCCGGCATAACCGACTACTCCAAGCTCCCCTCCAACGGACGCCACCCCGCCAACACGGCCAACGTCATGCGCTACATCGACTTCGCCGCCGCGCACGGCATCCCCGGCGTCCTCGTCGAAGGCTGGAATGAAGGCTGGGAAGACTGGTGCAGCTACAGAAAGAACCGCCAGTTCCTCTTCGACAAGCCATACCCGGACTTCGACATCGATTCCCTGACCTCCTACGCCCGCTCCAAAGGCGTGAAACTCATCATGCACCACGAGACAGCCGCCAACGCCGCCGACTACGAGCGGCAACTCGAGCGCGCATTCTCCTACATGAAAGAAAAGGGCTACGACGCCGTAAAGACCGGCTACGTCGGAGCCATAATTCCCCGCTCCGAGCACCACACCTCGCAGTGGATGGTCGACCACGCGCGCCACGTCATCGAACGCGCCGCCGACTACCGAATCATGATCGACAGCCACGAGGCTCCGCGCCCCACCGGCCTCTGCCGGACATATCCCAACTGGCTCGCCCAGGAAAGCGCGCGCGGTGGCGAATTCGAGAGCATGGGCGGCAATCCCCCGTCCCATACCTGCATCCTCCCCTTCACGCGCCTCAAAGGCGGACCGATGGACTACACCCCCGGACTATTCCAGACCGACCTCAGCTACTACGGCGAGGGCAAGGACGGAAAAGCCGGAACCACCCTCGCCCGACAGCTCGCACTCTACCTCACCATGCCCTCGCCCATGCAGATGGCCTGCGACCTTCCAGAGAACTACGAGCGCTTCCCCGACGCCTTCAAGTTCATCGAGGACGTCCCCGTCGACTGGAGCGACAGCCGCTACCTCGAGGCCGAGCCTGCAAGATACATCACCGTGGCTCGCCGCGACAAGCACTCCGACGACTGGTACGTAGGCGCCATCACCGACCACGAGGCCCGCAAAGCCACAATCGATTTCTCCTTCCTCCCCAAGGGGCGGAAATACGAGGCCACAATCTACGAGGACGCTCCCGACGCCGACTTCCGCACCAACCCGCAGGCTTACCGCATACGCAAGGCCCGCGTCGACTCCCGCACGCGCCTGACCCAGCCAATCGCCCCCGGCGGCGGCACGGCCATCCGCGTAACACCGATTGAATGATAGGAAATGGCTTCAAAATAAATGTTTAAGGTTTAAAAGATTAAAATTGTGAACCCGGCCGGGTCGTTGCGAAACGCCCCGGCCGTTTTTGCGTCCATACAAAATATCCCCGGCATCCATAGCCCCACTCCTCCCCACACTTATTTTTGTTTATCTCGGGGGATTTTTTTAATTTTGTGGGATTATGAAAAGACTTCTTTATTCGGTGCTTGTGCTTTTGGCTGTGGCATGCGGGGAGAATGTGCCGAGGGAGCTTGCGGAACTCGGCGCTGTGCCCCTGCTCTCGGGCCACGTCGACGATGAATGGGCCCATCCCCTCGACTCCGCTCCCGACGGCGGCTGCCAACGGATGAAGTTCCCCGGCCTCGTGTCGATAGGCCGCCTGTTCAACGACAGCAACCACGTCCACCTCGCCGCCGCCGAGGCTGCCGGAATAACACCCGTGACCGATTTACGCTCTGTCTGGCACAACGCCCGGGGACTCGTGGAGATACGCTCCTGCCGCGAATACTATCTCGCTCCCCTCTCCCACTCATATCCATACCTCGTTCCCGATGCCGCCGACCTCCTCCGTGAGATAGGCGCACGCTTCGCCGACTCGCTCGCCGCGCGGGGAGGAGGCGCATACCGTCCTAAGGTTACGAGCGTGCTCCGAACTCCCGCTACCGTCGGGAAACTCCGGCGCGTCAACCGCAACGCCACCGAAAATTCGGCCCACCAGTACGCCACGACCTTCGACATCAGCTACAGCAAATTCGTCTGCGACGACTCCACACAGGTCAGGCGCAACTTCGAGGACCTGAAATGCCTCCTCGCAGTCGTTGTCCGCGGTCTGCGCGACGAAGGCCGCTGCTACGTCAAGCACGAGCGCCGTCAGGCCTGCTTCCACATCACCCTACGCCCTACACCATCTCCCTCTGAAGAATGAAAACAATCCTCAAGCTCATATTCTGGATTCTGCTCTCGCTTGTCCTCCTCGTCGCGGGCTCGCTAATCTGCGCCGTGAAGATACTCACCCCCGACAAGCTTACGCCAATCGTCCAGCGAATCGCCAACAACACTCTGGCCGCTGATGTGACGCTCGGGCGCGTGGAACTCAAGTTCGACCCGGCCTTCCCCGTCCTCCGCGTCAGCGTCGACTCGGCATGCGTAGTCTCCCGGGCTTTCGACAGCCTCGACCCCGCCGACAAGGCCATGCTCCCGGCCTATGCCGACACCCTCCTGCGCTTCGACCACTTCTCCGGCGCCATAGGCCTCGACAAAATGCTCTCCCGGGGCGAAATCGCTCTGCGCGACGTTGTGCTCCGCGGTCCCGAGGTGAACATCGTCGTCGCCTCCGACTCGGTGTACAACTACGACCTCCTCGCGGCCGCGCCTGAAGACACCACAGAGACCGCCGCTGTCGTGCCTCCGTTCAGCATCAACCGTTTCAGCCTCGAGGATGCCAGGGCCATACGCTACTACAACGCCGTCGATTCCACCGACGCAACCGTGATACTCCTCAGCAACGCCGGACTCGACGGCACCCAAGCCCCATCCTACCGCATTAAAATCGACGGCAATCTCCAGAGTCCCGTGGCCCGGGGATTCATCGACCTCGAGCGCGTGAGCTTCGGCGCCGACGGCCACCTGCGCTGGGATCCCCGCACTCCTGAAATGCTCGCCTTCGAGAAGTTCAGCATTTCGGGAGCCTTTTTCCACGCAAAAGTCGACGCCGAAATCGCCCTTGGCGACGACCTCGTAATCCGCTCCGCGTCCTTCGGCCTCAGCCCCGTGGCGGTCGACTCCCTGCTGTTGATGGTTCCCGCCGACATGAGGAGCCGGTGGCGCCTGAGCCGGCCGTACTTCTCCACGCCGGCCGAAATCAGCCTCAAAGGCGCCCTCACGCGGCCTTTCAACCTCACCGTCGACACCATTCCGCACGCCGTCCTGGACCTGAGCATTCCCGAAACCCCGCTGGCATACGGAAAGATGAAATTCGTGAAACTGGCCCTTGACCTCGGCCTCGAGCTAAAGGGCAACGACCCCGACTCCGCCAAAGTCGACATCCGCCGCCTCACCGCCGCCGGACCCGCCACGCAGGTCGACCTCAGGGCCACTCTCATGAAACTCATGAGCGACCCCCGCTTCGACGCATGCCTGAAGCTTCGGTCCGACATCTCGAGGCTTCCCTCCGTCGTGGCCCAGATGGCTCAGGGATACCTTTCAGGCGTCCTCGACGCCGACATTGACATCCGCGGGCGCCAAAGCATGTTCGACCTCACCAGGCTGCACCTCCTCGACGTCGAAGGCGAGGTGAATGCCCGCGATTTCTACTACCTCAGCAACGACACCAACCTCATGGCCCAGGTCGGCCACGCCCGCCTCGCCTTCGGAACCGGAAAGCGATACCGGGACGCCGACGGCAAGTATGGCGAGCGCACCCTCGCCGCAGGCATCCGCGTCGACACCGCCAACGTCCTTTCCGGAGGAATAGGCATGGGGATGAGCGGCATAGTGCTCGGCCTCGGAGTGGAGAACAAGACTTCCGGAATGCCCAAGGACACCACTATGGTCGTGCCAATGGGCGGTATCCTGAAAATCGGACGCTTCAACCTCACGAGCGTCAGCGATTCCGCGGGAATGCGCCTGCGCCAGCTCGAAGGCAGCGTAGGCATTACCCGGTACAAAGACCGTAAACGGACTCCGCAGTTCAATTTCGACCTCCACGCCAAGCGCATCTCCGCCGGAGCTCCCGCCGCGCGCGTCATGCTCCGCGACCCCCACATCGTCCTCGAGGCGCACCGCATCTACTCCCGGCGCATGGTGCGCAAGATCAGGCATCTCGCCGACTCCCTCAGCAAGGTCCATCCCGACCTATCCCCCGACTCCGTCTACCGCCTCGCCATCGAGAAGCGCCGCCACCGCCCCGGCGAGAAGGTCCACCACCGGGTCCACACCGAGCTCACAGGCGAAGAGCAGCAGACCCTCGAATGGGGTACCTCAAAGGCTCTGCGCAAACTCCTCCTCACTTGGGAAATCAACGGCTCCGTCAAGACCCGCCGCGCACGCCTGTTCACCCCCATGTTCCCGCTGAAAAACAGAATCAGCAACGTCGACATCCGCTTCAACAACGACTCCATTATCCTCACCGACATACGCTACAAGGGCGGACGGAGCAACATCACCGTCAACGGAATCATCTCCAACATGAAGCGCGGCTTCACCTCGAAAGGCTACCGCAGCCCCCTCCGCGCAAACCTCATGCTCACCAGTTCGTCCATCGACGTCAACGAACTCGCCGCCGCGACATTCGCCGGCGCCGCATACGCCGACAGACTCCGCAAGGGCGAGGCCCGGCGCCTCGGCATCGACGACCTCGACGGCAGCGAGGACGACTTCGAGGCCCGCATGAAGGCTCAGACGGACTCCACAGCCACCGGACCGCTCCTAATTCCCACCAACGTCGATGCGCAGGTCCACGTCCGCGCCGATTCAATCTTCTATTCCGACCTGCTGATGCGCAATCTCGAAGGCGACATGCTCGTCTACAACGGCGCTCTAAATCTAAACAACCTCCGGTGCAGCTCCGACATAGGCTCCCTCACCCTCGACGCCCTCTACAGCGCCCCGGGCCCCGACAACATGCAGTTCGGCTTCGGTCTCGACGCCCGGCGCTTCGACATCCGGCGCTTCCTGAAACTCGTCCCCGCCGTCGACTCCATCATGCCCCTCATGCGCGACTTCGGAGGAACAATTTCCGCCGACCTCGCAGCAACCTGCCGCGTCGACTCCTCGATGAACCTCCTCCTCCCCACCCTCGACGCCGCCATCAGGCTTCAGGGCGACTCACTCCAGTTCATCGACTCCAAGACCTACCGCACCATAGGAAAGTGGCTCGGATTCAAGGACAAGGAGTCAAACATCGTGAAGCACCTCGACGTCGAGCTCACCGTCCGCGACGACATCCTCCAGATATACCCCTTCATGCTCGACATCGACCGCTACCGCCTCGGCGTCCAGGGATACAACGACCTCGCCCTGAACTTCAACTACCATATCGCTGTTTTAAAGTCACCGATTCCCTTCAAGTTCGGCATCACCGTCAAGGGCACCCCCGACGACTACAAGGTGCGCTTCGGAGGCGCGAAATTCAAGGCCGACGCTCCGGCTGCCAGCGTGGCGATTGTCGACACGGCGCGCGTAAACCTCCTCTCGCAGATACGCAACATCTTCCGCCGGGGTGTCGCCGGAAGCCGCTTCGCCCGCATCGACATGCAGGCCGCAAACGACCCCGGCTTACGCCGCAGGATGCTCCAGGCCGACGCCGCCGACACCCTCAGCCGCGCAGACTCGCTCATCCTCGTGCAGCAAGGAGTCTTCCAGGCCGGCCCCGCCGAAAAGGCGGCGACCCCGGATGCCCGGACCGACCGAAAGTCAGGGAAATCCGACGGGCCTCTTTTCCTCCGGAAAGAGACCTCCGAGGAAATTGTTGAACCAAAAAAGAAAAAATGAACGACAAAACCCTTCCGGAGCTCATGACCGACGGCCTACGACGATACGAGACCCGTACAGGCCATGCCTTCGGCCCCGCCCGGGCCGCCCTCTTCGACATGGACGGCGTTCTCTTCGACTCCATGCCATCCCACGCAAAGGCTTGGATGAAAATGTGCCGCGAGGCCGGCATCGACGCCCGCGAGGACGAATTCTACCTCTACGAAGGCCGCACCGGAGCATCCACCATCAACATCCTCTTCCGCCGCAACTTCGGCCGGGAGGCATCCGAGGACGAAATTAAGAGACTCTACCGGATTAAGACCGACAATTTCCGGGTCATGCCCGCCGTGCCGGTCATGCACGGCGCCACCGACGCCCTCAGGGCCTGCCGCGAGGCGGGAATCCCGTCCCTACTCGTCACCGGCTCAGGCCAGTATTCCCTCATGGAACGGCTCGACCGGGAATTTCCCGGAGACTTTCCGCCCGGGAGGCGCGTCACCGGCCGCGACGTCACCCACGGCAAGCCCAGTCCCGAGCCATACATCCTCGGCCGCACAAAAGCCGGCCCGGACATCGAGCCCTGGCAGACCGTAGCCGTCGACAATGCCCCGCTCGGTGTGACGAGCGCCGTCGCCTCAGGGGCTTTCACCATCGGAGTCCTCACAGGCCCCATGCCCCCCGGCACACTCCTCGACCTCGGCGCCGACATCGAGCTCCCGTCCATGGAGGACTGCGCCTGCGCCCTCCGGCTTCTTTTTCGGGTTAAATAATCCGGAGCAGACGGACGCACGGGCCGTGCGTCCCTGCAATTCGATAATTTACAGCTACTTTTCTCTAACCTCACTCTCCCTCAGCCATGGAACAGGAACTCATCTACACGAACATGGTCGGCTCCGCCATCGACGACCTCGTCGAACTCCTCGGCTCACCCGACTGCGTTGTCCTCACCGACGTAAACACCGCGCAGTTCGTACTGCCCGTTCTTGTCAACGACTCCCGCGCTGTCGCCTCCGCAGGACGCGTCACCGTCAGGAGCGGCGACGCAAACAAGACCCTCGACGAGCTTGCCGCGGCCTGGCGACGCCTCGCCGAGCTCTCCGCCACACGCAAGACCCTCGTAATAAACATCGGCGGCGGAGTCGTCACCGACCTCGGAGGACTCGCCGCCGCAACCTTCAAGCGCGGCCTCCGCTGCATCAACGTCCCCACAACCCTCCTCGGTGCCGTCGACGCCTCAATCGGCGGAAAGACAGGCATAAACTTCAACGGCGTGAAGAACCTTATCGGCACCTTCACCGAGCCCATCGCAACCGTCATATCCACAGTCTACTTCAATACCCTCCCGCCACAGCAGATTCTCTCCGGCTACGCCGAGATGATCAAGCACGGCCTCCTCGAGGACCCCGACACATTCCGCTCCCTCCTCGCATACAGCCCGGTATACCCCTCCTTCAATTCCGAGGCACTCCTGCCACTCATCCAGAAAAGCGTCCTCACAAAGAAGCGCATCTGCGAGGCCGACCTCCTCGAGAGCGGCCTCCGCAAGGCCCTCAACTTCGGCCATACCGTCGGCCACGCCTTCGAGGCCCTCGCCCTCAGGCGCCAGAGCCCCGTCCTCCACGGCTATGCCGTCGCATGGGGAATGGTCACTGAGCTCATTCTCAGCCATCTCGCCCTCAACTTCCCCTCCGAATACGTCCACTCCCTCTCCGACTATGTCAGGACCAACTACGGCATGCACGCACTCAGCTGCTCGGACTACCCCGAACTCCTCGACCTCATGCGGCAGGACAAGAAAAACCTTGACGCCACCCACATCAACTTCACCCTCCTCGAGTCCATAGGAAAGCCCCGCATCGACTGCACCGCATCCGACGACCAGATCAAGACCGCCCTCGACCTCTACCGCGACCTCAGCGGCCAGTAAGCTCCCCGCACCCGACCACTCCACACTCCTGCAATGTCCAACATCTACGAACTCCGCCGCTACGGCCGCTTCGCATTTCTCATCTCCGCGGCGGCCGTCGTCGCTTGCTTCTTCTACTTCTCCAACCAGCTCGTCTCCGAGCTCGCCGTCCAGGAGCGCGAGCGCATGCAGATCTGGGCCGACGCCACAAAGGAAATAGTCTCCAACCCCGACGCCGACATCGATTTCCTCCTGCGCATAATCGAGGGCAACACAACCATCCCCGTCCTCCTCACCGACGACCAGGGCAACATCCTCCGCCACCGCAACTTCCGCCTCCCCTCGCCCCAGACCCTCACCCCCGACGGCTTCTACACCGACCCGCCCGAGAACACCCAATACCTCCTCAGGAAGCTCCGCAAGCTCTCCGGAGGCGAGAACCGCATCGACATCGAGCTCGCCCCCGGAGTGTACCAGCACCTCTACTACGAGGACTCGACCCTCCTCAGGCGCATGAGCTGGTATCCGCTCATCCAGCTCGTGGTGATGCTCGCATTCGTCGCCGTGGTCTACTTTGCAGTCCTCTCCACCAAGAAAGCCGAGCAGAACAAGGTGTGGGTCGGACTCTCCAAGGAGACCGCCCATCAGCTCGGCACACCCATCTCCTCCCTCATGGCCTGGATGGAGCTCCTGCCCGACTACGGCGTCGACGCCGAGACCATCGCCGAGATGAACAAGGACGTCAACCGCCTGAGCATGATAGCCTCGCGCTTTTCCAAAATCGGCTCCGTCCCAAAGATGGAACCCGCCGACCTCGGCGAGCTCGTCGACCAGGCCGCGGAGTATATGGCCACGCGCGTCTCCCCGCGCATCTCCCTGAGCTGGGACACCCGCTCCTCCGGCCCCATGCCCGTCAAGGCCTCAGCGCCCCTGCTCGAATGGGTCATCGAAAACCTTATCAAGAACGCCGTCGACGCTATGGAAGGCTCCGGCTCCATCAACGTCCGAGCCTTCACCGACCCCGACACCGGCCGACGCGTAATCGAAGTCGCCGACACCGGCAAAGGCATAGCCCGCAAAAACTTCAAGACCGTCTTCAACCCCGGCTACACCACCAAAAGCCGCGGCTGGGGCCTCGGCCTCGCCCTCGCAAAACGCATCGTCGAAGAATACCACCGAGGCCGCATCTTCGTCAAAGACTCCACCCCCGGCCTCGGCACAACCTTCAGGATTGAGTTGTAATTCGCAAAAAATCCGTATATTTGCCGTCGGGAACAAACAAATCGCAGGGATATGAAGCACACCGACCTCCGCAATTTGCTGATTTTCAGCGTTGCCATCCTCTTGGGGATGGCCCTCGCGGCGTGCGGCGGCGGAAAATATCACGGCGAGCTCCTGCGCGCCGAGTCCATCCTCGACAGCCTCCCGGACTCGGCAAGAGAAATTTTAAAGGCCATCCCCCGGGACACCATCGACACCCGCGAAGACCTCGCCCTCCGCGACCTCATCGCCGCCGAAGTCCAATTCAAACTCTACGAGGACGGCCCCACCGGTGCCGACACCCTCGCCGCGGCCGAAGAAACCTTCCGCTCCTCCGGCGACGACAAACGCCTGATGCGCACGCTGTTCCAAAAGGCCGTCCGCCAATTCCATGCCGTAAACTATTCCGAAAGCCTCGTCTCCGCCCTCGAAGCCCTCGAAATCGCAGAAGAGCTTCAGGACTATAGGTATTTGGGCTACTCCATCAGGCATCTTGGGGATATATACAATCACAATTATGCTTTTGCCGAAGCTCTGCCTCTTATAAGGCAATCCATTACTTATTTTGATAAGGCCGGAATGTCAAGCCACAAGATGTTTGCATGGGTGGACGTGGCAATAGATTTAAGCAACTTAGGATATTATGAAGAGTCCTTGCGTACGTCCGACAGCATACTCGCTGTAGCTAACCCTTCGGATAAAACATTACTTTCATATGTCTATGAGAATCGAATCCGTCCCAATCTGAAGCTCGGAAGGATTGAGGAGGCAAACCGATGTATTGATTTAATGAATTTATATGACAGGGACGCGGATTATCACAACCCGACTCTTCCCATACTTGTTGCAATCAAGTCCGGACAATTGGAAAAGGCAAGGATCCAGATCGATAGCCTGAAAGAATGTAAATCTTCGAAATTATCAAAGTCGGACATCTCTAATATCGAATGTGATTATTACTCAGCAATCGGTGACACTGCGACAGCTTTTACATTGTGTGATGAAACTTATCGACTTGATTCGTATTCCCTGATGAAACTGACTCAACTCGGTATAACCGGCAGTCAGAAAGGCAGCTCTCAAATGCTTTCCTCCGCTAAAACACTTGATAATATCAAAAAGACGCGACTTGTTGAAATTATTGTCTTAATGACAGTATTATTGTCCTTGTTGACGGCCTCGATATTGCTTTGGAGAAAAAGACGTCTGACTGTAAACACTTTGAGAGAGAAAGAATCCAGAATTGAAATTCTTTCAAGGGCACTTGATGATTCGAATAAACTACTCTACGAGAAGGATAGTTATATAGAAAGTCTAAGTTCATCTGATAAAGCAACCGAAAATGCAGATTGCAAAGAGACAGAAAAGCTGCGAAAAGAATTGCGTACCTTGTTTCATGGACAATTCCAGACAATCAATCTCATGTGTCAAGACTATTACAGTAAAAAAGATGCTTCATCAAATGTAAAATTGTCTTTGATAAATGATATAGAAAAGCATATCCAAACGTTATGCTCCAAAGACAATATCAAGGAAATCGAGCGCATGCTCAATGTGTATTATAATTCTGTCGCATCAAAATTGAGAGAGGCTCTTCCTGATTTAAAAACACAGGACAGAGTAATGCTTCTGCTGAGTATGACAGGACTTTCTACGAAAGCAATTTGTATAGTTTGCGGTATCGAGGACAAAGGATACCTGTATAATCGGCGCAAAAGGTTGAAGGTAAAGATAGCTCAATCGGGGAGCACATATTCGGAGGAAATCCTTGAAATGCTCGCATAATCAGCTATAATTCAATATATTACATTTATAATGCTGTAAATTAGGCAATTACGTAATACCTAATTTTTTATTTTTGCTCCTATTGATTTACAACAATTTAGGCGCGCGTTTGATTAATTTTTTGAGACTCTGAAATTTGGTAAAAGTGAGTGGATTCATGTAAATTTGCATATCTTTTAACCCCCTAATTTGCAGTTTATGCCAATCAGAATCAATCTACTCATTGCAGTTTTGCTGATGGGACTCGCATCAGTTTCATCATGGGCGGACAACAAGCCAACACCACAGAATCCCGGTGGTAAAAAAGAAGTGGATATTCCACCTATTTCCAAGCCCAAGCCTCACTCCCCCGGCTTCGAAAATGAGGTGACCGGACTTCTCGACGGCCAAATTCTGACCATCACCTTTACCGAGCCGGAAGGCATGGCCCGCGTAAGCCTGCGCGAAGGCGGAGTACAGACCGTCTACACCGGCTTCCACGCCACTGCCACCCCCATCGTCCTTACAGTTCCCGCAACAGACGTCCCCGTCCAAATCTACATCAAAACCCAATCCAACGAATACGAAGGCTGGATTGAGTAAAACAAATCTCGCCGGCGTAGTCGGCAAAAAATCAATCACAAATCATTAACCTTAAATTACTCTTAGTATGAAAAAATTCATTTTCATCATGCTGCTCGGACTCCTCTGGAGCTCCTGTAGCAACGAAGAGGGCATTACACCTCCTTCGAAACCCGATGGAGCCACTTCGGAGCTCCGCACCATAGCCGAAGCCATCTCCATCGCCGACAAGCACTTTGCTTCACGCGCAGAGGGAGCCCGTGCTATAACCCGAAGCGTTAAAGGTGTAAGCGTAATCGGCAACGCGTCAGGTCGCTCCGCTTCCGACACCCTCATCTACGCCATCAACTACGAGGACAACGCAGGCTTCGCACTCGTTTCCGCCGTCCCCCATGGCATTGACATAATAGGCTATGCCGACGAAGGCAGTTTCGATGTTGAAAAAATCGAGCCCGGCTCCAATGTTGAGTACTTCCTCGAAGCCGCGAAGGACTACGTTTCTACTCAGGGAAAAATCTCCATAGGAGGAGGTGACAATCCGTTTAAACCGATTGACGTTCATACTTGGAAGTCCACGATTATCCCTCGTCTTTCAGTCCAATGGGGTCAGCGCTACCCGGAAGGAATGTTTTGCGATAATTATTATTCCGGTTGTGTACAGACAGCTATGGCACAAATGATGTCTTATTTTAAGCTGCCAACTTCCATCACCTTAACTTATCCCGGAAAGGATGTCAACGCCCAATCCCTTAATTGGACAGAATTACTAAAGCATAAAAAATCATGTGGTAATTCTTCATTCTCCATTGATGCGCACCATGCAGAATGTTCAGCATCTGTCGAAACTCACAAAGCGTTGGGCAGGCTTTGCAGAGAGCTTGGAAAAAGGAATAATGCAAATTATAGCAAGCCCGAAGTTACAACCGCATTCGAAGGTCCTGCGCTTGCAACTTTTAAAAGCCTGTGTCCCAGCCTTAAATATACTGAAATAAAATATTTCAATTCCGACCATTCCAACATGTATATTGATATGTTAGGAAAAGATGCGGTCGCATTTGTATGCGGATATACCAGCCAAGGAGTATTCGGTCATGCATGGGTGTGCGATGGCGGTGAGCAAGAAACTACAACTGCTCCTGGTTATGATGGAAGCACAGTAACAACTAATAAGACTTATTATCATTACAACTGGGGGTTATACGGGCAGTATGACGGCTATTTTGCCAATGGTGTATTTGACCAATCCAAACCTTCCACAAGAGGAAATTATAATTATCTACCCCGATATTTTGTAGTTTACAAATAAAATAACTACATTTGCGACCAAGTCTAACCAATTAATCTTTCCCAGATGAAAAAATCAATCTTTCCTTTTATCCTCGTCGGGATGCTCGCAGTGGGCTGTTCCGAGGAGAAGGGGCCCAAGGGCGAGGAGCCCGATGTGCCCGGAACGGAGACGAAGCTCTATCAGGATGTAGAGCCGCTGGAGCCTCTTTCCCGCTGGGATTCGGAGACCGGCGAAGAGGCGGAACTCGATGCCCTCAATGATTTCGCATACCGTCTGAACTCCAATTTTGTGGCTGACTACGACAATCTGTGGGGCTCCGCCACGGACCACAAGGGCAACTACAGCTTCTCACCCCTGAGCATCTCGGTGTTCCTCAGCGCCGTCTCGCAGAGCGTCGACGGGCAGGCCCGTCAGGACATCTGCGATATGCTCGGAATCGCTCCCAAAGATGCCGCAAGTCTCAACAACAAGCTGATCCGCTATTTCTTAGGAAAGGAAAACGGTGCGGAGGTCCGCTTAGCCAACTCTGTATGGCACGTAAGCCGCTTCCCCATCCTCGACAGCTACAAGAGCCGCATGGCCGAGCTCTTCGGTGCTCCGGTCAATGAGCTCGACCTCTATTCCCCCGAAAGCAAGGACATTATCAATTCATGGTGCTCCGACAAGACCCACGGGATGATTCCCGAGGTATTCAAAAACGCGCCGTGCTATGATTTCATTATTGCCAACGCCCTTTATTTCTCTGCCGACTGGTCCAATCCTTTCAATGAGGAACTTACGGACAAAGTAATTTTCCACGGCACGGAGGGCGAGGCTGAAACAGACCTGATGCACAAGCCGAGCGACCATATCTACTACTCGGAATCTGACGGCATACAGTACGCATCTCTAAATATGCTCGACGGATTTACAATGGATATCGTAATGCCGGCCGAGGGCACAGACCTCGAGGAGTTCGGCAAGACCCTCGGGGAGACCATTGTAAAGCTCAAGGCGATGAAAGAGGTAAAGGATGTCGACTTATACCTTCCCCGGTTCAAGGAAGACAGGGAGGCTGATATCATCAAGAACCTCCGTTCGCTCGGCTATCCGGATTACGATATGCCGACAAAAGAGATGACCGGGACATCGGACCATCCCCTGATGGCCGCGGGCAGCCTCGTAGAGCACCTTACATCCCTTGAAGTAAAGGAAGAAGGCGTGAAGCTTGCCGCCGTAACCGTAGGGGGATATCTGGGAGCCTCCGGCGAAACGCCCGAATATGAGAAGGTGACGATGCGCGTGGACCGTCCCTTCTACTACGTCATCCGCGATTACCAGACCGGCATCGTGCTGATGATTGGCCGCGTTTGCAACCTCTGATTCACTGAACGATAGATAGCTTTATGGACCCAATCCCCGCCCGCAGACCTGTACGGCTGCGTGCGGGGTGTTGGATTTGCAAGCGAACTGAACAGTCAACCCAATAACCCCAAAAAATCATTTCCTATGAAGCATTTCGTTTTACCATTGGCTCTTGTCGGGATGCTCGCTGTGGGCTGTTCCGAGGAGAAGGGGCCGAAGGGCGCGGAGGAAAATACTCCACGGCATGAGATTCCGACTACCCGCGCCGAGCGCGAGGTTATCGACGCCAACAATGAATTCGCCCAGAAGCTCATGGGCAAACTCGCCGAAGGGGACAGCTACGCGGACGGCAACGCTCCCGCAAACTTCGTGGTTTCGCCCCTCAGTCTGTCTATGGCCCTGTCGATGACCGCTACGGGCGCCGAAGGCTCCACCCGCGAGGAAATCCTCGATGTCCTCGGCTTCGACGACCTTGAGGCCGCAAACGCCCTGAACAGGAAGCTGAAAGAGTCGCTCCCGTCGATGGACAACCGCACGACCGTGAAGCTCGCAAACGCCATGTGGTTCGAGAACGGAACGGAGTCGAACATCCGTCCGGAATTCTCCGAGACGCTCGCCGCCTGCTACGACGCGACGATGAACCTCGTCGAAGGCCTCGGAAAGGAGAACGGCATGAAGCTCATCAACGACTGGAGCGCCACGCACACCGACAACATGATTCCCCGGCTCCTCGACCAGCCGCTCGGCGACAATACAGTGATGGCCCTCACCAACGCCCTCTATTTCAAGGGCAAGTGGACCCACGAGTTCAGCAAGGAGGACACACAGAAGGAGCGCTTCTACAATCTCGACGGTTCGACGAAGGACGTCGACATGATGAACGCCCGCAGCATGGCCGTTCAGGCCTACGAGGACAAGGACGCCGGCTACAAGGCCGCTTCTCTCAGCTACGGCAACAGCGCCTACAGCATGATTGTGGTAGTTCCAGAGTTCGGCCGCAATCCCGCGGAGGCGCTCGCGTCGATTGATCCCGAAGACCTCGCGAAATTAGCTCGCCGTGAGTCTTATGAAACGAGCATCAATCTGAAGCTCCCTTGCTTCACCGTAGAGAACGGCACGGAACTAATTCCGGCGCTCAGGAAGCTCGGCATCAAAGAGATGTTCCTCCCCGGGTGTGACTTCTCGGGAATGTGGAAGGTTTCGGACGGCGACTTCCTGATAAGCAAGGTTTATCAGGGTGCCAAAATCTGCGTTGACGAACAGGGCGCCGAAGCCGCTGCCGTAACCATCATTACGGGCGAATGCACATCGCCCGGTCCGGTTGAGAGCACGAACTTCTATGTCGACCGCCCCTTCGCCTTCGCGATCGCCGAACAGTCGACCGGCGTAATCCTCTTTGCCGGCGTAGTGACACACCTTTGATTCACTGAATAATAGATAAACGCAGGCAACTGCAAATCTCCGCATTGCGGGTGGTTGTTGCAAAACCCCGACATCAATTATCGAACTGTAGGGACGCACGGCTCGTGCGTCCTTTTTTATGCACTGATTATCAAGATGTTATCACGAGAACAAGCTCGCTAAAGCATAGAACCTCGTAGAGGTTCAACGGGGGTAGCCCGGGGTTTCAACCCCGGGATTAGGGGTGGGGATGATTGAGACAGGGGTTATCACCCCTGCCTAACGGTGTTATGCCCCTACGGGGCAATTAGTTACTTTTTCAGAAACCTTGCGAGGCCGAAGAGGTAGCGGCGGAAGCCGGGAACATAGTTGAGGAGGACGTCGAACCAGCCGAGGCGCGGGCCGACGGTCTTGACGACGAGGCCGACGTAGAACATCGCGAACAGGGTCCCCACTCCGACCACATTCCATAGCCACGCACCAAAGAAGAGATAACATAGCGCCACGGCGGCTACCACAAGGGCCGTGTCGACAATAATCTTCATTTTCGGGAAAGGACGCGCGTCTTGAGCTTCCGGGCGTAGGTTATTTCCATTATGTCGGTGTGTGTTATTTAGTCACTCTTAGAAATGTCATAAGGAAAAGCGCTCCCGCGAGAAAGAGGCTCACGGAGAAGCTCAGCACGATGCCCCAGAGCCCGAGGCCGAGGGGTATCGCGAAAAGGTAGGTGCAGGGCAAGCCTGCCACGATATAGCTCAGGAGGGCAATCCAGAACATCGGCACGACGTGGCCCGTGCCCCTGAGCGAGTTTGCGAAGCTCACCTGCGTGGCGTCGCCGAGCTGGTAGAGCACCAGCGGAAAGATGAGCGTATAGGCCAGCGCGAGCACCGCCGGGTCGTCCGTGAAGGCCTGCATCAGGAGGCGTCCGCCGAAGATGAAGACCGCGCTGGAAACGCACATAACGGCGAGCATCACGTGGTAGCCAGCCCATGCCGTGCGCCGCATCTCGGGGCCGGAGCCGCGTCCGGCGGCATGGGCCACGATGACGCTCGTGGCCGCCCCGACGGAATAGTAAATGCAGAAACCGAGCATCCCCACCACCACTATAATCTGGAAGGCAGCGAGGTCCACGGCTCCGAGCCAGCCCGCGATTATGGCCGCGCCGGAGAAGGCACCGGTCTCAAAGGACATCTGGAGCGAGAGAGGCAGCGAGCCGCGCACGATGCGCCATGCCTGGCCGAGGCTGAGCCGTGCGCGCCGGAAGGCCGGACGGTAGCAGGCGTTGCGGGAGAAGCGACGGAAAGTCCAGTAAATAGCCACGGGGCACACCCAGCGCGCCAAAAGGGTGCTGATGCCCGCGCCCGTAAGACCCATCTCGGGCGCGCCGAGCTTGCCGTAGATGAGTATGTAGTTGCCGAGGATGTTCAGCGCGTTTGCGCTGAGCACTATCACGGTCGGAGTCTTCGTATCGCCTATGCCGTAGCTCCATTGGGCGAAGACGTTGAAAAGCGACACGGCAACCACGCCCGCGAGGTAGGTTATGAAGTATGGCCGGATCAGCGGCAGAAGTTCCTCGGGCTGTCCGAGCGATGGGAGTGCTAAGTAGAGTCCTGTCATCAGGGCCGTGACGAGGAGGGCGAAGAGAGTGTTGACGATGAGCGAGTTGCGGAGCTCTCCTCCTATGGCGTCGCTCTCGCCGCGGGCGAACATGGCTCCGACCACGGGCGTCAGGCCGTAGGTGAAGCCCACGCAGGCCAGGATGGCCACGTTGAAGACGTTGTTGACGAACGAGGCCGAGGCAAGAGCCTCCGTGGAGTAGCGCCCGACCATGATATTGTCGGCGAAACCCACAAAAATCATGCCGAGCTGACCCACGAGTATGGGCCAGCCCAGCTTGAGAATGGATATGTAGCGCTGCGGCAGAGTCATCAGTCTCTGGAGCCGCCGAAGAACCTGAGGAGGTAGAGGAAGAGGTTGATGAAGTCGAGGTAGAGGGTCAGAGCGCCGAGGGTGGCAAGGCGACCGGCCTGTTCGGGTCCGGCGAGCTGGGCCATGTTCTTCACCTGCTGGGTGTCCCATGCCGTGAGTCCCACGAAGATGAAGACGCCTGCGATGCTGATTAACCAGTCAAGGCCGCTGGAGTGCAGGAAGATATTCACCAGCGATGCGATAATAAGACCTATCAGCGCCATGAAGAGGAAGGAGCCTATGCGCGAGAGGTCTCTGGAGGTGAAATAACCGTAGACACTCATGGCGCCGAAGGTGCCGGCGGTGATGAAGAAGGTCTTGACCATGGCCGTCGGGCTGTATGCCAGGAAGAGCGTCGAGAACATCATGCCGTTGATGACGGCGAAAAGGTAGAAGAGCGCGGAGGCCGCGGCGGAACTCATGCGGCGGATGGCGCCGGAGAGGCCGATGACGATGCCGAATTCGGCGATTATCAGCAGCCACATCAGCCACGAATGGGTGATGTAGAAGTTGATGAAGGATGTCGAGGCACAGTACACGGCCGTGAAAGCCGTCACGAGGAGACCGAGGGTCATCTTCACGTAGACGCGCTTCATCACCGAGGAGGTCATGGCCGCCAGAGCCTGTCCTCCGCCGTTATACGGATTGTAGTTGTAGTCTTGCATATCTGTTTTGTTGAGTTAAGAGGTTTTTTACATTCTTTCGGGCACGCAGATGCCGAGAAGGTCCATGCCTGTGCGGACGGTGCGGGCCACGGCGTCGCTGATGGCGAGGCGCAGAGAGCATACCGCCGCGTCTTCCTCCCTGAGGATGGAGCAGTCGTGGTAGAACTGGTTGTACTGCTTCACGAGGTCGTAGACATAGTTGGCGATGAGTGCGGGCGAGTAGGAGCGTCCGGCCTCGGCAACCACGCCTGGGAAGTCGGCGAGGCGCTGGATGAGGCCCGTCTCCTTCTCGTTGGGCACGACGGCGGAGTAGTCCGCGCGGGAGAATCCGGCCTCCTCGGAGCGGCGGAGCACCGAGCGGATGCGGGCGTAGGTGTACTGGATGAAGGGACCGGTGTTGCCGTTGAAGTCGATGCTCTCCTCGGGATTGAAGGTGATGTTCTTGCGGGGGTCGACCTTCAGGAGGTAGTACTTCAGGGCGCCGAGGCCTACGGTCTCGGCGATGTCGGCGCGCTCGGCCTCGCTGAGGCCGTCGAGCTTGCCGAGCGAGTCGGAGACTTCCGCCGCGATTTCGACCATCTTGGCCATGAGGTCGTCGGCGTCGACAACCGTGCCCTCGCGGCTCTTCATCTTGCCGTTCGGGAGCTCGACCATGCCGTAGGAGAAGTGGACAAGGTCCTTGCCCCACGAGAAGCCGAGGCGGTCGAGGAGGATGGAAAGCACCTGGAAGTGGTAGTTCTGCTCGTTGCCAACGACATAGATCATCTTGTCGATGGGATAGTCGCGGAAACGGAGCTTGGCCGTGCCGATATCCTGGGTCATGTAGACCGAAGTGCCGTCGGAGCGGAGGAGGAGCTTCTGGTCGAGGCCCTCGTCTGCGAGGTCGGCCCATACGGAGCCGTCGTCCTTGCGGAAGAGCACGCCCTTCTCGAGGCCCTCGAGCACCTTTTCCTTACCCTCGAGGTAGGTCTCGGACTCGTAGTATATCTTGTCGAAGCCCACGCCCATACGGGCGTAGGTGGCGTCGAAGCCGTCGTAGACCCACTGGTTCATGCGCTTCCAGAGCGCGCGCACCTCGGAATCGCCGGCCTCCCAGCGCCGCAGCATGTCGCGCGCCTCGGCCATGAGCGTAGAGGCTGCCGTGGCCTTCTCGTCATCAAGAGTCGGGTCAGCCTCCTTCAGGGCCTTGATTTCTTCCTTCAGGTGCTTGTCGAAGGCCACGTAACAGTCGCCCACGAGGTGGTCGCCCTTGACACCGGCCTGTTCGGGAGTGCGCCCGTCGAACCATTTCTGCCACGCGAGCATGCTCTTGCAGATGTGGATGCCGCGGTCGTTTACGATGTTGGTCTTCACAACCTTGTTGCCGCAGGCAGCGAGGATTTTCGAGAGACTGTAGCCGAGAAGGATGTTGCGGAGGTGTCCGAGGTGGAGAGGCTTGTTGGTGTTGGGCGAGGAGTATTCGACCATCACCAGGGGGCTGTCGTCCGTCACGGGACGGATGCCGAAGTCGGGCTGAGCCTCGATGTCGGCGAGCACGGTGTTCCAGTATGTAGGAGTGATTACGATGTTCAGGAAACCCTTGACCACGTTGAAGCGGTCGACGGCGGGGACGTTGGCCGTGAGCCACTCGCCGATTTCCTGCCCGACGGCCTCCGGGGCCTTGCGCGCGGCCTTCACGAAGGGGAAGACCATGACGGTGAGATTGCCCTCGAACTCCTTGCGGGTGGCCTGGGGCACGATTGACGAAGGCGCCGCGTCGATGCCGTAGAGTGCCTTCACGGCCTCCGCGACTCCCTGCGCCACGATATTTTCAGGAGAAATAGCCTTTGTGCTGTCTTTTTCCATTTCTTGCGTGGGAAATAATCTGTTTTTTACCTTGGAAATATGCGGATTATAGATATTTGTCGGCGAACTTCACCTTGGCGTCGTTCACCATCTGCTTGATTTTCTGTTCGCGGGCTTTGGGGCAGATCAGGAGCACCCCGTCGGCGTCGGCCACGATGTAGTCCTCCAGCCCGTCGACCACGATAAGTTTCTCGCCGCGCACCGCAAAGATGTTGCCCCGCGAGTTGTAGGCCAGCACCGAGCAGTTCTGCGTCACGTTGGAATCCGAATTCTTCGGCGACATATCGTAGAGCGCGCTCCAGGTGCCGAGGTCGTTCCAGCCGAAGTGCACAGTCTCCACATAGACGTTGTCGGCCTTCTCCATCACGGCGAAGTCAATCGAGATGCTCATGCACCCCGGGAAAGCCGAGGCGATGAACGCCCGCTCCGCCGCCGGGTCGAGGTAGGTGGCGTCGGCAGTAGAGTCGAACACCGCGGCGATGTCCGGCGCGTAGCTCCGGAGAGCCTTGCGAATGCTCTCGGCCCCCCAGAGGAATATCCCCGAATTCCAGAAGAACTCGCCCGTGGAGAGGAAAACCTTCGCGAGCTCGAGGTCGGGCTTCTCCGTGAAGGTCTTCACGCGGTTGATTTCGCCCTCGATGTGCTCGCCCACCTGGATGTAGCCGTAACCCGTCTCGGGGCGCGTGGGCTCGATGCCGAGGGTCAGGAGCGCGTCGCGCCCCTCCACGAAACCGAAACCCGCGCGGATGGCACGCTCGAACTCCGCCTCGCGCGTGATGACATGGTCGCTCGGCGTGACAATCATAGATGCCTCGGGGTCGCGCGCGGCGATGTGCCAGGCCGCCCAGGCAATGCAGGGCGCCGTGTTGCGGCGGGCCGGCTCGGCGAGAATCTGGTCATCGGCAAGCTCCGGCAGCTGCTCCTTCACCAAGGGGACGTAGCGGCTGTTCGTGAGGATGATGACGTTTTCTGCAGGAACCACCGAGCGGATACGGTCGAAGCTCATCTGCAGAAGGCTCCGGCCCGTGCCGAGGAAGTCGATGAACTGCTTGGGACGCTCCTCGCGGGAGTAGGGCCAGAAACGGCTCCCGATGCCCCCGCACATGATCACACAGTATCTATGTTTGTCGGTATCCATATATGTCAGGGTATAGGTGTTCGAATTTAGAATGCTAAATTACTAAATCCCCCCGACATATCCAAAAAAATCCACCTCCGCCCTCCAGATCTCAATATAAATTTGACACAGACTTAGTAATACACTCTCTCCCTGCCGGATTTTGGGTCTCTTCCTTACTCTTAGGCAAATAAAAAAAGGAGCGCCGGGGGCGTTCCTTTTCGGGAGGAGAAATGATATGGAGGGAGGAGAATGAGCGGCAAGGCGCTTGTCAGACCGTGCGGGTGGTCAGCGGTAGTCGGCGAAGCGTTCCTGAAGGCGCTTGCGGGCGGCGAAGATGCGGCTCTTGACGGTGCCGAGGGGAAGGTTCATTTCCTTGGCGATTTCCTCGTACTTGTAGCCGGCCACGTGCATCGAGAAGGGGATGCGGTATTCGTCGGAGAAGGCGTTGATGGCCGCGGTGATTTCGTTGGCGGTAAAGGTGCCGTCGGGGGTCTCGCGGGCGGCCTCTGCGGGGAGGTTGATGAGGTACTGGTTGTCGGTGGTGTCTATTACGGTGGCGGCACGGGACACGCGGCGGTAGTTGTTGATGAAGATATTCCGCATGATGGTGAATACCCATACCTTGAGGTTGGTACCTTCTGCGTATTTGTCTTCATTGTCCAGGGCCTTGAGGGTCGTGTCCTGAAGGAGGTCGTAGGCATCGTCGCGGTTGGAGGTCAGCATATATGCGAAGTTGAGCATGTTGGCCTGAAGGCTCATGAGGCTGGATTGAAATTTTGCGCTTGCCATAACGAATGATTTTTAGGTGGTCTGTTTTTTCTTGATTTTTGAGGTGCCGTTTGTTGTTCGACGCTCAAAAGTACGACGACTATCAGCGCTGTGCAAATTTTTAAACAAATTTCTTCAAACTATTTCATTTTTCCTTGAACTGCTTTTTAAGCTGTTGTTTTACCGACATTTACGAGGGTTTAAAATTGTTACAGCATTGTTACATCGAGATGCTTTGTGCTCGTTTTGTAACACATTAGCCTTTACAAAGCAACCGTAACGTCACCGTTAGTCAACAAAAAATCCGAAAAATTTGCAGACAATTCAAAAAAAATACGTACTTTTAGGCGGCGAAAACCATCGCCGAAATACTACCTTAAAACTAACACCTAACACCACCCTCCCCGGGAATGCCTTATGATTATCGGTATACCTAAAGAGATCAAGAACAATGAGAACCGTGTGGCCATGACGC
The DNA here is from genome assembly GCA_902491515.1 of uncultured Porphyromonadaceae bacterium. GTDB lineage: Bacteria > Bacteroidota > Bacteroidia > Bacteroidales > Muribaculaceae > CAG-873. The sequence continues at coordinate 28,390 of CABUIC010000013.1, forward strand.
CCTCAGGAGTCCGCGAACTCGTACACCACGGCCACACCGTGTATGTCCAGCACACAGCCGGCGAAGGCTCGGGCTTCAGCGACGAAGAATACCTCGCCGCCGGAGCGAAAATCCTTCCCACAATCGAGGAGACCTATGCCGCCGCCGAGATGATTGTAAAAGTGAAGGAACCCATCGAGCCCGAGTACGCGCTCGTGCGCAAGGGTCAGCTCGTCTTCACCTACTTCCACTTCGCCTCCGACCGCGCCCTCACCGACGCCATGCTCGCCTCCGGCGCCACGTGCATAGCCTATGAGACCGTCATTGGCCCCATGGGCGGACTGCCCCTGCTCATCCCCATGAGCGAAGTCGCCGGACGCATGTCCGTGCAGGAAGGCGCGCGATTCCTCGAGAAGCCCCAGGGTGGCCGAGGCGTGCTCCTCGGAGGAGTCCCCGGCGTCAAGCCCGCGAAAGTGCTTGTCCTCGGCGCCGGAGTGGTCGGCCGCAACGCCGCTCTCATGGCCGCCGGCCTCGGCGCCGACGTCACCGTCACCGACATCTCCCTCCCCACCCTGCGCCATGTGGCAGAGACGATGCCCCGCAACGTCAAGACCCTCTACTCCTCGCGCCACAACATCGAGCAGGAGCTCCCGACGACCGACCTCGTCATCGGTTCCGTCCTCATCCCCGGCGCCAAGGCCCCGCATCTCATCACGGCCGACATGCTCAAACTGATGCGTCCGGGCACCGTGATGGTCGACGTCGCCATCGACCAGGGCGGCTGCTTCGAGACCTCCCACGCCACAACACACGCCGACCCCGTCTACACCCGCGAAGGCATCGTTCACTACGCTGTGGCCAACATACCGGGCGCCGTGCCCTACTCCTCGACCCTCGCACTCACCAACGCCACCCTCCCTTACGCCCTCCGGCTCGCCGACATGGGCTGGCGCGCCGCCTGCAAGGCCGACCCGGGCCTCGCCGAAGGCGTCAACATCGTCGACGGCAAAGTAGTATATCCCGGCGTAGCCGAAGCCTGGAACCTCCCCCTCCACAAGCTCGAACTCTAAAAGACAGCTGATATACTTGGATTCATTTCCGTTTTGTTGCATTTTTACATCAAAACGGAAATGAATCGGTTGTGAGAAGGAATTGCGAATTCAATTATCGAACTGTAGTATAAAAAATACCAATTCGATTATCGAACTGTAGGGACGCACGGCTCGTGCGTCCTAATTAACCAACTATGGTCCAATGCTTTGCAGGCGGACGCACGAGCCGTGCGTCCCTACAATTCGGAGTTTTACGATAAGCGTCAAATACAATGCGGAGTTTTGCGATAAGTTCTAAATAAATAATACCATTCGACGTTTTACGATAGTCGCTATCCGGTTTACACGCATTCTGCCCCCTAAACAAAAACAACCCCGCCTCGGGCCGGAGCATCCGGCGGAGGCGGGGTCTTTTTCTTTGCGCGTCAGCGGATTAGTTGAGCGCGCCGGTGAGGTTGTAGTTGGCGAACTCGAGGTCCTTGGCGGCCTTCTGGGCGAGGGATGCGTCGAGGCGGACGGCCTGACGGAGGTTGCTCGTGAGCATCGACTCGTTGTTGGTGCGGGCGCCTACGATAGCCATGAGATAGTAGGTCGTGGCGTCGGGCTTGCTGATGCCAGCGAGGGTAGTCTTGGCCTTGGAGTAGTCCTTGGTCACGATTTGGGCAACGGCCGCATTGTTGCACTTGGCGTCGCCGAAGGCGCGGACTGCGGCGTTGGCGTCGCCCTGCTTGAGGTAGTAGAGGCCGAGAGCTTCGCCGAGACCGTCGACACCGGCGGCGGAGCCGAAGAGCTGGTTGGCCTTGGAGTAGTTCTTGTTCACCATCTCGATGAGGCCGAGGTTCATCTGGGGCTCGCCGTTGGTGGTGAGGGAAGCGGCCTTGCGGAAGTTGGCGGCGGCGGCGTCGTAGTCACCGTTCACGTACTGGGCGAGGCCGAGGTTGTTGAAGGTGCGGTAGTCGTTGGGATAGAGACGGGCGGCGGTGTCGTAAATCTTCTCACGCTGCTTGTTGTCGTCGGTAAGGGTTGCGCAGTAGAGGATTTCCTCGACGTTGAGCTTGGAGGGGTCGGAAGCGAAGAGAGCCTTGATTTCGGCGTCGCTCTTGCCGATTACGTCGATTGAGGCAGTAACGCGGGAGTAGCGGAGCTGAGGAAGAATCTGGTCGGCGAGCTGCTCGAACACGTTGGAGAGGTTGCGGATTTCACGCTCGCGCTGGTCCGGGTCCTTGTACATCGAGAGAACGCTCAGAATGAGGTCCTTGTCCTGGATGTTGCTCTGCTGGACGAGCTTCTGGAAGCCTTCCCAGTCCTCGGCGGTGAACTGTGCGGTGAGTTCGCCGAATTCCGTGATTTTGTCCTTCTTGAGCTGGTCGGTCATGTAGCTCTTGGTGTTGGCCTCGCGCTTTTCGGCGAGCTTGGTGTTGAACTCCATGGTGCCGTCGGGCGAAGCGTACGACTGGATGTTGATTTCCTGGAGGCGGCGGGAGGTGTCGCCGTTTGCATTGAGAATCTCACGCTGGAGCTCCACCATGGCGTCGCTCTTGAGCTGACCGGCGCGGATGTTGGCCTGGTTGATGAGGAACATGATGTCGGCGGCGTATTTCTCGTTGATCACACGCTGGAAAGCGTCGTCGGCGAGAGCCGGGTTGGCGCTGGCTGCGGAGGCGATGGCGGCTGTGGCGATTACGCCGTCGGCCACCTTCACGCGCGGAAGGGCGTATTCCTTGTTGCCCTGCTTAACCTGGAATGCAAGCTGGAGCTCGCTCTTGGCCATGTCGGGCTGATAGTTGAAACTTGCGGGAATTGTGGCGGTGCCGCCGTACTCATAGTTGATTACGGGAGCGTTACCGCGGACTTTCTCGCCCTGGAAGGAATAAGGCATCGAAGCCACTTCCTGGCCGTCGAACACGAGATAGGGAGTAACCGTAACCTCTGCGTTCTTGACGAAAAACTTTGCGGGAATCTTGGCACTCACCGTGGCGGGCACCTTCTCGCCTACAACTTCGAGGGGGTTCGGATTGACGGTGAAATAGTCGGCGGAGAACTGGCCGAGCTTCTTGCCGCATGAGGTCATAGTCAAGGCTGCGCCAAGGGCTACGACATAACAAAGTTTGCGATTCATTGTTTGTTAAGGATTGAAATGGGTATATGGAAATTTGTTGAAATTCGTGGGGACCTTAATTTTTTTGCAAAGATAGCACTTTATTCAAATCCACCATCATTTTAACCAAATTTTTTAGTTTCTGACATCAATTTCACAAGCTTCCCGGCGTGGCCGTCTGTTCCACAGCTTTCCATCCACGGACAAAGGCGGGTATCTCCGGGGCCTGGGGTGCCGGGACGATGGGAAGCGGCGTCTTGTCCCCGCGCTCTTCAAGGGCCTCCTCGCGAGTAAGGAAGCGCACGCTCACGGGATAGATATCGATTGTCGAGTAAAGGGCGACGGGTTCCTTGCTGTGGAAGGCCTTCTTCATCCACTTGCCCTTCAGAAGCATACGCATCGAGAACGACGACACGGCCAGCGAGGCCGGGCCGTACTCACCGCCCTCGTCCACGAGGAAGCGCTCGCTGCGCACCATTTCCGTCACGTCCACGCTCAGCCCGAGCATCTTCAGAAGCCACGGCTCCCAGTGATGGTCCTTATGAGTCGCAAGGGCGTCGAGAGTGCGCGTGTACGTCGGGCTACGGAAAGTCCTGACTACCGACGTCCCGTACTCCCCGTGCCGGATTTCCGGGAAGCCCGCGAGGAGGGAATCGCCCAGAATGTGGCGCTCCGGCTCGAGGCTGGTGAGTTCTACCCAGACCAGCATCCCGGCATCGTCGTCGTTCGCGACCGTGTCGCGTCCCTCCGAGTTGCGGTAGCGCATCCGCCGCGCAAGCGAGCGCACCTTCGGAGACTGCGGTTTCGTGCTGAACCCCTTGACCTTCTTCTCCGTCAGGAAAAAGTCGGCCATATACTCGGAGAACAACTGAAGCGTGTCGGTGCTCGTTGCCGCCGAGGAATATTCGCGGATGTAGGCCCGCACAAGGGTTATCGGCCGCTCCCCGGGCGTGACAGTGAAGCCGGCGAGCTCGATAGCCGTCGGCTCGAGACGCACAGTGTCGCACGCAGCCTCTACTGTGAGAGGCGAGTATCCCAGGCAACGCACGTCGTAGGGAAACGACTGCGGACTCGGAGCACGGCCCTCAACATCGGTAATCGAAAGGATAATGCCGTCGGCTGACGACAGAGAGGCGCCTCCGAGGGGCTTGGAATCAGTAGAATCCACGACCACAACGCCAACGGATTTCAGGGGAAGAAGAAGTATAAGCAGTAAAAACAGGCGTTGCATGATGTGATGAATGAAGGTCGGTCTAAGTGAGAAAACGTCATTTCCTGCCGAAATCGGCCGGGATTTCCCCCCATTTCTCCGTGTCCCATTTCAGAAGGGGATTCCCTATTTCGTTGCTTTTAATCCAGGCGTTGGCGCGGGCCAGGATTTCTCGGACACGGGCGTTTTCCGGCGTCGGACTTATCGTTGTGTTGCTCTGGCGCTTGCGTATCCATGCCAGGGCCGTGCGCGAGTCTGTGTAGATGGGGGTGGAAAAGTCGCGGTTCTTGTGGAGCCATGCCGCGCAGTGGATGATGGCGAGATATTCCGCTATGTTGTTGGTGCCCCCGGCAAGCGGACCGATGTGGAACACCTCCTGTCCCGTCCCCACAAGCACCCCGCGGTATTCCATAGGGCCCGGATTCTTGGCGCAGGCGCCGTCGACGGCTATCGCGTTGAGGCGGATTTCCGGGAAGGCCTCGTAGTTCACGATTTCGGTCTTCCTGCGCTCGGCTAAGGCGCGCATAAGGCCCAGCTGGTCCTCGGGCTTCCCGCGGAAGGCCTTCACGGCCTCCTCCTGCGAGGGATAGGCGCGGAACTTCGCCCCGGGGTAGCCTTCGGTCTGGGCGGCGCATTCCTCCCAGGTGTCGAACACACCCGTCGAGCGCCCCTCCCATACCACATAGAATTTGCGGAAACGCGAGGGAGTGTTGTCGTATGATGCCATTTTGGAAATCAGGAATACTGTATTAAGAATTCGATGTCGACGGCCCGGAGCCCCAGCACAGCCGCGGCTTCGGCGTTCACGCATTTTCCGAGGAAGGTGTAGACGCCCTTGCGGAGCGCGGCGTTGAGGCGGAGGGCGTTGGGAGCTCCGTCGCAGACGAGAATTTCGTCCAGCATGTTGACGAAAGTGTTCGACAGCGCCATCGCGAGTGTGCGCGGCACGGCGTTCCCGGCGTTGATGTAGCAATAGCGCACGGGGGCGCCCATGGAATTGTCGCCCGGCATCGCCTCGTTGAGATTCACAAGCCGCAGTGACGGAAAGGCCGTTCCGGGCCGCATCGTGAGGTCGAAACAGATTACTCCCCGCTTCATCCTGTCGGCCAGTGTGGCGTCCACTATGCCGTCGCGGGTGAGGGTGTCGGTGGCTACTACAACGTCAGCCGACCGAAGGGCGCTCTCGAACACCTTGGGATGGATGGCGGAGCCAACGGCCCCCGGACCGAGCCGCCCGAGAAGTTCGCGGAGAGCGTAGACATTGTTGTCGAACACGCGCACTATGGCGCCAAGCCCTATGGCGGTGCTCGCCGCGGCAAGGGCAGCCATGTCCGAGCCGATTATCATTACCTCGCAGGGTACCACGCCTGCCACGCCTCCGAGGAGTATGCCCTTACCCTGGACGGCGTCCGCAAGAAGCGACGAGGCGAGCGACACCGCGGCCCTTCCGGCTACCTCCTGCATGATGTCGGCGAAAGGCTTGCGTCCGGATGGCTCGCAGATGTTCTCGAGCGCAAGGGCTATCACCGAGCGTTCCAGAAGGACTCTCAGCACCGGAGCATCCGCCGGTGAGGCGTTCAGGAAGCCAAGCAGAAGGGCTCCGCGCTTCATCAGCGAGGCGTCGCGGGCCGAGATACGCCCGAGGCTCACCACCACATCAGCCCTGAGGGTCTCCTCCCGGCGGCAGATTTCCACGCCCCGGCTCGTGTAAGTCTCGTCGGAATAATGGATGGGAAGTGCCGCTCCCGCTTCCATAAGCACGCGGAATCCTCTTTCGATAAGGCGCTCGGCGCCTTCGGGCGTGAGGGGAAAACGGTGGTCGGCGGCCACTGACGAGGCCGGCAGACCGATGGAGATACTGCGCGGGGCGGTAGCCGCCATGTAGAGCTGTTCAAGAGGAGTTGGTGCGGGCACGATGGAGGGGGGGGGATATGAAAGGTTCAGTTTAATATGAATTGTCTGACGAAGGCCTCGGAGGTCTCGCGGACCTGTTCTTCTGTCTCAAGCAGGGTGGAGTCGAAGGATGCATGCGCCAGGCTGTACCAGGGTCTGCGCCGCGCGGCAAGCGCCTCTACCTCGTCGCTGAGCGCTCCGGGGTCGCCGTGCACCTTTCCGACAAGGGGCCTCTGCTCGGGTGGTGCCTCGAGGAGGCGACGCAGGGTGGCCTCGCGGGTGGCCCTCAGTTCCACGACCAGGCCTCGGGAGAGCATGTACTCGAGGTTGTCGCCGCTGCACGGCGTGCCGCCGCCGCAGGCCAGGACGAGGATTCCTCCGGAGTCCGGCCCTTCGGAAATCCCGCGCAGGAGCGCAGACTCGGCCCTGCGGAAAGCCTCCTCGCCTTCGGAGCGGAATATCTCGGCGATACTGCGGCCTTCAGCGGCCTCTACAGCCTCGTCGAGATCCTCGAAACGGAGACCTTCGACTCCCAGACGTCTGGCGGCCGCGGGAAGAGCCCTCCCGAGAGTGGTCTTCCCGCAGGCCGGAAGGCCTATGAGATATATGGCCCGTGCGCTCACTTCTTCCCTTCGGCCTGAGCCTTCAGGAGGTCGCGGATTTCGGCCAGGAGCTCTTCCTGCGTGGGAGCGGCAGGAGCTTCAGGAGCGGGTTCGGGAGCGGCCTCGGCCTTCTTGAACTTGTTCATGGCCTTGATTGCCACGAAGATGCAGAAGGCGATAATCAGGAAGTCGACGATTGTCTGGACGAAAGCGCCCCATGTGATGGCGACTTCGGGCGTGATGACCTCCGTGCCATTTGTCACACCCTGCTGGATGACGAACTTGAACTCGCTGAAGTTGGTGCCTCCCGTGAGGACACCTACGCCGGGCATGATGATGTCGTTGACGAGGGAGGTCACTATCTTGCCGAAGGCACCGCCGATAATCACACCGACAGCCATGTCGACCACATTGCCGCGCATGGCGAATTCCTTGAATTCAGTCAGAAATTTTTTCATATTGGTTGAATTTATAGTACGATTATAGTTGCAAACTTACATAAAATTTTCCGTATTACCAAAACGCCGGGACCGGACCGATTGTTCCGTTATTTATCCGTAAGTTCAAACACTGTAGTAACAGGATAGTGGTCGGACGACGCCACATGGCCTTTTTTGAGCGAAAGCGGCCTGAACGCCCCGCGGTATAGTATGTGGTCTATTCCGAAATAAAGGCGCCGGGCGTTGTAGGTCACTATCGGACCGAACCCGACCTCGGGATAGACCTCCCTGAGCCCGAGCTCCTCGAAACGGCGCATGGCATAGCAGTTCGACACATCGTTGAAATCACCGCACACCAGCACATTCGGACCTCCGTAATGCTCGATGTAGCGCACCAGCTTCTCAGCCTGCCGCGCACGCTCGACGTTGGCCGCAGCGACCTTCGAAAGCAGCTCGCGCTTGACCTCGCGCATCTCGTCGACCCGTCGCGTCTTGCCGTCCGTAAGGTCGCGGTAAAGAGCGAAGTCGCCTGACGTGAGTCCGAGGCTCGCGAGATGGAAATTGAAGACAGTGACGTCCATGTCCTCGCCGAGATGCACGCGGTAAGCCCCGATATCGGCCCCGAAATTGCGGCGGTTGACCTCAAGGTGTATGGGAGTGACAGGATACTTCGAGAGGAGCGTGAGGTACGTGTCCGTGCGAATGACGTATGGATATATCTTATGGAGAAGGGCTATGTCCTCGCGATGAATCTTGTTTTCGCCGTAAGGGCCGATGACTTCGGTCTCCTGAAGACAGACTATGTCGGCGCCGCTCTCGATGATGGTGTTCAACGTGCGGTTACGCGGGGAATTCTCGCTCTCGCCGGGGCGGAAATCAGTGAAATTATATACATTGTAGCTCAACACCTTCAGCGTCCTTGCACCTTTTGGCGCACTTGGGCTGAAGACATGCAGCGGAAAGTAGTCCAGCACGGGGCCCCCGCATATCACGAGGAACAGAAGTGGCACAAGCACGCCGCGGCGCCATATAAAGAGCTGAAGCAGGAGCATGAGGAGCACTGCGCCCAGCGTGAGGGGCATCGCAAGTACTGCGATTCCCCAGTACCCGCCGTACTTCAGCGGCGAGAGACACCCTCCGTATGAGCTCACGACAAGTCCCAGGCCGCATATCACGCTGACCGCCACAAGAACGACATGCAGAAAACTCCGCCACTTCGGCCGTCCTTTACGATGAGCGGGACTGTCTGCGCCGCTCGGCGTTCTGGCCTTGCGCGGAGATTTTGTAACGGGAGACGGCCCTCCGGACCCTGCGTCAGGACCCAGCGGCTTGCGGGGAGACGTTCTTTGGCTCATAGCAGCTTCCTTTCGGATTCAGTCAGGGAGGAATAACCCGAGAAACGCGCCTTGTCGAGAACCCGCAGCCGGGCGGAGTCGTACTCGCGCCTCGACGAGAGCCATTTCCGGACACGTCCGCGCCCGGGAATGAAAAAGACCAGTGCGGCAAGGAGCCCTGCAAGAAGCCCTGCCACGTGAGCCGCCAGCGCCCCTGATTCTCCGGCCCCGAGGGCTGAGCAGACCGCCAGTGCGGCAAGCGGCACGCTGACGGCCCAGAGCCGCGGGCGCCCGGCCCACGGGATGGCCACACGCAGAGAACCGCACCACACCGTGATGGCCGTGAGCACAGCGAGCACGGATGCGGAAGCCCCCGCGAGCATCGAGCCTCCGGCCGCGAAAAGTCCGAAGCCCGCGGCGCCGGCGAGACCGCCGGCCAGATAGAGCGGAGCAACGGCATGGCCCAGCCCCAGCGTGGACGCGAGACTGCCGTAAGCCACGAAAACGAGCATGTTGACCAGTATGTGGAGCAATCCCGCGTGAGCGAACATATAGCTCAGTGCCTGATAAGCCCGCGGAGATGACGCCGGAAGCGCCAGGGCTTCAAGAAGGTCCACACCGAAAGCCGACGCCGTCAGTATGGCGGCGAAAACAGCGGCGTTGAGACCCGCTATCGCCCATATCGTGCCCGCGCAGCGGATATCCGGGGAGGTAGTGCGGTCAGGCGCGGCCATCAGAAAAACCAGTGGTTGTTGAACACTCCCTTGCGCTTCCAGTACCACAGCAGGAAGAAGCCGAAGATCATGCCTCCCAGATGGGCGAAGTGCGCCACACCGTCGGCCGAACCGCCTACGCCGTAGACGAGCTCCAGAATGCCGTAGCCGATGACGAACCATTTGGCCTTGATCGGCATAAGGAAATAGAGATATATCGGCTGGTTCGGGAAGAGATAGCCGAAGGCAAGAAGCACGCCGTAAATCGCACCGGATGCGCCGACCATCGGAGAGTTGACAAGAGCATTCAGCTGCCCGAGATCCGGGTCGATATAGTTCTGGTTGTGCTGGATGTGGATCCAACCCTCATGGATGGTCTGCCGGACCACTTCGGGAGGCAGAAGCGACGCAATTCTGTGGATATAGATGGCGAACACCCCTTCCTGCACCAGCGCGGCGCCGATGCCGCAGGTCAGATAGAAGAAAAGGAAGCGCGCGGAACCCATCGACCGCTCGATGATGCGGCCGAACATCCACAGTGCGAACAAATTGAAGAACAGGTGCATGAACGACCCGTGCAGGAACATATACGTGAAAAGCTGGTAGGCGTAGAAGCCCGGCGAGCTGAAGTAGTAGAGCGCGCACCACCGCTCGAGAGCGGCCTCCGCCCCGGGTATCAGCGACATTAGGAAGTATATGAAAATGTTGACCAGCAACAGGTTCTTCGTCACGGGCGGAATGTCCGAAAAAAGCGACCGGAAGCCGCCCCCGCGGTAATCGTTCTGAAACATAATTTCTCTTTTGTATGCCTTTTGAAATGCAAAAATACGAAGATTTCCACAAACAGCCAACTTTCATGCCGTCCACGGCGTTAAAAGTACAAAACGACCCTTTTAACACACTAACAGAACTATGTCAGACCGAATCACCTACGAAGAAAGAAAAGACCTTCCGGACAGCGTCTACGGACTGCCCGAAAGAAGAGAATACCCCATGCCCGACGCCGCTCACGTCCGCGCCGCCGAGGCATATTTCCGCTACTGCCCCGAGGACCTGAAGCCGCGGCTCGCCCGCGCAATCCTCGCCCGGGCCCGCGAGTTCGGCGTGGACGTCGAGAGCCCGACAGTCCGCGAGTACGCCGGGGAGTAGGCATTATAAGACCTCTAAGACTTATTAGATTTATAAGATTTATAAGTCTTATAAGATTTATACCGCCTGTCGTCCCTCTTAAAACATTCCGCCGCGGCCCGGAGTCCGGGTCGCGGCGGCGTTTATTTCAGCGCTGAGCGCAGGGGCTTAGCGGATGTAGACCTTGCGGACGGTCTTGCCCTGGCGCATGATGTACATGCCTGTGCCGGGGTTCTCCACCCGGATGCCCTGGAGGTTGTAGAACTCGGCGGGAGCCTCTTCTTCAGCCTCGATGTTGGCGATGCCGGTGTATGTGCCGTCGATTTCAAAGCCACGGTTGCCCGTGCCCTTGTAGACGGCGTTGTTGCGTACGTCGGTGATGTCGTTGGTCTGGTCGCTGCCGCCGTTGTTGAACACGAGACCCGTGGTGCCCGTGGGAACGACATATTTGAAGAGTGCGGCGCGGGTAGCGTCAGCCACCTTGGCCATAGCCTTGCCGGGCCAGTCGGAAGCGGATTCGCCGCCCCAGAAGTGAACTTTGACGGTACCCCAGTTGGTGATGGAGTTGTCGTAGAACACGGTGATGCCTTCGGGCTCGACGGGCTTGGCGATCTTCGAGAAGGTCACGGAGCCGGTCTTCGTGCCGGTGGCGCCGGTGGCGCTCCAGCTTACGGTTACATTATCGCCGATGTTCATGCCTTCGCCGATCTTGAAGGAAGCGGAGCCGGAGATGTTCACCTGAGCGCCATTGCCGATCTTGTACCATGCGGAAGTAGCGTTCTTGGCAGTGGCCGTCACGGTGATGACGTCATAGAAGTTGCCGCCGTTGGGCGAGAAGCGAACGCTGGCGTCCTGCGATACCTGAACGTCAATCTTCTTGGCGGTGGTTTTACCGTCATATTCAAAGTAAGTGTCCTCGGTGATGCCTTCGATGTTTCCTGTCTGGTCGCCGCCGTTGCTGAAGATGATATTCACGGACTCTACGTCATCGAAGGTATTGTAGTAGAACGTGCGGCCGTCGATTTCCTTGGTGTCGGTCAGCTTCTTGCCGGGCCATGCGCCGATGAGGTTGGTCTGTCCCTCAGTCCAGGCATACATGTTGGGAGCGGAGGGTGCAGTCACATAGACAGTGATTGTGGCGTTCGGATCAACCTTCTTGTAGGTAGCCTTGCCGGTGCGCACGTTGTTGTCGGAGCCGGTTGCGGACCATTCTACGGTAGTGCTCTGGCCGAAATCGAGGCCGGTGCCTACGGTGAAGGTCTTGGGCTGGCCCTTGGTGAGAGCCACCTGGGCGCCGCCGTCGATCTTGTACCAGCCTGAAACGGCTTCGTCGCTGAGGGTAGCGGTGACGGTAAGGGTCTCGGTCTTGAAGGCGCCGCCGTCGGGCGAGAGTACCACGCTTGCGGGCTTCACTACATCTTCGGAGGTATAGTACTGGGTGGTGCCGGGGTCGTCGAATTCTACGCTGCCGCCGTGAGCGACTGCGGAGGTGGCGTACATGAACTTGCCGTCCTCACCGACCTTACCGCCCTTCCAGTCCTTCACGAGCACGCGGAGCTGCCCCTGGGTCTTGGGAGCGTCAACGGTGATGGAGCCGTTGTTGGGAGTGTAGCTCCGACCTGTAACCACGTCTACATATGTGCCTGCGGGAACGCCGGTGAAGCTGGCGCCGCCGTTGACAGCCACGAGGGCATAGCTCTCGTCCTTGTAGGCGCGCTTGAAGGCCCAGCCGCCGTTTGCATCACAGCCGTCGAAGGTGTACTGACCCTTGCGGAGGGCGGGCACAGCGGCGCGAATCATGTTGAGACGGCGGATGTGCTGAGCGAGGTCAGCATCGAGAGTTTGGGCAACATTGCCGCTGGCCGTGTAGACGCCGAAGTCGCTGGCCGATACACTGCCTTCGAGATAGTTGCCGAAGTATGCGCGGCCCGACTGCGAGCGGGGAGTCTTGTTGTTGCCGCCGCCCACGTCGATGGGAAGACCCTTCTTGAACTCGACTTCAGAGCCGTAGTAGATACAGGGGATGCCGCGGAAAGTGAACATGAAGGAGAGGTTCTCGGCCCACTGGGCTGTGCCGCCGTTGAAGCGGATGCCGTCGTTGGGACCGGGGCTGTAGTCGTGGGAGTCAACGTAAACCACGTTGTAGGTGGCGTCGTTGTAGTAGTTGTCCTGGCTGAAGAGACCCATCACGTGGCCCACGCTGGAGAAGCTGTAGTGCACGGGGAAGTCGATTACGTTGAAGCCGGAGGCCTGGCTGTAGTCGGGTTCGTGCCACTGGCCGTTCTGGAGCCATGCGTTGTTCGAGCGGGCCTTGTCCTTGGTATCCTTCTCGCAGACAGCCATCGGGCCGACGGGTGTGTCGTGCCCTTCGGGAAGCGTCTGGGTGTCCCAGAATGCCTGAGTGCCGTTGTACTCGCTCATGAGGGCGTCGTCAGACTTCCAGGTGTAGAAGTAGCTCGAGAGGTTGGGCTGGTTGCGGTAAACGACACTGCCCTGGAAGCGCTGGCAGACTTCGCCGAACATGAAGAAGGGGCAGCCGTTGAGGCGCTTGTTCTTGGCCTTCTCGGCGGCGGCGTGGAACTGAGGGATGAACTGCTTGTTGAAGGTCAGCGGGGCGATGTGGCCGGAGGTGTCGATACGGAAACCGTCGACGCCCATCTCGATGAACTTCGAGTAGCATTTAACCACATATTCGGCCACGGTGTTGTTCTCCGTGTTGAGGTCCACGCAGTCGCCTGCGATCTGGCCCCACCAGCGGTTGGGAAGGTCCCAGTTCCAGCCGGTACCGTAGTGGTGGTAGTAGTTGTGGGTGTCGTACTGCGGGTTCTTGAAGAATTTGAAGCGCTCCTCATACTGCAACTTCGGGCTCTGGTCGAAATAGTTCGAGCTCAGACGGTCGGGGTTGGGGATGAGGCAGGCGGCCGGAGAAGCCTGATTGCGGATGTTCTGGTCGCGGGTGAAGAGGGGGTTGAGGTAGCTTTCGCCGAAGTTGCCGGTGTGCTGGAGCACGATGTCGAGGATGATCTTCATGCCCTTGGCGTGGGCGGCGTCGATGAGGTCCTGGAATTTGACGTCCTTGTCGGCGCCCCAGGCCTTGCGGCTCTCGTAGCGGAGGTCGACGCTCGAGAGGTCCATGGCGTGATAGCCGTGGTAGTCCTCGCCGGAGGCGTTCTGCACGATAGGCGTGATCCACACGGCCGTGAAGCCGAGGGCCTTGATGTAGTCGAGGCGGTCGATGAGGCCTTTGAAGTCACCGCGCCAGTCAGGGTCGTTCTTGGATATCTGCACGTCCTGCTTGTCCCAGGAGCATACGTTGTTCGTCGGGTCGCCGTCGTAGAAGCGGGTGGTCATCGCGAAGTAGATGGTCTCGTCGCGGAAGTCCGTGCGTTCGCCCGTGAACGTCGCGGCGTTGGCCGTCACCGCCGCGGCTGAAAGGCCGCAGACAGCTGCAAATCTTGCGATTTTGTTCATGGTAATTGATTTTTGATAAGAAGTAAGTGTGATATGAGTGTATTCCTTCTGCAAAGTTCTGAAAAATTTTCCATCCGGCCAAAGAATATGTTTTATAACATAAAAACGACAGTCCCGGCGGTTAGCGCCGGGACTGTTAAGTTCAGAATTTAGAATTTAGAGTCTAAAGTTTTTTTAATTAAAAATACTTGCTCCCGCAAGCGCCCTATGGGCAATAACTACACTCTAAATTCTACACTCTAAATCAGTCAATGTTGGGGTTCAGCTCATGCCACTTGTCGATGGCGGGAAGAACTCCCATGGCGATTACCTCGTCGCGGAGGGCGCAGAGGTGCTTGTAGCTCTCTTCGAGGGCTTTCTGCTCTTCGGGCGTACCCTTGGGCTCCGAGAACTTGACGCCGTCCTTCGTAACGACGGTCTCCATCGCCATCATGATGTGGCTGAAGCGGTCGTCGTTGACATACGTGCCGACCGGCCAGCGGAACGGTGCGCCGCCCATGGCGGCCGCAATCATCTCGATGGACAGGTAAGCCGGGCTCTGGAACGACGAGCGGCCGCGAAGGTCGATGATGTTCTTTCCGCCCTGGATGACGCGGACCTTGATTTCCTCCCAGTCCTTCTCGGGGAGAACTTCCGTGCCGATGATTTCGGAAAGAGGCTTGCCGTTGACCATCGTCGTCGATGCGTACACGGCCATCTGCTCGCCGTGACCGCCGTAGGTGCGCGAGTTCTCGATTTCATCAGCCTTGATGTGGAAGTACTTCGAGAGTTCGCTCCGAAGGCGCGTGGAGTCGAGAGCGGCGAGAGTCGAAACCTGCGAGGGCTTCAGGCCGCTGTACAGAAGCGTGATGAGGCCCGTGATGTCGGCAGGGTTGAAGATTACCACAACGTGCTTCACGTCCGGGCAGTACTTGCGGATGTTCTTGCCCAACTCCTCGGCCACACCGGCGTTGCCCTTCAGGAGGTCTTCGCGCGTCATGCCGGCCTTGCGGGCAGCGCCGCCCGACGACACAATGTACTTCGCGTCCTTGAAAGCCTCGGCGATATCGGAGGTGAAGGTCAGGTTTAGACCCTCGAAACCGCAGTGGAACATCTCCTCGGCTACGCCTTCAAGACCCGGTCCGTAAGGGTCGTAAAGACAGATATTCGGGGTTAGATGCATCATGATTGCCGTCTGGGCCATGTTCGAGCCTATCATGCCGGCGGCGCCGACGATGACAAGCTTGTCTTGTGTCAGGTATTCCATTTCTTTTGTGTTTTAGGAGTATGTTTCGTTTAGTTTAAGTCTAACGCCGGCCACTGCCGGCTTGTTCTGCAAATATACGGATTTTATCCCGATTATTCTCCTTCGGGAACAAGTTTTTTATCCCGCGCGTTTATAAATAGAGGAAAAAACCGTAACTTTGCCCTCGTAATCTCTCACGCTTCGACATTCCGGTCTATGAAAAAATCTTTCGTTCTCTTCCTCGCCATCTGCTTGGCCTGTTTAGGAGCCTCCGCCGCTAACCGTCTTTCCTCGCACATAGCCACAATGGACGGCCCCGACGGATACACCTTCAACAAGGCTATTTCCGACAAGCTCGCGATGGAAGTCTACACTCCCGCCGACGCCGCCGGGGGTATTTGCTTCGGCGTCCAGAACGCTCAGAAAGACATCACACCATCCGCCATCGCAACCGTCCTCGCCAACGCGCTCATGCAGGGCGGCACCCACTCGGCCATGACGGCTGACGACGGCACGCCCATACACCTCGTCACGGCCAAGGACGGCGCTACCGTCGTCGCCATCGCCGGCGACAAGGCCGCTTCCCGATTCGCCGTCGTTATTTTCCGCGACGCCGCCGCCCCGCTCGCCGCCTCTCTCCTGAAGACTCTAAAGATAAAATGATTGAACGCATCGTAATCATCGACTCCGTCGACCCCCTGACTTTCTACGGCGTCAACAACGCGAACCTTCAGCTCGTCAAGAACCTCTTCCCGAAACTCCGGATTTCCGCCCGCGGCTCTGTCATCCGCGTGATCGGCGAGGACTCCGAGACCGCCGAATTTGAAAAGCGAATGAAGGAGCTCGTGGCTTACGCCGAGCAGTACAACTCCCTCAACGAAGAGGCCATTATCTCCATCGTTAAGGGCGACGCTCCCAAGGAGCTCAAGCGCGACGGTGTGATTATATACGGTGTGAACGGCAAGCCCATCCAGGCCCGCAACGCTAACCAGGAAGCCCTCGTCGAGGCTTTCAACAACAACGACCTCACTTTCGCCCTCGGGCCCGCCGGAACGGGAAAGACATACATCGCCATAGCACTTGCCGTCCGCGCCCTCAAGAACCGCGAGGCGCGGAAAATCATCCTCTCCCGCCCCGCCGTCGAGGCCGGCGAGAAACTCGGTTTCCTTCCCGGCGACATGAAGGACAAGATCGATCCATACCTCCAGCCCCTCTACGATGCTCTCGAGGACATGATTCCGGCTCTCAAGCTCAAGGAGTACATGGAGTCGAAGGTAATTCAGATTGCGCCGCTCGCCTTCATGCGCGGCCGCACGCTCAACGACGCCGTCATAGTCCTCGACGAGGCTCAGAACACCACAACCCACCAGCTCAAGATGTTCCTCACACGCCTCGGACACGACGCCAAGATGATTGTCACCGGCGACACCAGCCAGATCGACCTCCCCCGCTCAACTCAGAGCGGCCTCGTTCAGGCTCTCCGGGTCCTGCGCAACGTCAGGGGCGTCGGTCGCATCGAGTTCACCAAGGCCGACATCGTCCGCCATCCCCTTGTCCAGCGCATAGTCGACGCCTACGAGAAGTTCGAGGACAAGGAAAAGGCCGACACCGCTTCCCCGGCCCCCGACGCCCCCGCCGTATGACTTCCATTTCTGAAACCCATATAAAACAATCATATATATGACACTCACAGAGACCAACTTCAACTTCCCCGGACAGACCGCCGTCTACCACGGCAAAGTTCGCGACGTCTACACCATCGACAACAACCTCCTCGTAATGGTGGCAACCGACCGCATTTCGGCATTCGACGTCATCCTCCCCAAGGGAATACCTTTCAAGGGTCAGGTCCTCAACCAGATAGCCTCTTACTTCCTCGACGCCACGGCCGATGCCGTCCCCAACTGGAAGCTCGCCGTCCCCGACCCCATGGTCACAGCCGGAGTCCGCGCCGAAGGTTTCAGGGTGGAGATGATCATCCGCGGGTACCTCACCGGCAGCGCCTGGCGCGAGTACGCCGCCGGCGCCCGCGAGCTCTGCGGCGTGAAGCTCCCCGACGGCATGAAGGAGAACCAGCGTTTCCCCGAGCCCATCATCACCCCCACCACCAAGGCCGAGGAAGGCCACGACATGAACATCTCCCGCGAGGAAATCATCGCCCAGGGCATCGTCTCCGAGGAAGACTACCGCAAGATGGAGGAATACACCCGCCGCCTCTTTGAAATCGGCACGCGCATGGCCGCCGAGAAGGGCCTCATCCTCGTCGACACCAAGTATGAGTTCGGCAAATACGACGGCAAGGTTATCCTCATCGACGAAATCCACACCCCCGACTCCTCCCGCTACTTCTACGCCGACGGATACGAAGAGCGCTTCGCAAAGGGCGAGCCCCAGCGCCAGCTCTCCAAGGAGTTTGTACGCCAGTGGCTCATCGAGAACGGCTTCATGGGCCGTCCCGGCGAGAAAGTGCCCGAAATGACGCCCGAGGTCTGCGAGAGCATTTCCAAACGATACATCGAGCTCTACGAGCACGTCACCGGACGTAAGTTCGTTCCCGCTCCCGAGAAAGACCTTACCGCGCGTATCGAAAAGAACGTCCTCGACTGTCTCGATTCACTGGACCGCTGATGCAGGTCGAGAAAATAACCCCCTACGGCGACAGGCGCGACAAAGGCAGTCAGGTCGAGGAGATGTTCGACTCCATCGCCCCGGCTTACGACTTCATGAACCGCGCCATGACCCTCGGCATCGACCGCCTCTGGAGGCGCAGGGCCGTGAGCTTCATTCGGAAGCTCACCCCCGCGCCCCGAAGCGTCGTCGACGTCGCCACCGGAACCGGCGACCTCGCAATCGCTCTCGCTCGGCGTCTCCCCCACGCCGCCATCACGGGCGTCGACCTCTCCGAAGGAATGCTCGACGTCGGGCGCCGGAAGGCTCGTGAGGCCAGGCTGGACGGCAGGATTCAGTTCCTCAGAGGCGACGGCCTCGCCCTCCCCGTCGCTGACGGCTCCGCCGACGCTGTCACCATAGCCTTCGGAATCCGCAACTTCGCCGACATACCCGGAGGTTACGCGCAGATGTTCCGTGCGCTCCGCCCCGGCGGAACTATCGCCGTCCTCGAACTCTCGACCCCCGTCTCCCCTCTCGTCAAGCCTTTCTACAGGCTCTACACACGCTGCATAATCCCCTTTGTAGGCCGTATTGTCTCCCGCGACTCACGCGCTTACTCCTACCTCCCAGAAAGCATCGAGGCCGTCCCTCAGGGAGCCGCGATGACCGCCATCCTTGCCGGCGCGGGATTCGCCGACTGCAAGGCCCGGACGATGACCTTCGGCTCCTGTACGCTCTACACGGCCCGGAAGCCCTCCTGACTCTAATTCCAACAGGGCATTCCCCTTACATTTCTCAAACTTGTTGCTCATCATGCGGAACCATTTCCTCAGACATCTGTTCTTCATCTTGTCAATGCTCCTGACGGCCGCAGTGCCCGCGTCCGCTCAGGCCTCCTATTTCTCATCCGCTCGCGTAAAGAAACCACGGGCCGCGACTCCCGTCATTCTCCCGGCTCCCGACGCTGCCATTGCCTCAATGGTCCTTCCTCTGCGCGATTCCCTCGGATTCGTCACAGACTCCATCCTCCCCGCCTACGACATCTCCGTGCCCGACAACCCTCTTCCCTCATGGTTTTTCCTCCCGGCTGTCTACGACCACTTCCTTTTCAAGGACCGCTCGAACCCCCTCGAAGCGCAAAAAAAGGACGAAAATCCCGCCATGCGATGGATTTCCGACTGCAACCGCACAGCCGGAGCCATGCGTGAGATGAGGCGCACCCTCTTCACCTCGCATCCCGAGATTGTCAGGTACAATCTCGCTCTCCTGCCCGAGGCTCCCACACATTTCATCCCCACGGTCGACCCCGCGGACTTCACTATCGAGATGAGGGAAATGCCCACCGTCAGCGAAGCCGTCACTACAGTCGACCCCACCCCCGCGAAACGGCGCCACTGGATTCGCAAGTTCAACGTCGGTCTCCAGTTCTCCCAGGCATACATATCCCCCAACTGGTATCAGGGCGGCAACAACAACCTCAATGTCCTCGGAAACATTTACTACAACGTCAAGCTTAACCAGGAATTCCACCCCAACCTCCTCTTCGAGACCACGGCCCAGTACAAGCTCGGCATGAACTCCGCACCCGACGACTCAATACACGCCTACAACATCTCCGACGACCTCTTCCAGCTCAACACAACCTTCGGTGTCAAGGCCGCAAAGAGATGGTACTACTCGTTCACCACCCAGTTCAAGACCCAGCTCCTGAACTCCTACAATTCAAACACCCGCGAGATGCGCGCGTCCATCCTGTCCCCCGGTGAGCTCACGGCAGGTATCGGTATGACCTACAACTACGCCACCCCCAAGAAAAAATTCACTTTCGACGCTTCCGTCTCTCCCGTCTCCTACAACCTCCGCACCTGCATCAACAATCAGATGGACGAAACAGCCTACGACATCCGTAAAGGCCGCAACTCCGTCAGCAAGTTCGGTTCGAGCGCCGAGCTGAAACTTTTCTGGAAAATCTGTTCTAACATCTCCCTCAACTCCCGCGTATGGGTATTCACCGACTACGACCTCTTCCAGGCCGACTGGGAGAACACCGTCGTTTTCGAAATCAACCGGTTCCTCACCACCCAGATTTTCTGCCACGCCCGCTACGACTCCAAGACCCCGCGCGTCGACGACACAAAGTGGAGCAAGCTCCAGCTCAAGGAGATTCTCTCCATTGGCTTCTCCTATAAATTCTCCACGATATGATTTCCCTACTCCGCACGCTCCTGATTGCCGGATGCCTCGGCGCATCCGCCCTCTGTGCGTGCGGACGCTCAATCGCCGACAGCATCGCCGCGCGCCTCGACAGCCTCAGGTCCGACCCTCTCGAAGGACTCTGGCGCATCGGCGCCGGCGATGACGAGGTACTCTTCGCAATTGCCCCCGCGCCGGGAAGAGAGAACGTCTTCGACATCCTCCTTCTCGAGAGCCCCGACTGGCGGATGCCCGAGGGCACTGTCTGCGGACACGCCTCCGCCTCCGGCAAGCCAGGAGTCTACGACTGCCGGATGCTCGCCTCACCGCTCGACAGGGACCCCGCGCGAATCCGCCATTTCACCTCAGCCCTCGAGCTCTCCGACGAGGGGCGCCGACTCGTCTTCAGACCGTATTCCAATTCCCCGCGCATCAGCCTGCGCCGGTGGATTCCTTATTTCTTCCGCGTGGGCGTCATTGAAAAGGACACCCGCCCCAACGACCTCCTTGGAGCGGTCCGGATTTATCCGCCCGCGCCGGGCTCCCGTAACGTCAATCTCTAACCGCAATGAAACCACTCCGTCTCCTCATCCCCGCCGCACTCGCCGGCCTCGTGATTCTCCCGCTCGCCGCCCAGCGCACTACCCGCCCGGGCCTGCACGCAATTCCCGCGGAACAGGGCGCCGCGCCCTCTGCTTCCGCTCCAGCCCCGGTTCTGGCTCCCGGGCCGGAAGTGTTCAAGATCACAGGCTACGACAAGCCCCTGCGCTCGCGCAGGGAAACCTTCTTCGCCTCCAACCATTCCGACAGGGCTGTCCGGCGCATCGCCGTCACCGTCACCTACCTCGACGCCGACCGCAAGATGCTCCACCGACGCCAGATTTCCGTCCCCTGCGACATTCCCGCCGGAGAGACGCGCAACCTCAGCATCCAGTCCTGGGACAAACAGCAGAGCTTCTATTTCGTCCGCTCCACCGTCCCCTCCCGCACCGATCAGGCAACTCCCTACGACGTCACAATCTCCGTCGACACCATCTTCGTGGCAAAATAAAGCTCCCCGACCCATGCGCCGGATGGAGGTTCAGTGCCGCGTCGGGCATTCTCCCGTGTCCGGAGGGCAGTTCTGTGGAATCCAAGCCGGCTATCTCTCACCCGCCTCGCGGGCCTCGGCCTCCTCGACCTCATCCTCGCTCGGCTCATATCCGGCCGGCCATTTCGACACCTCCCCGGGCTTGCGGTTCTCGATCTGCCAGTCGAAGGGATAGAAATGAATCGACGGGTCGCGCCACGACGGCTTACGCCGGGCATAGATTACGAGAGGAAGGGCCACGAACACTCCTACCCCGGCCAGAATGATGCCCACATACACCGCAGGACTCCCCGTGGCTATCTGGGACGGCGGGATATAGCTCAGAAGCAGGGCCGCCAGCGCGCCCAGAATCCCGAGCCCGCAGACTATCCATTCCCCGGCCTTACCGCCGGGAACACGGAAGCCGCGCGCCTTCTTCGGCTGGGTACGCCGCAGACGGATGAAGGCCCCGTAAATCATCAGTACCATTATCAGATAGATGATTGTCGCCATCTGCGACATTATCTGGTACGCGCTCTCGACCGTTGGCAGCACAAGCAGCACAAGCGTCAGGGCCGACACAAGCGCACCCTCTATATAGAGAATCGGCTTGTTCACGCCAAGACTGTTCACGCGCTGCAGCGAGCGCGGAAGATAGCCGCTCTGGGCCACCGCCATAAGACCCGTGGCCGGGCCCGTTACAAGCGCGCTCACCTGCCCGATTACCCCGAACAGTATCAGAAGGGCCATAACATTGCCCAGCCAGCCAAGATTGAAGGCCGAGAACAGTCCCTTGTATGCCACAAGAAGCGACTGCAGAAGGTCTATGTCCTTCGTGTCGATAACCGTGCCTATGGCGAGCGTGCCGAGCGTGTAGACCGCCACTATGACTATCGCCGCAATGAGCACCGCGCGCGGAAACTGACGCGAGGGATTGCTCATGTCGTTGATGTGGACCGCCTGCATCTCCATGCCCCCGTAGAAAAGGAATATCGACGCCGCCAGGACTACCGTCCCAAGATGGCTGAAATCAGGGACGAATGGCATCTCCGTGAGATGGACCTCCTTCCCGGCCGCAACGTATATCACGGCCAGCACTATGAGAACCGCTCCGGGTATGATTGTGCCGAACAGTCCGCCCGCGGTCGACAGCTTGTTTGCCATCTTCTGGCCACGGAAGGCATTCAGGGTCGCGCCCCAGTAAACAACAAACGCTATTACAAGAGTATAGATTTTGTTCGACGCCAGACGCTGGTCAAACGACTCCGGCCAGAAGATATAAGCCAGCGACGACGCCGCGAACATTAGCACCGTCGGAAACCAGAAGATGATGGTCTGCCATTCGAGATACATCGCCGTCCACCCCCAGCGCGGGCCGAAGGCTTCCGAAACCCAACGGTACAGACCGCCGCTCTTCGTCCAGGTCGACGCAAGCTCCGCACATACCAGCGAAAACGGCAGAAGGAACACGACGGCCGCGAAGATGTAATAGAAAATCGACTGTACGCCGAACTTCGCCTCCGACGGTAGGCCGCGAAGCGACAGTATCGACGTAATGATAAGTATCGCCATAGCCGTCATTGTCAGGGCGCCCCTGGCCGTGGACTGTATCTTTTTGCGTCCCGCGCGCGTCAGCTCGGCCGCGGGAGCGATGCCTTTTGTCTCTTTCATTGTCCGAAAAAAGGATATGTCTGTTAGTTTGTCGTGTGTATGTAAATGTATAATCTCGTCGCCCCCGCATTTGTTCACGCCCGAAATTATCTTTTACGTATCCTTAACGCATGGATAATCCTTACCGGATAATTTTGTGCATTTAATATATTTTAACCTAAATTCCTTTGAAAGACCATTTTTTGTCGCTAATTTTGTCGCATCTTGTCGAGTAGGCTCAATGAGTTTTGCCTCCTCGCCTGATACTTCAGAAAAACATCACCCGTCAAATAAACTCTCAGTTATCCACTTTTTAATCTCTTACAAGTTGTCAAAGAACATTCATATTTCAAGTTTTCGAGCCGGTAAGGGAGGACTGATAGTTTTGAACTGACCTTCTTGATCCTGCTTTAATTCCTTGTGCTTGCTCAGCCGCCGACAGCCATTGCTGTGCCCTCCCGGCTGAACCTCCCGCGCAGTCGCCCGATTGCGTGTACCCCCCCCGCCGACAGCCGTCCCGACACACCGGTTGCCGTGTATTGTCCCGCGGTCGAGGCCGCCGGGGGCCGCTGTACCCCGCCCCTTCCCGGCTCCTCCCGCACTTCTCTTTTCCTTTAAACCGCTCCCATTCTCCTCTCTCCTCTTCTTTTTCACGTTTCATTCCTTTTCATCACAACCTTTACCGTTATGCAGGCTACTGAAAACCCCTTCGACGCGACCGTGTTCCGAATCTACGCCCGTCCGGTGGCTCTCGAAAGCCCCGGACTTGTCTCCGAGACCGCTATCCATTCCCAGAACACGGTTTTCCGCCGTCCCGAGGGCCTCAACGCCCTCGAAGTCGAATTCGATATCCGCCTTACGGATATGCGCGGATTCGTTCCCGGCCTTCCTCTCGCCGGTACTCCCCTCCGATTCTTTGTCCGCCTGCGCCGTCTCGACGAGTACGGCTTCGAAAGCGAACCCGTTGCCGAAAGCATCGTGAGCATGGCTTTCCCCTATGGCTCCTCTATGCTCACATGCCGCACTTTCCTCTCCCTCCCTGCCGGATGCCTCGACGGTTGCTGCCGCTTCCGTGTCGAAGTATGCTCCATGGAGTCCGTCCGCCTCGAATCCGACTACAAGGCGATCGACAACTTCGATTTCTACCTTCTGGATTCCGGCTTCTCCACCCAAGAGACATTCTCCTTCACCGAGGCCGGATACATAAACCCCTCCGAAAGCGCCCGCCGGCTCCTCGGCGCCTTCCACTCCCTTCCCGCAGCTCTCTTCGAGGCCGAGGCTCTCGAAAAGGACGAGCTTGCCCGGAACTGCGATGACGATGACAGCGACGACTCTCTCGACGGCCTGTCCGACGAAGAGTTCGACTTCGGCCTCGATTCCGGCGACTCCGACGATGACGATGAAGAGTGGCCCGAATGCTCCGACCGCGCACGTTTTGTCAGCCTCAATGTCGAGTTCCGAGGACGCTCCTCATGGGCCGACGACTCCGTGGACCCCGAGTTTTCCGTACGCTTCGTTTACGCCGACGGCTCTTCCTCCGAACAGAGAGCCACTTCATTCACCTGCCCCTCCCGGAAAGACGCCCCGCTCACAGTCGCCACTGTCGACCCCTGCCGCGTGCCGGCGCTCGGGCCTGTCTACGTCGAGCTCCGCTTCGCCGGCGAGCCCGTAGCAGCATTCGTCGCCGAATGCCTGCCCCACGACGCCGACGACCGCGAGGCAGCCTTCTCCCCCGATGAGCTCCTCCCCATCCCCGACTACAACACCCGCATCGGCATGGACCGCCTGCGCTCCGCTGCCCTCGCCAGAAGCTGCGGCGCTCCCGGGGCGTCGGAGATGCCCGCCGCCATCGCCGCCCTCGACGAAATGGTCGGACTCGACGACGTCAAAGCCAAGATTCACGTCTACATGAACCTCATGCGGGTCCACACTCTCCGCGCCCGCAAAGGCATCTCCTCGAGAAAGCCCCCGCTCCACGCCCTGTTCCTCGGTGCGCCCGGCACCGGAAAGACTTCCGTGGCCAAGCTCATGGGGCGTCTCATGAAGGAAGCCGGAGTCCTCTCAAAGGGCCACGTCGTGGTCCGCGAGCGCTCGCAGATTGTCGGACGCCACTACGGCGACGAGTCCAAGGCCATGCTCGAGGCCATTAAAGCCTCCGAGGGCGGCGTCCTCTTCATCGACGAGGCCTACACTCTCTATAAGGAGTTCGATCCCAAGGATCCAGGACGCGAGGCTATCGAGACTCTCCTTTCCGCCCTCGCCGACCCCAAGCGCCGCGACTGGATGGTGATTCTCGGTGGATACGAGGAACCGACTCTCCGCATGTTCGAGATGAACCCCGGACTCGCTTCACGCTTCCCGCTCAGCAACCGCTACCGCTTCGCCGACTACTCCGCCGCTGAGCTCCTCCTTATTGCCGAAGGATACTGCCGGGACAATGCCTACGTTCTCGCGCCCGCGGCCCGCGCCCGTCTCCTCGAGCGCCTTGAGGATGACGTAAGGGCCAAGACCGCTTCTTTCGGCAACGCCCGCCATATCCTCAATCTCCTCGAAACCGAGATTCTTCCCGCCATGGCCTCCCGCATTGCCCTGATCACCGATCCCGAAGCCCTGACCGAGGACTGCCTCACAACTATCCTCCCCGAGGACATCCCGACGCGCCCTGCAGCCCCCTCGCGCCCCCCGCACATTGGCTTCCGCGCCTGATATATTGGGCCGCACTCTATCTCCGTCCGATTCTCCGGACGGAGGTTCAGTGCCGCGCCGCAGGTATCTTCCGTGGCCGGGGGGGGCAGTTGCGTGGAATCCCCTTTAATAATCTCAAAAAAATTCCGTATCTTTGCCGGCATGAGAACCCTCCTTAACCTCCTCCTCGTCTTTCTCCTGCTGGTGCCCGCATCCTGCTCCGGCCCGGCCTCAAAGGGAGCCGACAGCATCGCCGACGCCGAGCGCCTCCTCCCCTCAGACCCCGACAGCGCCCTCACCATCCTCGAATCCCTCGACCCCTCCGACCTCACAGCGGACTCCCTGAAGGCCAGACTCCATTACCTCAAGGCTTACGGCCACATGAAGCTCAACCGCTCCATGGTCGGGGACTCGCTGATTTCCTTTGCATACAATTATTATCGCGGTAAGGATATCGTGAAAGACATCCGGAGCAGTATGGCATTGGCCTGGTACAAGTTCTGGACCGGCGATACTCCCGGCTCCATCGCAATGCTTGACTCGCTTGCCGCCCTGCCCGATGTACCGGATTCTTTAATGATGCAGACTCTTCGGATTCGCGTCCTTCTCGGCGCTTCCGAGTATCAGGGCCGACGCATCATACAGCTGGCTAAAAGACTTCATAATCTCGAAACCGATTCGATCAGGAAGATGGAGGCCAAATATATGCTCGTAGCAGGATATGTGTACTCCGGCGAGACCGATTCCGCCCTCTGTCTCGTGAACGAGCTCATAGACTATGCCCGCAACCACAATCTGGAAGAGAAGCAGTTCATGTTTACAATTGAACGCGCCCAGTTTCTTACAGAGGCCGGACATGATGATGAGAGCGACAGGCTCATCGACGAGATATTCCGTAAAGCCGGTCCGGACAATGGTGCCGCTGACCAGCTGAATTTCCAGTACGCCATCAATGCCCTCAACAGGGGTGAGGTGGACCGCGCCGCCCGTCATCTTGCCATCGCCGACAGCATTGCCTTCAAAATGAGAGGCACTGACGACGCCTACTTCCGCAGTTACAGCAATCTGCTCCATGCGATAATTGATTTCAAGCGCACCGGACGCATAAAGCTGATGCAGATTGCAGGACTGAACAATCGCCAGAATGAGCGCTTCAACCGCATGAAAGCCTCCCAATGGGAATCCGAAAGAGGCGCCCTATATCAGCAGAACCGCGCCTTGGAGCTGAAAGCCGAAAGCCAGCACAAGACTGTGATTATCCTGATTATCAGTCTCGCCGCTCTCCTTATACTTGGCGGCAGCGCATGGATAATCATAACGCGCCGTCAGCGTGAACGCGACAACGAGGAACGCATCGAGGCCTTGCAGAAAATGGTGGACGAGTACAGATCCGCTCCCGCGCAGGCGCCGGGAACAACCGATTCGTCCGCCATGCGCGGCGTCATGCTCAAACAGCTCGGCATTATCAAGATGGTGGCCGAGACCCCGACCGAGCAGAACCGCGAGATGCTGCGCAAAATCTCCGCCATCGACGGCCACACCGATGGCGGACTCGTCGACTGGCAGAAAGTCTTCGAACTTATCGACAGCCTTTATTCCGGGTTCTACACCCGGCTCCACGGGAAATACGGCACCGTCCTCAACCTTAAAGAAGAGCAGATTATAGTCCTCATGCTCGCCGGTTTCTCCACAAAAGAAATCAGCGTCATAACCGCCCAGACGACCGCCACAATCTACGTCCGCAAATCCTCCATAAGAAAGAAGCTCTCCATCCCGGAAAAAGAAAACATCCTGACAGCCCTCGCCTGACCACTTTCCTCCATCCCGGTCAGTTATCCGGAGGGCAGTTGTGTGAAATCCCCGCCAGCCCTCATCCCTTTAGACCCCATTAAGCCCTACCCCGGACCCGTTAAGACTTTTAAAACGGGCAGCCTCTGAATATCAATCGCTTACCCCGCCGGGATTTAGACTTTTACATTTGGCATTAAAATCCTTTTAGGCCTAATTTTGCATCAGCAATCGTCGCAAGACGCTTTGCCTTAAAGCAAAGAAATCATTAAAACCTGATGTAAAATGAAAACATTCATTCTTATTCTCCTGATGGCCTTCGTGGCCTCAACCGCGGTCTATGGCCGCCAGATTACCGGCAAAGTGGTCGGAGAGAACGACTCTCCGCTCGACTTCGTAAACGTCGTGCTCTACCGCGACTCAACCTATATCACAGGAACCGTCACCGACCAAGCCGGCATGTTCTCCATTCCTGCGGATGCCTCCGGCAATCTCTCCGCCAGGATTTCCTTTGTCGGTTATGAAACTACCCGGCTCCCCGTCCCGGCCTCCGGCAATCTGGGGACAATCAGACTCGCGGCCGCCGCGACGGAACTCGGGGAAGTGGTGGTCCGCGCTACGAGGCCTTCCACGACGATGAAAGGCAACGCGCTCGTCACCGCCGTCGAGGGAAGCCCCCTCGCCCTCGCCGGCACCGCTAACGACGTCCTTGTCCGCGTACCCATGGTTGTAAGCAACGACGGCAAGCTGGAAGTCTTCGGCAAAGGAGCGCCTGCCATCTACATCAACGGGCGAAAGGTCAACGACCTTCAGGAACTCTCCCGGCTCAATTCCAACGACATAAAGAATGTGTCGGTAATAACCAATCCCGGAGCCTCATATGCGGCTAACGTGAAATCCGTAATCATCATCCGCACGAAACCGCCGAAAGGCGACGGTTTCAGCGGCACCTTCCGCTCCGACAACGGCTTTCAGCACTATTTCCGTACCGGCAACTCCCTCGATCTGAAATACCGTACCCGCGGACTCGAGCTGTTCGCAAACTATGGATGGTGGTACGGCAACAACCGCAACGACCGCCTGAACGACATGACAACCGCCGCGCCGGCCGGGACCTACAACCAGTCTATCCGCACAATATGGAAGCAGTCCTACAACGACATGACGGGTAAAATCGGCTTCTCATTCATGCTCAACGACAAACACAGCTTCGGCGCTTATTACCAGAACAGCTGGAACCGCCACCACACCTCCGGTACAATTCCGAGCGAGGTCCGGCTGAACGGTGCATTGCTTGACCGCTACAATTCCGACGTCAACAACAGCTCCACATCCGTGCCCTGCCACGAAATCAACCTTTACTATAACGGCACGGCCGGCAAATTCAGCATCGACTTCAACGCCGACTATCTGTGGAACAAAAACAGGGAATCCGCATTCAGCGACGAACTCAGCAGCACGGGCGACAACCGCAATGTCATCACCGAATCGACCAACCGCAACCGCATGTTTGCCGAAAAATTGGTTGTCAGCCATCCTCTCTGGCAGGGACAGTTCCGGGTTGGAGAGGAATACACCGATACACGCACGACCAATCTCTTTACGGCAAACATCCCCGAAGTGCCTGATGCCGACAACCGCGTGGACGAAAGCAACATCGCCGCCTTCGCTGAATTTGCACGGAGCTTCGGCCGCTTCAATATCGGCCTCGGAATCCGCTACGAGCATGTAAAATTCGATTACTACGAGCTGGGCGAGCGTCGCGACGGCCAGAGCAAGACCTACAACAATCTCTTTCCCTCGCTCAACATCGCCACACAGGCCGGAAAGGTCCGCATGGGACTCAGCTACTCAGGAAAGACTGTCCGTCCCGGTTACGGACAGCTCGACGGAGCTGTGAACTACATCAACCGCCTCACCTACGAGACCGGCAATCCCTATCTGAAACCCACAAAAATGCACACTGTGGAATATATGGCCCAATGGCGCCACTTCTTCGCCCAGGTGTCCTATACCTACTTAAAGGACGGAGTCTACCACATCACCGAGCCTTACGGAGCAGACGGAGAGGCAACCATCATCCGGACAGCCAACCTCGACCGACGCCATTATATTCAGGCTTTCCTCGGCGGTCAGTTCAAACTCGGAGTCTGGTCGCCCCGCGTGAATGCCGGCATGATGAAGCAGTGGCTCACTCTTCCCGTCGACGGCAAGCCGATGAAAATGAATTCCCCGGGCTTCATGTTCCAGTGGCAGAACGCAATCCATCTTCCTTTCGACATATGGCTCAATGTCGACGCCCAGCTGATGACTCACATGTGGGAAAACAACATGAAACTGTCGAACACTCCCTGGTACGTCAATGCCAAGATTTACAAAGGATTCCACAACAACGCATTCAGCGTCACTCTCGAGGCAAAGGACCTCTTCAACTCTTCGCAGAATGAAGGCGCACTCTATAACGATGCCGTTCAGATTCTCCAGAAGAGTTTCTCACCCGGCCGCTCGGTGATGCTCACTCTCCAGTACAGCTTCAACACCACCCGCGACCGCTACCGTGGCACCGGCGCCGGCAACACCGAAAAATCCCGCTTCTAATCGCCCCGCCCTCCCCGTCCGATTCGCCGGATGGAGGTTTAGTGCCGAGTCGAGTATCTTCCGTATCCGGAGGGCGGTTCTGTGGAATCCTCTCAAAAGGCCTTATTCACCCCGCCTCATCACAAACTTCAGCTCCCGGCCGGGGGTCTCGTCGGTCCTCCTGATGGGCTGATAGCCCTCCTTCGTCAGATGAATCTCCTGTTCCTCGAGCTGTTCGCACAGCGGCAACATGATGCTGAAGTGTCCCGAGGCGTCCGTATGCGTGCAATGGTCAGCGACCTCGACGCTCACATCCGCCAGCGGGTTCATCTCCGCGTCGTAAACCGTTCCCTCGAAAACCCCGAAGGTTGAATCTCTTAGCATATAGATCTCCACGGCCCGACGCGCGCCGAATCCCGGCGACACCGTCGTGTCCACGCTCTCGAAGTACTGCGAGCGGGCCGAAACAGCTATCGTCGAAAAGCGCTTGTAGCCCGGCACCCGCACAGGCTCGAACTTCGGCCCCGCAGTGCCCGAGGTGTATTCCCCGCCGTCGATATCCAGCGTCACGGTTTCCCCGAGCGGGAGTGCCGACCTCTGCAACTCGATATCCACCGTCACCTCCACGGGCACCGCGAAAAGATAGGCCCCCGCGAGGGCGAGCGCACCGCCGACCGTCCAGGAGGCTATCCGCATCCGCTGATGCCGCTGATGCCGCTTCCACAGCGAGTCGAAGCTCACACCGAGCATCCGCGACACCACGCGCACTAAGGCCTTTTCCTTCCCGACCTCGCCGATGTTCACCCCGAGGAGTTCCTTGTCGGGATGCTCCGCAAAATACTCGCGTAGATACTTGGGGAAGAGCTCGCGCTCCGGAGTAGCCCCGTCGGGAATTATCACGGGGATAATCCTCTCAAGACGCCCCATCTCCACGAAGGCCCGCGCCTCGTCGCTCACCCAGGCCGACCCGGCCGAGTTCTTCGAGCATATCAGCAGGAGAAATTTACTCTCCTCCAGGTGTTTGCGCAGCTCGTCGCCGAGCACTCCGGTGTTCAGGTCCGACTGGTCCCTGAAAATCGGACGCAGGTAGCGCGTCTTCGCATCGATGTCGTTGTGGATTTCCGTCGGCAGCTTGAAGCCCTCGAGGCGCTTCTGGAGCCATTTGGCCACAGCCATGTCCTTATGGCTGTAGCTTATGAAGGCATATGTCGTATAGTCCGTGTTCATCTCATTCATTGTTAAGAAGTTTATAAAGACGCGTCTGCGTCAGGTCGAGGCCTCCGGCGCACTGCCCCGCCGCTTCAAGCTCTTTCCGCGCTCCGGCGAGGTCCTTCCGGTCGTGCAGAATCAGCCCCTTCGCGAGGTGCGCCATCGCCGAATCAGCTTTGAGCCTCAGGCATTTGTCCACCACGTCCTCATATTTCGAAATATCCCCTCCCGCCTCCGAAGGCAGGAGAACTATCATCGCATAAAGTTCCGCGAAAACAGGCTCCGAATACTTCCCGGCGGGGTATTCCGCAAGGAAGAAGTCGATGGCCGCGCCGGGGTCGGTGCCCTGCATCATCATCCCGTTCTCCAGGCCCGCGAATTCCATCGCAAGGGCCATCACAAGCTGCGGCGTCTCCTCCGAATGCCCCTTGATGTCAGCGATATAGTCCTTGTACATTGCCAGGAAGCCCGCAGCGCCGGGGCGCATTATCTCCCGCGTCAGCAGGTTCACGGCTATGGTCCTGTAGTACAGCAAATTGGCGTCGGGGTCCTTGCGGTAATGCTTCAGCGCGAGTGCCCCGTAGCGCGGCGCTATGCTGTCGAACTCCTCGAACCGTCTTTCCGACAGGAGGATGGGCAGATACTCGCCCGCGGGCGCCAGCGCTAATTTCAGCCCGTCGAAATTCTCGCCATAGAGGGCCGCGAGCTCATCCGCATAGTTCAGAACCTCTTTCAGCTCCCGCGAATACTCCTCGGCCGAGCCGTACATCTTCCGGGTCTTCTTCAGCTGCCCCAATGCCATCAGTGCCATCATTTTTGCCACTCGTCCAGCCTCATTGCAAGGCTTATAATCACGAACTTCTTCCTCTAACTCTGCGATTTTCGCCACGTCGAGGGCCGTCGCCTCGGAGCTCACGAACAGCACGCCCAAAAGTGCTATCCGCACCTCGGGGTTCTTCCGGCTGTAGTCCGACTCCATCAGCTCCATAATCGACTTACCGTCTGCCGTTTGCGCGGAATTGTAGAGTATACGGTTGGTCTCGAGGTGAATTTCCGCCACATATTTCTGCTCCGGGGTCCCGTGGGCGAGCACCCGGCGCAGATACACGTCCGACGTCGTCCTGTCGCCGCGGTCCATAGCATATTCCGCATATTCCAAGGCGCTTGTGGCGTCCGTGGTGTCAGCATCGGCCAGCTGCCTTAGAATTTCTCCGGCCCTGCGCATATTCTCCCTGCCGCCGCCGAGCCGCAGGGTCTCCACCTGCCGCCGGACGGACTTCAGGAGCTCCTCCTTGTCGCCGCGGACCTTAGCCTCAAGCTCCGCCAGGCGCCGGGCCGAGGCCCCGAGCTCACGCTCTTTCTTCAATTCTTTGAGATACTTCCCCGTGAAGTCCAGCTCGTCGTACTTCCCGATGGCATCCTCGATTTTTCCTTCGGCCACGAGGTCCAGCACCCCCTGCTCCTCGGCCGACAGTTCCGAGAGGTCAATCCGCGCGAAGCGGTCCACATAGTTCTCCAGCTTGTCGAGCTGCGAGTCGTAGCTCTCCTGAAGCGTCCGGAGCTCCTTTTCATACTCCTCCTCGCGGAGCTTTCCGGCGGCGCGTTCCTTCTCGAGAGCCGACTTTTCCTTGCGGAACTGCCGCTCATAGCTCGCCGAGGCCGCCCGCTCATACCCGTCGCGTATCCGCTTGAACCGGTCCGAACGACACATCACCACCGTGAACGGCTGTGAAGGATTGATATTCCACTGCTCGACAGCCTCCTTGTTGAAAATCTCATAGCCCGGCTTCTCAATCCTGCGGACCGCCACCCGGTCCCCGGCCTTCAAGGTCGGAAAATCCAGCACAAAGCTCCCCTTCTTGTCCGACACAGTGCTCTGCGCCCTCTGCGCCCGCACCTCAACCCCCGCAAGCGCAGTCTTAGCCGCCTTCTCATTATACTCCACAACCACCCCCTTCTGCACAACCTGCGCAGAGGCGGAGAGGACCATCATCAACCCTATCAAAACCACCAAAGGCCTATTCATTTCCCGCCTCCTTCCTCGGATTGCGTAGCATAAATCGCTTCAATAAAATTCTGAAACATTGATTTAAGCGAGTTTTCAATGCCTGGCATTTTTTCGCAAAGCGCAAGCCCATGTTGCCAGTATTTCAAAGCATTATCCAAATCATTGGTCATAACAAACGCATGCCCTATAAAATAGTCCAAGGCCATAATCTGAGCACAATTCTCTGCTTCTTTTTTATTATATTCAATATATGATTTCATTAAGGCATTTATAGATTCAGAATATTTCTCCAGATTGAAATAAGCCAAACCTATACTTTGATTAAGTCCCACCACATACGTATGCTCTTCACCTAATACTTTTTCAAATATCATAAGCGCCTTTTGATGATATTCCACCACCTGCTGATAGTCACCCATTGAATTATAGGCATTCCCAATATTGTCATAGCAAATCGCAACATCAGGGTGCTCTTCGCCTAATATCTTTTTCCGTATAGCAAGGGCTTTTTGATAATATACCAAGGACTGAGGATAATTACCTATACTGGAATAGACTACTCCGATATTGTTATAGCAAGCCGCGACATCAGAATCCTCTTCTCCTAATAACTTTTCCCTTACCCCAAGCGCTTTGTGATAATATTCCAAAGCCCGTGGATTATCGCCCATATGGCCATACACTCCTCCGATATTGATATAGCAAGCCGCAACATCAGGATGATTTTCGCCCAATACTTTTTCCCTTATCGCGAGTGCTTTTTGATGATTTTCCAAGGCCTCCGAATAATTACCCATACTGACAAAGACATTTCCAATATTATTATAGCAAGACGCTACATCAAAGTGATCTTCACCTAACACCATTTTCCTTATCGCAATCGATTTTTGATGATATTCCATAGATTGCGGATAATTACCTAATTCATCACAGGTAATACCCAAATTGTTATAGCAATTCGCAACCTCATTACTTTCTTCTCCATACTTCTCTTTAGCGCTATTTAGCACAGTTTGGAAGTAGCTCAAGGCTTTATTGTAATCACCTATATATTGATAAAGAAATTCACCTGTTTTGAAGAGCCAATCAATGTTTGTCGTGTCCGCGTCGGCTATTGTGGTATACATTTCGGCTATGGTGGCGTTGTTTTTGCTGTCGCCGGCGAGGAGCATAGTGTTGATGGTGCGTTCTACGCCGGCAAGGTAGGCGTCGCGGTCGGCAGTCTTGCCTTCGTGGAGTTCGTTCAGGCTATTTACCGCCTCCTCAATTTCCTTGATGTCGGAGATTTCTTTAAGAGCCTTTCCGAGGTAATTCATTTTCTCGTAGCGAGCGATGGCTTCGTCGATTTGCCCGGCCTGGACGAGGTCGATTATGGCCTGCTCCTCGGCATTGAGTTCGGAGAGGTCGATGCGGGCGAAGCGATCAACGTAGTTGTCGAGGTTGTCGAGCTTCTTTTCATACTCGGCCTCCACTTCGCGCAGACGCGCGAAGTATTCCTGCTCTTTCAGCTTGCCCTCCTTTTTCAGTCTCTCGAGCTCGGCCTTCGCCCTGCGATACTGGCTTTCATATCGCTTTTCCGAGTTAGTAGAATATCGGTCTTTGAGCGCCTTGAACTTATCGGACCGGCACATCACCACGGTAAACGCCCGCGAGGGATTGATGTTCCACTGCTCCACGGCTTCCTTGTTGAATACCTCATACCCCGGCTTCTCAATCCTCCGGACCGCCACCCGGTCCCCGGCCTTCAAAGTCGGAAAATCCAGCACAAACGCCCCCTTCGCATCCGAAGCCGTACTCCCGGCCCTCTGCACCCTGAACTCCACCCCCGCCAAGGCAGTCTTAGCCGCCTTCTCGTTATACTCCACAGCAATCCCCTTCTGCACAACTTGCGCGGAGAGGGTGAGGGCAAAAAGGAGGGAAAGGATGAGGGGGAGGAACTTTTTCATGGGGAGGGAGATTTTGACTAATGTACAAAGTTACAACTTTTTGAGCGCGTTGTCAAATGTTTCTTGCTTTTCATACGGACCAGAGCGTTTTTACAAAATATAAGTTATTGTAAATCTCCGAATTGTAGGGACACACGAGCCGTGCGTCCGTTTGCAAATCATTGGTCCTTAGTCGGTTATTAGGACGCACGAGCCGTGCGTCCCTACAGTTCGATAAATTAGATTGTATGTTTTCTTAATGATATAAAAAAACGCGCCTCCGGGCTTTTGGCGGCGGAGGCGCGAATGGTATTGGGAGTCCCGGGCTTATTCAGCGGCGGGTGCTTCAGCTGCGGGAGCTTCGGCTGCGGGAGCCTCGGCGGGAGCGGCGGCTTTCTTGCCTCCGCGACGGCTGCGACGGGTCTTGGCCTTTGCTTCCTTGCTGTCCTTGAGCATGGCTTCGTTGAAGTCCACGAGCTCGATGAAGCAGGTCTTGGCGTTGTCGCCGAGGCGGTTGCCGGTCTTGAGGATGCGGGTGTAACCACCGTTGCGCTCGGCGATCTTCTCGGCAACGACTCCGAAGAGTTCCTTGACGGCTTCCTTGCTCTGGAGGTTGCTGAAGACGAGACGGCGGTTAGCCATCGAGTCTTCCTTGGCGCGGTTGATCAGCGGCTCGGCATACACGCGGAGGGCCTTCGCCTTTGCGAGGGTCGTGAAGATGCGCTTGTGCATGATGAGCGAGGTGGTCATATTAGCCAGGAGGGCGTCGCGGTGAGCCTTCTTACGGCTAAGGTGATTGAATTTCTTATTGTGTCTCATCGTTGGGATTACTCTTTATCTAATTTGTACTTGGAGATGTCCATGCCGAAGGAGAGGTTGAGGCTCGTGAGGAGGCTCTCGAGTTCGACGAGGGACTTTTTGCCGAAGTTGCGGAACTTCAGCAGATCGGTCTTGTTGAAGACCACGAGTTCGGCGAGGGTCTCGACTTCAGCGCTCTTGAGGCAGTTGAGTGCGCGGACGGAGAGCTGCATGTCGACGAGCTTGGACTTGAGGAGCTGTCGCATGTGAAGCACCTCTTCGTCGAATTCCTCGCTGGGATCGGGCTCGTTTGTCTCAAGGGTGATCTTCTCGTCGGAGAAGAGCATGAAGTGGTAGATAAGAATCTTGGCCGCTTCCTTGATAGCCTCCTTGGGGAGGATGGAGCCGTTCGTGGTGATTTCAAGGGTGAGCTTGTCGTAGTCGGTTTTCTGGTCTACGCGGTAGTTTTCTACCGTGTACTTCACATTCTTGATGGGCGTGTAGATCGAGTCGATGGCGATGGTGTGGATGTCGTCCTGGGGGGTGACATTCTCCTCGGCGGGAACCCATCCGCGGCCCTTGTTGATGGTAAGCGCGATAGTGAAACTTGCGTCAGGATCCAAGTGACAGATCACCAGCTCGGGGTTCATGACCTCGAACCCGTTGAGCGCCTTGGCGATGTCGCCGGCCGTGAACACTTCTTTTCCCGAAACGTTGATGGACACGCGCTCGTTCTCGGTCTCCTCGACCTTCTGCTTGAGGTCGACTTGCTTGAGGTTGAGAATGATGTTCGTGACATCTTCCTTTACTCCGGGGATGGCATCGAATTCGTTTTTAACGCCGTCGATTTTGATCGACGAAATCGCATAGCCTTCGAGAGAGGAAAGCAGAACGCGACGGAGGGCGTTGCCCACGGTGATGCCATAGCCGGGCTCCAAAGGCTTGAACTCGAATTTGCCGAAGAAGTTATCGGCCTCGAGCATTACGACGTTTTCGGGTTTTTGGAATGCTAAAATAGCCATGGATCTTGTTGCTGTTAGAAATTACGACTTGGAGTAGAGCTCGACGATCAGCTGCTCCTTGATTTGTTCGGGGATATCCTCGCGGGCAGGCACGTGGAGGAGCTTGCCGCTCTTGGAAGCTTCGTCCCACTCGATCCAGGGATACTTGCTGTGGTTGAAGCCTGCGAGGGCGTCGGCGATTACTTCGAGGCTCTTGGAGCGCTCGCGGACGCCGACGATATCGCCGGGTTTGAGAGCATACGACGGGATGTTCACGACTTCGCCGTTGACGGTGATGTGGCGATGAAGGACGAGCTGACGGGCGGCTGCGCGTGTGGGAGCGATTCCGAGGCGGTAAACGAGGTTGTCGAGACGGCCCTCGAGGAGCTGGAGGAGGATTTCACCGGTGATGCCCTTCATGCGCGAGGCGCGGTCGAAGAGATTGCGGAACTGCTTCTCGAGAAGGCCGTAAGTGTACTTGGCCTTCTGCTTTTCGCGAAGCTGTACGCCATATTCGGAAGTCTTGCGGCGCTTGTTGGCTCCGTGCTGGCCCGGGGGGAAGTTACGACGTGCGAGGACTTTGTCTTCACCGAAGATAGCTTCGCCGAACTTGCGGGCGATTTTGGTCTTGGGACCTGTGTATCTTGCCATTTTTGTTGTCTGTTAGGTTGGTGGTTGTCTGATCGCCGGAGGCCTGTGCGGTCAGCGCGGCGGCCGGTTGTGGATTTGTCCGCGGAGCGCCGGGTGTCGTGCCGGACGGTTTCGACTCTCGGGAGGGGGATGTGTGAGTGTCGCTCTGTGTTACCCGGGAGTGGCTTCGTCTATCGGTGGCTTCGGCGCCGGAAAGCGGCGGCGGGCTCGTTTGTCAAGGGGAGCGGCCCGCTCCGTCTTTCATCGGCCCCATGGCTCGGGGCCGAACGGCGGTCGCGCGTAGGCTGGCTCAGGGTCTGTTCAGCCGGCGGCGTTCAAACGGTTTTGAAGATAGTTGCTTTATACGTACTAAAAGATGATGCGAGCTTTTGGGCCGATCATTAAACTCTTCTTCTCTTGGGAGGACGGCAACCGTTGTGGGGGAGCGGAGTCACGTCGATGATTTCGGTGACTTCGATACCGGCGCCGTGGATGTAGCGGATAGCAGCCTCACGGCCATTGCCGGGGCCCTTCACGTAAGCCTTAACTTTGCGGAGGCCGAGGTCGTAAGCGACCTTGGCGCAATCCTGTGCGGCCATCTGGGCTGCGTAGGGCGTGTTCTTCTTGGAACCGCGGAAGCCCATCTTGCCGGCGGAAGACCAGGAGATGACCTGTCCCTCGCTGTTGGCCAGGCACACGATGATGTTGTTGAAAGACGAATGAACGTGGAGCTGGCCTTCAGCGCCAACCTTGACGTTTCTCTTCTTTGCTGCGACTGTCTTTTTTGCCATAAATTACTATTATTTAGTTGCTTTCTTCTTGTTAGCGACCGTCTTTTTGCGGCCCTTGCGCGTGCGTGCGTTGTTCTTGGTGCTCTGGCCGCGCACGGGGAGGCCGTTGCGGTGACGGATGCCACGGTAGCAGCCGATGTCCATGAGGCGCTTGATGTTGAGCTGGATTTCGCTGCGGAGGTCGCCCTCGACCTTGTAGTCGGAGCCGATCACTTCGCGGACCTTGGCGGCCTCGTCGTCGGTCCAGTCCTGGACCTTCTTGGCGGGATCGATGCCGGCCTTGGCAAGGATCGTGCGGGCGGCGCTGCGGCCGATGCCGTAGATGTAGGTCAGCGAAATCTGACCCTGTTTGTTCTGGGGGAGGTCAACTCCCACAATTCTAACTGCCATAAATCTTGTTGTCTATTTTTTCTGCAAAAATAACAAAAATTATCCTTGACGTTGTTTGTACTTGGGGTTTTTCTTGTTGATGACGTAGAGACGGCCCTTGCGGCGCACGATCTTGCTGTCGGGGGTGCGTTTCTTAACAGATGCTCGTACTTTCATTTTCTTTTAGCGTATTTTGTTGAGTTTGAAATCGAAATGCGTTGTCAGGGGCGCCGTGGCCCCCGATGACCTCCCGCGGCGGGGAGTCGGGAATCAGTTTACTTGTACCGGAAGGCTATGCGTCCTTTGGAGAGGTCGTAGGGCGACATCTCGACGCGGACCTTGTCGCCGGGAAGGATCTTGATGTAGTGCATGCGCATCTTTCCGGAGATGTGGGCCGTGATTTCGTGGCCGTTCTCGAGTTCGACGCGGAACATCGCATTGCTGAGAGCCTCGACGATGGTGCCGTCCTGTTCGATTGCTGACTGTTTTGCCATAAATTGTCTCTGGTGGTGATTCAAATAAACTTGTCCGTGATAGCCGCGTGGATGTAGTCGAAAGTCGTGAGGATTTCCACTTCGTCGTTGATGATGGCGATGGTGTGCTCGTAGTGGGCGGAGGGCTTGTGGTCGCGCGTGGAGCATTCCCAGCCGTTGCGGGCGATGACCACGTTGCGGGAGCCCATGTTGACCATCGGCTCGATGCAGATGCACATGCCGTTGCGGATTACGGGACCGATTCCGCGGCGCCCGTAGTTGGGCACTTCGGGCTCCTCGTGCATGGAGCGTCCGATGCCGTGGCCGCACATCTCGCGGACTATGGAGTAGTTGCGGCGCTCGCAGTAGGTCTGGACGGCGTTGGCGATGTCGCCTATGCGTCCGCCTACGCGGCAGGCCCGGATGCCTTCGTAGAGCGATTCCTTTGTCGTGCGGCAGAGGGCGAGCGTTTCGGGGCTGATTTCGCCGACGGCGAATGTGTAGCAGCTGTCGCCCATGAATCCGTCTTTCTCGACAACGGTGTCGAAGCCTACGATGTCGCCGTCGCGGAGCTCGTAGTCGGAGGGGAAACCGTGGACGATAGTATCGTTGACTTCGACGCAGAGCGTCCCGGGAAAACCGTGGTATCCGAGGCAGGCGGGCTTGCCCCCGTTGTCGCGCATGAATTCGCAGGCAATGGTGTCGATCCGCCTTGTGGACACTCCGGGCTGCACCCACTTGGCGACTTCGCCGAGTGTCTGCGAGACGAGAGTCGTCGCTGCGCGCATCCTCTCGATTTCCTCCGGTGTCTTCAGATAAATCATCTTTCTTTCGATCTGTTTCTGTTTCGTTGTGGCGCTCCCGCGGGGGAGCGCATGCCGGCGGTGCCGGG
>CABUIC010000014.1 GCA_902491515.1 uncultured Porphyromonadaceae bacterium
AGATAAATTCCTTATCTACGAGGCGGACACGCGACAGACGGGCCTCTATGTCGCTGAAAAGGCGTAATCTCATCTTCTGTTGAAATTATCCGCGAGCCTTTGTGAGAACTCTTGGAGGTTTTTATTGACAATGTCGCCGAGGGCCTGCTGCACCTTCTCGTGGTCGCCGATGAACTGACGCTGCGGCATAGACATCCGGCGTGAGTGGGAACGGACGGTGGTTCTGTTCCCGGTCTTGCGGTTGGTGCGGGAATGGGCGCGGACGGTGACGGAGAAATTGCCGCCCTCGTTGTGGAGCGCGGTGTAAGGGAGATTGGAAGTAAAAACGACAGCCATCCCCTGCACCATAGAACGGATTGAGCGGCGCATGGCGCCCGTGACAGTGAGAATGGATCCGGCGCCGCGCCTGTTGACCTTGCTGACCTTGGTGGCAACCCACTTCTGGCCAAAGAAGCCCTGCTCACGGAAATTGTTGTTGAACATCTCCGTGAGCTTGACGCGGGCGTCGCGCAGAATGTCGTCGTAAATGTTCTTTGCCATTGTTTACTTCATAGGAGCAAAGCGACTTCGTCGATTACAGGGGTATCAGTCGGAGAGGTTGCCGAAAAGGAGGCATATAAGGCCGAGCTTGACCTGCATACGCTCCGACTTGTCCTCGATCTTGGAGAAGTCGATTTTGGAGGGTGCGGCCTTGACCTGCTCCCAAATCTCGGGAGTGAGCTCCTCGCCGAGACAGAGGAGCGCGACGGCGACGTCAGTTTGAGAGAACTCGGCGGTAATTGTAATTTTTTCGTCCATTGTGTTGAAAATGTTGGGGTTTTATTTTGTTGTATAAGAAAAAGTCGCTAAATTTGCGCTTACAATAGATTGCTGATGTCATTCGCTGCGGGGATTCTTGACCCACTCGACGTTTTCAGCAGTCTATTTTGTTTTTACCAGTCATCGACAGCGGGCGGCGCATCGTGCCGCAGATTCGCGACATTACAGCGGTCGCGGATGCAATATAGCTCCTCTGCCTTATAATGGCGGTGCGCCTTAACATTGGCATAATAAGTCCGCCCGGCAATCTCCACTTCGTAATATAGGAAGAAAGCGGCCTCCGGGTGTTTACGTCTTCCGGTCTCCGGGTCTGTGCCGCACTCTTGCCATCCGAGATACCTGTAGTTCAACGCGCCGCACCGTATGCCGAGCAGAGAATCACGCACGGCCATGTTGAGAGTATGGCCGACAACGCCTTTCACAGAGCCGCGGGTAACAAGCAGCGAGCCAGTGTGGAAATTCTCCCCGACGATAGACAGACCGCCACGCTCCGGGATATTGGCCGCTTTCCACTCGTTCAGCCTCCTTTCACCCTCGCGTCGGCACTCGCGGAACACCACACCGCAGACACGATACTGCGGCAGAGCGGGGTCGGGACGTGTGGCAAGATTCAGACTGCCACGCCGCGGGCAGTTGCCGTAGCCTTTCGGCAAGTAAGGATGCTTCTTTGGAAAAATCGACATCTCCTGCCCGGCGTTGTATCGGAAGATCCGCGCCTTGGGGTCTTCGGTGCAAGCGTCGCCCGCCGCCTTGGCAACGGCGGGGTCGGACATGGGGTAATCATCGCGTAGCACCTGCTCGACGGTGCAGCGGCAGTTCCACCCGTTGGGCGGGAGATAGAACTTCCAGAACTCGTCGGAAGGAGGGAGCGTGGTGTTGTCGAGGGCGGCGTGCTCGGAGCGGACGCGCTCATCTCCGGCGGTGCGGTATTGCAGGTTGTAGCGGTCGCCGTCGGCCATAAAGTCGTGCCACTTGGCGGCCATCTGCGAGGTGTGGACGGCGTGGTTATACTCGGCATAAAGATAGTTTGTGTTATACTTTTTGTCGATGGCCTCCACATCGCGCCGGAACACCTCAAAAGGTTTAACCTTGCCGTCTGGAAAAGGCGCGAAAATTGTACTTTTCGTTTTGGCGATTATACTGCATGCTCTGCGCTCATGCCGTCAGAACAATCGCCGTGAGCAAAACAAGTACTGAAGATTCCCGATTTGTCAAATTCGCGATCAAAAACCATGAAAAAGAGTGTTCGACATTCTAAGTATGCTTTTTCCTTTCGCTTGGGTCGGGGAAATTTTGTATCTTTGCAGTGTTGATTTAGAATTATACCTTATGCAAAAAGATACTGACCGTCAGTTTGGGGAGGTGTGTCGGATGTGCCGCGAGGTGTTTGTGGCGAAACTCGGCGACTACGGGCCCTCGTGGAGGCTGCTGAGACCTTCGTCTGTCACCGACCAGCTCTTCATCAAGGCCAAGCGCATACGCTCCCTTCAGGTGAAGGGCCGCTCGCTCGTAGGCGACGGAATCAAGGGCGAGTTCATGGCCCTCATCAACTATGCAATCATCGGCGTGATACAGGTCCGCATGGGATATGTCGACACAAAGGACATGGACCCAGCGCTCGCCACGGAGGCCTACGACGCCGTCGCCCGCGAGGCGCTGGATCTAATGGTCAAGAAGAACCACGACTACGACGAGGCATGGCGCGGTATGCGCGTGAGCTCATATGTCGATTTCATCCTCACCAAAATCGAACGCATCAAGGAAATCGAGGAGAACGACGGCCACACCTCCGTCAGCGAGGGCATCGAGTCGAACTACCTCGACATCCTCAACTATGCCGTGTTCGGCGTAATCAAGTGTCTTGAGAATGGCATTGAGTAAGCCGAAAATCGGCCCGCAAACGGCCTCGGCACTCCTCTGGGCCCTCCGCGCAGTTGTCGGGGCCGTCTTCATCGTCTCCGGCTGGGCAAAGTGCGTCGACCTTCAGGGCTTCTGCCTCAAAATCGGCGAATACCTCACGGCCCTCGGATGGCAATTGCCGCAGGAGCTGGTGCTCATGGGAGCCACGGGCGCGGCAACCCTCGAATTCGTCACAGGAGTAATGCTCGCAACGGGCTCCCTGCGGCGCGTGGCTGTCTGGACAGCCGCCGGCTTCATGGCCGTAATGCTTCCGCTCACACTCTGGATTGCCGTCACCGACCCCGTGAGCGACTGCGGGTGCTTCGGCGACCTCATAGTGCTCTCCAACCCCGCCACCTTCATCAAGAACATCGCCATATCCGCGGGAATAGTCCTGCTGTGGATATACAACACCCGCCGCCGCGGACTCTATCCCCCGCTGATTCAGTGGCTCGTGATTACAGTGTCCTGGGCCTACCCCCTGTTTATCGGATACACGGGCTACCAGACCCAGCCTCTCGTGGATTTCCGCCCCTTCCGCACGGGTTCTGAGCTTTTCGGCGAGAATGACGATTCCGACGCTTCCTGCTTCGTCTACGAGCGGGATGGCGAGGAACGGAAATTTTCCCTCGACGCCCTGCCCGACTCGACGTGGACCTTCGTCCGCAGCGAAGCTCCCGAGGCGGAGACCGGCAGCATCACTGTCTACAGCCCCGATGGCGAAGACGTCACCGACGAGGTCGCGGAATACGTAAGCGACACCCCCCGGGTGCTCGTCCTCGTTGTCAGCGACCCCGAGAGCCAGTTCATGACCCGCGCACACTACCTCCAGGAGCTCCGCGACTACCTTTCGGAGGGCGGTGTCGGAATGCTCGCGCTCGTCGGCGCCTCCGGCCAGGGCTTCGACCGCTGGCAAAGGCTCACGCGCCCGAACTTTCCCGCCTACGAGGCCGAGGACACCGCGCTGAAGATGCTCGTGCGGGGCTCGGCGGCCGTGGTCTACCTCCGCGACGGCGTCATACAATGGAAGAGCACCCTCGGCGCTCTGAGCCCCGAGCTTCCTTACAGCCGTACCAGCGCCGGGGATGTCCTCGACTCCATCCGGCCCATCGACTCAGGAGGCCCGATGTGGGTATGCACAGCCCTTTACCTCGCCGCGATGCTCCTTCTCTTCGGCCTCGGCAAGTCGCCGAAGCTCCTCGCGCTCCTTCGCAAGCTTTGCAGCCGAAAGAAAAGTTTGCCAGTCTGAAGGAAAAAGCGTAAATTTGTCAAATCAATGAGCGCCGAACCCCGCAAACCCCGAAAAGCGGCTCCCGACACTTCCGTCGACCACTTCAAGAAGCTGCTCCACGAAAACAAGATGAGAGTCACCGATGAACGCGTGACCCTCTACTCCATTCTTGCCGAAAAGCCGGGC
Organism: uncultured Porphyromonadaceae bacterium; assembly: GCA_902491515.1. Taxonomy (GTDB): domain Bacteria; phylum Bacteroidota; class Bacteroidia; order Bacteroidales; family Muribaculaceae; genus CAG-873. Next base: position 4,136 of record CABUIC010000014.1, read on the forward strand.
ACATTCCTCACAGTGAACGAACTGACCGAGCGGCTCAGGCAAAGGGGCACGGAGCTGAAGTCCGCGACGGTCTACAACACCCTGTCGCTTTTCTGCCGCCTGGGGCTCCTGAGCCGCCGCAAGCACTCGACAGGCGACAAAGGCTACATCTCCTCGGCTTTCTCGCTCATCCAGCCCGCGCATTCCGGAGGCACCAAGCTCAATGTGGTCCTCACCATCGAATGCTCCGTCTGCGGCAAGGGCCGTGTCCTTCGCGACAGCCAGCTCATCAACTACCTGCGGCGCCACCATTTCGCGGGATTCGACACATCGAGCGGCGTGGCCGACGTGCATATATCCTCCCTGTGCAAGCGCTGCGCAAAGCTCGCCGCCACAGGCGACCATTCTTAGAACAAAATCACATTCGTATAATTCACTCATACACACCAATCAAAAATGAAAGTGGACGTACTCTTAGGCCTCCAGTGGGGCGACGAAGGCAAAGGCAAAGTCGTGGACGTGCTCACGCCCGCGTATGACATCGTGGCCCGTTTCCAGGGAGGTCCCAACGCCGGACATACCCTCGAATTCGACAACCGCAAGTTCGTGCTCCGTTCCATACCTTCGGGCATCTTCCAGAGCGGACAGACCAATATCGTCGGCGGCGGCGTGGTGCTCGACCCCGTGCTTTTCCGCGAGGAGGCCGAAGCCCTCGAGGCCTCCGGCATCGACCTCAAGAAAGTCCTCAAGCTCGGCCGCAAGGCCCACCTCATCCTCCCGACCCACCGTCTCCTCGACGCCGCCGGCGAAAAAGCCAAGGGCAGCCATAAAATCGGCACTACCGGCAAGGGCATAGGCCCCACTTATACCGACAAGACATCCCGAAACGGCCTCCGCCTCGGCGACACCGAGCTCCCCGACTTCGGCGACCGCTACGCCGCCGCCCGCGACCGACACCTCGACATGCTCCGCTCCCTCGGCGCCGAACCCGACCTCGAAGCCCTTGCCGAAGCCGAAGAAAAATGGGTCGACGCAGTGGCCTATCTTCAGGAATTCGAGTTCATCGACACCGAGCACTACATCAACAAGGCCCTCGACGAGGGCAAGCGTGTGCTCTGCGAAGGCGCCCAGGGCACGATGCTCGACGTCGACTTCGGCTCCTATCCTTTCGTCACCTCCAGCAATACTGTCACCGCCGGCGCATGCACCGGTCTCGGCGTGGCTCCCCGCCGCATCGGCGACGTATACGGCATCTTCAAGGCCTACTGCACGCGCGTAGGCTCCGGCCCCTTCCCCACCGAGCTCTTCGACGAGGACGGACGCCTCATCCGCGACCGCGGACACGAATACGGCGCCGTCACCGGCCGTGAGCGCCGCTGCGGGTGGGTTGACCTCGTAGCCCTCCGTTACGCCATCATGATCAACGGCGTTACGAAACTCATCATGATGAAGAGCGACGTCCTCGACGTCTTCCCCGAAATCAAGGCTTGCACGGCTTACCGCCTCCCTGACGGCACCGTCACCCGCGACTTCCCCTTCACCATCGACGGCGACTCCGCTCCCGAGCCTGTCTACACCTCGGTTCCAGGCTGGATGACCGACATGACAGCCATGAAGAGCGAAGCCGAACTCCCCGCCAAGTTCCTCGACTACGTGGCCTTCCTCGAGAAAGAGCTCGGCGTCCCCGTCGAAATCCTTTCCGTCGGCCCCGACCGCGAGCAGACTATCGTCCGCAGACGTTGAGCCGCACCCCTCCCGCTGAATACTGACAATCCATACCACCCCAAAAACTGAAACACACATGGCTAAAGTAAAACCCTTCCGCGGCCTCCGTCCGCCGCGCGAACTTGTCGAGGAAGTGGCCTCCAGGCCCTATGACGTTCTCAACAGCGAGGAAGCCCGCGCTGAAGCCGAGGGCAACCCAAAGTCGCTCTACCACATCATAAAACCCGAAATCGACTTCGCCCCCGGTCAGGACGAGCACGCCCCGGAAGTCTACGACCGTGCCGTCGACAACTTCAGGGCTTTCCAGGACCGGAAGTGGCTCGTGCAGGACGAAAAGGAGCACTACTACATCTACGCCCAGACCATGAACGGCAGGACGCAGTACGGCATAGTCCTCGCCGCCAACGTCGACGACTACATGGAGGGACGCATCAAGAAGCACGAGCTCACCCGCCGCGACAAGGAAGAGGACCGAATGAAACACGTGCGCATCAACAACGCCAACGTCGAGCCCGTCTTCTTCGCCTTCCCCGACAACGAAGTGCTTGACGAGGTCATCAGGACCGTTGTCAAGGGCAAGCCCGAGTACGACTTCATCGCCCCCGACGGCTTCGGCCATCATTTCTGGGTAATCGACTCGCCGGAGCTCACGGACAAAATCACCGCCGAGTTCGCGAAAATGCCCTCGCTCTACATAGCCGACGGCCACCACCGCACGGCCGCCGCCGCGCTCGTGGGCCATGAGAAAGCCCTCGCCAATCCCAACCATACGGGCGACGAAGAGTACAACTACTTCCTTGCCGTGGCCTTCCCGGCCTCGCAGCTCAAAATCATCGACTACAACCGCGTGGTCCGCGACCTCAACGGCCTCTCCCCCGCGGAATTTCTCGAGAAACTCGAGAAGAATTTCGTGGTCAGGGACGAGGGCGCACAGACCTACACCCCGCAGGCCCTCCACAATTTCGCCCTCTATCTCGGAGGCCGCTGGTACTCGCTGACCGCCCGCCCCGGAACATACGACGACTCCGACCCCATCGGCGTCCTCGACGTCACAATCAGCTCCGACCTCATCCTCCGCGACATCATCGGAATAACCGACCTTCGCTCCGACAAACGCATCGACTTCGTCGGCGGCATCAGGGGGCTCGAGGAACTGCGCCGACGCGTCGATTCCGGCGAGATGGCCTTCGCCCTGGCCCTCTACCCCGTGTCGATGGAACAGCTGATGGCAATCGCCGACACCGGCAACATCATGCCCCCGAAAACCACCTGGTTCGAGCCCAAACTCCGCTCCGGCCTCGTGATTCACAAACTTGACTGACCCCTCCGCGGCGACCACAAGAACACCGACGGTGCGATTCAAACTGTAGGGACGCACGGTTCCGTGCGTCCTCCCTTTACCCTCCAAGGTATTGCAATGAAAAAACATCTGAACTTCAAAATCACCCGCAAACAGCAGCTCCCGGCAGGCTACTACATCCTCGAAGCCGCGCTTGCCGACGGAAAACTGCCCGAGGGCATCCTCCCGGGGCAGTTCGTGGAGATAAAGACGCCCGCAAACGCAACGATGCTCAGGCGCCCGATTTCAATCCACTTCGCCGACTATACCAGGAACTCGATAAGCCTGCTCATCCGTGCCGTCGGCAAAGGAACCGAAGCAATCTGTGCGCTCGGCGAAGGCGACAGCCTCGACATCCTCCTTCCGCTCGGCAACGGCTTCACGACCGACCTCCCCGAGGGAAGTACAGCCATCCTTGTCGGCGGCGGCGTCGGTACGGCTCCGCTCCTCTACCTCGCTTCAATCCTCGCCGGAAAGGGCGTGGAAGTGAAGATGGTTTACGGCGCACGCACGGCCCGGGAGCTCGTCGTGGCCGACGCGTTCCGTCCTTACTGCCACGTGGAAATCACCACCGACGACGGCACTGCCGGCACTCCCGGACGAGTGACCGACAGCCGTATCTTCCGCGAGGAGCTCGGCTCGGCAACGATAGTCCAGTGCTGCGGACCGGCGCCGATGATGAAGGCCGTAGCCAAGGCGTGCCGCGAAGCCGGAGCCGAATGCGAGGTGTCGCTCGAAAACATGATGGCCTGCGGACTCGGAGCATGTCTCTGCTGCGTGGAAAAAACTGTGAAGGGTAATGTATGTGTCTGCACCGAAGGTCCGGTGTTCAATATCAAGCAACTGACATGGTAAATCTCAACATTGATCTCGGCAAGGGCCTCGCCCTTAAAAATCCGGTGCTCACGGCATCGGGCACCTTCGGTTTCGGCGAGGAATACGCGCCATTCATCGACCTCGAGCGTCTGGGCGGTTTCATCGTCAAGGGCACGACCCTCGAGCCCCGCGAAGGGAATCCATATCCCCGCATGGCCGAGACGCCTTCCGGAATGCTCAACGCCGTAGGGCTCCAGAACAAGGGCGTCGACTATTTCATCGAACACATCTACCCCCGGATTTCCGGGCTTGACACCCAGATTGTGGTGAACGTGTCCGGAAAAAGCGTCGAGGACTATTCGGAAACCGCCCGCAGACTTTCCGCCCTCGACGGAATCCATGCCATCGAGCTCAACATCTCGTGCCCCAACGTCAAGCAAGGCGGCATGGCATACGGCACAACGCGCGAAGGCGCTTCGGAAGTCGTGTCGGCGGTCCGTCAGGCATGGGACAAACACCTTATGGTCAAGCTTTCGCCCAATGTAACTTCAATCACTGATATAGCTCTTGCCGTGGAGGCCGCTGGCGCCGACAGCATCTCCCTCATCAACACACTCCTCGGCATGGCCGTCGACGTCGAGCGCCGTCGGCCCTGCCTGTCAACGATAACCGGAGGACTTTCCGGACCTGCGGTGCGTCCTGTGGCCGTCCGGATGGTCTGGCAGGTTGCCAAAGCCGTGAAAGTGCCCGTCGTTGGCCTCGGAGGCATTTGCTGCGGACGCGACGCTCTGGAGTTCATTATGGCAGGAGCCAGCGCCATTCAGGTAGGCACAGCCAATTTCATTGCCCCGGAGGCTACAGTCAGTGTTCTCGAAGGAATAGAGGAATTCTGTGAACGCCAGGGCGTGAAGGACCTCGCCGAAATACGAGGAATTATCTGAACGCAAGAATATAATCCACTTTTTCATCCTCCTGCCCTCCGTCGGGGCCGGAGGATTTTTCATACCACAGCTTCCGCTCGTATATATATTCACGCAGGCCGGAAGAGACTACAGCCTCAAGTTCTTCAAGGTCCACCTTAGCTTTAAGTATATAAACCGTTGCGTCTATGAACGATGCAAATGGCAATTCGCGCTCGAATGAGAATATTTCCAGATTCGGCGACGTGCGTATATACGCCGGCGACAGCGCCCCCTCGGCAGTCATAACCCTTCGGGCAAGATAAAGCCCCGGAGCCTCAAGGGGTGGAAGAAACCTCATCGCACGCTGTCCTTATGCTCTTCTCTGACAATCGCCGGATGAAGCCTGCCCTCGATGTTCTTGAGCTTGCGCTGGCGGTAGTGCTGGGAGAAAAGAGCGGGATTGAAGCGCTTGCGCACTATACTGATTGAATCGGCGAAGACGTGGGGAGCCTTGTCGCTGAAAGTGAGATAGCCGTATATTCGGGCCGCGGGATGGATAGTGTCGGTGTAGAACGTGATTTCCTGCCACCCGTCAGAAGAGAAGGTGCTCTGGAGAGTCTCGCTCATGCCGTCGGGATATTCAGCGACGATACACCAGTCGGTTGTAGCGCTTATGTTGCTGAACTTGCCGCGCCAGGTATAAGAATCTCCGGGGTCCCAGTTGTCATCAGCCGTAAAATTGAATGCAATTGTGCGCGTAGGCGACAGAGGCGAGATGTGTATGAAACGGGGGAAAGGCCAGACATCCACCGAGTCGCCGCTGACGGCAAGGGCGTTGGCCTCGGCGATGCGGTTGCCGCTGACAATCATGCGCTCCTCGAGGATTCCGATACTCTTGTCGCAGACGTCGATATAGAGCTTGATATTGCGCCCGTACCATGCCAGCGAAGAGTCAACCTGCACGCCCGTCACGCCGTGGCTGGCATATATCGCTTCCTTGAAGGCTGCGCGGTCGCTTTCGGAAGGGTAATACCGGCGGTTTGCGTCGACGACCGCCTCGCCCGTATTGAGGTCGGCGAGAAGCTCGGCCATATCGTCCGGCTGAATGACTTCGGACGGCACCTTGTGGCAGGCTCCGAAGGCGCCGCAGAGCGCGGCGGCAAGGGCGAGTCGGAAAATACGGGCGCCTCGGTTCATTTTTTCTCTTCAGCCGACTTCGAGGGCCAGACTATACAGCGGGAATAGAACAGGATAATGACCAGCACACCCACCGTGATTGCGGAATCGGCTACGTTGAAGATGGGGTCGAAGAACGAGAAATGTTCTCCGCCTACAAAGGGCACCCACCCGGGCCAGTCGAAGGAGAAAAGCGGGAACCAGAGCATATCGACCACAAGTCCCTGGAACCACTGGCCGTATCCTTCGCCTAAAGGCACGAAAGTCGCGACCTCCGGAGGCCAGGGATTCGAGAAAATCTCGCCGTATAACACGCAGTCGACGATATTTCCCGCGGCTCCCGCCGTAATCGCCGCAAGAGCCGCGAGAAAGCCCAGCGGCTTGTCGGCCATGCGTGCGAAGCGGCTCAGAAGCCATATGAGCAAGCCGACCATCACGAAGCGGAAACCCGTTAGGAAAAGCTTGCTGCCGAGCTCCCAACCGAAGGCCATACCGTTGTTCTGGATGAAATGGATGTGGAAGAAGGGAAGGATTTCGTAGTCCTCGCCGAGATAGAAATGGGTCTTGACCCATATCTTTACAATCTGGTCAATCAGCAGTATGGCGGCAATGACGCCGGTGCACACGAGGCACCGGCGTTTGATCTGGGCGCGTGAAAGGGTCATTTCTTGCGGATGTTCTTGACTTCGACACACAGCGTGGCGTGAGGAACGGCCATAAGACGCTCCCGGGGAATGAGCTTCCCGGTCTCGCGGCAGATGCCGTAGGTCTTGTTGTCGATACGGACAAGGGCAGCCTGAAGGTGCTCGATAAACTGGCGCTGGCGCTCGCATAGGCGTGCGGTGGCTTCTTGTTCAAGGGTGTTGGCGCCCTCTTCGAGGGCCTTGAAAGTAGGCGACGTGTCGGATGTGTCGTTGCCGTAGGCGTTGCTCAGCGATTCGCGCAGCTCGTCGAAGAGACGGCACGCGGTCTCGAGTTTCCGGAGGATTACGGCGCGGAATTCCTCGAGTTCCTCGTCGCTGTATCGTGTGCGGGGAGTTTCCATCAGTTTTTGTTGATTCTCATGTTCACGGCCACACCGTCGAGGTCGAATTCCTCGAAGCGGCCGTCTGATTCTTCATAGACAATTGCATCGGCGATAACCTGTCCGGCAATATACTCCCGGAAGTCCTCGACAGCCGCGCGGATTTCCTCTGAGGCCTGATTGCCGATTGCGAGAGTGATATGGTCGGTGATCTCGAGGCCTGAGGTCTTGCGGAGGTTCTGGACACGGTTCACGATTTCGCGGGCGATGCCTTCACGGGCGAGCGCGGTGTCGATTTCGATGTCGAGCGCCACGGTGAGCTGGCCCTCGTTGGCCACGAGCCAGCCGGGGATGTCCTCGGAGAAGATTTTAACGTCGCCGAGCTCCACGGTTGTGGTTGAGCCGTCGGGAGTGGTGATGTCAATGCTTCCGTCCTTTTCAAGGGCGGCAATCGACGCGCGGTCGAGGGCCGTGATGATGGCCGCGGCGGCCTTCATCTGCTTGCCGAATTTCGGTCCGAGCTTCTTGAAATCGGGCTGGACGCGCTTTACGAATATCTCGTTGTCACCGTCGGCGATTTCAAGCTCCTTGACGTTCACTTCCGAAAGCACAAGGCTCTTGACAGCCTCGAGGTCCTCGCGTTGCGCGGGAGTCATGGCCGGTACGAGCATCTTGCCGAGCGGCTGGCGCACCTTGATGTTGGCTTTCTTGCGGAGCGAGAGCACCAGGGAAGTCAGTTTCTGCGCCGTTGCCATCTGACGCTCGAGGCCCGCATTGATGAGGGCTTCGTCAGCTTCGGGGAAGAGGGCGAGGTGTACGGATTCCAAGGCGCCCTGAACGCCATCGGTGAGGTCGCGGTAGAGGCGGTCGCTGTAGAAGGGAGCGATCGGAGCGATAAGCTTTACGACTGTCAGCAGACAGGTGTAGAGCGTCTGGTAAGCCGCAAGCTTGTCCTCCTCCTTGCCCGGGCCCCAGAAACGCTTGCGGTTGAGGCGCACGTACCAGTTGGAGAGATTGTCGTCGACGAACTCCGAGACTGCGCGAGCGGCCTTCGTCGGCTCGTAGTCGTCGAGAGCTTCGGTGACGTTCTTCACGAGCGTGTTGAGCAGAGAAAGAATCCAGCGGTCGATTTCCGGACGCTTCTCCACGGGCACCGCAGGCTCGCTGCCCGTGAAGCCGTCGACATTGGCGTACATGGCGAAGAACTTGTAGGTGTTCGTAAGCGTCGCGAAGAATTTTCTGGCAACTTCCGCCACACCGTCGTTGTCGTACTTCAGATTGTCCCACGGAGAGGAATTGGCAACCATGTACCAGCGCACCGGATCGGCGCCGAACTTCTCAAGAGTCTCGAAAGGATCGACTGCGTTGCCGAGGCGCTTCGACATCTTGTTGCCGTTCTTGTCAAGCACGAGGCCGTTGGAAATCACAGCCTTGTATGCCTTCTTTCCGAACACCATCGTGCCGATGGCATGCAGCGTGAAGAACCATCCGCGCGTCTGGTCGACGCCCTCGGCGATGAAATCGGCCGGGAAGAGGCTGCCGTTCTCCACGGCTTCCTTGTTCTCGAAGGGATAGTGGCGCTGGGCATAGGGCATCGAGCCGGAGTCGAACCACACGTCAATCAGGTCGAGCTCGCGGCGCATCGGCTCGCCCTCGGGGGATACGAGTACGATATCGTCCACGTAAGGGCGGTGGAGATCGATTTTCTCGTAGTTCTCCATGCTGTAGTCACCGGGGACGAAGCCCTTGTCTTTCAGAGGATTCGAAGCCATCGCTCCGGCTGCTACAGCCTTCTCTATTTCATTGTAGAGTGTCTCGACGGAGTCGATGCAGATTTCTGCCGTGCCGCTTTCGTTGCGCCAGATTGGCAGCGGCGTACCCCAGTAGCGGGAACGGGAGAGGTTCCAGTCCTGAAGGTTCTCGAGCCATTTGCCGAAACGTCCCGAGCCAGTGGACGCGGGCTTCCAGAGGATTTCATTGTTCAGAGCCATCATCTCCTCGCGTGCGGCGGTCGAGCGGATGAACCAGCTGTCAAGAGGATAATAGAGCACGGGCTTGTCCGTGCGCCAGCAGTGCGGATAGTTGTGGACGTGCTTCTCGATCTTGAAGACTTTGCCGTCCTTCTTGAGGTCCATGCAGATTTCCACGTCGAGGGTCTCGTCGTCCGGACCCTTTGTGGGGTCATAGGCATTCTTGACGTACTTTCCGGCCCACTTGGCGTACTCTTCGGCGTTGACCATCGTGCGCACGAATTCCTCGTCGAGCTCCTCGATGGGGAAGAAACGCCCGCGAAGGTCGACCATCGGACGGAGATTGCCGTCGCGGTCTTTGAGATGCAGAGGGGGAACGCCGTTCTGGCGCGACACGCGGAGGTCGTCCGCGCCGAAGGTTCCGGCGATATGCACGATGCCGGTACCGTCTTCGGTTGTCACGTAGTCGCCCGGAATCACGCGGAAAGCGCCGTCGCCGGGATTTACCCAGGGAAGAAGCTGCTCGTAGTGCATCCCCGTGAGGTCCGAGCCCTTGTAGCGGGCCACTATTTCATAGGGAATTAGCTTGTCGCCGGGCTTATAGTCCGCGAGAGCGAGGTCCTTTGCTTTGGCGTTGAAGTATGCGCCGAGGCGCGCCTCCGCGAGAATAACCGTCACGGGAGCACCTGAATAGGGATTGAAGGTGCGGACAGCAACGTAGTCGATGTTCGCGCCCACACAGAGGGCCGCATTGGAGGGAAGGGTCCAGGGCGTCGTGGTCCAGGCCAGGAAGCAGGGCGTCCCCCACCCTGTCATTTCAGGCTTCGGGTCCGTGATGAGGAACTGAGCCGTGCAGGTGGTGTCGCGCACGTCGCGGTAACAGCCGGGCTGGTTCAGCTCGTGGGAGCTCAGTCCCGTACCGGCAGCAGGTGAATAAGGCTGGATGGTATAGCCCTTGTAGAGCAGCCCCTTCTTGTAAAGCTGTGCGAGCAGCCACCACACGCTCTCGATGTAGCGGTTGTCGTAAGTGATGTAGGGGTCGGTCGTGTCTACCCAATACCCCATCGTGTCAGTAAGTTTCTCCCATTCGCGGGTGTATTTCATAACCTCGCGGCGGCAAGCGGCGTTGTAGTCGTCAACAGAAATCTTCTTGCCGATATCTTCCTTTGTAATGCCGAGACTCTTCTCCACACCGAGCTCGACGGGAAGGCCATGCGTGTCCCATCCGGCCTTTCGCTTGACCTGAAATCCCTTCATGGTCTTGTAGCGGCAGAAAATATCCTTGATAGTACGCGCCATCACGTGGTGGATGCCGGGGCGCCCGTTGGCCGAAGGAGGCCCCTCGAAGAACACGAAGGAAGGAGCGCCCTCGCGCACGGCCATGCTCTTCTCGAAGAGAGAGGCATCGTGCCAGAGATCGAGGATTTCTTTGTTGACGTCCGTGAGATTCAGGGACGAATATTCACGAAATTGCTTCATATATAGGAGAAAACAAAAATTGTGGAGGATGAACTGAATTAAAAAGGGGTGTGTAGGCCACGTGAAGGTAGCGAACACACCCTTTTCGGTATCTTACGAAGCGTAGCCGGAACTTATTCAGCGGCGGGAGCCTCGGCCTCAGCTTCAGGAGCGGCTTCTGCGGCAGCTGCGGCGGCAGCCTCGGCTGCTGCGGCGGCGAGCTCGGCCTTCTTCTTGGCTACCTCTTCGGCCTTGGCCTTGTTCTTGGCCACTTCCTCTTCGAGGCGCTTCTTGGCGCTGAGTTCCTTGGTATCGGCCATCGTGGCCTTCATAGCCTCGACTTTGGCTACCTTCTTGGCCTTCCAGGCGTCGAAGCGCTTCTGTGCCTCTGCCTCGTCGAATGCGCCCTTGCGGACACCGCCGAGGAGATGCTTCATCAGGAGCACACCTTCGTTGGAAAGGATAGTACGTACGGTGTCGGTCGGTTCTGCACCTACGGTCACCCAATACAAAGCCCGTTCGAAATTAAGAGTAATTGTAGCAGGATTAGTGTTCGGATTATAGGAACCTATCCTTTCAATAAACTTACCATCTCGTGGTGCCCTGCTATCGGCGATGACAATAGGATAAAACGCATAGTTCTTGCGACCATGACGTTGTAATCTGATTTTTGTTGCCATTGATTGTTGGTTAAATTGGTTTTGTATTGCTTAGCGACCGCAAAGGTACGATTTTATTTCCACACCGCCAAATTTTTCCACCCCAAAATTTCACTCAACGATTAAGGTCCGGCCCAAACCGGCATAAAAAGTTGACAGAGACCGTCCTTTTTCAGATGCTCAGCTGGCGGAAAAATTCGTCGCGAAGGGAGGGGGTGTCGGCAAAGAGGCCGGTGTATTCTACGGTGGTTGTGGATGAGTCCTGTTTCTCGACGCCGCGCATTTTCATACAGAGATGCTGGGCGTTGCAGGCGACGATTACTCCGGAGGCCCCGACGGTCTCGCTGACGGCGCGACAGATTTCAGCGGTGAGGCGCTCCTGCACCTGAAGGCGACGGGCATAGGCGTTGACGAGGCGCGCGAGCTTGCTGAGGCCGACAATCTTGCCATTTGGAATGTAGCCGATGCTCACACGGCCGAAGAATGGAAGGATATGGTGCTCGCACATGGAGTAGAACTCTATATCCTTTACGATTACTATTTTGCTGCCCTCGTGCTCGAATAGGGCCTGCGTCATGAGGGCTCCGGCGTCGCACCGATAGCCCTGGGTGAGAAACCACAAAGCCTTTGCCGCACGCACGGGAGTCTTCACAAGCCCTTCGCGCGAAGAATCCTCGCCGAGGAGTTCGATTATTTCCTTGATGTGCGCGGCTACGGCGCCGATGCGTTCCGAATCGGAAAGCGCTGCGATTTCGTCTTTAGTCATAGATGTTTATACGGTCGCGGACGATGCGTATATATGCTTTAAGTTCGGGGAAGGCCCTGCGGATTTCGGCCTGAGCGCTCTCGGCCTCGGCACGGGAGCGGAAATCGCCCACCTTCACGCGCCAATAGGGAGAGTTGAAGGACACGTAGGCACGGTAAGCGGGAAAGGCGCTCTCCACACGGTTCTTGTACGATGCTGCCGACGAGCGCGCCGACCGCGGATTGTTGTCGTCGAACACCTGTATGCGGTAGCCCGCGCGAGTGGCGGAGGCCTGACGCCGCTCGGCGACGGTCTCGATGCGGTTTCCTTCTGCCACTTCGTCGGTCTCACCTCCGGGCGCGGCCTGCACGCGGGCGTAGGAGAGGCGCCGGGTAAGGGCCTCGGGCTGGCTGACGGTGACATGGCCCGCGGCATTGATACTGGCCACGATGCTCACCATCGAATCGACAGGTTCTTCGGCAAGGACTTCCGGGGCGGAAACGCCTGTGGCAAGGGCCACAAGCGCTCCGACACGGAACAGTCCGGTGAGTTTTGATAAAATCATTCCAGAGAGGGGAGAGAAATTAAAGCTTGAATCAGAAAGCGTCTACGATGCCCATGAAGTCGGCGCACTTGAGGGAAGCGCCGCCGATGAGGCCGCCGTCGACGTCGGGCTTTGCGAAGAGCTCCTTGGCGTTGGAGGGCTTGCAGCTGCCGCCGTAGAGGATGGAGGTGTTCTCGGCCACTTCCTTGCCGTACTTCTCTTCGACGGTCTTGCGGATGTGGGCGTGCATTTCCTCGGCCTGGTCGGCGGTAGCGGTCTTGCCGGTGCCGATAGCCCATACGGGTTCGTAGGCGAGGATGATCTTGCCAAAGTCTTCGGCGGAGAGGTTGAAGAGGCCGTCGACAATCTGGGCCTTCACTACGTCGAAGTGCTTGTTGGCGTCGCGCTCCTCGAGGACTTCGCCGATGCAGAAGATGGGGGTCAGGCCGTTGGCGAGGGCCAGGGCAACCTTGGCGCGGAGCGTCTCTGCGGTCTCGCCGTAGTACTGGCGGCGCTCGCTATGACCGAGGATAACATAGGTGGCACCCGTGGAAGCAACCATGGCGGCGGAAACTTCACCGGTGTAGGCACCCTTCTCGTGGTCGGCGCAGTTCTCGGCACCGAGACCGAGCTTCTTCTGGTCGATTTTGGCGGCGATGGAAGCGAGGTGGGTGAAAGGTACGCAGATAATCACGTCGCAGTTGGCCTTGCGGTCGGCGAGGGCTGCGTTTACTTCTTCGGCAAGAGCCACACCCTCCTGAAGAGTGGTGTTCATCTTCCAGTTGCCGGCAACGATATTCTTTCTCATTGTGTTTTTTTTGAATTTGAGGATTATTCTTAATCAGAGCGCAAATTTACGCATTTTTTTTGACAGTCACAAAAGTTTCGGACGGAGATAGCGCGCGGTCGGGGTGTCGAGGGCGGCGACTGCCTCCGGAGTCCCCTCGCCCACTATCATTCCGCCGGCGTCGCCCCCTTCCGGGCCAAGGTCGATGATGTGGTCGGCGCACTTGATTACGTCCATGTTATGCTCCACAATCACCAGAGTGTGCCCCAGGGCTATAAGCCGGTCGAAGGACGAGAGAAGGAGATGGATGTCGTGGAAATGGAGACCGGTGGTGGGCTCGTCGAAGATGAAAACCGTGGGGTCCGGGCGGTCCTGGGCGAGGAACCACGCGAGTTTCACGCGCTGGTTCTCGCCGCCGGATAGGGTGCTCGACGACTGCCCGAGCCTGATGTATCCGAGGCCCACGTCCGCGAGGGTCTGAAGCCTGCGGACTATGCGCGCGCAGGTGCTGTTCGAGCCGGCCTCCTCGCCGAAAAACGATATTGCCTCCTCGACGGTAAGCTCCAGGACGTCATGGATGTTCTTTCCCCTGTACTTCACCTCGAGCACATCGCGCTTGAAGCGCTGGCCGTGGCAGACCTCGCACTCGACGGTCACGTCGGCGAGGAACTGCATCTCGATGGTGATTGTCCCCTCCCCCTTGCAGTTCTCGCATCGGCCGCCCTCGGTGTTGAAGGAGAAATGCGCCGGAGTGAAGCCGAGCTGCTTCGCAAGCTGCTGGTCGGCGAAGAGGGCGCGGATTTCGTCGTATGCCTTTATATAAGTGGCGGGATTGGAGCGTGTGGAGCGTCCGATGGGATTCTGGTCCACGAAAACCACGTCCTTCACCCTCTGTATGTCTCCCTCGAGCTCCCTGAAAGCCCCGGGGTTCTCGCCTTCGCCCATTAGCTTCTGCTGGAGAGCCTTGAAGAATATATCGCGCACGAGAGTCGACTTCCCCGAGCCGCTTACGCCTGTAACGACCGTCATGACTCCGAGGGGGAAGTCTACCGTCACGTCCTTCAGGTTGTGCTCGGTGGCACCCACTACCCTGATGGCGTCGCGGTGCTTCCTGCGCACCGCCGGAACGGGTATAGACATCTTTCCGCCGAGATACTTCATCGTAAAACTGCGGTCGACGCCTTCGAGCCCGTCGACAGGTCCCTGATATACGATCTCGCCGCCGAGACGTCCGGCCGCGGGACCGACGTCCACGAGCCAGTCCGCGGCGCGCATGATATCCTCGTCGTGCTCTACGACGGCCACGGTGTTGCCGAGCCTCTGGAGCTTGCGGAGCACGCCGATAAGGCGCTCCGTGTCGCGGGAGTGGAGCCCGATGGAAGGCTCGTCAAGGATGTAAAGCGAACCAACGAGCGACGAGCCGAGGGAGGTTGCGAGGTTGATGCGCTGGCTTTCGCCGCCGGAGAGCGAGTTGCTCAGGCGGTCAAGAGTGAGATAGCCGAGACCGACCTCGTCAAGGAAGTCGAGACGGGTGCGTATTTCCTTCAGCAGACGCTCGGCAATCCTGGCGTCGCGCTCCGGGAGGCTGAGTCCGGCGAAAGCCTTGCGTAGCTCGCTGATGGGCATGGCCACAAGCTGCGCCACCGTGTAGCCCCCCACTTTCACATAAGAAGCCTCCTTGCGCAGACGAGAGCCTCCGCAGGCATGGCATATTGTCTTGTCGCGGAATCGTGCGAGCATTATGCGCGCGGGGATGCTCGCACGATTGGATTCGAGCATGGCGAAAAAGTCGTTGATGCCCTCGATGCGGCGGCGGGGGTCACCGTTCCAGAGAAGGTCTCGCTGTTCGGGGGTGAGTTCGTTGTAGGGCGTATGGACCGGGAAATCCTTGGTCGCCATGACGAAGTTCATCCGCCATTTCGAGAGCGAGGGGCCGCGCCAGGGAGCCACCGCCTCGTCGTAGAGACTCTTCGCCGGGTCGGGAATCACCCGGCGCTCGGAGATGCCCATCGTCCGCCCGAAGCCCTCGCAGACAGGACAGGCACCGAGCGGATTGTTGAAGTTGAACATCTGTTCCGACGGCTCGGGGAAGACCATTCCGTCGGCCTCGAAACGCTTGCTGAAAGAGAAGCGCAAGGGAGCGTCACCCGCCTGGAAAACGAAAAGCACAAGCTCGTCGCGACCTTCGAAAAATGCCATCTCGACGCTCTCCGCAAGTCGCGAAGCCTCGTCGGAGCCTTCTGCGGCCACCGCCAGACGGTCCACGAGAAGAAGGGGCATCTCTTCGCCTTCCCGCAGGACAAAGCCGTCGATATTGTGGAATCGGCCCTCAGGGTCGATAAGGCGCGAATAGCCTTCCTTGAGATATATCCCGAGCTGGGTGCCGAAGTCGCGGCCTTCCGGAAGCACAATAGGCGCGGCAACGGCAATGCGCGTCCCCTCCGGATAGGAAAAGGCGCGGGCAAGCACGTCCTCGACAGTGTGCTTCTTCACCTCTTCGCCCGAAACCGGCGAGAAGGTGTGCCCCACCCGCCCGAAGAGCATTCGGATATAGTCGTAGATTTCCGTCGAGGTTCCCACGGTCGAGCGCGGATTGCGCGTGTTGACCTTCTGCTCGATGGCTATCGCCGGAGGAAGGCCGCGGATGAAATCGCATTCCGGCTTGGCGAGACGCCCGAGGAACTGGCGCGCATAGGCCGAAAGGCTCTCGACATACCGTCTGCGCCCCTCGGCGTACAGGGTGTCGAAGGCCAGCGAACTCTTCCCCGAGCCGCTGAGTCCGGTAATTACCGTGAATTTATTGCGTGGAAGCTCAAGGTCGACGTTCTTGAGGTTGTTTACCCTTGCGCCCTTGACCTCTATGTTTGATGCCATGTTCTGTGTGTCTTTCTGTATTTTTACCTATACTGTGTGATAACAAATACCGGGCCAAAAACGATTAAAAATGGTGTCAGACATCTATGGTCAGATTGTCATGGGCAATATGCACATTTTCGGGCAAAGTCGGGTCGACTTCGGCATGGAGGCCCATGTCGTGGCTCAGATGGGTGAGCCACGCCTGACAGGGCCCTATGCGCCGCACGGCCTCGAGAGATTCCGCGAGACTGAAATGGCTCGGATGAGGCTTTATGCGCAGGGCGTTTATTACAAGGGTCCTCACACCCTCCAGCAGCCCGTACGCTTCCTCCGGAAGAGCCGAGCAGTCCGTGATATATGCGAGCGGCCCGATGCGGAAACCGAGGATGGGGAGGCTGCCGTGCATGACGGGGATTGCCCGCACCTCCGTGCCGCTGCCGTGGGGCACGAAAAGCTCGCCATCGCGGACAATGTGCAGCGAAAAGGTCGGAGCTCCCGGATAGGGGTTCTCGGCAAAAGAATAAGGAATGCGGTTTCGCAGGTCGCGGGCAACGTCCTCGCGGCAGTATATCGGCAGATGCTGGCCCGGAGCGCTGTAACAGTATGGCCGGAGGTCGTCGACGCCTCCCACGTGGTCGTAATGTGTATGGGTCAGAAGCACGGACTCAATGCCTGACGAGCCGTGGGTGAGCATCTGCGTGCGGAAGTCGGGCCCGCAGTCGATGAGCAGGTTCCGTCCGTTGTCGAGGTGCACAAGCGCCGAACAGCGCAGCCTGTGGTCGCGGCTGTCGTCGGATGAGCACACCCGGCACCCGCAGCCTATCATCGGCACACCCGTCGAGGTGCCTGTTCCGAGAAATGTCAGTTTCATAATTGAAAACGCATGAGAGTCCCCTCGGGGCTGAAAATGAGGTACACGCCGTCGGAATACCCCCATCGCTCGAGGTCGCCGACGCGCGTGGGCGAAAGCTCGACCGAAGCCGGGGAGCCGAGCGCGAGGCGACATTCCTCCTTGGTCATCCCCTCGCGCACGCGAGAATTGATGATAAGCGTCCACACCTCGTCGGAAATCTCCGGATAGCGCGTCCTGCGGTCGGTGAAGGAAAAGAGGCTCGCGAAAGTGCGCGTCGTGCCCGAGGTCCGGCCCCCGTCGGCGAGATATACCATCTTCTCGCCCGAGCCCACGGGAGTGGCGGCGAGGTCCGGATCGGCCACCCGGAAATACAATTTGAGAGGAAAAATATGGTTGCCCGGCCGCACGGAATCCGCAAGCACTTCGACAAGCCTGTAGCCCGACACAGCCTTTTCAGTCGCGGCGTCGTACCATAGAGGCGAGAGGATGTATAGTTGTCCCGTTCGGGCCATGACGAGGGAATCGGCGCGGTGAGCGAGCGAGGGGTCGACAATGAACGGCACGTCGACGGCGGGGGCGTCCTTCCCCGAGAGCGCCTCCGGCTGCACGGCGATGCGGTAGCGGAGGTCGGGATATTTTATTGTCGAGAAAACAACATCCGTAGCCTCGCCCCCGAGGAGGCTTGTCGCGCTCTCGAACCCGCGGAATGAGAGGACTTCTCCGGCGTTCAGCTCCGCGAGCTCGTCTCCCGCCCCGTTGGAGAGGACAATGCGTATTTTCGGGTCGGCGACAATCAGAGTCTTGCCCGGGCGCCATTCAGAAGCCACGGGAGGCACCACACCTTGCAGAAAAAGCTCCTCCGAGGTCGGTTTGGCGGCCTTCGCGCGCTTCAGTTCCGACTCCTCGATCTTCGGAGTGGACTCCACGCCCGTGAAACATGCCGATAAAAAAACTGAAAGAGCGATTCCCGCCCCGAGCGGGGCAAGAACCGTTCCTTTCAGGATTTCTTTCAGCGTCCTCACTTCTTCGCCTCCTTCGCCGAGGCAGGCTCAAGGCCCATGTTGTAGAAGATGAAGGAGTATATGTCGGTGTATTCGTCGATTACCTTGCCCACGGGCTTCCCGGCGCCGTGGCCGGCCTTCGAGTCGATGCGGATGAGCTTCGGCCGGGGACCCGTCTGGGCAGCCTGAAGAGCCGCGGCATACTTGAAGGAATGGGCCGGAACTACGCGGTCGTCGTGGTCGGCGGTGGTGACCATGATTGCCGGATAGCGCACATCGGGTCCGCTCTGGATGTTGTGAAGCGGAGAGTAGCCGAGAAGGTAATGCGCCATTTCCGCAGAATCGTCAGCCGTGCCGTAGTCGTGCGCCCAGTTCCATCCGATCGTGAAAAGGTGGTAGCGCATCATGTCCATCACGCCCACTCGCGGAATCGCCACACCGAAGAGCTCCGGACGCTGGTTCACGACAGCTCCGACAAGCAGACCGCCGTTGGAGCCGCCCTCGATGGCCAGAAGCTCAGGCTTGGTCCAGCCTTCGCTGACCATGTATTCCGCCGCGGCGATAAAGTCGTCGAACACGTTCTGTTTCTGCATCTTTGTCCCGGCCTCGTGCCATTCATGGCCGTACTCGCCTCCGCCGCGGAGGTTGGTCTGCGCATAGATGCCGCCGTTCTCGAGCCAGAACATTCGGTTTGGACTGAATCCGGGAGGAAGGCTCACGTTGAAGCCTCCGTACCCGTAGAGATAGACAGGGTTGGAGCCGTCGCGCTTCAGGCCCTTCTTGTATGTGAGGAACATCGGAATCTTCGTGCCGTCCTTCGAGGGATAGAACACCTGTTCGGTCACGTAGTCTTCCGGCTTCACGGCGGCCGGGGAATGGGTGGGATCGGCCAGCGGTTTGCTTTCGCCCGTCGCGAGGTCGTAGCTGTAGCGGGCCGAGGGATAGACAAAGCTTGAGAAGGCGTAGAAGGTCTCCG
The DNA here is from genome assembly GCA_902491515.1 of uncultured Porphyromonadaceae bacterium. Taxonomy (GTDB): domain Bacteria; phylum Bacteroidota; class Bacteroidia; order Bacteroidales; family Muribaculaceae; genus CAG-873. The sequence goes on from CABUIC010000014.1 coordinate 22,946, forward strand.
GACCTTCGCGGCGCGTGGAGAAGCCCGACGAACCGTAAGTCGGGAACTCTATCTCGCGGATAAGCTTCCCGTCGGCGTCATAGAGATAGGCATGGTCGGAGGCGTCCTTTGAATATGTCGCGATGAGCTTGCCGTCGGCGAACTGTATGCCGCTGAGCACATTCTCGGCCTCCGGAAGGATTTCCTGCCAGTTCTCCCTGCCCGGCTTTGCAAGGTCGACTTTCACGAAGCGGTAGCGCGGAGCGTCTACGCCCGTGTAAAGATAGATATTGCCGTCGAAGGCATCGACAGGCTCCACGTCATAGTCCTGGGAAGCCTCGATGGTCACCCACGGCGCCCCCGGCTTGCGGAGGTCCTTTGCCAGAAGAGCGTTGCCGTTGCCCTGACCGCCGATCATGATGAACATCATCGATTCATCGTCGCTGACGGCCACGCTGTGGAAATGAAGCGGAGCCTTCCGGTCCTCGAACACCACCTTGTCCTCTGCCTGAGGAGTACCGAGCCTGTGATAGTACACGGTATGGTATTCGTTGGCCGCCGACAGCTCCTTGCCGTCGGCCGGCTTGGGATAGGCGCTGTAATAGAAGCCGTCGCCGTGCCATGCCGCGCCCGTGAACTTTGCCCACTCGATGTGGTCGTCGAGGAGTTTGCGCGTGGCCGTGTCAAGCACATAGATTTCCGTCCAGTCCGAGCCGCTGCGCGAGATGGTATATGCCGTGTATTTCCCGTCCTTGCTCTGGGAGAGGCCCGTGAGGGCCACGGTTCCGTCCTCGGAAAGGCCGTTGGGGTCAAGAAATACCTCCTCGCCCGTTCCGTTGGCGTCCTTCGCCCGGTAGAGAATGGCCTGCGGGCTCAGTCCGTCGTTGCGGTAATAGTAGAACATGCCGTCGTTTCCGCGCCAGGGAAGACCGTTCTTGGTGTACTCGTTGAGAGCGGTCAGGCGCTTGCGGACACCCTCGCGGAAAGGTATGCGGTCCAGATAGGCGCCGGTCACGGCATTCTCAGCCTTAACCCAGGCCACCGTAGCGGCCGCTGTATCGTTCTCGAGAGGACGGTAGCGGTCATCGACCTCGCGCCCGAAGGCGTCGTACACGGTCGAGTCCTGCGGAGCGGCGGGATAGTCTATTTCAGGATTGGGATTGCTCCTGGAGCAGGCGCCGGACGTCGCCAGAATGGCAACCGAGGCGCAAAGCGGGAAAAATTTCTTAATCATGGATACAAAGTTAGCGGATTTGCGAGAAAAAAACTTCGGAATTAAAATACTTTCAGATGCGCGGGCAGGTTTATTGCCCGCACAACCGCTAATTTTGCAATATCAAAAGAATAATGTTCAACTCTTTTCCTTCAAACCACTATGAACGCAATCTCTCTCCACGACACTATGATGGTCCGCGCCACCGCTATGGGACGCGTCGTTGCCGATTTCTGCGCATCAGGCTTCAGCGACATCAGCGAAGTCCTCACCCACGCCTGCCGCCGCATAGGGACCGGTCGCGGCATCGTCGAGCTCTCCCTCAGGAACAGCACCCAGGGCTGGACCACCCGCCGCGCCCTTTATATATAAACCTAAAACCCCACCGTCCTCACTTGCTCGGTGGAAATCGTGTACACCAGAGAATCCTGAAGCAGATTGAGCCGGTATTCCCGCTCGTCGCGGGCAAGAGTGAACACGCCGGCCGCCGCCCCGATGGTCTCCAGATAGTCGTACAGCGGTCCGGGCGTCTGGTCGTATACCAGTATCTGTTTGAGGGGCAGACCGTAGCCGTTTATATACGTCCAGTGCTGGTCGCCGTTGAATTCAAAACCGGGCCCGTTGGCCAGACGCACACTGTAGCTGTCTTTACCCTTGGCATAAGAATTGATTTCGCTGTTCGGATAGTACAGGTCAATGAACGACTTGATTCCGGCCGGCATCGAGTCCCAGAGATCCGCTCCCGAACACCCCGATACAAACAGGAGCATTCCGAGCAGGATATAGTGAAGGCAGAGATATTTTTTCATCGTCGGAAAGGATTGACAAGGTCTTTCGCTTCTAACGACTGCTTCCCTCAAATAGTTCAGACCCGGAATGCGACGCCGCCGCTCAGCTTCTTCTCCAGAAGGCCGGCATCAGCAGCACGAGGACAGAGAAAATCTCGAGACGTCCCGTAAGCATAATGAAACTCAGCACCCATTTCGCGGCCGCCGGAAGGTGGTCGTAAGAGCCGCCGAGTCCCGTGATTTCTGTGCCGAAACCCGTGTTGCTGATACATGAGAAACACGAGAATATCGCGTCAGTCACCGGCACATTCATTATCGTGAGAACCGACGCCCCGACAAGAACCACTATCACGTATATGCAGAGGAAAGCTATGACCTTCCCGACAAGCTGGGGAGAAGCCACGCGGCCGCCTACCTGAACCGGAAGCACGACATTGGGATATATGCAGCGATATAGCTCGTTGCCGGTGTTCTTGTACAGATAGACCATGCGGTCGATTTTCGCGCCGCCGCTGGTCGAGCCCGCACAGCCCCCGAAGAACATCATCATGAAGGTCAGCATAAGAGTGAATCCACCCCACCCCGCCACCGGGAGAAGCGAGATGCCCGTCGACGTGGAAATTGCCACAACCTGAAACAGCGGGTCGAGCGTCAGGGCCTCTATACCCTTGTAACCCTCCGCAAAAAAGCCCGCTACTGAAAAACATACCCACATCACAAGCACAAAAGCCACATAAATCCGGAAAACGTCATTCCGCATAAGCTGGCGCTGCTGCCCCGTGAGGAAACGGAACAGCAGCGCGAAATTCACGCCTCCGATAAACATGAACACCGTCATCACAACCTTCACATATGTGTGCTGCATTGCCTGCATTCCCGATATTCCCGAGGTGTAGCCGCCCGTCGACAGGGTGCCGAACGAAGTGCACAGCGCGTCAAAGAAACTCATCGGCCCAATCCACAGCAGGAACACGAGAACCGCCGTGAGCGCCATGTACACAGCCCAGAGACTCTTGGCCGTCTGGCTGATGCGGGGGCGTATCTTGTCGTGGGTGATGCCGGTCATTTCGGCATTGAACATCTGCATGCCCCCGCTCGTATTGAGCATCGGCAGGACGGCAAGCGTGAAGAGGATTATCCCCAGACCGCCTATCCACTGCATTACCGCACGCCAGAGCAGAAGGCTCTGGCTCATTCCCGGCAAGTTGCCGAGTGTCGACGCTCCCGTGGTCGTAAATCCCGACATCGCCTCGAAAAATGCGTCCGTCACGCTGCACGGCGTCGTTTCCGAGAAAATAAAGGGCAGCATTCCGAACAGCGAGAACGTCACCCAGACAAGGGTCGTCAGAAGGAATCCGTCGCGCTTGTTTAGTCGGCTGTGTGCGGGCTTTATGCGTCTTGCCAGGACAAGCCCGGTCAGGAATGTCCCGGCCATTGTCAGGCCTACGGGAACCGCGTCCGCCTCGTGATATACAAGCGCCGCCGCGAAGGGGATGGCGAGAAAGGCGCTCTCGATAATCAGGAGCATTCCGATGACCTTCGCGAGCATCGGAAAGTTGAACAGAGGGGATCGGACTATATGTTTCATCAGTTGAACAGCCGTTCTACCTGACGCAGGGCGCCGTTGAGCGAGAATACAAGGACGAGGTCGCCGGGCTGGATATGGGTATTGCCCGTTATGAGCATTCCACGGCCGTCGCGGATGAGGCCCGCGAGGGTCATGTCCCGCGACAGGCGAAGGTCCTTCACCGGTGCATGAGTGATTTTCGAGCCCGGACGCACTTCAAGTTCCGCCACCTCCGCGTCAGCGAGCGCAAGGCACTTCGACGTCGACGAGTCCGCGTCCAGCAGAAGCTGGAAGATGGCGCTGGATGCAAGTAGTTTCTTATTGATTACGAGCCCGATGTCAAGTGCCTCCGCCTGATCGATGAACTGGATGTTCTCGACCTCGGCGATGGTCTTCGCGTCGACGAGCTCCCGGGCGGTGAGGCACGTCAGGATATTGCTCTCCGACGAGGGGGTCAGGGTGATGAAAGCGTCCATGTCGGAGATTCCCGAGTCTATGAGGGTGTCGGTGTCGCGGGCGTCGCCGTTGATTATCTCCACTCCCGGGCAACGGCGCGAAAGGCGGTGGCACTCCTCCAGGTCGCTCTCGAGTATCTTGAACTTGAATTTCCCCTCAGCGAGGTTGGTCAGACGCATCGTCAGCTTTCCCCCGCCCATAATCATCACCCGCCGGATTTTCCGTTCCTTCTGGCCCGTGAGGTCCATCAGGTCGCGGACGTGTTCGCGGGTGGTGGTGAAATAAAGGATGTCGCCCGGCATAAGGCGGTCCTCGCCGCGCGGTATGATGGTCTCGTGATTGCGGCGTATGGCCGAAACATGGAAATGATGGTTGCTGAAGGCGAACTCCTTGAGCTGCATCCCCGCGATGGGAGCCCCCTGTGGCAGGACTATTCCAGCGAGAATAATCTGCCCGTCATGAAGTTCGAAACGGCTTCGCATCCACGAATATTCGAGCGAAGTGATGATTTCCTTCGCCGCGAGATACTCCGGGTAAATCACCTTGTCGACTCCCATGTTGCGCACGTGCCGGAAATTGTCCGGATTCATGTAGTCGTAGGAGTCGATGCGCGCCACGGTGAGCTGCGCGCCGAGATTTTTGGCTATCGAGCAGGCTACGATATTGTTGCTCTCGTAGGGTGTGACGGCGATGAACAGGTCGCACCGTCCCGCGTCGGCCTCTCTCAGCGCCGCGAACGACGTCGGGTTCCCCGTCACGGTCATGAGGTTGTAATTCGTGTCGAGCACCGACAGCTTGGCGGCGTCCTCGTCGACGAGCGTTATGTCCTGCTCCTCGTTCGAGAGCAGTTTTGCGAGATGCGAGCCGACCTCGCCGGAGCCTGCGATGACTATCTTCATTTCCGGTCGATATGCCTTTTGATTACCTCGGCCATTGAAGCGGCGTCAAGGCCGCACATTCTGTAAAGTTCCTCGGGAGTCCCCTGCGGGACAAACCGGTCGGGAAGGCCGAGCCTCCGCAGACGGATCCGGTTGTAGCCCTTGTCCGCGAGCCATTCGGCCACGGCGCTCCCTAGCCCTCCGTTCAGCGTCCCGTCCTCCACGGTGACAAGCGGAGTCCCTGCCTCGGCAAGGCGCTTCAGAAGGTCCTCGTCAAGAGGCTTGAGGAAGGTCATGTCGTAATGCGCTACAGAGTAGCCCTCGGCCTCAAGGGCCGAGGCTGCCTTTGCCACCTCGGAGGCAAGCGGCCCAAGAGAGAGCACGGCGGCGCCATTCCCCTCTCGCAGCTTTCTGGCTCGCCCGATTTCCACGGGCTCGAGCGAGCATTCCCAGTCGACGAGAGAGCCCGCTCCGCGGGGATAGCGTATGGCGAATGGCTGGCTTATGCTGTCGTCGAGCGCAGTGGCGAGGAGTCGCCTCAGCTGGTGCTCGTCAGCGGGAGAAGACACTATCATTCCCGGCACTGTGCGCATGTAAGCGAGGTCGTTGACGCCATGGTGGGTCGCGCCGTCCTCGCCGACGAGGCCCGCACGGTCGATTGCGAATACCACGGGCAGACTCTGAAGCGCCACGTCATGGATTATGTGGTCATATCCTCGCTGCAGAAAACTCGAATAGATACCTACAACGGGCCTCAGACCGTCCTTTGCGAGCCCTCCGGCGAATGTCACGGCATGACCCTCCGAGATTCCGACGTCGAACACACGGCCCGGCATCTCCTTCTGCATCGTGGAGATGGACGTCCCAGACGACATTGCCGCCGTGACTGCCACGACCCGCGGATTTTTCCGCGCGATTTCAATAAGCGTGTTTCCGAAAACGTCCTGATATTTCAGCGGCCTGGCTGTTGTGCATGGCTTGTCGGCGGCGCGCTCGCCCGTGACCGGGTCGAATTTCCCCGGAGCATGCCAGTTCTCGGGCGCGGCCTCGGCGGGGGCGAAGCCTTTGCCCTTGACTGTGCGGAGATGCAGGATGCGGGGGCCGTCCATGTCTCGGATGTCCCGGAGAACCCGCACAAGGGTCACGACGTCGTGACCGTCAAAGGGCCCCATGTAGCGGATGTTCAGGCCCTCGAAGAGGTTCTGCTGATGCGAGATCAGCGATTTCAGGCTGTTGTTGAAGCGCAGAATCGACCCTTTGCCGCTGTCGCTCACAAGTCTCATCGTCTTGAGCATGCGGAAGGTCTTGTAGCGCAGGTCGTTGTAGGCCTTCGACGTAGTGAAGTGCGCGAGATACGAATTGAGGGAGCCGACATTGCGGTCGATGCTCATATCGTTGTCGTTGAGCACTATCAGCAGGTTGTTCGGCGTATTGGCGGCGTTGTTGATGCCCTCGAAGGCCAGTCCGCCGCTTATCGAGGCGTCGCCGATGACAGCCACGACATTGCGCCGCGGCGTCTCTCCCTTCAGCCTCGAGGCCACGGCCATTCCGAGCGCAGCGGAAATGGAGTTTGAGGCATGCCCGGCCGAGAATGTGTCGTACTCGCTCTCCGATGGATTCGGGAAGCCGCTGAGGCCTCCCAGCCGGCGGTTTCCCTTGGCAAAGGCTTCCTGCCGCCCCGTCAGTAGTTTATGTCCGTATGCCTGATGCCCCACATCCCAGACTATGCGGTCGTAGGGTGTGTCGAACACATAATGGAGAGCCACGGTCAGTTCCACCGAGCCCATGCTGGAGGCGAAATGGCCCGGATGCTCCGCAAGTGTCCGGATAAGGAATCTGCGGATTTCCTCGCAGACCTGAGGCAGTTGCTCAACCTCAAGCTTCCGAAGGTCCGCGGGAGATTCTATCGTCTCGAGCAAGGGGGTCTGCCACAGGGTTTCTTTAGCTCTTGTGTTCACTTCTGTCTGCTTTCTTGACATACTTTTTATACATAGGAACGAAAACGATAATGGCAGAAGCCACGATCACGAATGCCGTATACAATGTTATCGGCCTGGTATACATCAGAATAAGAACCACAAGAGCGGCCCAGAGCACACCTAAGATTACAAAGCGGATGATTACGGAAGTCCTGTTCATTGCCTGTGTCGCGGAGACTTGCTTCTTCCGCGTTCTGCAAAATTACGAAATATTTCCAAATCAACCAAGAGCAATGTCCAGTGCCATCATCAGAGCGAAACCTATCGCAAATCCTATGGTCCCGAGGTTCGAATGCTCCCCGCGCGACGCCTCGGGGATAAGCTCCTCGATTACCACATAGAGCATCGCTCCCGCGGCAAATGTGAGCATATACGGCAGGACGGGGCGGAGAAAGCCCGAAAGAGCGATAATCAGCGCCGCGCCTATCGGCTCGACTATGCCGCTGAGAGTCCCGTAGCCGAAAGCTTTCAGTCGCGGATTACCCGCCGCGCGCATTGGCATCGAGATGATGGCGCCCTCCGGGATGTTCTGTATAGCTATTCCTATCGAGATTGCCATGACTGAAGCCGCCGTGATGTCCTGCGAGCCGTCTACCAGTCCCGCAAGCACCACTCCGACAGCCATGCCCTCCGGGAGGTTGTGGATAGTCACTGCAAGCGAAAGCATCGCCGTCCGCGAGAGCTGCGACCGCGGGCCCTCAGGCATCGAGGCATGGGCGTGCAGATGAGGCGTCACTGTGTCGAGCCACAGAAGGAAGCCCATCCCCGCAAGGAAGCCGACAACCGCCGGAACAATAGAAAACACGGGGCCGTAGGTCGATTCAGCCATCTCCACAGCCGGCATGATGAGACTCCACACAGAAGCCGCGACCATCACCCCCGACGCGAAGCCGAGAAGCGATTTCTCCACTCCCGTGTTCATCTTCCCTTTCAGCAGAAAGGCAAACGACGACCCGAGCGCCGTCCCTAAGAACGGTACCGTAAGTCCTACGAGCAAAGCTGTTGAAATATCACTCATAATGAAAGTCCTTTAACGCTGTCTGTCGTAACCCCTTGAAAATATGCCGGGGACTGTGTCAAAATTCCGCCGGGTAGAAAATTCTTGAAATCTTCTTGCTTTAACCCGTTGAAAATGGGTAGGGACGCGCCAGTGGCGCGTCCGCCCCGAACGGGCGAATTTGAATTTTGACACAGCCCCGCGACGGATAGGAGGATACGTGCTTTGCCCTCCCCTTTCGATTACCTCGGAAGGACATTCACCTGAAGGCTGTCGTAGGCACGCTGTGCCTTGGCCCGGGCAGCCTCGAGCGTCTCGTCGGTGGCGAGAATGACTCCCATGCGGCGGTGTCCCTTGATTTCCGGCTTGCCGAAGATACGGATCTGCACTCCCGGCTCGGAAAGAACCTTCTCAAGCGAGTCCATCTCGATTTTATCCGTGTCACCCTCAACTACTATAGCCATCGAGGCCGACGGACCGTAAAAGCGAATCGCGGGCACGGGGAGCCCGAGGAGAGCGCGCGCATGGAGGGCAAACTCGCTCTGGTCCTGCGATATCATCGTCACCATACCCGTATCGTGCGGACGAGGCGAAACCTCGCTGAAAATCACGTCATCGCCCTTCACGAAGAGTTCCACGCCGAAAATTCCGTAACCGCCGAGAGCGTCCGTCACGGCTTTAGCTATCTCACGGGCGCGCTCGAGTGCCTTCGGACTCATCGGCTGAGGCTGCCAGGATGTCCGGTAGTCACCGTTGACCTGGATGTGCCCCACAGGCTCGCAGTAGGTCGTGCCTGAAATGGAACGCACTGTCAGAAGGGTGATTTCATAGTCGAACTTCACGAATCCTTCGACTATCACCCGGCCCGCACCCGCGCGGCCGCCTTCCTGGGCTTCCTTCCATGCGGCGTCCACGTCCGCTTCCGTCTTCACGGTGCTCTGGCCGTGGCCGCTTGAGCTCATAACTGGCTTGACAACGCAGGGAATACCGATTTCTCGCACTGCCTCGCGGTATTCTTCCTCCGTCGAGGCGAAGCGGTAAGGCGACGTCGGGAGGCCGAGCTCCTCGGCCGCAAGACGCCGGATGCCTTCGCGGTTCATGGTAAGAAGGGCCGCACGGGCCGTGGGAGTGACGTTGTAGCCCTGCTTCTCGAGTTCCACAAGCATCGGGGTGGCGATTGCCTCCACTTCCGGAATGATATGGTCGGGCTTTTCAAGCTCCACTACCTCGCGCAGCTTCTGTGCGTCGAGCATATTGAAAACATAGCTGCGGTGTGCGACCTGCATTGCAGGTGCATTCGGATACTTGTCGCAGGCTATTACCTCTACGCCGAGACGCTGAAGCTCGATAGCCACTTCCTTGCCAAGCTCTCCGCTGCCAAGCAACAGTGCCTTTCGCCCTACGGGGGTCATTACTGAACCGATTTTTGCCATTTCTTATGTCTTATTGGGATGGTATGGGGGTTAATTTCTGAATACAAAGGTACAAATATTATCCCGAACAGGCAAATTTCGTTAAATCACCCGCTCCTCGAAATCTGGCACGCCTTTTGCATTGTTATACATCAGTTAACTCTGAAAAATCCAAACTTACAATAATATCATGCAAAAAGGAACAATCGGGGTGACTACGGAAAACATCTTCCCTGTCATCAAAAAATTTCTTTACAGCGACCATGAGATATTCCTGCGCGAACTTGTTTCCAACGCAGTCGACGCTACACAGAAAATGCGCACCCTCGCCTCTTTCGGCGATTTCAAGGGCGAGCTCGGTGAGCTCGACGTGCGCGTTAGAATCGATAAGGAAGCCGGCACTCTCACCGTCTCCGACCGCGGTATCGGCATGACAGCCGAAGACCTCGACAAGTACATCAACCAGATTGCCTTCTCCGGCGCCGAGGAATTCCTCGCTAAGTTCAAGGACCAGGCAAACACAATCATCGGCCACTTCGGCCTCGGCTTCTACTCCGCTTTCATGGTGGCTAAGAAAGTCGTGATTGAAACCCTTTCCTATAAGGAGGGCGCCGAAGCAGTCCGCTGGGAATGCGACGGCTCCCCCGAGTTCACCATGGACAAGGGCGCCCGCACTGACCGCGGTACCGACATCATCCTATATATCGATGACGACAACAAGGAATTCCTCGAACAGCTCCGGGTCGACACTCTCCTCAAGAAATACTGCCGCTTCCTCCCCGTCCCCGTCATTTCCGGCAAGGAACAGGAATGGAAGGACGGAAAGTACGTCGACACCGACCGCGACCTCGTAATCAACGCCACCGAACCACAGTGGATGAAAAAACCCGCCGACCTCACCGACAAGGATTACCTCGAATTCTACCACGAGCTCTACCCCGGTCAGGACGACCCTCTCTTCTGGATTCACCTCAACGTCGACTTCCCCTTCACCCTCACGGGAATACTCTATTTCCCCAAAATCAAGAACAACTTCGACATCCGCAAAGACCGCATCTCCCTCTACTGCAATCAGGTCTTCGTCACCGACTCCGTCGAAGGCGTCGTCCCTGAGTTCATGATGCTCATGCAGGGCGTCATAGACTCACCCGACATCCCCCTCAACGTCTCCCGCTCATACCTCCAGAGCGACACCGCCGTCAAGAAGATTTCAGGATACATCACCAAGAAAGTCGCCTCCCGCCTCGAAGACCTCTTCAAGGCCGACCGCGCCGACTTCGAGAAAAAATGGGACGACATCCGCCTCTTCATAATCTACGGCATGCTCACCGACGAGAAATTCTGCGATGCCGCAATGAAATTCCTCCTCCTCAAGGACACCGAAGGACGCTACTTCACCCTCGAAGAGTACAAGACCCTCGTCGAAGCCGAACAGACCGACAAGGACGGCACCGTCGTATACCTCTACGCCACCGACCCCGTCGCACAGTACAACTACATAAAGGCCGCCACAGACAAAGGCTACAACGTACTCCTCCTAGACGGACAGCTCGACAATCACTTCGTCCAGCTCCTCGAACGCAAACTAGAGAAGACACGCATCGTCCGCGTCGACTCCGACGTCGTCGAGAACCTCATCCGCAAGGATTCCAAGAAAGAAGCCGACCTGTCTCCCCTCGACCGCAACATCCTCACCACCCTCTTCTCGTCCCAGATTCCCGCCGTCGAGAAAACAGAATTCATCGTCTCCTTCGAGGCAATGGCCCCCGACGCCGCGCCTATCGTCATCACACAGAACGAGTACATGCGCCGCATGAAGGACCTCGCAACCATGCAGCCCGGAATGAGCTTCTACGGCGAGATGCCCGACAGCTACATGCTCGTCGTCAACACCGAGCATCCCCTCGTCAAGACCGTCCGCGACGATGCCGACAAAGCACTCGCCTCCGCCGTCAAACCCCTCATGGACAAAGTCGACGCCGACAACGCCTCCATCGAAGCAATCCGCAAGGGCGCCAAGGACGGCAAGCTCTCAGCCGAAGAAGACAAACAAGTCGCCGACCTCGAAAAAGCCGTCTCCGAAGCCCGTGCCGCCCAGGAAAAAGACATCAAAGCCTACGCCGCCGGTCAGGACCTCGTAAAACAACTCATCGACCTCGCCCTCCTCGGCAACGGCCTCCTCAAAGGCGAAACCCTCAGCCACTTCATCTCCCGCTCCATCACACTCCTCAACAAATAAAGAAACACCAACACCCAAAAAGGGTCCCGGGCCACACCAGCCCGGGACCCTTTTTTTTATTGAAAAAAAGATGTTACCCCAAAAAAGGATGCCCTATCGTTCTTCCATCCTCACAACTGCATTCCGGGCCGACCTCAAGGCTTCCCGGTCCTTCTCGACTTCTTTTTCGAGTTGGAGGATGGTGTGGGTGAGGCTGCGGTCGCGGGTGGAGGAGTAGCGCTCGCGCAGGGTCTGGAGGCGGTCGGCCTTTTTCCGCAGTTCAGCCTCGGCGGCGAGGACGTTCAGCATGGCGCGGCGCGCATCGTCGCTACGGAAGTCGCTGAGTTTCGTGTAGATTCCCTTCCTGCCCATATCAAGCTCGAAAGTCGCCGTCCCGGTCTCCGCAGCGCCGCTCCCGGACTCAATCTTCGCTAACTTCTCCTGCATGAGCGTCTTGTAGTCCCTGTCGGCGTCGCGTGTCAGGGAAATCTCGCTCAGGCTTGCAAGTTCCGCCAGATTTTCGGCATCGGGGTCATAGTTCACGCGGGTTTCGGACGGCGCGTAAACATATATCGTCACCTTTCCCGGAATCCGCTCGCGGTCCGAAGCCCACCAGCCGAGTCCGGATGTCTCGTCGATGGCGAGCATGAAATCGTTATAGGGCGAATTATAGGGCATTCCCATGTTCTGGCTCTGCATGTAGGTCCCGTCGTCGTTGCGCCGGGTCATGAAGATGTCATATCCGCCGAGCCCGTCCGGACCTTCGTCTGCGGCATAGTACAGGGTCATGCCGTCTGGCATCAGGAAGGGAAATCCCGCATTTCCTTCCTCCGTGAGGGCGGCTTGCTCGGGGTTCTCCATGGTTCCGTCGTCCAGAATGGCCGAGGAGAAGACCGCCGAGCGGCCCGCGGAGTCCGTCGCGGCCCAGAACATCTCGCTTCTTGTCTCCGGCACGAAAACCACCGACGCCGTCGAGCCTGCGCCGAGAGCGTTGCCCGGAGCAAGAGACCCGGCGTGGCCCGAAAGTCTGTAATGGCTGAAGAACGCCGTCGAATCCACTCTCAGGGTGTCTATAATCTCTATCTTCTCGACCCTCTGGAGCATGTTGCCCATGGCCACGAGTCGCGAAGTCAGTTTGTCATAATCGGCGGGGAGGCTCTTTCTGGCCTTGCGCATCGCCGTCTCCCAGGCATCGAGATGCTCCTGAGCTTCGTCCGGCTCGTAAAGGTCGAAGGAGCGGTGCGCAAGGAATGCCGCGGCGTCGGCGCTCCCGCGGTCCTCGGCTGTCCGGAGGTATTTCAGCCCCTCGGCCTCGGCTCCGGTCTTCATGAGCGAGTATCCGAGAAGATAATTGGCGCCCGCGTTTCTCGGCGAGCTTTTCACAATCTTCCGCAGGGCCGCGGCGGCTTCTTCGTAGCGGCCGTCGTCCACCATCCGGCGGGCATCGTCAATCGGTGCTCCGGCAGCCGTAAGCACGGCAGCGGAAAGTATCAGACTGAGTGTAAACTTATGTTTCATTCTATTTTATTCCTCTCTTGTCCAGAGCCTGGCGGTAGGCTCGGGCGTTGCGGTCGTGCGTCGCGAAGTCAGCGGCGAAATTGTGCCGCCCCGAAAAGTCGGGCCTGGCGCACATATAGATATAACCGTGCTCCGGAGCATTCAGCACCGCGTCCATCGTCGAGCGCTCAGGAATGCGTATCGGTCCCGGTGGCAGGCCTGCATGGATGTATGTATTATAGGGTGAGGCCGTGGCAAGGTGCTTTCCGGTGATGCGCCGGAGTGTGAAATCTCCGGCGGCGAACTTCACCGTCGGGTCGGCCTGAAGCTTCATGCCCCGCGCGAGGCGGTTGACGTACAGCCGCGCCACAGTCGGACGCTCGTCGTTTACCGCAGTCTCTTCTTCAACGATTGACGCGACAGTAGCAACGCCCACCGGGTTGAGGCCGAGCGCTTTTGCCTTGTTTCGCCTCTCGTCGGTCCAGAAACGGTTCCGCTCTCCGACAAGGCGCTCCACAACTGTGCCGGCGTCCGTCGTCCAGTAAAATTCATAGGTATCGGGCAAGAATGCGGCGGGATAAGCCGCCTGTCCCCGGAACCCGTGGCGCGGCAACACCGAGTCGCACGCCTCCAGAAAGTCCTCCGGCCCGAAAGCCATCCGAGCCCCGACGCGCTCCGCAAGTTGGTCGAGCGTGCGGATATTGTTGAATGTAAGCCTTACGGGTGTCTGTCGGCCATAGCGGAGCCTGCGGGCCAGGCGCCACGCCGGTGTCCCGGCATCCACGACATAGAGTCCCGCCGTCCTTTCAGGACTACCACCGGAGAGCTTGAGAGCCCGGAGGACCCCCCCGGCATAGCCCTCTCCGAATGCGCGGCTCAGCGAGTCCCGGACCGCTTCAGGCGAAGAGCCCCCGGGGATACGCACGGCTGCCTCCGCCTGCGCGCCCCTGAGCATGGGCCAAGCCCACAACGACACCGCCACAGCAAAAAGCATCAGCAAAGCGCCGGCCACGCCCAAAGTTCTCCTTTTTCGACTTTTCATACCACAAAATTACAAAAAACTCGCCTCCCTACAAAAAACATACTTCAGCATAATTCCACGCCTCCCGTTCGCCGCGGACGCACCAATGGCGCGTCCCTACTCATTTTCAATAATATACAAGGATATAACCACAAGAAATTTCTTTACTTGACAGTCCTGAGTATATCCCTCGTCCGGAGGGCGGTTGTGTGGAGCGGCTGCCGGTCCGTCACCCGAGTCTCATATGGTCCATTACCTCGCCGGCGAAGGGGCGCTCGCCGATTGGGCGGAAGCCGAGGGAGTCGTAGAGGGCGCGGGCGCGGGTGTTGGTCTTGTCGCAGAGGAGCCCCATGGGCTTGCCGCTCTCGCGCGCACGCCCGGCCCCGGCCTCGATAAGGGCCCGGGCTATGCCGCGACCGCGGAACTCGGGCCAGACAGCAAGCGAATCAAGATAGAATTCGTCGGGGCCGCACTCCTCGGGGAGGAGGTCGACGGGCGCTCCAGGGTCCAGCCCGATACGCTTCGCGGCCTCCGCGAAGAACACGCGCCGCATCCGCTTCAGGCCCTCGCCGTCGTAGCAGACAAGCACCCCGGCCACGGTCTCTCCGTCCCCGTCAAGGGCCACGAGACTGTTGCGGTAGCTGTACTGCGAGTCCTCACGGGCCGCAAGGTCCGCGAAAAGAGCCTCGACATCCTCCGGCCTATGTTCCGGGCCCGCAAGTTCGCGGGCCAGTTCGGGGCCTATCGCCATTGTCACCGCGCGCCCTATCAGTGGGGCGTCTTTTTTTCTTGCTGCGATTATTCTCATATGCTCTTGTTGCTGATTTTTCACAAATTTAGTCAGTTTTTTCCACAAAATCATCATCCGCCGTCTTTTTCGTCGCTTTTTCCGCCTCATTCGTCGCTTTTTTTGCCGTTTTTGAATTTCCATGCCTAACTTTGCATCGTGTTTCAACGATAAACGATTTCCAAGGTGAAAAAGATTTTACTCGGCACAGCCGCCATCGCTTACCTGCGACTCTGGCTCGGGGATACATACGAAACAGCCGAACTCCGGGCCCGCACTGCCGACTGCGAGCTCCGCTATCTCAAGAAGCAAATCAACCCCACTTCCTCTTCAACGTCCTCAACAATGCCGGAATAATGATTTACGAGGACCCTGCCTTCGCCGAAAGGATGCTCCGTCGCTTCCGGAATCTCATTGATTATCAGCTCGGACTAAGCCTCCGCACCCATACCACCCTGCGCGACGAGATTTCATTCCTCACCGACTATCTCGAGCTCGAGAAGAGCCGCCGCTCGGCTTTCGGCTTCGGAATCCTCGGCGCCCATGAGCTCCTTGACACACGGGTCCCGGTACTGCTGTTCATTCCCTTTGTCGAGAACGCCGTGAAATTCTGCGGCACAGCGGACGGACGCATCCCCCGCGTGGACGTCTCCTTCTCGCGGACAGAAGCCGGACTCTGTTTCCGCTGTCGAGTCCTCGGCGTCGGCGCATGCCGTGATGTAATAGAATTCCTTACCCCCGAGGCCCTTGTTGCGGTAACAGCGGTCCATCAGAGTCTTCAGCTGGCCGTCGATATTCATGTAGTAAACCGGGCTCGAGAGGACGATAATGTCGGCTTTCGTCATCTTTTCGATGATGAGGGGAGCCTGATCGTCAGCGCTTACGGAGTCGGCCGAATGCTCGTGGCACTCGTGGAAGAAGTCGATTTTGTAGTCGTCAAGAAAAATCTTTTCCACATAGCCGCCGGCTTCACGGGCTCCGCGGACGAACTCGTCGCAGAGAAGGTCCGTGTTGCCTCCCCGCCGCGGGCTTGCCGAGAGGACAAGCACCGTCTTGTGCTCTTTGTTGACAGTGGAAGTGTCCGACTGCGCGATGTTGTAGACCGGCAGATTCTGCTCCACCCCGGCCGCAGCCGCTTCATTTGCTGTTTCCTGAGACCCTGCGCACGAACCGAGCGCGCAGCCGAGCCCTGCGACAGCCAGGACTATAAGTGTCTTGTTCATTGTTTTATGATAATTGCAAATTGATTACATCTGCAAAATTACGAAATTTTCGGTTCCGTCAATTGTATTTTTCACTGTCCATGTTGCAAAAAAAGGTGTCCGGTCATCGCCTTGGCGCTTTGCCTCGGCAAAGAAAACTTAGTGGAGCTGGAGGCACTTGTCCCTATCCCTCCAAATGCGCTCATATCAGCAACTTGCAAAATCGAAATTTTGCTGTGCCACTAATTTGCAACCTAATTTCATGAACCCCGTTCTGCCTCTTGCAACACGGCTGTTGTTGGTTCCTTTATAAGTGCAAAGGAGTTCTTAGAGTTCTTCCTCGTTAAGAGGAAGACGTTATCTCCATTTATTGCATATACGTCAGGCTGTTTGGTATTCCGTGCGGTTTACCGAGCTTTTTTTGCGCTGAAGTGGGCAGCGAGAGATTAACTCGGTCAGACCTCGTTGAGCTAAAGGTTTAGCGGGCTACCGGATTGTCGGCGGTTAGGCCATCAAAAGCCGACGGTTCAACCGAAGCCGACCACAGCACCCAAAGCCTGAGAATAAATCAAGGTTCAACCCAGTCATTCTGACCTCTAAATCATGGAAGAGAACGATAATTAATACGTCTAAAATCCTATTGATGATATGATGAACAATCAAGACTGTCATGTCAATAGAGTGGAATAGCTGGGATTATTCAATGAACAAGTTCATAGTTGCGTGGCTTCAGATTTTTGATTCTGCAGACTAGAAGTTTCATAATTTTTATCTAAATTTGCACCGAAATTACTCGATTGACATTATGATACTACAATTCGGTGTTTTGTTTGCATTTCTCGCCATTGGCGAATTTCTTGTTAATCTCACAGGCATTCCGATTCCGTCAAGCATTATCGGCATGGTGCTCTTGTGCGCATCGCTCAAATTGGGAATTGTGAAGCTGGGATGGGTGGAAAGACTTTCCGGTTTCCTTGTGCATAATCTCGGATTCTTCTTTGTGCCCGCAGGTATCGGTCTTCTGAATTGTCTCGGGATTATCGCCGACCAATGGATTCCAATAGTTTTCGCCACTGTCATAAGCACATTCATAATCATTGCTGTTACAGGTTGGGTTCACCAGCTTGTGCGCTCCGCTTCTTCCAAGTTGACTCATAAATTCGCAAAGGAGGCTGAATAATGGATTTCCTGCAAAACAAATTTTTTCTCATAGCCCTTACTTTCGGCTTCTACCTCGGCGCGCAGCTCCTTCAGAGACGCACTGGAATAAAGCTGCTCAATCCTATCCTGATTGCAATAGCTGCAATGATTGTTTTCCTTCTGATATGCGATATCGACTACGATACCTATAAAAAGGGAGGTGAATACATCGACTTCTGGCTCAAGCCTGCGGTGGTTGCCCTCGGTGTACCTCTCTACAAGCAGCTTTCGTCCATAAAACGGCAACTTCTTCCGCTTCTGCTGTCAGAACTTGCAGGATGTGTTGCCGGTATTGTAAGCGTAGTACTTCTCGCCGATTTATTCGGTGCCACTCGTGAAGTTGTCATCTCGCTTGCGCCAAAGGCGGTCACAACACCCATAGCCATGGAGATCTCAAATGCCATGGGAGGTATTGCACCCCTCACTGCTGCGGTGGTAGTGGCCACCGGGATTTTCGGAGGAATGACCGGGTTTAAAATTGTAAAGATGAGCCATATTCATTCGCCCATTGCAGGTGGCTTGTCTATCGGTACGGCAGCACACGCTGTAGGCACCTCCGCAGCTATGGAACGCAGCGAACGCTTTGGTGCATTTTCATCAATAGGGCTGACACTAAACGGTCTCTTCACTGCTCTTCTCGCTCCAATGATTCTGGGGCTGCTCGGATATTCCACGTGAACATAGTAACAAATAGCCGTCCGTGGCGGTCTTTTTTCTGTCCGATGACGGTCCTGAGCCGTCATTTTTAGGCACGAAAAAACCGCACAATAAGTTGATATTGTGCGGTTTAGTCTTCTTTGGACTTTTGTTGGCCGGAATCTGTCCGACCCGTCAAGTGGAGCTGGAGGGGATTGAACCCTCGTCCAAACGTGGAATCAATGAGCTTTCTACGTGCGTAGTCTCAAGTTGATTTTCGAGCCGTGGCAGGCCTGAAACCACCAACTGCGGCCTTAGTCCCTAAGATTTCGGAAGCCTTCCGGGACGCCGGGCTTCCTATTTCCGATATTCCTGCACCGCCGGGTCGACAAGTCTCGGAAAAAGGACCGTCGGGCGATGTCTTGTCGCTGCAACTTTTGCGGCGATTAAGCTAATCTACTGTACTTCGATTAGGCAGCAAGAGCGTAGTTGTTTTCGCCATTTAAAAGAATCGCAACCTGATATTAAAGAGCATAGGCTACAAAGCTCTGCACGCTTACACACCGCTTCTGCACGCTGTCAAAGCCAGTCAGCCCCGGATTGTAAGGACTGCAAATTTAATGCTTTTTCTTTTTGCGTGCAATAGTATTAACACGATTTAACTCGATTTTAATTCGTTATTTGCTAATTTTGCAATTCCAATACGTACAATTATCTGAGCCTACATTGAAAATAACACACTTTCTGTACTCGTCCCGCGGGATGCGGGCGTTACCGCTTGTCTGGGCCGCCGCTCCGGTGGCTCTGTTGCTGAGCATTTTCATGCTTGTTCTTGTAATTTCGGGAGCCGACGCCATTTCTGCGTGGAGCTCGCCCGCACTGCTGATTGCATCGGCGGCGGCGCTGGTGATTGCCCGCAGCCACGGCGCCCTGACGCGACGAAGTCTCCGCCTGGGCTTTGCGCGGAGTGCCTCGCAGCTTCTTCCGGCCGTTGTGATGCTCATTTTCATATCTACGGTCGCCACGACATGGATGCTATCGGGCGTTGTTCCGACGCTCATGGACTACGGCATCCGAATGCTCAACCCGCAGATGTTCCTGATTGTGACCTGCGCCGTATGCTCGCTGGTGTCGGTCCTGACGGGGAGTTCGTGGAGCACCATCGCGACGATAGGCCTGGCCTTCATGGGCATAGGAACTGTCCTGGGCTTCTCTCCGGCATGGATTGCCGGGGCTGTAATCTCGGGGGCTTATTTCGGCGACAAGGTTTCGCCCCTGAGCGACACGACTGTGGTTGCCTCCTCGGCCTGCGGAGTCAATATCTTCCATCATATCCGCTATCTGATGCTTACGTCTGTACCGGCGATGCTGATTGCGATGGGAGTGTATGGTTTCGTGGGTCTTACGGTAGAGGCGCCGACGCACATCGAGTCGATGGAAATTCTGCACCATCTGGAGTCGAACTTCAACATTTCGGTCTGGACCCTTCTCATCCCGGTTCTTACAATCACGCTCATCGTGATGCGCATAAACACAACGCTGACACTTGCCATCAGTTCCCTGATGGGTCTTGCCGGAATTTTCGTTTTCCAGCCGGAACTTGCCGCCCGTCTCACGGCTGAGGCCGGCGGTTCGGGAGCGGCGGCAGTCGCCGGACTTCTCTGGGACGCGACAACTTTCGATTCGGGGTATGAGCTTTTTGATTCGCTGGTGGCCACGTCGGGCATACTCGGGATGACGTCTACGATTGCCCTTGTGCTCTCGGCGATGATATTCGGGATGGTGATGATAGGCACGGGCGCACTCTCGACAATCACCCGCGCCATAACGTCGCGGCTTCGGACCCGCTTCCCGGTGATTGCCACGACCGTAGGCAGCGGGCTGTTCCTGAACAGTTGTACGGCGGACCAGTATCTCTCAATCATTATCGGAGGAAATATGTTCAGGGACGCCTACCGTCGCACGGGCATGGAGCCGCGGCTTCTGAGCCGCACGCTCGAGGACTCGGTGTCGGTCACATCGGTACTGATTCCATGGAATTCGTGCGGCGTCACCCACAGCGCAGTCCTTGGCGTGGCGACGGTTGCCTACTTTCCGTTCTGCATCTTCAATTACATGTCGCCGATAATGACGCTTGTGCTTGCGTATACCGGACTGGGCATACGCAAGAGCGTCCGCGGAGGAGCCGGGCCCGTCAGGGCAACATCCGCGCGAGCATAAGCAGCGCTTCAGTCGTGGCCCGGTCAATCACGCGTTCCCTTTTTCCGGGGAAGCGGAAGCACCGGGCCTCGATTTGTTTATGTCCGTCCCGGATATATCCTGCGGCAATCCACACGGTGCCCACGGGCTTTTCCGGAGAGCCTCCTCCGGGGCCGGCTATTCCTGAGGTAGCCACGGCTGAGGTGGCGCCGAGGGCGCTCATCGCGCCTTCGACCATTGCACGGACAACGGGCTCGCTTACGGCTCCATACTGCAATATATCGTCCATCGAGACACCAAGCAGGCCATTCTTGACGGCGTTGGCATAGCTTACGACGGAACCGAGGTAAACATCGGAGCAC
The DNA here is from genome assembly GCA_902491515.1 of uncultured Porphyromonadaceae bacterium. Taxonomy (GTDB): domain Bacteria; phylum Bacteroidota; class Bacteroidia; order Bacteroidales; family Muribaculaceae; genus CAG-873. Next base: position 43,337 of record CABUIC010000014.1, read on the forward strand.
CCGGCGATTTCCGTAATCCGCCGGGCTATGTTTCCTCCTGTGCAGCTTTCGGCTGATGCGAGGGTGAGATTGTTGCTGCGCACACGGTCGAGAAGAATTTCAGCGGCGGTGGCATCGCCGTCGAAGACAAGGAGCTCGCCGAGAATGGCCCTGAGCCTTGCGAATTCATCATCAAAGCGGGCGTCGAGCGCCGAGCGATCCTTGCCGCATCCGTCGAGACGGAGGCGAATCAGACCCGGAACGGGAAGATATGCGAGGTGAAGGCCGCGGGGAAGGGCATTCTCAAAACCGTCAAGCCTGGCCGCGAGGTCAGATTCGGTAATTCCCGAGACCATGACTGAGCGATGGCGGAAAAAGACATCGGGCGAGAACTTGCGGACAACCTCACCGAGGAGCTCTCCGTCGGCAAGAATCCCCTCAGTCTCGAAAGGCACACCGGGAAGCGAGACAAGCACCTTTCCGTCTTTCTCGAACCACATGCAGGGGGCGGTGCCGTATCTGTTCTGAATGACCCGGCAGGAGGAGGGTACGAGCGCCTGCCCCATTGTCAGCTCATTCATCCGCAGTCCGCGCGCCTTGAAAACCCGGCGCACGTTTTCGGCCACCTGAGGATCCTCGCGTAGCTCACCGCCGAAGATGTCGGTCAGCACACGTTTGGTAATGTCGTCCTTGGTGGGTCCGAGACCACCGGTGGAGACCACGAGGTCGGCTTCCCTGAGAGCGGCGTCGACAGCCTCGCGTATTGCAGAAGCAGAGTCGCCGACAGTACGCACTCCCACGGTCTCCCATCCGCGGGCTGAGAAAGCCCGCGTGACGGCGCGGGAATTCGTATCGGCAACCTGTCCGAGAAGGATTTCGTCGCCGATGATGATGATTGAAAGTTTCATTGCTTTAAGATGGTGGAACCGACGCCCTACCATTTGGAGCGTCGGGAAAGGGTCTATACCGTCACCCGAGCATAGGGGACGGCCGAATAGGGGCAAAAGTCGCCGTCGAGGAACTTGAAATAGCCTGCAATGGCCACCATCGCCGCATTGTCGGTCGTAAACTTGCGCTGCGGGATGAAAGCTTTCAGGCCATGTGCCGTGCAATAGTCGGCGACGGCCTTCCGGACTCCGGAATTAGCAGAGACACCTCCACCTATCGCCACGGTCGAGATTCCGGTCCGGCGGACAGCTTTGTCGAGTTTGTCAAGGAGGATGTCGATAATTGTGGCCTGGAGGGATGCCGCAAGGTCGGCCTTGTTCTTTTCGACAAAATCCGGATCGGTCTTGACGCCGTCGCGGACTGTATAGAGAAATGAAGTCTTGAGTCCGCTGAAGCTGTAGTCGAGGTCCGGGATATGGGGTCTGGCGAAATGAAAAGCCTTAGGATTGCCTTCGGCGGCAAGACTGTCGATGTGCGGGCCGCCGGGATAAGGGAGGCCCATCACCTTCGCGCACTTGTCGAAGGCCTCTCCGGCCGCATCGTCGATAGTCTGTCCGAGGACTTCCATCTCGCGCGGAGAGCGGACGAGGATGAGCTGCGAATTGCCCCCGGAAATCAGGAGGCACAGGTATGGGAAGGCCGGGACCTCGTCGTCCTCCTTCTCGCGGACGAAATGGCTGAGGACATGACCGTGGAGATGGTTCACGTCCACCATCGGCACTCTCAGACCGAGGGACAGCCCTTTAGCGAAGCTTGTTCCCACGAGGAGTGAGCCAATCAGGCCGGGGCCTCGGGTGAAGGCGATGCAGGAGAGGTCCTTCTTATCGATACCTGCTCGCTTGAGAGCGGCGTCGACCACAGGAACAATGTTCTGCTGGTGCGCCCTCGAGGCAAGCTCGGGGACTACGCCGCCATACTCCTCGTGGACCTGCTGTGACGCAATTACATTGCTGAGGAGCACGCCGTCGCGAATGACGGCAGCGGAGGTGTCGTCGCAGGACGATTCTATGCCGAGAATTACCGCCATCAGAACACGTAGGAAATTCCGGCCGAGACGAGCGCGCCCGGATAAGTTTTCATAAGCGTGTAGCGAGCCTCGGCATTGAGTTTCAGAGTCGGAGTGCACTTGAATTCATAACCGAATCCGGCGTTTCCGCCGAAGCGGTTACGGTGAGAGGAAACGTCCTTGTTCGCCTCCGAATCGAGACCATGAAGGTTCCAGGAGGTAAAATCCACGCCTACGAGTGGATATACCGCCATACGGTCGCCCGCGAAGGGCAACGGGAAATGGACGTCGATATCGATCATAAGCGCGTCGAGATTCCTGTGGCGGAAAATAATCGACGCCTGAGGAGCGATGCGCACATGGCGGCTGAAAGAATACTCGAACACGAGGCCTGCGGCCGCCGAGGAATTACGGGTCACATATCCGACCTTCGGGCCGAAACTTTTCTCACCGCGGGCGTATGGGTCGCGCGCATCGGCCATAGGAGCCAGCGCACCCACAAGCAGGAGGCAGACAGCGAGCCTACGCATCCGGAAAGTCTGAAAGACGGATTGTGCCATATGATATATTTTACTTTTCGTGCTTGTCAAGCAGAGCTTTCTCAATGCTGCCGAAGATTTCGTCGACGGTGCCGTTTCCGTCGACGGCGAGATACTTGCCCTGTTTCTTATAGTAGTCGCGGAGGGGAGCGGTGCGCTGGTGGTAGACGTTGAGGCGCTCCTTGATGGTGTCGATATTGTCGTCGGCACGACCGGATTCCTGACCACGGCGAATCATTCGCTTGACAAGCTCGTCCTCATCGACTTCGAGGCCGACCACGGTATGGATTTCGGCCTGATGCTCGCGGAGGAGATTCTCAAGGGCGATAGCCTGAGGGATTGTGCGGGGGAAACCGTCGAAAATCACGCCGTTTCCGGTCCTGTCCTTCTTTTCCTCGAGCTCGCGGGCGAGAACCCGGACCATCAGGTCGTCGGGAATGAGGTGACCCTTAGAGATGTAGCTGTCGGCAATCTTTCCGAGTTCTGTTCCGCGTGCGATGTGGTCGCGGAGAAGTTCGCCGGTTGAAATGTGGTGCAAACCGAAGCGCTCGATAAGGCGCTCGCTCTGGGTGCCCTTTCCGCATCCGGGGGCACCGAAAATCACTAAATTCATCATTAGTCTGTAGTCAATCTTCTTTTAGCACGTATATATCCTTGAGGTTCCGTGCCTTACCGTTCAAATCAAGACCGTAGCCTATTATAAATTTCTTGGGAATCTCGAAACCCACGTAATCGGGAGCGACGGGCTTGACGAGTGCGTCGGGCTTGAAAAGGAGAGTGGCAATGCGGATTTCGGCGGGTTCCTGTTTCTGAAGGTCGCCGATGAGGTTGTAGATGGTGTTCCCGGTATCCACGATGTCCTCTACAATGACCACTGTCCGCCCCTTGAGGTTTTCGGAGAGGCCCATAACCTGCTTCACCTTTCCGGTAGATCCCATTCCGTCGTAACTTTTGAGACGTATGAATGAAATCTCGGCATCAATGCCTTCCACAGCCCTGAAAAGGTCGCTTGCAAAGGCAAAAGCACCGTTCAGCACACAAAGGAAAAGCGGGTTTCTGTCTCCGCAATCCTGAATAATCTTCTGTCCGAGCTCCTGGACGCGCGTCCTGATCTGCTCATCGGTGATATATGGCTTGAAGGTGAGGCCTTCGTAAACTACTTCTTTCATCCTTTCCTTGCCTGGATTTTTCGTGTTTCAAAAATTTGTGCAAAAGTAAAGTTTTTTTTTGAAATAAGCAAAAATACGCAAGAGCGTCGGAGGGCTTTCCGGGATGGAGAGACGTTAAAAAACTCAAACCGGGCAAGCCCGTGCTACCGGACAAGCATATACCCCGCGCCGGCTGCCAGAATACCAGCCGCAAGAGACACGAGAGCATATGCGGCGGCCGAAAGAAATTCTCCGCGGGAAATCATCGTGAGCGTCTCGAAGCCGAAAGTCGAGAATGTGGTCAGTCCGCCGCAGAAACCGGTGGTGAGGGCAAGTTTCCAGTCCTTGTCGACAACGCCTCTCATGCCGAGCCCGAAGACAAGCCCGAAAAGGAAACATCCGGCAATGTTTACAAGGAGCGTGCTCCAGGGCATCGTCCAGACCTTGCCGGAAGGCACAGCGGCCTGAAGCCCCACGGCAGTGAGGTAACGGAGGACGCCCCCCGCCCCGCTTCCGAGAAAAACGAACAGAATCCCGCGCCAGATCATAAACCGCCAAGCTTATCCAGCCCCTCGGTGAAGTACGGGGAATAATAATCGTCACGCAGGACACGCTCGCCGGCCATGACTATATCGATATCTATCAGCACCACTCCTGCCGCCTTGTGCTCCGGGAGGCGCCCCACCATTCTCTCGTATTCCTTGGTCAGGGGCAGAAGCTCCCCGAGGGAAAGAGGCGAGCGGAAACGCATCAGCGCATTCCCGTATTGCGAACCCGAACAATGGAACACTTCGGTGGCGGATACCTCCGACGCGCCGGCGGCCTTTTCAAGAAAACGCATGGCCGCCTCTATGCGCACCCCGGCATCGGGAGCGTTGCTGCCTATGCAGGCTGTAAAGACTGTTGCCCCGCAAGGGTCAGGTTGATTCATTTGCGGCGGAGGGTTATGAGCGTGATTTCGGGAGTCGCTCCGATTCGGGCCGGAAACGCGACCTCGCCCAGCCCGATGTTCACATACAGTTTATGCGCATTGTCGGAGTCGGCGTAAAGCCCCCCCCATGTCGGATATCGGAACCGGGACGGGGACATTCCGAGGACCCGAATCTGCATGGCGTGGGTATGGCCGGAAAGAGTGAGCGCGATGTTCTTGTCGGGAGCGTCCTGAATATCGTCGGTCCAGTGGGCAGGATTATGGGAAAGGAGAATCTTGACATTCGGGTCGACAAGATCGCCGGGATAGGCGGCGTCGAGGTCGCCGTATGTGCGGAAGGGCGGGTCGCCGACATTCTCCACGCCGATGAGCATGACGCTGTCGCCGGCGGCGCTCCGCAGGGTGTCGGTGGCATTGTTGAGCATTTTCCAGCCCATCCGGGCCTGGAGGGCCTTGAGAAGGTCGAGATTTTCTTCCTTGGCGCGGGCATCGGGCCAGTCCATGTAGTCGCCGTAATCGTGGTTTCCGAGCACAGAATACACTCCTGCGGGTGCTGAAAGACGGGAAAGCGTCGGAACAAAGGGCTCGAGTTCGGAGCTGCGTCGGTTCACGATGTCGCCCGTAAAGACAATGACATCAGGCTCAAGGCCATTCACATCGCGGACAACCTTGCTGACGAAGCTCGTGTCGCTGCCGTAGGTTCCTGTATGGAAATCAGAAATCTGGGCAATAGTGTAGCCGTCGAAAGAAGCGGGCAAATCCAGAATCTCCACTTCGACGCGGCGGACGTCGGTCTGGCGGACGGTGACGAGTGCTCCCCACCACATCGCCACGAAACAGAGCACCCCGGCGGCAGCCCCGACACGTCCGAGCGCCTTGATTCTACGGCGGCGGAAGAGTGCCGGAATGCGGGAAAGGAGGTCAAATACAAGAAATACAATCTTGGAGAAGTAGACAGAGAAATAGGCGTATAGCGCCCACATAATGCCTCTTAGCTGCTCGTCGCCCCCGTTACGTTTCGGAAGGACAATGACAAGGATGAGGAGCAATGCGAAAGCGACAGACGACCAGAAAGCCACTCCGCGGAAGAGCGGAGCTTTCGGCCCCCGGCACCGCCTGGCGACGGCCCGGCAGATGTACCAGTCAACGAGACCGTTGAAGACGAGAAGCAGAATAACAGGAAGGAGAGGCAGGCGCATATGTTATTTCAGATTATCGCATTCCCGGGCACCGAGCTGGTTGCGGAGAGGATTGGAGTACATTGTGAGCATCATCTCCCTCATAAAGAGCCTTTCCTCGGGGGTTATGTCCGGAACATCGACCTTGTTCATTCGGTCCTCGATGTAGGCGTCGAAGCGGGCAACGTCCTCGCCGGAGTAATGCCCGGCGTACTCTTTGGTGCCGTCCAGCTCGTCGGCAGCGATATAGTTGCAGGGATAGAGATGGTAACCGCAGTGGATTTCGCGGTCAATCATGCCACATGCGGCATGTACAATCTCGTTGCGGGCTGTGAGTCCGCATTTCTCAAGTCCGGAATTGATGCAGGGGCCAACCTGAAAATGGATTCTTCCCTTGCGTCCGAGGATGCCGGTCTCCATGCTGAAGAGGTCGTCGCGCTGACTTTTCCTGAACTCGGGATCCCGGCGCCGGAGCAGGAACTCGCGGATTTTCAGGTAGTCGTTGGGGTCGTATTCGTAAGAGATAGACACCGGGGTGATGTTAAGCTCGAGAAGGTTCGTCATCGTGTCGCCGGAACCGGCAAGCGCCATCATCTTCACGAGACTCTCCTGAGTGCGGTCGTTTGAATCCTTCGCGCGGCCCTCGCGCTGTGCAATCCAGATGCTCTGATGCCGCGCCTCAATCGCCCAGTGCATGTAGCCCGACAGCTGCCGTGCGGCCTCGAGGGCCTGGGCGGGACGGATGTCGCGCTTTACGATAAAGCTCTTGTTGAGCTTCACCAGGTCGGTTATCCATTCGTAAATAAGGAGGTTGTTTCCGATAGCCACCTGCGTAATGGGCAGTTTGTGGCGAATCATGCAGAGATTCAGGAAAGAAGCGTCGAGGACTATATCGCGGTGGTTCGTGATGAACACGTGAGCCTGGCCCGCGACAATGTTTTCAGCGCCCCCGAGGCTTACGCCGTCGGTAGTTGTGGCGGCGAGCATTTCGAGGAAAGGCCCCATCACCTTCGTCTGAAAATCATCCTGAGTCTTGACAGTCAGGAGATTGCGGACAAACCCGGGATAGTCGACATCGGGCATCACGTATCGCACGGCATGTTCGAAGCCGGGCTCGCGCACCAGAGCGGCGATTTTCTCGTGGAATTCGTGGTCGTCATACGGCGCAATGTCGCGGAACTCCTCCGGGATGTCCGGAAGGGACGCGCCTGCGCCGTTGGCGGCGAATGTGGAATTTATGTCAGTCATCATGCGGTTCAATCGATTATTGAAGGGCGAATCGGACTTCAAAGTTACTACTTTTTTTTAATATATGAAAATCCCAGGAGACTCGCCGACGGATGGCATCGAGAGCAAAGGCCTGAGGCTCAATGCCCGAGATACCAGTCGTAAAGGCGGCGGATACCTTCGGGAAGCTCAACCTTGTGGCGCCATCCGAGGCTGTGGAGGCGCGAGACGTCGCAGAGCTTGCGCATGGTGCCGTCGGGCTTCGAGGCGTCCCATTCCACCGGGCCCCCGAAGCCGACTGTCTGCCGGATGCTTTCGGCGAGTTCGGCGATGGTGGTCTCGAGTCCGGTGCCTACGTTTATGTGGCAGTTACGCACAGGCTCGCCGCGCCGGCGGCATTCCTCGGCAAGGTCCGTGAAGCTGACGTTCAGGAGGACGTGGACCGAAGCGTCAGCCATGTCCTCGCTCCAGAGGAACTCACGGAGAGGTTTCCCGGAGCCCCAGAGCCGCAAGGCCTCCCCCGTTATTCCGCGCGAGGCGAGAGCTGCGCGGATTTCGCCCATAGTCGAGGCATCGGCGTCTATGCCGTCCACCGGCCTCTTGCGGAGGTCGGCGCGGAGGTCGTCTTCCCGGCCTTCGCGGAGCAGACGCGCGAGATGCATCTTGCGGATCATGGCGGGAAGGACGTGGGAATTGTCGAGATGGAAATTATCGTTCGGGCCATAGAGGTTCGTGGGCATGACGGCCACGTAGTCCGTGCCGTGCTGAAGGTTTATGGCCTCGCACATCTTCATGCCTGCGATTTTCGCTATGGCGTAGGGCTCGTTGGTGTATTCGAGGGGTGACGTGAGCAGAGCGTCCTCCGTAATGGGCTGGGGAGCCTCACGCGGGTATATGCAGGTGCTTCCGAGGAACAGAAGCCGCTTCACGCCGTGGCGCAGGGCCGAACCGATGACATTCTGCTGGATGCCGAGGTTCTGGAGGATAAAGTCGGCGCGGTAGATGGAGTTGGCCATGATTCCGCCCACGTGAGCGGCGGCGAGCACGACGGCGTCGGGCTTTTCCTCGTCGAAGAACCGTTCTACGGCCGCGGAGTCGAGGAGGTCGAGTTCGGCATGGGTGCGCCCGATTACATTCCGGAAGCCACGCTCCCTGAGGTTCGCCATGATGGCGGAGCCAACGAGGCCTCGGTGTCCGGCCACGTAAATCTTTGAGTCTTCGGAGAGCTTCATTTGTCAGTGATAAGCTTGAGGTCGGCCTCGACCATGATTTTCACAAGTTCCTCGAAAGAGGTCTTTCGGGGATTCCATCCGAGCACCTCGCGGGCCTTCGCCGGATTACCGAGAAGCTGCTCGACTTCTGAAGGCCTGAAGAAGCGCGGGTCGACTTCGACAATGACACGTCCGGTGGCCGCGTCGATTCCTTTCTCGTCGAGGCCCTCGCCTTCCCAGCGCAGATCTATGCCGACGTGACGGAATGCAAGCGTGGCGAACTCGCGGACGGTGTGGTATTCGCCGGTGGCAATCACGAAGTCATCGGGCTCGGGCTGCTGGAGAATCAGCCACATGCACTCGACGTAGTCCGCGGCGTAGCCCCAGTCGCGGAGGGCGTTGAGGTTGCCCAGATAGAGCTTGTCCTGAAGGCCGTTGGCAATACGGGCGGCAGCGAGAGTAATCTTGCGGGTCACGAAATTCTCGCCGCGGCGCTCGCTCTCGTGGTTGAAGAGGATGCCGTTGGCGGTGAACATGCCGTAGCTCTCGCGGTAGTTCTTCATTATCCAGTAGGCATACAGCTTGGCAACGGCATAGGGCGAGCGGGGATGGAAGGGCGTAGTCTCGGTCTGGGGAATTTCCTCGACCTGGCCGAAGAGCTCCGAGGTGGACGCCTGATATATGCGGCACTTTTTCTCGAACCCGAGAATGCGCACCGCCTCGAGAAGGCGGAGAGTGCCTACGGCGTTAGTGTCCGCCGTATATTCAGGGACGTCGAAAGAGACTTTCACATGGCTCTGCGCCGCAAGGTTGTATATCTCGTCGGGCTTCACCTCCGAGATGATGCGTATCAGCGAGGAGGAGTCGGTCAGATCGCCCCAGTGAAGCGTAAGGAGGCGTTTCCGGTGCATGTCGCGGACCCATTCGTCAAGATAGAGGTGCTCGATGCGCCCGGTGTTGAACGAGGAGCTGCGGCGGATTATGCCGTGGACCTCATATCCTTTGGAGAGAAGGAATTCGGCGAGAAACGAGCCGTCCTGGCCCGTTATGCCGGTTATAAGAGCTGTTTTCACGATTTATTGCTGTGGAATGTTTATGTCAGTCAGTTAATTCAGTAAGCCGGGTAATTGTCCGGTCCGGAAGATAGTCGGCGGGGAAGCTCCCGGGGTCCTGCGGGAAGATGTTCACGCCCTCCGGGGCCGAAAGCATCACCGTTTGCCAGCCAAGGCGTCGGGCAACCCGGAAATCTTTCCGGAGGTTGTCTCCGATGTAGGTGAAGCCATCGGCGTCGGGAAAGCGGCGCCCGACAGCCCTGAACGGAAGCTCGGTGGTCTTGTCGCCGCCTACTTCCTCACTGATGAAAATCTCCCTGTCGGTGAAAAATTCATCAAGGCCGAGGGCCGCGATTTTCAGCCGCTGGCGCATGGAGGAGCCGTCGGTGACGAGTGCAATGCGTGCTCCTTCTTTCTTCAGCTTCCGGAGTGCGGCGAGGGCGTCGGAATCGAGGGATATTTCCGGCATGTGGCTGCGGTAGACATCGAGGATTTCAGCCATCGTAATTGCGGAAGCGGCAGGCAGTGCGAGAAGGGAGTCGAAAGCGCGGGGATCAGTCGGGCCGAAGCTGTCAAGCATGGCGAAGAGAGAATCCGCGTCCTCGCCTGTCCTGACGGCCACATAATCCGCCACGGCCCTCCGTCCGGAGCGCACATAGTCGCGTTCCTTGTAGAGCGTGTCGTCAAGGTCGAAGACCAAAACCTCATTATCCTTACGATTCATGTTCCTTTCTGCCATTTGCGGGAGTGGGCGGAGTTTTTTTCAGAGCACGGCTCCTCCTATATTATATAGACGCAGTCCGGCGTCCCTGAGTTCAGATGCCGGATAGATATTTCTGCCGTCGACCACCGTGTCGCCCTCCATAAGGCGCGCCACAGCCCCCCAGTCGGGAAGGCGGAACTGCTTCCACTCGGTCAGGAGCGCCAGCGCGTCGGCGCCTCGGACGGCATCGTACATGTCCGTGGCATATCGCAGGTTCTTGCCGTAGCGTCGGCGGCACTCGTCCATGGCCACAGGGTCGTAGACGCTCACATCGGCGCCGCATTCAAGGAGGGCGTCGAGCAGATGGAGCGAGGGCGCGCAGCGCATATCGTCGGTCTCGGGCTTGAAGGCAAGGCCCCAGACGGCAATCTTCGTTCCGTCAGTCACCTTCCCGAGCGCCGCCTCGAGTTTTTCAAACACGACTTCCTTCTGCCTTTCGTTCACAGCCTCGACCGCCTCGATCACCGACATCCCGCAGCCATGCTCATGCCCCGTGCGGATCAGAGCGCGGACATCCTTCGGGAAGCACGAGCCTCCGTAGCCGCATCCGGGATAGAGGAACTTGTTGCCGATTCTCGCATCGGCGCCGATGGCCTTGCGGACCTGGTTGACGTCGGCCCCGACCTTCTCGCAGAGGCAGGCTATTTCGTTGATAAAGGAAATTCTGGTGGCAAGCATGGCGTTTGCGGCATATTTGGCCATCTCCGCTGAATGGAGATCCATGAACATCACACGGAAATTATTCAGCAGGAAGGGCCGGTACAGACGGGTCATAAGTTCCCGGGCCTTGTCGGAATCCACGCCTATCACCACGCGGTCAGGCGACATGAAGTCCTTTATCGCGGCACCCTCCTTGAGAAACTCGGGGTTGGATGCCACGTCGAATATGCGGTCGCCTAATCCACGCTTCTCGAGTGCCTCGCGGATTACATGGCGCACGAGGCCGCTCGTGCCGACAGGTACCGTGCTTTTGGTCACAAAAACAGCATAGTCCCGCAGGTTCTCGCCGAAGGTCCGGGCCACCTGAAGCACATAGCGGAGGTCGGCGGAGCCATCCTCGTCGGGAGGAGTCCCCACGGCGCAGAAGACAATCTCCGCTCCGGCGGCCATAGCCTCGGCCAGCGAGGTCGTGAACCTCAGGCGTCCTTCGCGCACATTGCGCCCCACCAGCTCTTCAAGACCCGGCTCGTAGATAGGCATCACGCCGGCCCTGAGGCCTTCGATTTTCCGGGAGTCAATATCGACGCACACGACCTGAGCGCCCATTTCCGCAAAGCACGCACCCGACACGAGGCCCACATAGCCCGTGCCGACAATTGCCACTTTGGCGCTTCCATATTCTGCCATATATGTATATTATCGGTTTCGAGACACAAAGGTACATAAAATAACTGAATTTGGCCTCCCGTCCTGAAAAAATTCCCCTGAGGCGCCGAAATCGGGTGTGTGCGCCGAAATAAGAGCTCAAACATTTGCATTTCGCGAAAATAATCGCTAACTTTGCAGTCGCTTTTTAGCATCCCGTGTGATGGGAAATTAAGGAGCACTTAATTTTTAGTAACACAAACCCAAGCAAACCAACACAATGAAAGTTTTCAATCTCGTAGCAGAGCCTCGCACCAACCTCGGCAAGAAGGCCTCCAAGTTCCTCCGCGAAGAGGGCAAGATTCCCGTAGTCCTCAACGGCGGCGCAGTCATCGACCTCCCCTACACCGCCGAGCTCAAGCCCGGTGAGAAAGTCGTGGAAATCGGCAACGGCAAGGGCCTCATCACCACCGACCTCGCCGTCACCGAAGAAGCCGTGCGCAAGCTCGTCTACACTCCCGATATCTTCGCTATCGAACTCGACATCAACGGCGCAAAGCGCATGGCCGTCCTCAAGGACCTTCAGTTCCACCCCGTCAAGGACAACATCCTTCACATGGACCTTCTCGAAGTTTCCGAGAACAAGCCCGTTGTCATCGAAGTTCCCGTCAAGCTCGAAGGCCACGCCGAAGGCGTAAAGGCCGGCGGTAAGCTCAACCTCTCCATGAAGAAGCTCAAGGTGAAGGCTCCCTACACCGCTATCCCCGAGCGTCTCGTAATCAACGTCGACAACCTCGGCCTCGGCAAGACCATGGCCGTTGGCGATCTCCACTTCGAAGGCCTCGAGCTCGTCAATGCCAAGAACGCCGTAGTCTGCGGTGTGGCTCTTACCCGTGCCGCCCGTGGCGCCGCCGCTGCCGCCAAGTAATGAAGTATCTTGTTGTCGGACTGGGCAACATCGGAGACGAGTATGCCCGGACTCGCCACAACATCGGTTTTATGATATTGGACGCCTTCGCAAAGGCGTCCAATATTTCTTTTGACACCGAGCGTTACGGCGACATCGCTCGCACGCGCCTCAAGAACAAGCAGCTCGTGCTCCTGAAGCCCTCCACATACATGAACCTCAGCGGCAACGCCGTCAGGTACTGGATGGACAAGGAGAACATCCCCCTTGAGAACATCCTTGTTCTCGTAGACGACATTGCGCTCCCCTTCGGAGCAATAAGGCTCAAGCCCTCGGGCAGCGACGCCGGCCACAACGGGCTCAAGAACATCGCCCAGATGGTCGGCTCCCAAAACTACGCGCGCCTGCGCTTCGGAGTAGGAAACGATTTTCCCCGCGGCTGCCAGATCGACTACGTTCTCGGGCAGTTCACACCCGAGCAACAGCAGGAGCTTCCTGCCAGAATAGACGTGGCTATCGATGCCATGAAGGAATGTATCCTCGCCGGAATACAGACGGCAATGTGTAAATTCAACAACAAATAAGTGTCAGACGCTCCCAAGATATCGGTGATTGTCAGCACCTACAACGATCCGGATGCTCTTCGCCTCGTGCTGGAGGCCCTGCGGAGGCAGACCCTCCGGCCTCTCGACGTGGTGATTGGCGACGACGGCTCGACCGAAGCCACCCGCGTCCTCATCGACTCGATGCGCACGGATTTTCCCGTGCCCCTCGCCCACGTCTGGCACGAGGACCGGGGATTCCGCCTCGCTGAAATCAGGAACAAATCGGTTGCCGCGGCTAAAGGCGACTACATTATCCAGATTGACGGCGACATCGTCGTGGACCGACATTTTGTCGAGGACCATGCACGTCTGGCGCGTAAGGGCTTTTTCGTCAAGGGCACACGCATCAAGCTCTCCGAGAAAATCAGCAGGCGTCTTAGGTCAAGAGGCTCGCTGCCCCGCTTCATGCCCGGATTTTTCAGCCCAGGCATTGAGAAGCAGCGCTTCAAGACCCTTCGACTTCCCTGGCCCGGGTTCCGTAAATCCCTTACTTACCGCAGCTCGGGGACAGGCATAGGCGCAAATATGGCCTTCTGGCGCAGCGACTTCCTGAAAACCAACGGCTACGACGAGAGCTTCACCGGCTGGGGATGCGAGGACACGGACCTGATGGAACGCTTCCTCCGCATGGGACTCCGCACCAGCAAGACCTTCCACGTGGCCAAGGCTTATCACCTCTACCATCCCGAGAATCCCAGCCCGCATCTCGAGGAGGCATACCGCCTCCTCGCCGAAAAAGCCGCGCGCGGGGAGACTGAATGTGAAAACGGCATTTCAAAATGGCTAAATCAGAAGTAAGAATCGACAAATGGCTCTGGGCCGTGCGGATTTTCAAGACCCGTACAGTGGCGACTGAAGCCGTGAAGAAAGGGCGCGTAGGCGTCAACGACGCCGAATCCGTAAAGCCCTCGCGGACAATCAAGGTCGGCGACATCGTCAGCGTGCGCAAGTCGCCCGTAACTTACCGCTTCCGCGTACTCGCCCTCACCGAGAACCGCCTCGGCGCGCGCCTCGTGCCCGAATATATGGAAAACATCACTCCGCAGGACCAGCTCGACCTTCTCGAAGTGGTGAAAATCTCAGGTTTCATAGACCGCAGGAAGGGCCTCGGACGTCCCACCAAGCGCGAGGCGCGCGACCTTTCCAAATTCACCGGGGCAATCTACGACGACGGTTCCGACGGATGGGACTTCGACGACGGATGGGACCTGGACGACGATTCTGAAGATTGAATTTTATGACCGACACAAATTTCGACTCCTGGGACCGGGAACATCTCTGGCATCCCTATACTTCCACAATCGACCCCCTGCCCACCTACAAGGTGGATTCCGCCTCTGGCGCAAGAATCCGGCTCGCCGACGGCACGGAACTTATCGACGGCATGTCCTCCTGGTGGTGCGCAATCCACGGATACGCCAATCCCCGCCTCAACGCCGCGGCGGAGGCCCAGCTCGGAAAGATGAGCCATGTCATGTTCGGCGGATTCACGCACGAACCGGCCATCGCCCTCGGCAAAGCCCTCCTCGAAGTCGCCCCCTCCTCGATGCACAACATCTTCTATGCCGACTCGGGATCCGTTTCCGTCGAAGTGGCAATGAAGATGGCCGTTCAGGCCGCTGTAGCCGCCTCCGGGAGTCATAAGAAAACCAACTTCGCGACAATCCGCTCGGGCTACCACGGCGATACGTGGAACGCCATGAGCGTATGCGATCCAGTCACGGGGATGCACGGCGCTTTCGGCCCGGCGCTCCCCGTGCGCTTCTTCGCCCCGCAGCCCCGCTCACGCTTCGGAGGCGAATGGAACCCCGCGGATATCGAGCCCATGGCAGAGATAATCCGCAGCCACGCCGACGAGCTCGCCGCCGTGATTCTCGAACCTGTAGTCCAGGGGGCCGGCGGAATGTGGTTCTACCATCCCGAATACCTCCGTCAGCTCCGCAAGCTCTGCACCGAGAACGGCGTTCTCCTCATTTTCGACGAGATAGCCACCGGCTTCTGGCGCACCGGCAAATTCTTCGCGTGGGAACACGCCGGCGTCCAGCCCGACATCATGTGCATAGGCAAAGGCCTGACCGGCGGTATGCTCACCATGGCCGCTGTTCTCACAACCCGGGCCGTCGCCGACACTATTTCCCACGGCGAAGCCGGAGTGCTGATGCACGGTCCGACCTTCATGGCAAATCCGCTCTCCTGCGCTATTGCCCTCGAATCCCTGAAAATGCTTCGAGAACAGGACATGGCCGCACGTATGGGCGAGATTGAGGCCACCCTGAAAGAGGAGCTCGCGCCTGCCCGGGAGCTTCCCGGAGTGACGGATGTCCGCGTCCTCGGAAGCATCGGAGTTGTCGAAGTCGAACGGCCGGTGGACGTCGGGCGCTTCCAGAAAGCCTGCGTGCGGGAAGGCGTATGGATCCGGCCATTCGGACGAAATGTATACGTAATGCCTCCTTACGTCATCAGCGACGAAGACCTCCGGACACTATGTGGAAAACTGATTGAGATTGTAAGCGATGCCGACAACTATTGAAAACTCGTTGAGACAGCTCGCCGACACCGGGAACCTGCGCCGTATTCCTGCTGCCGATCTTCCGGACGGCATCATCGACCTCAGCTCAAACGACTACCTCGGACTGGCCGCCCGGGAAGACCTGCGGCGTGAGTTTCTTGACTCCGCAGGCTGCGCACTGCCATTCACAGCCGCGGCCTCCCGCCTCCTCGCCTCCGTCCAGTCGCCTTTCACCGGCCTCGAGCGCACTATCTCCGAAGCATACGGAAACGGCCGCGGCGCACTGCTTTTCAACAGCGGTTATCATGCGAACACAGGCCTGATTGCACCGCTTTGCGACCGCGATACAGTTATTGTCGCCGACAAGCTCGTGCACGCAAGCATCATTGACGGCATGAAACTCAGCGGCGCGCCGTTTGAAAGATTCAGACACAACGACACCGCCCACCTCGCCAGAATCCTCGCCAAAATCAGGGAGCAGGGACGCCGCCCGCTGATTATCGTCGAGAGCGTCTACAGCATGGATGGCGACAGAGCCCCTCTCGAGGAGATTTCAAGGCTCAAGTCCGAACTGGCCCCCGAGAGCCTCCTGTACGTCGACGAAGCACATGCCGTCGGAGTCGAAGGACCCTCGGGCCTCGGACTCGCAAAGGACATTCCCGGCGTTGACATCATCGTCGGCACCTTCGGCAAAGCCCTCGCCTCAGCAGGAGCATTCGCGGTCATGTCCCCGACCCTTCGCGAATGGATGGTCAACAAATGCCGCAGCCTGATTTTTTCCACTGCCCTGCCCCCCTTCCAGATTGCATGGACTGAATGGATTTTCAAACGGGCGATGGACATGAACGCAGAACGCGCCCATCTGAAGGAACTTTGCGCCATGCTCGCCGACATCCTCCACCGCCACGGCGCCCCCGACGCCACCCCGGGCCACATCCGTCCGCTTCTCACGGGCGACCCCCGCAAAGCGGTGGAGCTATCTTCGGCGCTCGCCGAAGAAGGATTCAACGTCCTCCCCATCCGTACCCCGACCGTCCCGCCCGGGACTGACCGCCTGCGCTTCTCTCTCTCCGCATCAATCACGAAAGACCAACTCATGGCCCTCGACAGAGCCCTCGACCGCATCTTATGACCCAACTTGCATCAACATACTCCTCGCGTCGGCGCAAACGCAAGAAAAAGCCCTCACGGAGCGGCCTCGCATATCTGCTCATGGCGCTTGCGGCCGTAGTCGTTCTGACAGCCTTCGCCCTCAACAAGCAGAGCCTCCGGCACCGGAACGTCGCTGCCCCGCCCGCTCCCCCGCGCGATTTGATGGCCGTGCTCGTCCCCGACGACCTGAACGAAATCAAGGCCGACTATTCCGGCTTCAGCCTTTCATTCAATTCCGCTCACCGCGTCCCGAACTACGTAGTATGGGAACTCACACGCGAAAAGGCTCAGGGAACAGAACCGCGCAAAAGCGAATTCCATCCCGACCCCGACGTGTACGGTTGCCCTTCACTCGCCGACTACCGCAACTCTGGATTCGACCGCGGCCACATGGCGCCTGCGGCCGACATGAAGTGGAGCGCCAGGGCAATGTACGATTCCCATGTCCTCACAAACATCTGCCCTCAGGAAAAATCAATCAACACCGGACGCTGGAACTCAATCGAAAAACTCGAGCGGAAGTGGGCGCTCCGCGACAGCGCTCTCATAATAATAGCCGGTCCCGTGCTTTCTGATGAACTCACGCGCACTATCGGCAAAGGCGTCAGCGTGCCCGAGAGATTCTTCAAGGTAATCCTCGCACCATACGCCGACCCTCCCCGCGCCATTGCCTTCATCGTGCCCAACTCCCCTACCCAACTCGGCGTACAGCAACTCGCGGCCACAGTCGACGAGGTCGAGGCCCTCACCGGCTTTGACTTCTTCAGCGCTCTGCCCGACGATATCGAAAACCAAGTGGAAAGCTCTTCAAACTTCAACTTATGGCAGCGTACGAGATAGACACCACAATCTGTGCTGTATCCACACCTCCCGGCTGCGGCGGCATCGCCGTCGTGCGGATTTCCGGCCCTAAGGCCATCGAAATCGCGGACTCCGTCTGGAAAGGCAGAAGCCTCCTTGCGGCTCCGACACACACCGCCCGTCTCGGCACGGTCCTCGACTCCGAAAACCGCCCACTCGACGAAGCCGTGGCAACCGTATTCAGGGCTCCAAAGTCATTCACCGGACAGGACACCGTGGAATTCTCCGTCCACGGCTCGCGATGGATACAGCGCGAAGCCGTCCTCTCCCTCATTGCCCATGGCGCCCGAGCCGCCGAACCCGGAGAATTCACCCGACGGGCCTTCGCCTCCGGACGGCTTGACCTCTCCCAGGCCGAAGCCGTAGCTGACCTCATCGCCTCCTCCTCCCGCGCCGCCGCCCGAATAGCACTCGGCCAGATGCGCGGAGGAATCTCATCCCGGCTCACAGCCCTGCGCGAACGGCTCACCAAACTTGCGGCGCTCCTTGAACTCGAGCTCGACTTCTCTGAAGAAGACGTCGAATTCGCCTCCCGCGACCGCCTCATCGCAGACACAGAAGAAATCCTCGCCGAAATAAACCGCCTCCTCAATTCATACAGCTCAGGAGCGGCCATCAAAGATGGAATACCCGTAGCCATCGCCGGGGCCACCAACGCCGGAAAATCCTCGCTCCTCAATGCCCTCCTCGGCGAAGAACGCGCCATCGTAAGCGACATCCACGGCACAACACGCGACACCATCGAAGACACACTCGAAATCGACGAATTCCTCTTCCGCTTCATCGATACCGCAGGTATAAGACACACCGACGACACCATCGAGCGGCTCGGCATCGAACGCTCCCGACTCGCGCTCGCATCCGCCCGAATCATCCTCCACGTCATCGACTCGACCGCCCCCAGCCCCGTCAGCCTCGACGACGCGCCCTCCGACGCCCGCATAATCACCGTCTACAACAAGACCGACATCGCCCACCCGGCCCCCTACTCCGACGACGACACCATAGCCATCTCGGCCCCGGCCTCTGCCGCCGACGGCACCTCCATAGCCATCTCCGCCCAGACCGGCCAGGGACTCGACGACCTCCGCCGCCTAATAGCCGACACCGCCCGACGCGACACCGCCGCCGGCGACGAAGACGCCATCCTCATCACCAACGCCCGCCACGCCGACGCCCTCCGCTCCGCCGCCGGCTCCGCACGCGCCCTCCTCGACGGCCTGCGCACGACAACCCCCGCCGACCTCCTCGCCCAGGACCTCCGCGAAACCCTCCACCACCTCGCCACAATCACCGGCCAAATCACCACAACCGACATCCTCACAACCATCTTCCAAAACTTCTGCATCGGTAAATAGACCGCTTGACCATACTTGCAAAACGTTTTTGTAACTGCTTATAAGCCACCATTTTGGTGGCTTTTTTTTCGTTTTAACACTTTCCATTTGTAATTTGTTGATACCAGTTTTTCGAGGTAACTTTGGCTCAAATTTCGTTCCTGCGTTTCAATCGTGCGAACAAATGGAATAGCAAAACGCTATGTAGGACACCTCGTGAGAAATACTGAGAATCCTCCATTATCCGTCACAACCGCTATGTAGG
>CABUIC010000015.1 GCA_902491515.1 uncultured Porphyromonadaceae bacterium
GCGTTTCACAGGAGAGAAGATTGGATTCGCCTGCAAGATAGGGAATTATTTCAACATTTGCAAATTTTTATGGAAAAACATTGCAAATTTTTAAAAATCACAGTTCTGAGTAGCGCTTTTTGGCTTGGAGGTAGTATTTGAGGAGGATGTTGGGGCGGGAGGGGCTGGAGAGGAGGTCGGAGGAGGGGTGTGCGGTGTAGGCGCGGCGCATGCGGCGGAAGTCGCGGTGGGCGCGGAGGACGGCGCGGGCGTTGGGAAAGTCGAGTGTGGCCATGAACTTTGCCCAGGCGAGGGTGTCGAGAAGGCGGCGGCGGAATAGGCGGCGGCCGCGGGTGGCGTCCGGGAGGTTCTTGTGGAGCATCAGGAGGTTGTTCCTGAAGTTCAGATAGGTCTTGCGGGGATTTTCGGCCGGGAGGGAGCCGCCGCCGAGATGGCGGACCGTGGCGGCGGGGACGGCGGCGATGTCGTAGCCGGCGAGGCGGAGGCGCCAGCAGAGATCGATTTCCTCCATGTGGGCGAAAAATGCCTTGTCGAGGCCTCCGACGCGGAGGTACAGCTCGCGGCGGACGAAGAGACATGCGCCCGTCGCCCAGTCGACTTTGAGGGGTGTGTCGTACTGTCCGGAGTCGGTCTCGCAGGTGTCGAAGATGCGTCCGCGGCAGTAGGGGTAGCCGTTGCGGTCGATGAAGCCGCCGGCGGCTCCGGCGTACTCGAAGCGGGAGGGGTCGGTGTAGCTCAGGAGCTTGGGCTGGCAGGCGGCGACTTCGGGATGGGCGTCCATATATTCCTGAAGGGCCTCGATCCATCCGGGGTCGGGAGCGACGTCGCTGTTGAGGAGGACTACTGTGGGGTACTCCGAGGCGCGGGCTATCGCCACGTTGTAGCCTTCGGCAAAGCCGTAGTTCTCGGGGAATTCCCAGACTTCCACCTGCGGGAAGTCTCGGCGGAGGAGCTCGCGCGAGCCGTCGGTGGAGCCGTTGTCGGCGACGATTACGCGGGCGCGGTTTTCAGGTGTGGTTCGGAGGACTTCGGGGAGGTATTCGCGGAGGAGGCGCTCGCCGTTCCAGTTGAGTATGATTACAGCAGTTTTTTCCATCTTTTGTGTGTCCAGAGCCAAAGGCCCGGTCGGCGGAGGATAGTGGTTTCGAGCATGCGGACGTAGCGCTCCGTGATTTCGCCCGGCTCTTCGGAGGCGGCGGATGCGGAGACGGGGCGGCATGTGATGTGGTAGTGTCCGCGGGAAAGTTTCTCCATGTCCCAGTAAATCACGGCCATGTCGAGCTTGCGGGCGAGGGTTTCTGTGCCGGAGATGAAGGCGGTCTCGCGTCCGAGGAAGGCTGCGGGATGGGTGGGGTCGCCGTGGCTGGGCTTCTGGTCGCTCATGAAGCCCGTGACGGATGCCGTGCCTTCGCGGCGGAGGCGGATAAGGTCTCTGAGCACCTGCGACTTCGCGAAGCTTTCAGAGCCGAAGCGCGAGCGGATGCGGAGCATGAGGCTGTCGAAGTCCCTGTCGCGCAGTGGGCGGTAGACCTGTGCGCAGACCACGGAACGGCCCGCCGCGCGGGAGGGAAGCCGGAGAGTGACGGATGGGGCCCACTCCCAGTTGAAGCAGTGGGAGAAGTATATGAGCACGTCGCGGCCGGAGTCGAGGGCGCGGTCGATGTGTTCAAGGCCCTCGAAGGTCATGCGGCGCTCCATCTCCTCGTCCGTTATGTGGAGGAGCTTGACTGTTTCGACCACATAGTCCGTAAAATTGCGGTAAAAGTCCTTCTCGATGGCGCGGCGGTCCTTTTCGGCCATGTCGGGGAAGCATTTGGCAAGATTGTCGCGGACCACGCGTAGGCGGTACCGGGCGACGTGGCGCACCACGGGGGCTGCGAGGTCAGAAAAGACGTAGAGCGCGCCGAGGGGCATCCGCGCCGTGATGCCGAGGGCGCCGCGGAGGAGGCTGTGGGCTATGTCGTGGAGGCTTTTCATCGGCTGGGGCGGAGTCAGGAGACGATTGTGCCGGAGATGGTTTCGCCGTCGTCTTTCAGGGCGTCGAGGCGCACGTCGACGATGGTATTGTCGAGGCCCGGGGCGGCGTCGACTTCCACGCGGAGATAGTTGTCGGTGAAGCCGAGCATCTTTCCGGCCTTCGCGCGGTGCTCGAGGAGAACGGGGCGCACCGAGCCGAGGCAGGCGCGGGCGAATGCGGCGTGCTTTCCGGCGCTGAGGGCAATCATTTCGGCGGCGCGGCGGTGCTTTTCGTCCTGGGGGACGACCTCGGCGTCGAGTGCGAGGGCGCGGGTGCCTGGGCGCTCGGAGTAGGGGAAGACGTGGAGGTGGGTCACGCCGAGGCCGGCGATAAATTCCTTCGATGCCTCGAACTCGGCGCGGGTCTCGCCTCGCGCGCCGACCATGAGGTCCACGCCGATGAACGCGTCGGGCACGGCCTCGCGGATGCGGGCGATTTTGTCGCGGAAGAATGCCGTGTCGTAGTGCCGGCGCATGAGGGCGAGAACGGCGTCGGAGCCGCTCTGGAGGGGCACGTGGAAGTGGGGCATGAAGCGGAGCGAGCGGGCCGTGAAGTCTATGATTTCATCGGTGAGGAGGTTCGGCTCGATGGAGGAGATGCGGTAGCGCTCGATGCCCTCCACTTCGTCGAGGGCGCGGACGAGGTCGAAGAATGTGTCGGGCCGCCCCTTGCCGAAGTCGCCGATGTTCACGCCCGTGAGCACGATTTCCTTGCCGCCCTGAGCCGCGACGTTCTCGGCGAGGGCCACGAGCTCGGGAATCGTGGCAGAGCGGGAGCGGCCGCGCGCGATGGGGATGGTGCAGTAGGTACACCAGTAGTCGCATCCGTCCTGAACCTTGAGGAAGTAGCGGGTGCGGTCACCCCGGGAGCAGGAGGGCATGAACTCGCGGAGGGTCTTGGCCTCCGGGGCCACGGTGACGGCTCCTGTGCCGTCCCAGGTGTCGAGATAGCGCAGGAGCTCGAGCTTGCCGTTTGTGCCTGCCACTACGGCCACGCCTGGGAGCGAGGCGGCCTCGGCGGGCTTGAGCTGGGCGTAGCAGCCTGTGACGAGGATGGCGGCTCCGGGCCAGCGCTTGTGGAAGGAGCGGATGGCCCGCCGGCACTTGCGGTCGGCCTCCTCGGTGACGGAACAGGTGTTCACGACTACGATGTCCGGCTCTTCTCCGCGGCCGTCGGTGGTGCGTATGCCGCGGCTCTCGAAGAGCCGCTCGACCGTGGCGGTCTCGGCGAAGTTGAGTTTGCAGCCGAAGGTGTGGTAGAGGGCCTTGCGCGTTTCCTTTTCCATCAGAGTGTGTCAGGATTGAAGCGGTTGATGATTTCGGCTATTTCCCGTGCGTCGGCGGGAGTGGTGCAGGAGGATATGGGGAGGCTCACGACGCTCGCGGCGAGCTCTTCGGTCACGGGCAGCTCCGCGCCGTCGAAGCGCCCGCGGTAGCAGGGCTGGAGGTGGGGCGGCACGGCGTAGTGGATATCCGTGGCCACGCCTTCAGAGTCGAGGTAGGCGATGAATCTGTCGCGAAGGGCCTTGTCGCGCAGGCGGATGACGAACTGATGCCAGACGTGTGTGCCTCCCGTGGGCACATCCGGGAGGATGAGCGCGGGATTGTCGATACACTCGAGATACACGCCGGCCAGCTCCTGGCGGCGGCGGGATTCCTCGGCGAGATGCGGGAGCTTGGCGGTCAGGACGGCGGCCTGAACCGGGTCGAGGCGGCAGTTGAAGCCTTCGTAGATGTTGTGGTAGCGTCGGTCGCTGCCGTAGTTGGCGAGGGCGCGGACGGCGCGGGCGAGAGTCTCGTCGCGGGTGGTGACGGCTCCGGCGTCGCCGAGGGCGCCGATGTTCTTTGTGGGGTAGAAGCTGAAGGCCGCGGCATCGCCGAGGGCGCCTGTCGGGATTCCCCCGGGGCTGAGAGCGCCTATGGCCTGAGCGTTGTCTTCCACGACGATGAGTCCGGCTTTCCGGGCGATTTCCTCCATTTCGGCGTCCCAGGCGGGGCGTCCGTAGAGGTGGACGGTGAGTACCGCGCGTGTGCGGGGGGTGAGGGCCATGCGAAGGCCGTCGGCCGAGAGGTTCATCGTCGCGGGGTCCGGGTCGGCGAGGACCGGGACGAGTCCGGCGTCGGTGACGGCGAGGACGGAGGCGATGTAGGTGTTGGCCGGGACGATTACCTCGTCGCCGGGTCGCAGCCTGCCGAGCCCGATGTAAGCCCGGAAAATCAGGCGCAGGGCGTCGAGGCCGTTGCTGACTCCGACGGCAAAGGGCATCCCCGTGGCCTCGCGCAGCATTTCCTCGAGGCGTTCAACCTCTGGGCCGCCGACGTATCGTCCGGAAGCGAGCACGCGCGCCACTCCGGCCTCTATTTCAGGCATGAAGGGGGCGTTCACTTTTCCGAGGTCGAGGAATTCGTATCTTTTTTTCATCGTTTTTCGGCTGTAAGGGTAAGAAAATCGTCGTAGGAGCGGACGTAGTCCGCCTCGTCGTATTCGCCGGACGAGAGGACGAGGCATACCGCTCCGGATGAGAATCCGTTGATTTCGCGCCATATCCCCGGGGCTATCAGCAGCCCGCGGTCGGGGCGGTTGAGGTCGTGCTGGCGTTTCTCCCTGCCGTCGTCGAGTGTGACCGTGAAACTGCCTGACACGGCAATGAGAAATTCGTACTGCCCGTGGTGGCTGTGGCCTCCGCGGGAGGCCTGGGCCGGAATGTCATAGAGATAGTACACGCGGCGGACGTCGTAGCCCAGTGGAGAGTCCGGACCGTTCTGCACCACCGAGAGGGTGCCGTTCAGGTCGCCGGATTTGTCGAGGGTCACGATGCGGCAGTCCCCGACGGTCGACACGCTGTGCGGATTTTCGGTGTTCATGCTCCTTTGGTTTTCAGGTATTCGGAATAATCGCGGATGACGTTTCCGGGCTCGTAGGGACTCGAAGCGAGAACGAGCAGGACCGCATTTGTCGAGAGCTCGTCGATTTCGCGCCATGTCCCTCCGGGAATCACGAGGGCAGTGCCGGGCCGCGTCAGGCGGTATGAGCTTACGCCCCCGCGGCCGTCGTCGAGGGCCACGCGGCAGCTGCCGTTCAGGGCCACGAGCATTTCCTCGCATCCCGGGACGGCACGCCCCGGAATCATGTGCTCCCCGCGGATGTCGTAGACCCAGTAGACGCGCCGGATGCCGAAGGGCACTGCGCCCTTCGGACCTCCTTCCTGAAGGAAGGACAGGCAGCCTCGGGGGTCGGCGTTGACCGGAAGGGCCACGAGGCGTCCGGGGACAGCGGGAGTGTCAGCGTGCGAATCCTTCATCGGCAAGGGCTTTCAGGTATTGTCCGTAGTCGTTGGCGAGCATGGGGCGTGCGAGCTCCGAGAGTTGCTCGCGGGAGATGAAGCCGCGACGGTAGGCCACTTCCTCGATGGCTGCGACCTTGAGGCCCTGGCGCTTCTGGATGGCCTCGATGAAGGCCGAGGCCTCCATGAGGGAGTCGACCGTGCCCGTGTCGAGCCAGGCGAATCCGCGTCCGAAAGCCTGGACGTTCAGACGCCCGGCGGATAGGTAGCGCTCGTTCAGCGACGTGATTTCAAGCTCCCCGCGGGCCGAGGGGCGCACCCTGGCGGCCTCGTCGGCCACGCCGGAGGGGTAGAAGTAGAGGCCCGTGACGGCGAGGTTGCTCTCGGGGCGCTCGGGCTTCTCGACGATGCGCAGGGGGCGCCCCGTGGCGGGGTCGACGGTGACTACGCCGTAGCGGCGCGCGTCCGTAACCGGGTAGGCGAAGACCGTGGCGGTCCCCGATGTCTCGGCGTCGCGGAGGGCCCGGGAGAGCATCCCGGTGAAGCCCTGGCCGTAGAAGATGTTGTCGCCGAGCACGAGGCAGGCGGCGTCCGTGCCTATGAACTCGCGCCCTATAAGGAAGGCCTGGGCGAGGCCCTCGGGGCGAGGTTGCTCGGCGAAGCTCAGACGCAGTCCGAGAGCGGAGCCGTCGCCGAGGAGGCGCCGGAAGCCGGGTAGGTCGTCGGGCGTGCTGATTATGAGGATGTCGCGTATGCCGGCGAGCATGAGCACGGACAAGGGGTAGTAGATCATGGGCTTGTCGTAGACAGGCAGGAGCTGCTTCGACACGCCTATGGTCGTGGGATAGAGCCTTGTTCCGGAACCTCCGGCGAGAATCAGACCTTTCATCGGTTTGCGTACATTTTACGGTAATAGTCGCGGTAGTCGCCGTTGACGATTTTCTCGACCCACGCGCGGTTGTCAAGGTACCAGCGGACGGTCTCGCGGAGTCCTCCGCAGGAGATGTTTATCTCGGGGGCCCAGCCGGTGGCCTCAAGGAGACGGGACGGGTCGATGGCGTAGCGGGAGTCGTGCGCGGGACGGTCGGCCACGTAGGAGATGAGGCTTTCGTCAATTTCCCCGGGGGCGAGCCTGCTGAGCGCGCGGTAGCGGGGTTCGGAGGCTACGAGCTCGCGGACAATCGCGATAATCGCGCGGACAATGTCGATGTTCCGGCGCTCGTTGAGTCCTCCGATGTTGTAGACCTCTCCGGGCTTCCCGCGGGCGATGACGGCGTCGATGGCCCGGCAGTGGTCGTCGACGTGGAGCCAGTCGCGCACGTTGAGCCCCCGGCCGTAGACGGGCAGGGGTTTGCCCTCGAGGATGTTGTTTATCATCAGGGGGATGAGCTTCTCGGGGAACTGGCGGGGACCGTAGTTGTTGCTGCATCGGGTGATGACTACCGGGAGGCCGAAGGTGCGTGCGTAGGCCTGCGCGAAGAGGTCGGCGGACGCCTTCGAGGCGGAGTAGGGGGATGTCGGGTCGAGGGGCGTGCGCTCGGTGAAGCAGTCCTTGCCGTAGGTGACGTCCGCCGAGGCCGGACGGTCGGCGAAGGCCGGAAGGGTGTCGGCCAGGGGGCGCCCTTCGGGGAAGTCGACGGGAAGGTGGCCATAGACTTCGTCAGTGCTCACCTGGACGAAGCGGCGGAGCGAGGGTTCGAGGCCCTCGGCACGCTCGCCGTCCCGGACGAGGCGCGCGCACTCGAGGAGCGTCTGCGTGCCCAGAACGTTGGTGATTACGAAGGGCGTCGGGCCGTCGATGCTGCGGTCGACGTGGCTCTCGGCGGCGAAGTGGACGATGATCGTCGGGCGGAACTCGCGCATCAGGCCGAGCATGGCCTCCTTGTCGCAGATGTCGGCATGGACGAAGCGCACGGCCCCCGACTCGATCTGGGGGGCGATGTTCTCGAGGTTTCCGGCGTAGGTCAGGGCGTCGACTACGCTTATTTCCGGGGCGTCGGGGCGCCCGGCGAGCATACGCACATAGTTCGAGCCGATGAATCCGGCTCCTCCGGTGACAATGTATCGTTCTTTATCAGCCATATCGCGGGATATTTCAGCTATAGACTACAAAGGTACAAAAAAATCGTCAACCGCCAAACTTCATGCGAGGCAGTCGTCGAGGGCTTCGGTGATGGCCTTGCGGTCCATTCCGCGGCCTATGATGACGAGCTTTATCATCCTGTCGCCGTAGACGGGGTCCCAGTCCTCGCGCAGGCGGGCGTCGCGGCGGAGCATGTCGGTGATTTCCTCCTGCGGAGCGGTGGCGAACCAGTAGCCGGCCTCGCGCATGCTTTTCTGGACGCCGGCCTGCTCGAAGAGGTAGGACATGTCGCGGTTGTTGCTGAAGTAGACGAGTCCCTTCGAGCGGATTATGGATTTAGGCCAGCGTGAGGCGAGGAAATCGAATTTGTTGAGGTCGAAGGGCTGCCGGCGGTAGTAGACGAAGGTGCCGATGCCGTATTCCTCGGCCTCGCCTTCCTCGTGGTCATGGTCGTGATGGTGGTGATGATGCTCGTGCTCATGATGATGTTCATGCTCGTGTTCATGCTCGTGCTCATGATTGTGCTCGTGGGCCTCGTGGCCGAGGGCATGGGCCTCGTCTTCCTCGGCCTCGGAGACGGGGCGCTCTATTTCGCGGATCCATGTGGCGGAGGTGGCCACGTCCTCGAAGTCGAAGAGCCCGGTGTGGAGGATTTGGTCGAAGTCGATGTCGGCATAGTCGCACTCGATGATGCGGGCCTTGGGCTGGATGGCGCGGATGATGGCCTTGATGCGCTCGGCGTCGGCGGGTGTGACCTCGGAAATCTTGTTGAGGAGAATTATGTTGCAGAATTCAATCTGCTGGATGATGAGGTTCTCGATGTCGTCCTCGTCGAGGTCTTTGCGTTGGAGGGCTTCGCCGTCGGCGAACTCGCTCTTTAGGCGCAGGGCGTCGACTACCGTGACGATGCAGTCGAGCTCGGGCAGGGGGAGCCTGTGGGCCGGACCGGCCATCTGCGGCATGGCGCAGATGGTCTGGGCGATGGGCTCGGGCTCGCAGATGCCGCTGGCCTCGATGACGATGTAGTCGAACTTGCCGGTCTTGCAAATGTCTGCAAGCTGCTTGATGAGGTCGGTCTTGAGGGTGCAGCAGATGCAGCCGTTCTGGAGGGCCACGAGGTCGTCGGCGCCCTCGGCTCCGACGATTCCGCCCTTCTGGATGAGGGACGCGTCGATGTTGACTTCGCCGATGTCGTTGACGATTACCGCGAAGCGGATTCCGCGGCGGTTGGAGAGTATACGGTTGAGGAGGGTCGTTTTTCCGCTGCCGAGGTAGCCTGTGAGCAGAAGTACGGGAATATCTTTAACCATTGTTTTTTATTTTAACTGCGTGACGCGCACGCGTTTGTTCTTGAGCTTGAATGGTGCGACGGCGGCTATTGTTTCGCGGGCGCGCCCGGCGGGAACGGCCACGTAGGCCTGATGGTCCTTGAGCTCGATTGCTCCGAGCTCGCCCGGGCCGAGTCCGCCCTGCTTCATGAAGTAGCCGGCGATGTCGCCCTTGGAAATCTTGTCCTTTTTCCCGGCGTTGACGTGCAGGGTCTGCCATCTTGCGGCGGGAACGGCCGCGGGGACGGCCGGGAGCTCGATGGCGTCCGTGAGGTCGCTGTCGATGAAGTCGGGGGTGGCCTCCTCCGGGGAGAGGAGCACGTAGACGTCGCCTTCGGCGCCCATGCGGGCGGTGCGGCCGTTGCGGTGTGTCCACGTCTCGGGCTGGAGGGGGAGATGGTAGTGGACTATGGCGCGGACGCCCTCGACGTCGAGGCCGCGCGCGGCGAGGTCGGTAGCTACGAGAATCGGGGCCGAGCCGTTGTTGAACATCGCCACGGCCTTCTCCCTCTCGCCCTGCTCGAGGCCCCCGTGGTAGAGCGCCGCGGGATAGCCCTCGTGCCGCAGGAAGTTGTAGACGCGCTCGGCGCTCTCGCGGTGGTTGACGAAGACCATGGTCTTGGGGGCCTCCCCGTCGGTGCCTTGGGTGTCGGCGATGTAGCGGAGGAGGGCGTCGAGGCCCTCGAGCTTGTCTTTTTTGTCGGAGGCCACGCTGTGGACGCGGAGGGCCGGAGCCGGTGCGGCGCCCGCGTCGCGCGTGAAGTCGAGCACGCGGATGCCCTCGGCCGGGACGAAGTCGGGTAGCTTGGCGATGGGCGTGGCGGAGGTGAGGATGAGAGTGTCGAGGTTGGGCATGCGGCGTATGGCGCGGCTCATCTCGTCGCGGAAGCCGAGCTCGAGGCTCTTGTCGAATTCGTCGAGCACGAGGGTGCGGACGTCAAGGAGATTGAGGGTGCCGCGCCGCAGGTGGTCGACGAGGCGCCCGGGCGTCGCAACGACGATGTCGGGCACGGCGCCTTCGACCGAGCGGGTCTCCATGGCCATGTCGTGGCCGCCGTAGAAGGCCACGGTCTTGTAGTTGGCGCCGGCCACCGTGCGCACGATTTCGGCAATCTGGAGCACGAGCTCGCGCGACGGGGCCATAACCACGGCCTGCACGAAGCCCCCGGCGCGGCGCAGCGAGCGCAGAAGCGGGATGATGAAGGCCACGGTCTTCCCGGAGCCCGTAGGTGCGAGGAGCATGAGCTTGCCCGGCAGGGAAAATTCGCTCGTGGCGAGCTGCATGGGGTTCAGGGCTTCGATTCCGAGGCGGTGGAATATCTTTTCGTGGATTTCTGACAGTTTCATAGTATAAGAGGTCTTTTATGTCATATGAAAAGGCTCATGGCCCGGAGTGCCGGACGGCGCCCGATGAGGTATGCGAGTGCGCCGAGGCGGTTCTTGAGGCGGACGCGGCTGTTTTTCAGCGAGACGGGTGCGAGCTCGCGGATTACGCGCACGCAGCGTGCTTCGGCTTCGGGGTCGTCAAGGCCGTGCTTGTACATGAGCAGGAGGATGTTGAAGTGCGCGCTCATGCGGCGGTCGCGGGCGGCGGGAAGGAGTGAGGGGAGATTTTCGGCGACCCAGCTGACCATCCGGTCGGTGACGTCGAGGGCGTCGAGGCGCCGGGGGCCGAAGGTATGGATTATGCTCTCGGCGTGCTGGCGGTAGAAGTAGAGAGCTTCGGAGAGGAGCACGGCCTTTGCGGCCCGCGGCCACACGCGGTAGAAGATGTCGAGGTCCTCGTAGAGGATGCCCCCGGAGAATCGGATGTGCGGCGACTCCCAGAACGCGCGTGCGTAGAGTTTCCCGCAGGCCCCGTTGTCGATAAGCCGCTGGTACATCCCAGCTTCCGCTGCCTCGGCGCCGGAGAGAATTGTGAGGGCCTGGTTCCGGACGCACGGACCGTGCGTCCCTGCACTCAGGGGCGCTGCGTCCGCGAATGTTTCAAATGGAGCGAGGACGAGGTCGGCGCCGGTTTCGGCGGCGGTATCGGCGAGGGTCTGAAGGGCGTGGGGCGGGATGAGATCGTCGGCATCCATGAAGTAGACGTAGCGGCCTCCGGCGCGGTCGAGTCCGGCATTGCGGGCGTCGGAGAGCCCTCCGTTGGCCTTGTGGACTACCTTTACCCTTGCGTCGCGGGCCGCCGCGCGGTCGCAGATTGCCCCGGTGGAGTCTGTTGAGCCGTCGTCGACGAGAATCAGCTCCCAGTCGGTAAAAGTCTGGGCATAAACGGCTTCGAGAGCTTCCTCAAGGAAGCTCTCGGCGTTGTATGCGGGGATTATTACCGAAATGGTCGGGAGCATTTTCAATTGAATAATGAATCCGGAGAGACTTCCCCGAATGTCGGGACTGTGTCAAAATTCCGTTGAGTAGAAAATTCTTGAAATTTCCTTGCTTTAACCCGTTGAAATTGAGTAGGGACGCACCACTGGCGCGTCCGCCCCGAACCGGCGGATTTGAATTTTGACTCCCCCCTCGTCTTTGTCCGCCTTGATGCCGCGGACTGCGGAAAGGATCGGATTTTGACAGGACGTCTCTTACTTGTTCCCGAGGTTTTTCTCGATGATGGCGGCGAAATTCTCGTAGGGGAGAATTTTGGAAGTGCCTACGTAGACTTCCCTCGAGCCGTCAGGGCGGATGAAAAGCACGGTGGGGACGAGACCTTCGAGGCCGAAGTCCGGCATCATAGAGGGCACCGTGTCAATATCCACCGACACGAATGTGGCCTTGCCCTCAAAGTTCTTTGCGGCCTCGTCGAAAACGGGCTTGAACATGCGGCAGGGGCCGCACCATACGGCGTTGAAGTCGATGACCGTCAGGCGGTCCACTTTCTTGCCGGGGGTGTAGTAATCGCCTTCGGTGAGGTACACGACGCCGTCCTCGGAGGCTTCGGGGGAGACGGTCACGGCGTTGTCGTCGCCTGCGGCGGCTACGGCGTCGGCCTTCTCGGCGGTGGCGTCCTTCGAGCCGCATGAGCCCGCTGCTAGGGCCAGAACGGCGACGCCAAATAGCTGGAATATCTTTTTCATACAGGAGGTTTTAAGTCTGATGTATAACAACGAAGGCCGGTCGGAGGTTCGGCCGGCCTTCTGTGAGGGGTGAGCCTTTAGTTGAGGGCGGCGTTGGTCTTGTGGACGGCTTCGGCGCTCTTGTGGAAGAGTTCCTTCTCTTCGGCGTTGAGGTCGAATTCCACGATTTTCTCGATGCCGCCCTTGCCGAGGATGCAGGGCACGCCGATGCAGAGGTCCTTCTCGCCGTATTCGCCGTCGAGGAGGGCCGAGCACGAGATGAGCTTCTTCTGGTCGTGGAGCACGGCGGCAACTACCTGTGCTGCGGCTGCGCCGGGAGCGTACCAGGCCGAGGTGCCGAGGAGTTTCGTCAGCGTGGCGCCGCCCACCATGGTGTCGGCAGCAACCTTGTCGAGCTGCTCGGCGGGCAGGAGCGTGGAGGCGGGGATGCCGCGGTAGGCGGCGTAGCGCTTCAGCGGAATCATCGTCGTGTCGCCGTGGCCGCCGATTACGATGCCTTCAACCTCAGTGGCGTTGGCGCCGAGGGCGAGGCTGAGGAAGTACTTGAAGCGGGCGCTGTCGAGGGCGCCGCCCATGCCGATGATGCGGTTCTTGGGCAGACCCATTTCCTTGTGAAGGAGGTAGGTCATCGTGTCCATGGGGTTCGACACGCAGATGATGACGGCCTCGGGAGAGTGGGCGAGGATGCTGCTGGCTACGCTCTTCACGATGCCGGCGTTCACGCCGATGAGCTCTTCGCGGGTCATGCCGGGCTTGCGGGGGATACCGGAGGTGATGACCACTACGTCGGAGCCTTCGGTCTTGGCGTAGTCGTTGGTCACGCCCGTGAGGCGTGTGTTGATGCCCAGGATTGAGGCGGTCTGCATGATGTCCATGGCCTTGCCTTCGGCAACGCCTTCCTTAATGTCGAGGAGAACGACTTCGTCGGCCATCTGATTGGTGACCAGAACGTTTGCGCAGGTAGCGCCTACATTGCCGGCGCCTACAACAGTAACTTTTGACATAGCTCTTTATGCTTTATTGGTTGAATGTTATGATCGATTGTGCCGGAAGCGGTGAGGCTTCCTGTTTCGTGGTGCAAATATAAAGAAAAATTTCCGCAATTCCCCTATTTTTTCGCGAAAAAAATCCCGCCCCGTGAAAAGTAACAAAAAACACCCGCGCCGGGCGTCGGCGCGGGTGTCTGTGCATTGATATGGTCTCGGAGGCTTATTCCGAGCACTTGGCGTTGATGAACTCGCGGTTGAGGCGGGCAATGTTGCTCAGAGGGATGTTCTTGGGGCATTCGGCGGCGCAGGCACCGGTGTTGGTGCAGTTGCCGAAGCCGAGCTCGTCCATCTTCGCTACCATCGCGCGGGCGCGGCGCTTGCGCTCTACCTGACCCTGGGGCAGGAGGGCGAACTGGCTGACCTTCGCCGAAACGAAGAGCATTGCCGAGCCGTTCTTGCAGGCTGCCACGCAGGCGCCGCAGCCGATGCAGGTGGCGGAGTCCATCGCCATGTCGGCGACTTCCTTCGAGATGGGGAGGTTGTTGGCGTCCTGAGCGCCTCCGCAGTTGAACGACACGTAGCCGCCGGCCTGCTGGATTTTGTCGAAGGCGTTGCGGTCCACCATGAGGTCGCGGATGACGGGGAAGGCCGCCGAGCGCCAGGGCTCGATGGTGATGGTGTCGCCGTCCTTGAACTTGCGCATGTGGAGCTGGCAGGTGGTGATGCCCTGAACGGGGCCGTGGGGATGGCCGTTGATGTAGAGGGAGCACATGCCGCAGATGCCTTCACGGCAGTCGTTGTCGAAAACCACAGGCTCCTCGCCGCGCTCTACCAGCTGCTGGTTGAGCATGTCGAGCATTTCGAGGAAGGAGCTGCCGGTGCTGACGTTGTCGAGGTGGTAGTTGACGAACTGGCCTTTTTCCTTCGGACCACGCTGACGCCAGATTTTGAGATTTACGCTTATTGTATTTTCCATTTTGGTGCTTGGGGGGTTGAAGGATTAGGACTTGTAGTTACGGGTCTGAACCTGGATTGCCTCGTACTTCAGGGGCTCCTTCAGGAGGATGGGCTTCTCGTTGTCGCCGGTGTACTTCCAGCAGGAGACGTACATGTACTTGTCGTCGCGGCGGGCTGCCTCGCCGTCGGCTGTCTGGTACTCTTCGCGGAAGTGCGCGCCGCACGATTCGTTGCGGTTGAGGGCGTCGATGGCCATCATGCGCGCGATTTCGAGGAAGTCCTCGAGACGCAGGGCCTTTTCGAGCTCGGTGTTGAGGTCGTCGGCTCTGCCTACCACGCGGAGGTCGGTGTAGAATTCCTTCTTCACCTCTTCGATTTCGGAGATGGCCTTCACGAGGCTCTGGAGCGTGCGGCCCATGCCCACGAGATTCCACATCACGTGGCCGAGGCGCTTGTGGATTTCATCCGGGCTCTTCGTGCCCTTGATGTCCATAAGGCGCTGGATGCGTGCGCGGACGCCATCCTCGGCTTCCTTGAATTCGGGAGCGTCGGTGGAGAAGCGGGGCACCTTGATCTGGTCGCTGAGGTAGTTCTGCATCGTGTAGGGGAGCACGAAGTAGCCGTCGGCGAGGCCCTGCATGAGGGCGGAGGCGCCGAGGCGGTTTGCGCCGTGGTCCGAGAAGTTGCACTCGCCGATGGCGAAGAGGCCCT
Source organism: uncultured Porphyromonadaceae bacterium (assembly GCA_902491515.1). GTDB lineage: Bacteria > Bacteroidota > Bacteroidia > Bacteroidales > Muribaculaceae > CAG-873. The sequence goes on from CABUIC010000015.1 coordinate 14,440, forward strand.
TGATCGAGGTCTGGAGTTCGTAGTCGACCCAGATGCCGCCCATCGTGTAGTGGGAGGCCGGGAAGATCATCATCGGGGTTTCGTAGGGGTTGTCGTCGGAAATCATCTGGTACATGTCGAAGAGGTTTCCGTAGCGGTCGCGGACAACGTCCTTGCCGAGGCGGTCGATGGCGTATTTGAAGTCGAGGTAGACGGCGTTGCCCGTACCTACGCCGTAGCCGGCGTCGCAGCGCTCCTTGGCGGCGCGGGATGCGATGTCGCGCGGGCAGAGGTTACCGAAGGCCGGGTAGCGGCGCTCCAGGTAGAAGTCGCGGTCCTCGTCGGGGATGTCGGTGGGCTTTTTCTTGCCTGCGCGGATGGCCTCGGCGTCCTCTTTCTTCTTGGGAACCCAGATGCGGCCGTCGTTGCGGAGCGATTCGCTCATGAGGGTGAGCTTGGACTGGTCTTCGCCGTGGACGGGGATACAGGTGGGGTGGATCTGAGTGAAAGCGAGGTTGGCGAGGTAGGCGCCCTTGCGGAAGGCCTGGATGGCGGCGGAGCCGTTGCAGCCCATGGCGTTGGTGCTCAGGAAGAAGGCGCGGCCGTAGCCGCCGGTGGCGAGCACAACGGCGTGTGCGGCGTAGCGCTCGATTTCGCCCGTCACGAGGTTGCGGACGATGATGCCGCGCGCGCGACCGTCGATGATGACGATGTCGAGCATCTCGCGGCGGTTGAAGGAGCGGACTGTGCCTTTCTGGATCTGGCGGTTCAGGGAGGAATAGGCGCCGAGGAGGAGCTGCTGGCCCGTCTGGCCCTTGGCGTAGAAGGTACGGCTCACCTGTGCGCCGCCGAAGGAGCGGTTGGCGAGGAGGCCGCCGTATTCACGCGCGAAGGGCACGCCCTGCTGCACGCACTGGTCGATGATGTTGTTCGACACTTCGGCCAGACGGTAGACGTTGGCCTCGCGGGAGCGGAAGTCGCCGCCCTTGACGGTGTCGTAGAAGAGACGGTATACGGAGTCGCCGTCGTTCTGATAGTTCTTCGCTGCGTTGATACCGCCCTGCGCGGCGATGGAGTGTGCGCGGCGCGGGCTGTCCTGGATGCAGAAGTTGTAGACGTTGAAGCCCATCTCGCCGAGAGTCGAGGCGGCGGAGGCGCCGGCGAGGCCCGTGCCCACGACGATGATGTCGAGGTTGCGCTTGTTCGCGGGGTTCACCAGATGCTGGTGGGCCTTGTAGTTGGTCCATTTCTCAGCGATAGGACCTTCAGGAATCTTGGAGTCGATCTGATACTCCGGCAGTGCGGCGGATTCGATGTCGGCGAAATCCTGCATGATGGGGGTAGAGTCAATCATACCCTCGAGGTTGAGTTCTTTTGCCATATCTCTGAGTGATTATTCGTTGGTGTTAGCGTTTTCCTGACCGGCGAGCTGTTTGGCGTAGCCGATCTGCTGTTCGAGCTGCTGGGCGAAGCGCGACATATTGTTCACGCTCTTGATGCTTACGCCAGGGCACTGCTTCTCGGCGTATTCCACGATTTTCTGCGCGTCCTCGAGGTAGGCCGGGGCCTGCTCCACGAAGAAGTTGATCTGAGCTTTCTGCATGGCCTGCATGTCGTTCTTGTCGACGGCGGCCATGGTCTTGGATGCGGCGGCCTCGAAGTCCTCCATGAGGGCGTCGGCGCGCTCGCCCCAGTATTCGCCGTACTGCTCGGTCAGGGCGTAGTTCGTCGTGTAGTAGTTCTTGTGGGCGAGAACCGTGAATACCACTGCCTGAGCCACGAAGAGAGCAACTACTATGGACGTCCACCAGCAGCCGATGGTCTTCAGGCGCGAAATCCAGATGTTGTTGTCCCAGCCGATGGTGTGGAACATCGACCAGAAGCCGTGGTTCATGTGGAACCAGAGGGCAGCGAAGCCGATGATGTACACTACGGGTGTCCACCACTGCTGGAAGGCGAGCTGGAGGAAGAGCGTGCCCATGGCGGGGGAGGCCGGTACGCCGGCTACCTCCGGAAGGACCGTAAGTTCATGGGAAACAAGCTCCTGAAGCTGCATCTTGGCCCAGAACTGGGTCATGTGCACTACGAGGAAGGCGAGGATGACGATGCCGAGGACGAGCATGTTCTTAGACGACCACTCCACCTGAGGCGGACGGCTGTTCACGAGGTAGCGGTCGGCGCCGCGGGCGCGTCGGTTCTGTACCGTCAGCCATACGGCGTAGAAGATGTGGATGATGAAGAGGGCTGCGAGGCCGATTGAGGCCACGAGGGCATACCAGTTGGCGCCGAGGAACTCACAAATCATATTGTAAGCCGTGGGCCAGAGGATAGCCACCGAGTTCATCAACACGTGAAAAGTTACGAATAGGACGAGGCAGACGCCCGTGAGGGCCATCACGAACTTACGTCCTATAGATGAGCTTGTTAACCACATAGGATGAATGTTTGAAGATTAATATTATTTGTAGTAGTTTTTTTCGTATGCTGTGGGCGTGCCGACGCGTCGGTACGCTTTGTCCTGCAAAATTAGCATATTTTAGCCAATTAAAGAAAAAAATCCGTATAAATTTTTCGCGAAGTGGCACCCTGTATGGGTGCCACGGGGGTAGGCAGGGGTTTTAACCCCTGTACATCAATCCATTCTACGGGGTATTTCCCTTCCTCCCGCCCCACAGCGCCCGTCTGTGGTCGCAGCTGCGGCGCAGGAAAAGCTGAGGTTCGATGCCCCGCTCCCGCAGCGCCGTCGTGTCCGACGGGCTGAGCAGAAGCACCGTCCTCCCGGGCGCTAAGGTGTCCAGCGCCTCCTCCGAGGGGAGTGCTCGCAGGCAGTCGCCGAGGTAGAAGTTGAGCGTGTACAGTCTTTCGCCCGGGCCGTGGCCCAGCGTGTAGATGATGCGGCCGCCTTCGGGGTTCATGGCCAGGATTTCAGGCGCGGCGTGGATGTCGCTCCGCGGGTTGAGCACCGAGGGCATCGCCGTGGAGAGGTAGAAGAAGTAGAGCGCGCAGGCCGCCAGAACGCTCCCGAGTGGCGTCCGCATCTTCTTTCTCAGTACCGACACGCCCACTCCCATAGGTACAAGCGCGAGCACCCACGCCCACGCGGGCGCGGCCTCGAGCGGAAAGCGCCCCGAAGCCGAGGCAGCAAGGAAAAGAGGCGGAACGGCCACGGCCAGGGCGCCGAGCCCCGTCGCGAGCCCGCGCATCAGCTTCTTCCCCTCGTAGCGCAGGGTCAGCACCGTAATGCCGTAGCAGGCAAAAGGATAGACCGGAAGCAGATAGACGCTCCGTTTGCTCTCCGGGATGCAGTAGAAGATGAAAATCACGCTTCCGGCGACTAAGGCCAGAAGCGCCCCGGGGCTGATGGTCTTGATTTTAGCCTTAAAGCCGCGCCACGGGCGGTAGAAGAGCGCTCCGAGAAGCAGGAGCGTCCACGGCAGGAGCCCCGCGGCCATCGTCATGAAGTTGTACCAGAAGGGCTTCACGTGCGAGTCGTAGCTCATCGTCCCTGTGAGGCGCCCGATGTTCTCCTCCCATGCCAGGCGGTAGAATTCCTCCCCGCCGAGCTCGTAAGCCTTTACATACCAGAGCGCCGGAACGGCCAGCGCCGCAAGCGCCAGCCCGAGCATCCCGAAGAATGCCGGCAGGAAGCGGTCGCCGCGCAGGAGGCGGTAGGCGCCCATGGCCGCGCAGGGCAGAAGAGCGCCGACAGGGCCCTTCGTGAGAGTGGCGCACGTCAGGAGCGCCCACGCCCCGGCGTAGCGGAGTGCTGTGGCGCGTCGTCCTCCGGGAAGTTCCCGGGCGTTGAACATCAGATAGATGGCGCCGACCATACACGCCGTAAGCACCATGTCGAGCCGGCAGGCCACCGATGCGCGGAACACTTCGAAGCACGTCACGCCCGCGAGGGCGAAAACCACTCCGAAGCGAGCCCCCCTGAGCCTTGACGCCCAGTAGTAGCCGCCCGTTCCGAGGGCTATCGACGCGAGCGCCGACGGCAGACGCGAGAGGTATTCCGTGACGATTCCGCCGTTGAACACGTAGGAGAGCACGGCGATGACCCAGGCCATGAACGGCGGCTTGTAGGGGATGTCGCCCCCGTAGTTCACGGGCAGAATCCAGTTCCCGCTCTCGAGGATGCTCACCGCCACGATAGCCTCGCGGGGCTCGCCCTTCGAGTTGAAGAGCGTCAGCCCCAGCCACGGCAGAAGAAGGAGGCAGAGGATTATGAACACGGCAGCGCCCCCGGCCTTGATATTAACTTGATTAGCAAACGGATGTAGGGACGCGCCATGGCGCGTCCGCTCCGCCGGATCATTTTTAGTTACCATCGCCTGGGCGGACGCGCCATGGCGCGTCCCTACTGAATTACTGTACCGTATACCCCGTATAAGTCATCGGCGAGAGCTTGTGCAGCTCGGCCTTCACCTCGGGGCTCACATTGAGCGTGTCTATGAAGGCCGCGATGCTCTCGGCCGTTACCGTCGAGTTCGTGCGCGTCAGGGCCTTCAGAGTCTCGTAGGGCTTCGGATAGCCTTCGCGGCGGAGGATGGTCTGGATGCCTTCGGCCACAACGTTCCACATCGCCGCAAGGTCGCGGTCGATGCTCTCGCGGTGCAGGATGAGCTTGTCGAGGCCCTTGCGCGTGGAGGCCACGGCGATAAGAGTGTGCGCCAGGGGAACGCCCACGTTGCGCAGGACCGTCGAGTCCGTCAGATCGCGCTGGAGACGCGACACGGGGAGCTTACCGGCAAGATGTGCCAGAACGGCGTTGGCTATGCCGAGGTTGCCCTCCGAGTTCTCGAAGTCGATGGGATTCACCTTGTGCGGCATCGCCGACGAGCCTACCTCGCCCTCCTTGATGCGCTGCTTGAAGTACTCCATGGAAATGTACATCCACATGTCCCGGTCGAGGTCGAGGATGATGGTGTTGATGCGCCGCAGAGCGTCGAACACCCCCGCGAGGTTGTCGTAGTTGGAAATCTGCGTCGTCCACTCCTCGCGCTGGATGCCGAGATCCTCAAGAAGGAAACGGTTGGCGAAACCGCGCCAGTTTATCTCCGGGAAGGCCGTCAGATGTGCGTTGAAATTGCCCGTGGCGCCTCCGAACTTGCCGCTGAACGGCACCGCCGCGAGGGCCTCGAGCTGCTTGCGCAGGCGGTAGGCGAACACCATGATTTCCTTCCCAAGGGTCGTCGGGCTCGCCGGTTGCCCGTGGGTCTTGGCAAGCATCGGGATATCGGCCCACTCCTTGGCCATCCCCTCGAGCACGGCCGCAAGGTCCTGGACAGCCGGGATGACTACGTTGCCTAATGCCTCTTTCACCGACATGGGCACAGCCGTGTTGTTGATATCCTGCGACGTCAGCCCGAAGTGGATGAATTCCTTATACTTGGCGAGCCCGAGGCGGTCGAATTCCTCCTTCAGGAAATATTCCACCGCCTTGACGTCGTGGTTCGTGACGCTTTCTATATCCTTGATTCTCTGAGCCTGCGCCGGAGTGAAGAAGCTTGGGTCGTAGAGGTTCGAGAGCGCGTCCTTCGCCTCCTGGGGCACGTCCGCGAGCTGGGGTAGGGGCAGGGCGCAGAGAGCGAGGAAGTATTTCACCTCCACTTCCACGCGGTAGCGGATGAGGGCATATTCCGAAAAATAATCAGCGAGGGCCCCGCACTTGCTGCGGTAGCGCCCGTCGACCGGAGAAATGGCTGTAAGCGTCGTAAGTTCCATATCTTTGAAAATTTTCCGCAAAGTTACAAATTTTCCGCGAGAAAACCTAAGCGAACTCAATTATCGAACTGTAGGGACGCACGGCCCGTGCGTCCTAACGCCCATCATGAAAAACCCCATTTGTTTACTCCATAATATATTGAATATGAGGTAGGGCCGCGTCATGGCGCGTCCGCCCGGCCCGTATCCGCAAAATGCCCGGAACGAATAGAGCGCAACAGCCCCTGGCTGTCCTTGCGGACGGTCCGGGGCTGTTACTCTTGCGGAGGGGGCGGACGCACGGGCCGTGCGTCCCTACAGTGGGGCCCTTAATCCTCCGGCGGGCATGGTCGCGGGCGGCGATTAAGCCTTGGCGGCGTCGAGGGAAGCCTTGCGGAATTCCTTCATCAGCTTCTCCAGCTCGAGGGATGCCTTGCGCGCACGGGTGCCGGCGGCCTTGTTGCCTTTTTCTACCTGGAGGGCAGCGTCGGCCTTGAAGGCCTCGAAGGCTGCGTTTACTTTTTCAATCAGTTCCTGCATTTGGATTTGAGATTAAAAGGGTTAGGGAAATAAATGATGGTTGGGGTATACAGTCGGGGTTGCGCGGGAGGGGAGCCCGGAGTCCTCAGGCTTCGGTGCTGTCCTCCTCGTCCTCGTCGTAGTAGATTGTGGTGTCTTCGATGCCCGCTTCCGCAAGGGCCGCGCGCCGCTCCCGGCAGGTGCCGCAGCGCCCGCACTGGTGCTCGCGCCCCTTGTAGCAGGAGTAGGTCTTCGAGTAGTCGATGCCGAGCCATTTCCCCCGCCGTGCGATGTCCGCCTTGCTCAGCAGCGTGTAGGGCGCCTCAAGCTCGATGTGCTCGTAGGTCCCCTCTGCTATTGCCGCACGCATGGCCTTCACGAAGGCCTCACGGCAGTCCGGGTAGAGCGCATGGTCGCCCGCGTGGTTCGCGATGAACACGGCCTTCAGCCCGTGGCTCTCCGCAAGGCCCGCAGCCGCCGCCAGCATGATACCGTTGCGGAAGGGCACGACTGTGCTCTTCATGTTGTCGAAGTCGTATTCCCCTGTCGGAACGGCCTCCGACCCCTCTAAGAGCGAGCTGTGGAATAGCTCGCCGATGAAGCCTAAGTCTATCACCACAAGCTCGATGCCGAGCCGCTCGCAGTGGTAGCGGGCGCATTCCAGCTCGCGCGCGTTGTGGTTCGAGCCGTAGGTGAAGTTCACCGCAAGCTCGATGCGCTCGGCGTACTCATAGAGCATCGTCACGGAGTCCATGCCTCCGGAGAGCACCATCAGGGAGTCTTTCTTCGCGTTCATTGTTGGGGAAAATTGGTGTTTTCTGGCTTATATCTTGTCTATGAAGCGGTTTATTCCTATGTTCAGGGCCTCGCGACGGCGCGCCTCGGCCAGCGAAGCATGCTCCGAGTCCCCGCGGTTCGCGAAGGGGTAGATCGCTATGCCCCCGCGCGGAGTGAACAGACCGACAACCTCGATATACTTCGGGTCCATCAGCTTCCACAGGTCCTCCATGATGATGTTCACGCAGTCCTCGTGGAAGTCCCCGTGGTTCCGGAAGGAGAAGAGGTAGAGCTTCAGGCTCTTGCTCTCAACCATGCGCGTGCGCGGGATATAGGAGATGAGAATCGTCGCGAAGTCAGGCTGCCCCGTCTTCGGGCAGAGCGACGTGAATTCCGGACACGTGAACGTCACCGTATACTCGTTCTCCGGATGCTTGTTCTCGAAGGTCTCGAGTATTTCCGGCGAGTACTCCGTCGGGTATTTGACCCCCGTGTTCCCCAAGAGTGTTACCCCTTTCAGTTCCTGTTCTTGACGTGACATGCTTTGTTCTGAAGCTTATTGACAACAAACGTACAAAAAAAATATTTACCTTGCAAACAAAACGCTAAAAATTGTATGAAAAACCGAAAATTTCTCCAAAATCGGCTAAAAAAAGCCCCGCGGGCCGGAAAATCGGCTCGCGGGGAAGGGGGGGGTACGGCTGTCGTGGCGCGCTCATGCGCCACGGGCCGTGAGTCTGCTCTTGATTAGAGGACAACCTTGGCAGCCTTGCCGCCCTTCACCTGGATGAAGAGGCCCTTTTCGGGGTTGGCAACGCGTACGCCCTGGAGGTTGTAGTAAACAGCGGGAGCGTCCTCTGCTACTTCAACGCCGGAGATACCAGCGCTCTTGGCGATGGTGATGGTCTCAGCTTCGAGGTCGAGGGTGATGGTAACGTCCTTGACAGCTTCCTTCATGCCCATGTTGGCATCGGTGCTTTCGTCGAAGAAGTAGGGGTTGGCGAGTTCCATCTGGTTGTTGCCGGTGGTCCACTTGGCGCTCCAGTCCATGTTGGCAATCTTGAATGCGTTGAGCTCAACAGCTTCTGTGCCTTCGCCTTCAACGCTGTAAGCGCCGATTTCGGCTACATTGAGGGTGTAAACGGTTTCGCTGACCTTGGTGAACTTGTAAGCAGCGTCAACACCATCGTTGAGCCAGTTGTTCATGGAGCCGCGGAGGTAAACGTCGCCGATTTTGCGAACGATGGCACCGCCTACGGTGAAGATACCGGTATTGGTGTCGACGGTGAACTTGTACTCACCGGCGGGGATGTTCCAGCTGTCGGGGTTACCGGCGATGGCCATGGGGTTTGCGCCTACTTCAGCGGTACCACCTGCGGCGGGAGTGTAACGGCCTGCGTTCCAGGTGTCCCAGTCTTCGGTCTCGAGAAGAACGGGGTTGAATGCGAACCAGCTCTGAGCGAGGACCTTGATGCTTACTTCGAATACGCCTTCACCGGTCTTTTCCATGGGAATACCGTTGACGGGCGACCAGTCTGTACTGGGATTGCCGAGAACAGCGTTGGCGGGAACTTCAGCCTTTTCAGAGCTGCAGAGGTCGCCGATGAGGTACATGGTGGTGGGCAGGGGGCTGGGAGCATCCCAGGCCATGGCGGCTACTGTGGTGGCAGCGGCAGCGAGGAGGGTGTAAAATTTCTTCATACGATGATGAGAGATTTAAGGGGGTTGATTGATTTGGTTGATTATAATTAGACTTTGCTAACTTTCTTTGGAACGGTTTAAGGCTTTTTTCCTTTAATCATGGCAAAGTTATGCCAAATTTTCCAAACCACAAAATTTTTCACAGAAAAAAAGACTGTATAGAAAAAAGAAACCCACCGCATGGGAAGAAAGCGCCCCGCGTCCGGAGGGCAGTTGTGTGGAATCCCCTCAAAAGAGCAGCCGGGCCTCGCCTTTGGCTATTGCTTCCGCAAGGGCGTTCAGTTCCAAGGCCCGAGCCCGAGTCAGAGGCTGACGCCGGGTCCGGTACTCAAGAGGCGCTAAAATTGCCGCCCTCCCTTCGAAGCAGAGGTCGAAAAAGACCCCGGGTGGCTTGTATAGCGGGGCGAAGCCATTGTCGGCAAGCAATATGAGCCGGCCTCCATTCTCTATGGCGTAGCCCATCACATCCCTCTCCTTCGGGCTGATAAAGGGCGATGCCAGGACTCCTCCGCCCCTTATCGCCTCCAGCCATCGCCGTTTGCGCCCGGTGAGCTCCTCGGGCGTGTACTTGCTCGAAACCCGCACCGCCTCTATCGCCGGCGATTCAAGAAGAAAAACATTGCCCACAACCTCGAATTCCGCCTCGCCGATGCGGACGCGGTAGCGGGTAGCAACCCGGTCAGGGTGCCGTTTTTTCATCAGACAGCGCCGTGGATTGTCCTGAATATAGGCCTTCAGGCGTGCTGCCGTACCCTCGGCAAAAACAATACGGTCGTGATACTCCGCCTCAAGAAGCGGACTTCCCCATTGCTCGTTCACAGCCTTGACAAAGGCCCATAGGTACACTCCGACGGGCTCCGGAAGCGTCTCCTTCACGAACAGAAGAAAATGGACATGGTCGGGCATTATCACATATTTCCAGTTCTGAAGCGAAGGGTGGAAATGGTCGATAAGGGCAATGTGCGAGGCCACAGTCTTACCCGCTTCCGAAGGTTCGGCGGTGACGAGCCCCGTGGGCCACTCCTGTATGCGCGACAGCTCCGGAGCCTCAGGGCAACGGCGGAAGGTCAGCATGTAGATTTGGCGCGACCGGTAGTCGTGCCAGAAGGCCCGTTTCTGCATGGCTTTGTCGGGAGGTGTCGGCATGGAGCAAAGGTAGCGGTTTTTTCCGGAACCTCCAAACGGACACTCCACACAACCGCCCTCCGGCAACAAAAACATCCCCCGGAATCCTCTACTTTTTTCCCCCTGCGTTTGCCTTTTCTCTCCTATTTTAGTATATTTGTATTCAGATATGAAGAATTCTCCGCGTATTGGCATCTCCGACAACCCGAAATCGGCCTTTGAAGCCGCTGTAGAGGCCTTTGTCAGCTCCCGTCGGCTCCTTCGCAAGGGGCCCGGAGCGGCGCCTGTGGTAGTCGGCCTGAGCGGCGGAGCCGACTCCGTGGCACTACTTTTTTCCCTCCACGCCCTCGGCTACGACGTCCGCGCCGCCCACTGCAATTTCCACCTCCGTGGAGCAGAGTCCGCTCGCGACATGCGCCACGTCCAGGACCTCTGCCGCGCCCTCGGCGTCGACCTCTACGTGAAGGATTTCGACGTCCCGGCCCGGCAGCGCGCCACCGGCGAGAGCACCGAAATGGCCTGTCGCTCCCTCCGCTACGAGTGGTTCGCCTCCCTCCTTGACCGCGAGTACGCCCAGGCTCTCGCCGTCGGCCACCATCGCGAGGATCAGGCCGAGACCGTGCTCCTCAACCTCCTCCGCGGCACAGGCCCCGCAGGTCTCGCCGGAATGAAGCCCCGTAACTCCGCCGCAATCGGAGGACTCACCGTCGTCCGCCCGCTCCTCGAGCGCTCGCGCGCGGAAATAGAAGAGTACCTGCGCGCGTGCGGAGTCGCCTGGGTCACCGACAGCTCAAACCTCGCCGACGACTTCCTCCGCAACCGCATCCGCCACAGCCTCCTCCCCCTCCTCGAGGAAATCCGCCCCGGGGCCCTCGACGGCATCGTCCGCACCGCCGCGCAGACCGCCGAGGCCATGGAGTTCTATCAGAACCGCCTCCGCGCCCTCGCCGCCGACTGCATGGAGGCCTCCCGCCTCGACCTCGCCGCCCTCTCCGCGGCCGCAGGCTCCTCCGCCCCCATGGCCCTCTTCGAGCTCCTGCGCCCCATGGGCTTCGGCATGACCCACGCACGAAATATCCTCGACGCCTTCGGAGCCGGGGCCTCCGGCCTCGTTTTCCAGGCCCCCGCCTGGCGCGCCGAGCTCTCCCGCGGTGTCCTCGAGCTAATCCCCGAAGGCGCCCAGAACCGCCGGGCAGCCGCAGAGGAGCCCGTGCGCGTCGACCTCCGCCGCGACGTCGCCGCCCCCCTGCGCATCGCCGTCACCTACCGCCCCGTCTCGGATTTCGCCGCCGAGCTCGCCGCCGGGCCCCTCTCCCCGAAGGTGGCCTTCATCGACGCCGACGCCGCCGGCTCCGGCCTATGGGAACTCCGACACTGGCGCAACGGCGACCGCATGCGCCCCTACGGCCTCGCAGGCTCGAAGCTCGTCAGCGACATCTTCGCCGCCGCAAGGCTCGACGCCCGGCGCAAACGAGAGGCATGGCTCCTCACCTGCGACGGCGAAATCGTCTGGATTCCGGGCATCCGCTGCTCCGCACTCCACACCGTCGGCCCCGGAACGCGCCGATACCTCCGTCTCGAAATCGATTAATCATCAATACCATAAATAAAACGCAAAAAACCGAAATGAACCTCAAAACCACACTCCTTGCCGGAGCCCTCGGCCTCGCTTCCGCGGCCTCCGCGCAGACCGTTGTCGAGACCGACGCCTACTCCTGGCGCGGCGACACGATGTTCCAGGCCGACTTCTGGGCCACGGCTCCCGCGCCCGACCACATCGTCAGCACCTATGCCGCCCAGCCTGGCTACTTCATGCCCATTTCCAAGGAATGGAAACTCAAGAACGACATCTCCTCCTATCCCCGCCTCTCGACGCCCAACCGCCTCCACGAGGCAATCTACAACATGGGCCTCGACGAGATGGTAAACGCCGTCGAGCCCGACACAACCCTCCGTACAGGCAAGGAATGGGCCGGTGTATGGACCCGCGACGTCAGCTACTCCATTCTCCTCTCAATGGCATACCTCCAGCCCGAAGCCTCCAGAATCTCACTCATGAAGAAGGTCGACTCTCTCGGCCGCATCATCCAGGACACCGGCAGCGGCGGCGCCTGGCCCGTCAGCTCCGACCGCGAAATCTGGGCCCTCGCAGCCTACGAGCTCTACAAAGTCACCGGCGACCGCGCATGGCTTGAATACATCTACCCCGTAATCAAGCGCTCCCTCGACGACGACGCCAAGACCGTCCACACCGACGGCGGCCTCGTCAAGGGCGAGACCTCCTTCATCGACTGGCGCGAGCAGAGCCATCCCAAGTGGATGCAGACCGCCGACATCTACGCCTCCGAGGCCCTCGCCACCAGCATCGTCCACGCTCAGGCCCTCCGCATCCTCTCCGAGCTCGAGAAGGAGTTCGGCCCGAAGAAGGGCAATCAGTCCGCCGAATACCTCGCCGAGGCCGAGCGCATCGAACGGGCCGTCAACTCGCAGCTCTGGATGCCCGACAAGGGCTACTACGCAATGTACACCTACGGCGTGAACGAGCCCATCGTCAACCCCCGCGCCGAGACCCTCGGCGAATCCCTCGCCATCCTCTACGACGTGGCCGACGCCGACCGGGCCCGCACAATCACCGCCTCCAACCCCGTCACGCCCTTCGGCGCAGCTATCTTCTTCCCGCAGATAGCCGACATGCCCGCTTATCATAACAACGCCCTCTGGCCCTGGGTCGGCGCATACTGGGCCATCGCCAACGCCAAGGCCCGCAACGAGCAGGGTACCCTCGAGGCCATAGGCTCGGTCTTCCGCCCCGCCGCACTCTTCGCCACGAACAAGGAGAACTTTGTCCTCGACAACGGCGACATCGCCACCGAGCTCAATTCCTCCAACATGCTCTGGTGCCTCGCAGGAAACCTCGCCATTACCCATAAAATCCTCTTCGGCATCCGGTTCGAGAAGGACGGTCTGGCCTTCGCGCCCTTCGTGCCCAAGGCCCTCGCCGCTGAGCGCACTCTCGACGGCTTCAAGTACCGCAAGGCCACGCTCAACATCACCGTCAAAGGCTACGGCTCCGAAATACGCAGCTTCACCGTCAACGGCAAGGAGACAAAGCCCTTCATCCCCGCCGACGCAAAGGGCGTGAAGAACATCGTCATCACCATGGCCGACAATGACGTCGCTCCCGTCGGCGTGAACCACACCCCCAACGTCAAGGCACCCCTCACCCCCATCGCCCGCCTCGAAGGAACAACCCTCGTCTGGAACCCCATCGAGTACATCGGCGAGTACATAATCGTCAGGGACGGCGAGCGCGTCGCCCGCACGCATTCCACAACCTGGGACGCCTCCACTCCCGGCGAGTACCAGGTAATCGGCGTCAGCGCCGACGGCGTCGAAGGCTTCGCCTCCCAGCCCATGAGCACCCTCCCCAAGCTCATGATCGAGAGCCCCGCCGAAACTGCCGCCATGACCTCCTCCGAAATCAGCTACAGCCCCAAGGGCGCCGTCACGGGCTACACCGGCAAGGGCTTCGTTGAACTCGACAAGACCACCGCGCCCCTCGCCCTCAGCTTCGACGCTCCCGCTGACGGAACATACTACATCTCCGTCCGTTACGCCAACGGCAACGGTCCCGTCAACACTGAGAACAAGTGCGCAATCCGCACAGCCTCCGTCGACGGCCAAAAAGCCGGCGTAATCGTAATGCCTACCCGAGGCGTCGCAAACTGGAGCGACTGGGGCTACTCCAACACCCTCAAGGTGCAGCTCACAAAAGGCCCCCACACCATCGCCCTCGACTTCCGCCCCGAGAACAACAACATGAACATCAACACCAACCACGCCCTCCTCGACGCGGTAAAGGTAGAATACAAGGCGAAATAATGGCCGATAGGCCCCGCAAAAAAATCCCGCGCCCCAACCGGAGCGCGGGATTTTTGTATAATATCCATAACTCATTGAAAATTATGTATGTGTGGTGCCGCAAATCCTCGCAATGTAGGGACGCACGGCTCGTGCGTCCTTTTGCAAGGCATTGGGCCTTAGCTGGTTATTAGGACGATTGCGATAATTGATTTGGCAGGCATCAGCAGCATCCGCCGCCGCAGCAACCGCTTTCAGAGCTTTCGCCCCCGCAGCATCCGCCCCCGCAGCCTCCGCCGCAACCGTGGCTCGGCTGAAGCTCCTCGGGCGTCGCGTCGCGCACCACCGTCACCTCGCCCTTCAGGCGCACATTGTCCTTCGCGAGCGGATGGTTGAAGTCCACGACCACCGAATCAGGCTTGACCTCCTGAACGAGACCATCGATGCGGTAGCCGTCCGCCGTCATCATCGGCGCGAGAGCCCCGGGGTAGAAGGCCTCTTCGTCGAACTTGCCGTCCACCATGAAGATATCCTTCGGAAGCGTAACAACCTCCTCCGGGTCGTAGGGGCCGAAGCCCTCCTCCGGTGTGGCCGTCACGTCGAACTTGTCGCCGGCCTTCAGGCCCTCGAGAGCCTTCTCCAGCGCCGGTACGAAGCCGCACGTTACACCGAAGATTGCCTTCTCGGGGTCCTCCGCCGTCATCTCGTGCAGGGCTTCCTCGCTCCCGTCGGGATTCACCCGCGAGAGCGTGTATGTCATCTCAAAATATTTTCCGGGTTTGATCTGTTCCATGTCCTTTGTGTGTTTTTATGAGTTATTTGATTTCGGGAACCCGCAGGCGCTCGCCCGCGTCCTCCACTATCGAGCGGAAGTAGCGCTCGTTGTATCCGCCGAATTCCGGCTGTACGGGCATACCCGTCTCCGAGCGCTTGAAGCTTCCGTCCTCGTTCTGTTTCTTGATGTTGCCGTCGAGGAACTTCACAAGGAGGTATTCCCCCAGCGCGCGGTAGTCCTTCGTCGCCTTGTCGGTCCAGCTCAGAGTCACCTCGCGCAACCGGGCCTGCGCCTCGGGGTAGGGGAGCGAGGCTATTTCGGCCTGCGAGGTATCCACGGCCTCGCCGATGGCCTTCTCCAGGCCTCCCTGTACGCGCCGGATGTCGGGAATCATCTGGCTGTAGCGGTTGTAGGCCTGGTTGGCCACGAAGTTGTTCACCCAGAACATCGAGTCCCACGAGAGGGTCAGAAGGTCGGCCGTCTTGCCGTCGAGAGCCGGCGGAATGGTGTCCGTAGAATTGAAAACTGGCACGTACACGCAAGTGTTCGCGTCGTCGACCCCGAACCAGAGGATCCCCTTCATCGCCTCAGGGCGCTCAGCGCTCATCGACGACACGAAGGAGAAGCCCGTCTGCTGTGTGGCTATCGCCCGCTCGTGGGTGTATTCCACCGAGTCGACCGTGAAGCCCATCGGGCGCCAGCGGTACGGCACGTCGAAGGGGCCCGCGCCTATGTCCTGCGTCATGTCGAAGGGCGTCCCCTCGAAGTGGTCGCGCATCATCTCCTTCAGGTCGGACGACGTCAGCTCCTTCGAGGGCTTGACCCAGAGAGGCATCGGCTCGCCTTTGCCTTCGAGAATCCAGGGCAGATAGGCCTCCATCGTCCCCTCGGGCGTGAAGCGCCGGAAGTAGCTCCACACGCGTGCGTCGCATCCGCGGAGTGCTCCCGCGTCTGTCACGGCATAGGCCCGCGAGAAGTCGAAGTCCTCGTCCTTGCCCGTGAAGTAGCCCTGCGCCCGCGCGAAGTCAATCACATCCGGACTGTACAGCGTCTCCGGGTCGTTCTGAGGGAAGCGGTGGATGCGCGCGTGGTTGGCGTGGCCCGAGATGTGCCCGTCGGGCACGCGGCGCGCCACCCACACGGCTCCGGAATCGGTTTTGCCCTTGCCGATGAGTTCCATAACCCACACCTCCTGAGGGTCGGCTATTGAGAAGCTCTCGCCTTCTGAGGCGTAGCCGTGCTCCTTCACAAGGGAAGTCATCACATCGATAGCCTCGCGTGCCGTCTTCGCCCGCTGGAGGGTGATGTAGATCAGCGAGCCGTAGTCTATCAGGCCCGAGCCCGCGAGCTCGGGGCGGCCGCCCCAGGTGCTCTCGGCTATCGTCAGGCCGTGCTCGTTCATGTTGCCGATGGTGGCGTAGGTGTGGGACACTTCCGGAATTTCCCCGAGATGCTTGCCCGTGTCCCATTCCACGACAGGGCGCATCGCCCCGGCGGGATGGTCGGCGGCTGCCTGACGGTAAAGCTCGCCGTAGAGCGTGTGCGAGTCCGCGGCGTAAGTGATGAGCGTGCCCTCGCCGGGGGCCGTGGCCCCGCGGGCGGCGATGAGGCTGGTGCAGCCCCATGCGTCGGCTGCCCCCATGAGCCCGAGGCCCAGTGCGAGCCCCGGTACGGTGAGAAGATTGGTTTTCATATAATAAGGTAACGCAAATTGCCTGCTTTTATTTTACGCGCGCGAGTGTGCTTTTATTATTTGACGCAGGCATTTGCTATGAATTCCGCTATGTTGCGGTCCGTGCAGTTCACGTAGTTCCCGAGGTTCTCTCCGTACTTCTCGAAGTCCTTGATTGACCGGCGTGCAACCCCGGAGCGTTCCGCGGCAACCACCACCGCCGGCGCCACCTTCTGCAGAAGTCGGTGGTCGAAGGGCTTCGGAAGGATGTACTCACGCCCGAACTCGAGCTTCTCGCCCGGGTAGAGCTCCCGCACGTCCTCCGGCACCTCTTCGCGGGCCAGCTCCGCGATGGCGTGCGCCGCTGCGAGCTTCATCTGGTCGTTGATTACGTCCGCACGGCTGTCAAGTGCTCCGCGGAAGATGTAGGGGAAGCCCAGTACGTTGTTGATCTGGTTGGGATAGTCCGACCGCCCTGTGGCATAGATGAGGTCCGGACGGGCCTCCAGAGCTGCCTCGCGTGCGATTTCCGGATTCGGGTTCGCCAGAGCGAAGACTATCGGCTTGTCAGCCATCGCGCGCAGCATCTCGGGCGTCACAACATCCGCCACCGATAGCCCTAAGAAGGCGTCAGCCCCCTTCAGTGCGTCAGCAAGGGTGTGCAGCCCGTTGTCAAGCGTCGCGAACTCCGCCTTTTCAGGGTTCAGGTCCTTGCGAGCCTCGGAGATGACTCCCTTGCTGTCGCACATCACGATGTTCGACTTCCTGAGTCCGAGGGCAAGCAGTAGCTTCGTGCAGGCTATCGCCGCAGCCCCCGCGCCGTTCACCACAAGACGCAGGTCCTCGAATTCCTTGTCCTGAAGATGGCAGGCGTTGATCATCGCCGCCGCAACGATTGTGGCCGTCCCGTGCTGGTCGTCGTGCATCACAGGGATGCCGCACGTCCCCACGAGGCTCTGCTCGATTTCGAAGCATTCCGGAGCCTTGATGTCCTCCAGATTGATGCCGCCGAAGCTCGGGGCTATCGCCCTCACTATCTCGATGACCTTCTTCGGGTCCGTCTCGTCGATTTCGATGTCCGTGGCGTCTATCCCCGCGAATATCTTGAACAGCAGGGCCTTGCCCTCCATCACGGGCTTGGCCGCCGAAGCTCCGATGTTTCCGAGCCCAAGAACGGCTGTACCGTTCGATATCACGGCCACCGTGTTTCCGCGGTTCGTGTAAAGCCACTGGTCCTCGGGATTCTCGTGGATGGCGAGGCACGGATATGCCACTCCCGGAGAGTAGGCCAGAGCCAGATCCTCCGGCGTCGAGAACGGCTTCGTCGGTACCGATTCCATTTTTCCGGGACGGGGAACCCGGTGGTAGCGCAGCGCTGCCGCACGCGCTTTATCTTCTTTGTTTTCTGCCATGTTCTATGTGTTTTTGTCCTGTTCTTGTTCTATAAGTGAAAAACGTTCTGCGTTCCCTATTGGTTTAATCGGAGAAATTGCACGCAAAAGTATGAAAAAATTTGCATATATGGAAAATTTGTCGTTACTTTGCACTCTGAAAAAGTGGAGCATCACCGGAAAGCCCTCGAGAAGATGCACTCGGGGGTGATATGAGAAGTGTGGTGCACCGCCATTTTGATGTAAAAGATTAAAACGAACGATAAACCATTAACCAGCCATGTCAAAGATTTGTCAAATCACCGGCAAAAAGGCTATGGTCGGCAATAATGTTTCACACTCGAAACGCCGCACCAAGCGTAAATTCAACGTCAACCTCTTCAACAAGAAGTTCTACTGGCCCGAGCAGGGCATCTGGATCTGCCTCACTATCAGCGCCGCAGGTCTCCGTACCATCAACAAGCTCGGCCTCAATGCCGCTATGATTCAGGCTGCCGAAAAGGGATTCCTCTCCGAGAAGGACATCAAGTTCCTTGGTTTCTGATCTTTTAACTCACCTCACTTCACACTTTAACTATGGCAAAGAAAGCAAAGGGCAATCGCGTGCAGGTGATCCTCGAATGCACTGAGCACAAGGCTTCCGGTATGCCCGGAACATCCCGATACATCACCACCAAGAACCGCAAGAACACTACCGAGCGTCTTGAACTCAAAAAGTACAACCCCATCCTCAAACGTGTAACCGTTCACAAGGAAATTAAATAATACCTCTTTTACGATATGGCAAAGAAAACCGTTGCATCGCTCCAGAAGGGTGAAGGCCGCACCTATTCAAAGGTCATCAAGATGGTCAAGAGCCCCAAGACAGGCGCTTACATCTTCAAGGAAGAGATGGTCCCCAATGACGCCGTCAAAGACGCACTGAAGTAATAAAACCCATACATACATCTCAGCGAGGCCGCACCCCAAAAAGGCGCGGCCTCGTTGCTTAATATATTATATAAGTCTTATACCCTCCGCGAAGCGCCACGCGCCTGACGGCGGCCCTCAGCCGAGCTTGTCGGCCCATTCGTGCATCTTGTCGCCTATGCTGTCCAGCACGTCTGCGGCCTTGTCCTTAGCCTTGTTCAGGGCCGATTCCGGATTCTTCTTCTGCTCGTCGATTTTGCTCTGGATGGCGTCCGCTGCCTGATTCAGCTTGTCCTGTGCCTGATTTGCCACATTAGCGGCCTTGGCCTTGACGTCAGCCACCGTGCTCTCAGCGCGGTCCTTCACCGACTGGGTCTCCGCCTCTGCGGCATAGCCTGCGGCCTGCGCCGACACCTGCGCGGCGGCTTTCGATACCTCGGCGGCTGCCTTCGCAGCCGCTGCGTTTACTGTTGCGTTTGTCTTGGGGTCCATAGTATTCTTTTTTTAGGGTTTCGGTATATTAAACGCTCCGGCCGCCCCCTTTGTTGACGGATTATCCTCTTTTTCTTTCCTTGTTTGAATAAAAATTGCTAATTTTGCATCAAAGATTCCGATTTGTTATTCATTTCCAATTACGTCGAACAATTTATGTCTTCGAAAGTACAATTTTCAAGCAAAATAGGTCTCGTCGCGGCCACGGTCGGCTCGGCCATAGGCCTCGGAAACGTATGGCGTTTCCCCGCCGAGACCCAGGCTAACGGTGGCGCAGCCTTCCTCCTCCTCTATATCGCTTGCGTCCTCCTCCTCGGCATCCCCGTAATGCTCGCCGAATTCTCCGTCGGCCGCGCCGGTCGCTCCGACGCCATCGGCTCCTTCCGACGCCTCTCCCCCGGAAAGCCCTGGTGGCTCCTCGGTGCCCTCGCTGTCCTCGCCTCCTATCTCATAACAGTCTTCTATATGGTCGTCGAAGGATGGACCCTCGAATATCTCTGGGAGGGTCTCTTCGGCTCCCTGTACGATTTCTCAGGCACCCCCGGAGCCACGGAGGCCGTCTTCGACTCCCGGATGGAAGCCCTCACCCACACCCCTCTCAAGCCCGCACTCTTCACCGCCGCCGTAATCCTCATCAACACCGGCGTCCTCCTCGGCGGAGTCCAGAAAGGCATCGAGCGCCTCTCCAACGTCCTCATGCCCCTCCTCTTCGTCATCCTTCTCATCCTCTGCGTGGTATCCCTCACCCTCCCGGGCGCCGGCGAGGGCCTCCGCTTCTTCCTCGAGCCCGACTTCTCCAAACTCTCCCCCGACGTCTTCGTCAACGCCCTCGGCCAGGCATTCTTCTCCCTCAGCCTCGGAATGGGCATCCTCATCACCTACGCCTCATACTACCCCGCCACCACAAGGCTCCCCCGCACAGCCCTAATCGTATCCCTCCTGAGTCTCCTCGTGGCCGTACTCATGGGCATGATAATCTTCCCGGCCGTCAAGACCTTCGGCCTCGACCGCAACATCCTCGAAGGCGCCACCCTCGTGTTCGTCACGCTCCCCGAAGTCTTCTCGCGCCTCCCCTTCCCGCAGCTCTGGAGCACCCTCTTCTTCGCACTCCTCCTCGTCGCCGCACTCACCTCCACAGTCTCCCTCTCCGAAGTCGCCGTGGCAACCCTTCAGGACCGCCTCGGATGGTCACGCCGCCGCGCCGTCCTCTCGGCCCTCCTCCCCCTCCTCGTCCTATCAGGCCTCTGCGCCCTATCATTCAGCACATTCTCCGGCTGCACCGTCGACGGCTACAACTTCTTCGGACTCCTCGACAACATCACCACCAACTACATGTTGCCCTTCGTCGCCATCGGCACAAGCCTCTACGTCGGATGGTGCATGCCCGCCTTCCGCGACGAGCTCTCCAACTACGGCTCCATGCGCTCGCACGTCACCGGCGTCACCCGCCTCATCCTCCGCTTCCTCGCCCCGGCCCTTATCCTCCTTATATTCATCTATAGATTCATCTGACTATGGGAAACACATCCCGACTCAGCCGTGCCCACACCCTCGCGTGGATATGCCTCGGCATGGCCCTCGCCCTCCTCGCCATCGGAGCATACATCGCAGTCCTCCGCTCCTCATCCCCCGCCGCCCACCGGCAGATGGACTCCGCCCTCATCGAACAGGCCGAACTAACCCTCCGCGCCGACACCATCCTCGTCACCGGCACCGACACCATGCGCCTCGCCAAACCGAAAAAGCCCAAAAAGCCCTCAGAGACCCCGCGCGAGCGCCGCCTCCCCGCCACCCGCGACTTCCTCAACGACGCCGTCCCCGCAAAATAACCGCCTGAAAGCGCAATCCCCGCCCTCCCCGCGTCAATTATACGGATGGAGGTTCATTGCCGCGTCAATCATGCGGAGGCCGGTTGCGTGAAATCCCCGTCCCCCCGCGTCCGGAGGGCAGTTGTGTGGCTCTCACTTCTCCGGATTCTGCCGCAGGTATTCGTCGCAGGTCAGCTCCAGCTCTTTGTACCACTCCTCCCCGAAGCGCCGGATCAGCGGCGCCTTCAGAAACTTATAGGCCCGTACCCCCTTGGCGCGCCCCAGCACCTCCGCGCAGCGGCATATCTTCCAGCGGTGAAGGTTCACCGCCGTGAACCCGTCGTACTCCTTCAGACGCACCGGGTAGAGATGGCAGCTGATAGGCTTGTAGAAATCCGTCTTGCCCTCCCGGTAAGCCTTCTCGATGGCACACATGCACATCCCCCCCGGCCCGTAGGTCGTGAACACACAGTTGCGCCCCTCGACTATCTGCGTCACCAGGTCCCCCTCCTCGTCTACATAGCTCACACCGTTTTCCTCTATTTCCCTCAGCGCCGAGGGCAGGAGATAAGGCTTGACTACAGGAAGGATTTCCCGCAGCTTGCGGTCCTCCTCTTCGGTGATGGGGGCACCGGCGTCGCCGTCGATGCAGCATTGCCCCAGGCAGCTGTCGAGGTCGCAGAGAAAGAAGCGCTCGGCAAGGTCGAGGCTCACGAGGGTGTCTTGTATCTGAAGCATGATTGTGGAATTGTCAATGGTCCGACACGGCGGCGCCCACACCGATCAGACGGTCGTAGCGCTCCCCGCGGCGGCGGTGATATACTTTGATGAGATATTCGTTCACGGTCTGCCACTTGTCGCCCTCGATGCGCGAGGTCGACCCCGACCGGTCGCCGGGTCTGGCCGTGAGGTACTGATAGTTGTAGGCCCCCTGTTTCAGAAGCAGCGCACGCTCGTAGCGCCCGGTCTCCGGGCTCCGGTACATCCGCGACCCCTCGTCGAAGCGCCTCTGCACCATATCCCCGTCCAGGAAAACGGCTGTGCCCTCCGGAAGGTCGGGGGTGTCCAGCGCGAAGTGCACCACCACGTAGTCCGCCTCCGTGTCCGGCTCGTCGCTGTTGTATTCCCGGATGCGGAAGCGCCCGTGCTGCGTCTGGTCGTAGAGATATCCCTCCTCCGCCCGCGATGCGTCAGGGTAGAGCTCGAAGTGATAGTACGGCTCCGCATACTCTATGCGCTCCACGCCCATCGTCGGATACTGCGTGTTCACCACCTCGAACCGGCGGTATTCGTTCCCCGCCTTGAAAATCAGCTCCGGACGGTGCTCGTACACCGCGAGCTTCCCCTGCATCCGCAGGGGCTGACGAACAGCCGTCTCGTTGTCCAGACGCCCGTTTTGGCTCACTGCCACGAACAGCTCGTTGTAAGGGTCCTCGACGTAGGCGCGGTCCGTGTCCACACTGAAACTCACCTGCTGCCACTCCCGGCGGAAGCCCTTGTCCGTCGAGGCCGTGACGTCTGCCCCCACCACCGGAGCCGTGTTCTCGCACATGCTGAAACGCACCTGTGCAATCGGCGCCTCAGGGTCGTTCTCCGGGTAGATTTTCAGAAGGTAGTTCCCCGAAATCAGAGGCTGCATCTGCTCGTTGGGGATGGCAAGGCGGTAATTCACATAGTGCTGCGTCGTCCCGCGCGAATATTCATAGTCCTCGACTGTCCCCTCGTTGAAGCCCTCGATGAATTCCGAGCTCACCAGCCCCGACGGACGCCACTGCGCCGTGCAGTGCTCGAGGCTGTAGCGGAAAAACTCGCGGTCCTCCTCCAGACGGTCGAAACTCACAACCAGCCTGTCAGGCGTACCCATGAAAATTATCGGCGGCGCGAAAGGATTGCTCTCCATCTCCGCACGCAGCGTCTTGGTCCGCGAGTCGAATACTCCCGTCATCGTGTCGACAGGCTTCTCCCCCCTGGCCGTCAGGACCAGAAGCACCATAAGAGCTGTCAGGACCCTTCTCATGGCAGCCATTGAATCGGGGTGCGCCCGTGCGCCTCCAGCCATGCGTTGGCCTGAGAGAAATGATGGTTTCCGAAAAAGCCCCGGTGAGCCGACAGCGGAGAAGGGTGGGGCGACGTGAGCACGAGGTGCTTGGAGCGGTCGATGAATTCACCCTTCCGTATGGCATACGAACCCCAGAGAAGGAACACAACCCCCTCCGTCCGCTCGTTGATGGCGCGCACAACCGCGTCTGTGAATCTCTCCCAGCCCTGCCCCTGATGCGACCCCGCACGGTGCTCGTCCACCGTCAGCGTCGCGTTCAGCAGAAGCACACCCTGACGCGCCCAGCGCTCAAGATTCCCCGTCGCAGGCATCTCCCCGGGGCGCCCCATGTCCGAGGCCACCTCCTTGAAAATATTCACCAGCGACGGAGGCATCGCCTGACCGTCGGCCACAGAGAAGCAGAGCCCGTTGGCCTGACCCGGTCCGTGGTAGGGGTCCTGTCCAAGAATCACAACCTTCACCTCGTCCAGCGGACAGGCGTCGAAAGCCGCGAAAATCCGGCCCGGACGCGGCCACACCGGGCCGCGACGGTAAGCATCCTTTACAAATCCTGTAAGTTGCTCGAAATAAGGCGCATCCCATTCCTCGGCAAGTGCCGCGCGCCATGTGGGGTCAATCTGTACGTTCATTTTTTTGCAAATCTACGAAAAATTGCGTAAATTTGCATTGTCAAAGCCCCGAAAAGCCCCGACATACATATTTTCGCCTCTGTAGTTCAACGAATAGAATAAAGGATTCCGGTTCCTTAGATCAGGGTTTGATTCCCTGCGGAGGTACAACCCTAAAAATCGGGCCCGCAAACAAGCAGGCCCGATTTTTTTTCATCTCCCTCCGGGGTGCCCGTCAGTGATCCGGAGGGAGGTTCAGTGCCGCGTCCAAATCCCTGTCCCCCCCCTTTTTTCTGCGCTTTTTTGGGAAATTTTTGTCAAGTCCGATTATTATCGTTAATTTTGCATAATTATTGCAATTCAATCTCCACGCATATGAACGATTACTACGAAGTGGACTTCCGCCTCGCGCCTCCCTCGACCGACGCCTGCGACCTCCTGGCCGACGAACTCGGCGCGGTCGGATTCGAGACCTTCGAGCCCGCACCCGACGGCGCATCCATGAAGGCTTTCGTCCCTGCCGCCCTTTTCTCCGAAGCCGCTGTCAGCGAGGCCGTCGCCTCCCTGCCGATTCCCGTCGTCATCGACTTCTCCGCCGAGTTTGTCGAGGGCCGCGACTGGAATGCCGAGTGGGAGAAAAACTACTTCAAGCCCATTCTCATCGGTTCCCGCGTGGCAATCCACAGCAGTTTCCATTCCGACGTCCCCCCCGCCGAATACGACATCGTAATCGACCCCAAAATGGCCTTCGGCACCGGCCACCATGCCACGACAACCCTTATGGTCCGCGGCATCCTCGAAGCCGACCTGACCGGCAAGTTCATTGTCGACATGGGCACAGGCACCGGCATTCTCGCCATCCTCTGCGCCATGCGCGGCGCCGCACGCGTAACCGCCGTCGAAATCGACGGATTCGCCATAGTCAACACCCGCGAGAACCTGACCCTCAACGGCGTGGACGCCCGCATCGAGGCCGTCCACGGCGACGTCTCTGCCCTCTCCGCGCTCCCCGACGCCTCTCAGGATCTCTTCCTCGCAAACATCAACCGCAACGTCATAACCGCCGACATCGCCGCCTACGCCCGGACCCTCCGCCCCGGCGGCGCGATGCTCCTCAGCGGCTTCTATACAGCCGACATCCCCTGTGTGGCCGCCGCCGCCGAGCCCTGCGGCCTGTCGGTGGTCTCCCACGCCGAGCTCGACTCCTGGGCATGCCTCCGCCTCACCAAAAAACAGTGAAAATGAAATCCTTCCGTCTTCTCTCCATCGCTTTCGCCCTTGCCCTCGCCGGAGCCATGGACTCCGCGGCTCAAGACACGCTCCCCCGGGCCACTTTCGTGGCCGACAGCGCCGCCATGGCCGCCGCACAGCAGGAGAGAATCATCATCGACAACCATCCCCGCGGCCGCTTCCGCTGGGGAGCCGACGTCGGAACAACCATCGACATGACCGGCCAGGGGGTCTCCAGCTATGACATCTCCATATCACTCGGCTTCACCCGGAAGTGGATTAACTTCCTCGGATTCGGCGCAAAGGCTTGCTTCGCTGTCGGCAATTCAGCCCGCGCATATCCCCTCTTTCTGAATTTCAGAACCAATTTCAAGAACCGGCCCTCCGTCGTCTTCTGGGACGCCAAGGGCGGTGTCGCCCTCAACTATCCCGGCGACAACCGCTCCCACATCGGGGCTTACGTAGCGACAGGCGTCGGTTTCTACCTCGCGCGGAGCGCCACTTTCAGCTCCCATATCCTCGTGGGCTACACCTTCCGCCAGCAGGACCCCGCATGGACCCCCGCCGATGCCGATTCTCCACTGAAAGACCTCCATATGGCCACCTTCAAAATCGGCGTGATGTTCTGACCTCCTAATCCCTCAATTCGACAAGCAATATTTTCCAGATAAATTTCCAAAACCGTTTTTTTTAGGATAAGATGAAAAAATCAGTCATCGCCGGCGCCCTTGCCCTCGCAGTGCTTCTCTGCGGCGCACCCGTCGCCCTAGCTAAAATCAATCTCGGAAAAGCCGCCTCCGGCATTGGAAAAATGGCTCAGGCCGTCACTCTCACCGACGCCCAGATGGCCGGGTACGCACGCGAGTCCGTCGACTGGATGGATACCCACAACAAAGTCTCCGACGCCGACAGCGAATACACCAAGCGCCTCAACCGCCTCACCGCCGGGCTCACCCAAGCCGACGGCATACCCTTGAATTTCAAGGTCTACGAAGTAATCGACGTCAACGCATTCGCCTGCCCCGACGGCAGCGTCCGCGTGTTCTCCTCCCTTATGGACATCATGAGCGACGACGAGCTTCTTGGCGTTATCGGCCATGAAATCGGCCACGTGGCAAAACACCACTCCAAGAAGGCTTTCAAGGAAGAACTCATGGCCGACGCTCTCAAGGACGGCATGGCCGCCGCCGGTGGTGTGGCCGCCGCCCTCTCCGAATCCCAGCTCACAACCCTCGGTCAGGCACTCGCCGGCGCTAAGTACTCACAGAAGCAGGAGAACGAAGCCGACGACTTCGGCTACGACTTCCTCAAGTCCAACGGCAATAACCCCTGGGGCATGGTCATGGCCTTCGAGAAGCTCGACAGCATGAGCGGCTCCTCCAAGTCGAGCATGATCGACCGCATGTTCTCCACACATCCCCAGACCGTCGACCGCATCGCGCGCATGACCAAGCGCTGCGAGAAGGACAATATCGCACGGTCCTGATTTCAGGACGCCTATGCCTGCCCCCGCCTTCCGTCCCTTCGCGGCCTTCTGCATCGCCGCCCTGCTTGCGGCCCTCCCGGCGCGGCCTTTCCCGCCCCGCGATTTCGACTGCGGGTACGAGTGGCGGGGAATTGATTTCCTCTCCGACAAGCCCTTCTCCCGTCCGGTGGAGATTGTTCCCGGCGCCGACTCCGGGCGCGGCCTCCTTCCCCTCGAGATTTATATCGGAAACTACGTCGTCTCGGCCACCTTCTCCATTGCCGACCGGACCGTGGCTATTCCCGCCGGGCAGTTCCTCTGCTACGACCCCACGGCCCGTATGGACGTCTTCTTCTACCACGGCCGCTGGGATTCGGGTGTGAACATCCCCCTTTCCGCCGACGCCGTTTTCTCTCCCGGCGAAGCCGGTTTCCTCCTCCCGCCGGACGAGACCATCGTCATCGGCAACGATTCCCGGGGCCTCCTCATGTGCGGACGCGAAAATATCCTCGCACCGCTTTCCGGCATTACCGCACCGGTAGCGGCCCCGCTCGGAGAAGCCCGTTTTTTCTCCCTCGACGGCAGGGCGCTCTCCGGCACGCCACGCCTCCCCGGAATCTACGTCCGCGTCTGCGGCTCCGACCGGAGCCTTCTGATTGTTAAATGACTTTTTGATTCTATATATCATCATGCGTAAAATTCTTTCTCTCACAATGATGTCCGCCGCTGTATTCGCGGCTCAGGCATTCGGGACGTCCGTCGAGCCTCTGGCCGACGCCTCGGCTTTCACGCCCGCCCCTCTCTCCCACGCTTCCGGCGCAGTCCGCAAGGCCTCTTCCGTTCCCGCCGGCCAGTGGAATGAACTCGGCGTCGGACGCTGGTCCGACGACCTTTTTTCCTTCTACCAGATTGTCGCTCCCGGCGACTCCTGGGACGTCCTCGTCGAGCAAAGCGCCGCCTCCCCGGCATGGTACCGTCTTCTCCCTTACGGCCCCGACAGCAATGTGGCCAAGATGCTCGAGGACGATGACTCCCGGAACTACGTCTACATCAACACCACTGACCCCGAAAAGGTCTATATCCCTGATTTCAAGGCTTACGGCAAGTGGCTCTTCTCCCAGCACGTCGACGAGAACGGCTGGTGGGACGAAACCGAGTACGGCACCCTCAAGGACGGCATAATCACCTTCCCCGCAAACTGTTTCGGCGTCCGCATCCCCGAGAGCGGCGAACCCTGGGACCGCGTCAACACCTCCGGCAAGACCCGCCTCGTCCTTCCCGGCTACAGCGCCGCGGACTTTACGCTGAAGATGGAGTGCCCCTTCTGTGCCGACGAGGAAGGCCACGTCCGCATACGCTTCACCGTCGGCGAGGACATCGCCGTCGTAAAATATGCTCTCCTTCAGGGCGAATACTTCGCCGAAGGCAATGAGAACGCAATCATCGTCCAGGGCTCCGACCTCAAGGGCAACGCCCTCCGAGCCACGCCCAAAACCAACGCCATGTTCACCCTCGTAGCCGTCGGGCTCGGCCACGACGAATCCGTCGTAGCCGCCAACCAGTGCTCCTTCTTTGGCCCGGGCAACCTCGACCCCGACACCTGGCGCCCCGCCGGAGAGGCTTCAATGGTCGAGAGCTTCTTCTGCCCCATCTATTCCAACCTCACCGCCGAACAGCTCGTCGTGCCCTATGAGGAAAGCGTGGAGCATCCCGGACGCATCCGCCTCGTCGACCCATATTCCGTCCATGGCTTCAATCCGGCCCTCGCGCATTCCCACCCCCACTACCTCTACATCGACGCCCAGGCCTCTTCCGCAGTATATGTCGAGCCTTCGGCAATCGGCGTGGACTTCGGCGGCGGCGAAAGCGCACTCTGGAGCTGGGCCGGCCGATATGTGGAATACGGCAAGGCGTCCGACGCCTTCAACGAAGGCCTCTTCGGCTCTCGCTCCGGAAATGTCATAACCATGCCCGACAATGCCCTTCTCGTTGCCGAGAAGAACTATGCCGGAGGCGCCTTCGGCACCACAGGCAAGGACTTCCGCATCTCCCTGCGCCCCTCCACCTCAGGCATCGAAGGTGTCGACGCATCCGATGAGACCGCCGAAGCCCGCTACTACCGCCTCGACGGCACCGAGCTCCCCGAGGCTCCGACAGCCCCGGGCCTCTACATCCGCAAATCCCCCTCCAAAGCCGAGAAATTCATAGTAAGATAAGCCTCATCCCGGCCTGTCTCAAAAATAGAAGGAGGAGAAAATTCCCGGAATTTTCTCCTCCTTCTATTATATTGTAAACCGGGCCGAATTTGAATTTTGACACGCCCTCTAATTTATTGTGAACCAGTAGGAACGTGCCATGGCACAATGTCACTAACTTAAGACATATTGGTTCATAGTAATACCCGCTGACTATGTTTTATGACGGAAAGCACCCTGTAGGGGTGTCACAGGGTTAGGCAGGGGGTTACAAACCCCTGCACATCAATTCAATCCTACATCAATCCCACCCCTTCTCCGCCGCGCCCTTTGGGCGCGGCGGAGAAGGGGTGGGGGGTGGGCCGTCCCCGAGCCCGGGGTTCCAACCCCGGGCTAACTCCGTTAAACCCCTACGGGGTTCCAGGATTAAGTTAGTGACAATGCTCCATGGCACCTCTGACCCGAACCGCCGAATTTGAATTTTGGCCTCCCGTATCCGGAGAGCGGTTGCGTGCCCCCTCCGCTCAGTACCTGTACTTCGTCATCCGCGCAGCCCGGGCCGGGCCGAAGAAGCTCGCGAAGGCACGGATGCGGTTGTAGAACACCGTCCGGCGGCTGAAAAGGGTCTTCATACGGTATTTCCTGACCCCTTTCCAGCATTCCGCCGCTAAGTCCGGCTCGCCGTTTGCCCGCGCCAGGAGGAAGATGTTGTAGCAGATGAAGAACATCCGGTCCTCCGCCGCCCGGCGAAGACGCGGATTGTCCTTACTCTCCTCGAGGATGCGCTCCACCACCGGGAAGCAGTCCCGGCGCTCCGGGCTCCATATCCTCAGGAAGCCGTCGGGGTGCGCCCGGTAGAAATACAGCCGCGTGCGCAGATGGGCCACTCCCCGCGAGTGGGTGTAGACAAGATGGCTCATCGCTATATCCTCGTAGCGCAGACCGACAGGGAAACGGATGTCGTTCTCGGTGAAGAGCCGCCGATCGAAAAGCTTGCCGCAGATCGAGCAGTCGAGCGTGCGCCGGTAGAGGTGCAGCTCAGCGGCCTCCTCGGGGAGGAAGTAGTGGTACGGGCACGCACTTTCGTCTATGTGGTCGAACACGACCGATTCCGTGGCCCGGATAGGCGTCGAGATGATGTCCGCTCCGGTCTTGAGGGCGACGTTCACCATCAGCCCCAGTGCCTGCGGATGGAGCTCGTCGTCGGCGTCCACGAAGAGAACGTAGTCGCCCGTCGCGCGCTCAAGCCCCGTGTTTCGTGCCGCCGACACTCCCGCGTGCGGAATATGGACGGTCGTCGCGCGGCTGTCCGTCGCCGTGTAGGCGTCCGCCCGCGCTCCGCTGTCGTCCGGCGACCCGTCGTCGACAACTATAAGCTCCAGATTTTCGTGGCTTTGCTCCAGAACGCTCGAGATGCAGCGCTTGAGCCACCGCCCCGCCTTGTACACCGGGACGATTACCGAAACTTTTCTGTCTCTTCCTGGCATGATATATTGGCTTGGATTTGTTGCTTACTTTACTGTCACCACACCCGAGGGGGCGGATTCGATGTTTGTGCGCGAAAGTGCCGTCACCACATAGGCGCCCGGTCCCGGGAGTTCGTAGAAGGTCTTCGGCGTCACCGTCCGTATGGCCCCGGCGCCCGATATGTCGGCCTCCCTGGCGCTGTCGAAGCGGTAGACCACATATCTCACTGCGTCCTCCGCCACTCCCCGCTTCTCCTCTCCGCTCCAGCGCAGGGTGCCGCGGTCGTTCCGCACGTGCTTCACCTTCGCCGGAGCCTTGCCCGACAGGCGCGGATAGGCCGGCACGAGGGCCGGAGTGCCGTGGCGTCCGGGCGAGGCCAGAGCGTCCGCCACGCCACCCGAATTTGCCGTCACCGAGTAGGCCGGCCACCAGCAGAGGCCCTTCACCTTCGCTCCGGAGGTCATCATCGCGAGTTTCGGGTCGAGCTCCGACGCTTCCATCGTGCGTTCCACGTCCTGACCGATATAGAGGTCGCAGCCTTCCGGCGTGGCCGCGTCCCACCAGGGCATGAGAACCCTGTAAGGCGCCGCCTTGTGGTCCAGGGGCCAGTAAATCTGTGGCATGAGGTAGTCAATCCAGCCTTTTTCAGCCCACAGAAGCACGTCGGCGTACAGTGAGTCGTAGTTTTCGAGCCCGTTGGTGGCGCTTCCCCGCGGGTCACTCGTCTTGTTGCGCCAGATGCCGAAGGGGCTGATGCCGAAGCGCACCCAGGGCTTCACGGCCCGGATGGTGTCGTGAACCTCTTCTATGAGCAGGTCCACGTTTCGCCGCCGCCAGTCTCCGCGGCTCAGGCCTTTGCCGTATTTGCGGTATGAGGCATCGTCGCCGAACTCGGCCTTGCGCACGGGGTAGGGGTAGAAATAATCGTCGAAATGAATGCCGTCCACGTCGTAGCGCCGCACGATGTCGCCGGTGATGCGGGCGATGAACTCGCGGTTTTCCGGGCGTCCGGGGTCGAAATAGAGCTTGCCGTCGGCGTATTTGATGAAGCGCCCCGGCTCACGCAGGGCAAGGTGCCCGGCGGGCAGTTTCTCCGTTTTGGACGTCGTCACGCGGTAGGGGTTGAGCCATGCGTGCAGCTCCATCCCCCGCTTGTGGGCCTCCTCGACCATGAATTCCAGAGGGTCCCACATCGGCGACGGCGCCTTTCCGGCCGTCCCCGTCAGGAAGCGGCTCCAGGGCTCCAGCTTGCTCGCATAGAAGGCGTCCGCCGAGGGGCGCACCTGAAAAATCACGGCGTTCACGCCCGCGGCCTTGAGCTTGTCGAGCTGTCCGCGGAGGTAGGCCTTGTTCTCGGCTGTCGTCTGCGAGGCATACTGTCCCTGATAGACGGTGTGCATCCACGCCCCGCGGAATTCGCGCTTGGGGCTGTCTGCATGTGCCGCGAGAGCCGCCGCAAGGACTGTTATTATGAGGAGGAGAGTTTTTTTCATTGGTTTTCAGAGCGATTTGAATAGGTTCAGAAATTGCCGGGCATAGGCCTCTGGGTCGAAGGCACGCACGATGAAGTCCTTCGTTGCGCCGCGCATCGCTTCGAGCACTTCGGGCTTGGCCCTCAGCGAGCGGATGGCCTCGGCAAGCGCTCCTGCCGAGCCGGGAGGGACGAGGAGACCCGTCTCGCCCGGGGAGATAAGGTCCCGCGCTCCGGGGATGTCCGAGACTATGCACGGCACCCCGCAGGCCTGGGCCTCGCGAAGGGTCCGCGGCGATGCGTCGCGCGTGCTCGGCAGGATGTAGAGCGTGGCCGGAGGCATATAGCGCGTGGCGTCGGGCGTCGTGGCTATGAAGTCCGCGGGCAGTCTCCGCGCGAAGTCCCGGTCGGCCTCCTCGGCGTCGCCCACAACCGTCAGGTGGTAGCCCTCCTCGTCGTGCGCGAGGATTTCGAGGGCTTCGAGCAGCGTCCGCAGTCCCTTGTGGGGACGGCCTTTCGACACGCCCACGTACAGGAGCTCGAAGCCGTCCGCGCTGTAGCCTTGAGCCGTGAGGGGCCGCGCTATGGCGTCGGCAACCCATTCGGGAGCAAAGGGCTTCGTGGCAACCGACAGCTTCCTGCCCGGCACTTTCCGCGAGAGGGCCTCGCGGATGTCGGCCGTCTCGCAGACGATGTGGGCTACGCGCGGATTGAGCAGTGCCAGCCAGTTCGTGGGGTCCGAGCGGCGCACCCGGGCCTGAGTGCCCCGGTAGCCGATGTTGCGCACCCCGGTGCCGATAGTTGCCCAGAGCATCGTGGCGAGCCCCGAGGTACTCGGCGAGAATGTGAGGTCCGCGCCCTCGCGGAGGATTATGTTGCGGTAGGCCCTGGCGGCCCGGAAATCGGCCTTCGACCGTATTTCAGGCGCTTCGGTCTCCTCGCCCGGGCCGGCCGTGATTACGCGCAGCTCCCCCTTCGGGAGCTCGCTGACGCGGCGAAGCATATCGCGGGTGATGGCGTCGAGGCCGTGGGAGGGTACGAGGAGCGTTTTCATATCTCTTATGGTCAGATGCTTGTCAGACCGCAGGCGCGGAGGCGCGTGAGGATGTCGACGAGGAGCTCGCCCCTGCGCTCGAGGGGCCTGAGGGGTTCGCCGTGCAGCGGCGGAAGGGCATCAAGTACGCCTCCCTCGGCGCATTGGCGGTAAAGTTCGTCCATGCCGCGGTCGGCAATCGGCGCGCCGCCGTCTTCGAGGTAGCGCGCGTAGGCCGCCGTGAACAGCCCGAGGCCGTAGCGGGCGCAGACGTCGAGGTGCTCGGCGCAGCCCGGAGCCGGACAGGCGTCCGCAAGGCTGATCAGAAGCATGGCCAGAGTCTGTACCGAGCGCAGGTAAAGCCCTTCGAAGCGCGAGGTGTCGGCCTTGGCGATGTCCGTCGAAAGGAGGCCGAAGAGCAGCGTCGTCAC
Source organism: uncultured Porphyromonadaceae bacterium (assembly GCA_902491515.1). Lineage (GTDB taxonomy): Bacteria > Bacteroidota > Bacteroidia > Bacteroidales > Muribaculaceae > CAG-873. The sequence goes on from CABUIC010000015.1 coordinate 47,111, forward strand.
GGCCTCGGAGAGCTGTTCAGTCGCCGCAAGGGCCTCCACGTGAACCTGTACGGCCGTAAGGAAGTCCACCACCGGGCCGTCAACGGCCTTCCCGGCGTTGTGCGCCAGCTGCCACTCGCGGTCGTATTTCGCCACGAGCTCGCCGCTCCGGGCCGCGAGCTCCTCGGGGCTGCCGGCGCTCCGCAGTTCCTCAAGGGCCTGCGTCAGTTCCGCCGAGGGCAGGAGTATGTTCTTCGTGTCAGTCATTTTATTCCACTTCGTGGAGGAGATGGCCCATGCGCGTCTTCTTCGTGTGCATGTAGCGGAGGTTGTAGGGGTTGGGGGTGACTTCTATGGGCACGTTCTCGACAACTTCGAGGCCGTAGCCCTCGAGGCCGATGCGCTTCACGGGGTTGTTGGTCATAAGGCGCATCTTTCGGATGCCCAGGAGGTTGAGAATCTGCGCGCCCACGCCGTAGTCGCGGTCGTCGGCGCCGTGGCCGAGGTGGAGGTTGGCCTCTACGGTGTCGAGACCCTCTTCCTGGAGCTTGTAGGCGCGGATTTTGTCCATCAGGCCGATGCCGCGGCCTTCCTGGCTGAGGTACACGAGCGCGCCGCGGCCCTCGGCCTCGATCATCTGGAGCGACTTGTGGAGCTGTTCGCCGCAGTCGCAGCGCAGGGAGCCGAAGATGTCGCCCGTGGCGCAGGAGGAGTGTACGCGCACGAGCACCGGCTCCTCGCCCGAGATGTCGCCTTTGATGAGCGCTATGTGTTCGAGGCCGTTGCTCTTCTGGCGGAAGGGGATGAGGCGGAAATGGCCGTAGGCCGTGGGCATATCCACTTCAACGCCTACCTCTACAAGTGTTTCGGACGCAAGGCGGTAGGCTATGAGGTCGCGGATGCTGATAAGCTTCATCCCCCATTCGTCGGCGCGCTTGCGGAGCTCGGGGAGGCGTGCCATGGTGCCGTCGTCGCTCATGATTTCCATCAGCGCCGCCGCAGGCTGGAGTCCCGCGAGGCGCGCGAGGTCTACGGCGGCCTCCGTGTGGCCGCTGCGCCGCAGTACGCCCTGGTCCTGGGCGTAGAGGGGATTGATGTGACCCGGGCGCCCGAAGGTGGCCGCCGTTGATTCCGGGTCGGCGAGGGCTCGGATTGTGGCGCAGCGGTCCTCGGAGCTCACGCCTGTGCTACAGCCCTCGAGTTTGTCGACGGTCACGGTAAACGGCGTCCCGAGCACCGACGTGTTGTCCTCCACCTGGTGCGGGAGTTCGAGCTCCCGGCAGCGCGAGATGGTCAGCGGGGCGCAGAGCACGCCGCGGGCGTTCTTCAGCATGAAGTTCACCTGTTCGGGGGTGATTTTCTCGGCGGCGACGATGAGGTCGCCTTCGTTCTCGCGGTCTTCGTCGTCGACCACTATCACCATCTTGCCGTCCCGGAAGTCGGCGATGGCTTCTTCTATTGAATCAAGCTTTATCATATGCTGTAGAGTCAGGGTTTTCTGTGTTGTAGAGGTCTGTGAGCCGCCGTGTGGTCTCGGCTATGGCGTCGAGTGTCCGCACGCGCGGCGTGAAGGGATACTGGTTCAGGAGGCCGATCACGCGGCGGTCGTCGGAGTTCGAGAGATATTCCACGAGCTCGTTGAGGGGCTCCCGGAGCCGCGCGGTCCAGCGTCCGCCCCGGAGCCGCCGCAGGGGGCGCGGAAGCGCGGCGATGTGCCGCCGGGCGTCCTCCGTCAGGGCCGAGAACTCTCCGAGCAGCCTGAGGGCCTCCGCGGGCTCGGTCTCTTCCATGCGCATTTCCTTGACGGCCAGGGCGCGGGGAGTCTCCTTGCCCGCGAGACGCCGGAAGAAGGCGTTGTAGGCGTCGAAGTTGAACACCGCCGAGTCGCCCACGGCTTTGTAGGTGAAGAACACGCCAAGGGGCAGAAGCACCGCCGAGCTCAGCCAGATTCCCTCCCAGACGGCGATTTTGCCGTCGCGCGCCATCTTGTAGCCCGTGTTGTCGATGATGTAGTAGACGATGAAGAGGAGCACCGAGATGACCAGCGGCGTCCCCAGACCGCCTTTCTTGATTATCGCCCCTAAGGGCGCGCCTATGAAGAAGAAGATGAGGCAGGCGAAGGACAGCGTGAACTTCTTCTGCATCTCTATGTCGTGGCGGCGCATGAGCTTCTCCTGCTCGGCGAAGGCCATGGCGCGGTATTCGTACTCCTGCTTCGAGCGTTTCACCTTGGCGAGGGCCTGCGTGATGTAGTTCTTGGCCATCGAGGGCGTCGGAGCGTTGAAAATCGAGTCGAGGTCGGCGGGAGTGATGGTCCGCTTGACGGGCTCTTCAGTCACTTCTTCGGGGATTTTCGCCGGGAAGCCCATCACCTGCGCCGCCCGGAGCTCCTGGCCGTAGCTGCGGCCCACGGAGTCAATCTGACGCCCGATGGAGTCTATCGACCGGCGCAGCTGGCTCACGTTCTGGCCTATATACTGCGAGCGCAGTCCTCCCTCGTCCATGCGGTTGAAGTTCATGTCGAAGGGAAAATATATCTCCTTGTCGGTGAAGGCCTCGCGCCGGAAGGGCAGATAGCGCGCCGAGGTCACGCCCATGGAGTTGTCGCGCATGTTCTCGAACATCTCCCCGGAGTGCAGATGCAGATAGAGGCGCGTGCGGTCCTCCGTGAAGTTGAAGCGCCCGGAGTCCGCCAGAATCACACGCGAGTTGTCGATGCCCTTGCTCAGGTCGTAGATAATCATGCCGTAGAGCATTCCCGTCTCCTTGTTCTTGCTCTCGACGTAGAGGTTCATGTTAGGTATCTGGTCGTAGAAGGAGCGCTCGGGGATTTCGACCTCGGGACTTTTCTGGCGCACGGAGAAGAGGATGGTCCACATCTTCGTCTGCGCCACGGGCAGAACGTTGTTCTGGAAGAAGAAGGCCCCCACGGCGATGAAGCCCATCAGAATGATGAGCGGACGCATGATGCGGAAGAGCGAGATGCCCGCCGCCTTCATGGCCGTGAGCTCGAATTTCTCGCCTAAGTTGCCGAAAACCATCAGCGACGCAAGAAGCACCGCCAGCGGCAGCGCCATGGGCACCATCGACAGCGCCGCGTAGAAGAACAGCTCGGCTATCACGCTGATGTCGAGCCCCTTGCCTACGAGGTCGTCGATCGACCGCCAGAGAAACTGCATCAGCACGATGAACAGGCAGATAAAAAACGTCATCGTCAACAGCGGCAGGAAGCGCTGAAGCATGAAGGTGTAGAGACGTTTTATCCTGAAACTTTCGAGCATATGCCTTGGGGGTAGGGGAGGTGGAATTTTTACGCTTATTCCGGCTTCTGCTGGGCCTTCGGGCGCCGCCGGAAGTTCCGGCGTCCGTGGCGCGCCTTGGCCTGAGTCTCGGCCCCGGCATGGCTTTCGGCCTTGGCTTGGTTTTCGGCCTTGTCCTGGGTCTCGGTCTTTGACCGGCTCTCGCCTTTGGCCGGGGTGGCGTTTTCTGCCGCCGTAGCGCTCTCGGGTTTGTTATTAGGCTTTTCCGGGGCGTTTGCGGCGGCGGGGGCTGTGGCCGTGGGCCTGTCGCCTTTCCGGCGCCCGCGGCCTCCGGCGGCCTTTTCGCCCTTCCTGCGGTCGCGTCCGCCCTTGTCGGGACGGGCGGAGGAGTAGGAGGCGCCCCCCTGGAGTTCGGCGGGGAGCTCGCCCTTGCGCACGGCGTAGCCTAAGAAGCGCTCGATGTCCTTGAATTTCCGGCGGTCGCGCTCGCCCACCAGCGTGATGGCAGTGCCGTCGGCGTTGGCGCGCGCCGTGCGCCCTATGCGGTGAACGTAGTCCTCCGCGTCGTGCGGCACATCGTAGTTCACCACCATCGATATGTCGTCTATGTCGATTCCGCGCGCCACTATATCCGTGGCCACGAGTATGTCTATCCGCCCGTTGCGGAAGCCGTGCATCACCTCGTCGCGCTGCTCCTGGTCGAGGTCCGAGTGCATCTCCCCGACGTTCAGTTTCATCCGCCGGAGGCTCCGGCTAAGCTCCTTCACCTTCAGCTTCGACGAGGCGAAGACGATGACCCTCTTTGAGTTGACGCTCTCGAAGAGATGGCAGAGAAGAGGAGTCTTCGACGCCTCCGGAACGATGTAGGCGCTCTGGTCTATCTTCTCAGTGGGCTTCGACACGGCGATTTTGATTTCCACCGGATTGTCAAGCACCGAGGCCGCAAGTTTCTGGATTTTAGCCGGCATCGTCGCCGAGAACATCATCGTCCGCCGCCCCTCCTTCGGAAGGTGCGAGGCGATGGTCATGATGTCGTCGTGGAATCCCATGTCGAGCATACGGTCTGCCTCGTCGAGAATGAAGAACTCAACCTCCGAAAGGTCCACATAGCCCATCTGCAGATGCGCCAGAAGGCGCCCGGGGGTGGCGATGATTACCTCCACGCCGTTTTTCAGCGCCCGCTGCTGCTGCGCGAAGCCCGCGCCGTCAGTGCCTCCGTAGATGGCCAAGGAGCTGATGGGCAGGAAGTAGGAAAAGCCCTCGAGGGCCGTGTCGATCTGGATGGCGAGTTCGCGCGTTGGGGTCATAACCACGCATTTCACCTTCTCCGAAGGCTCGCGCTGCCCGAGCTCGTTGATTACCGGCAGCAGGAACGCCGCAGTCTTGCCCGTGCCCGTCTGGGCTACGGCTATAAGGTCCCGGCCCGCGAGAGCCGCGGGAATGGCCTGCTCCTGGATGGGAGTGCATTCCCGGAAGTTCATATCGTAGAGAGCGTCGAGGACGTCGTCTGTCAGGTCAAGTTCTTCGAAAGTCATCCTGAATAGTGCGTTTGCATTCCACCGCGCCACGGGCGCGGTGCCATAAATAAGTGCAAAAATACAAAAATCCCACCGTAAATACAAATCCGTGACAAACCAATAGCAACCCGATCCGCGAACTTTTCCCGCTTGATGCTTGTATTTGTAATACAAATATATTAACTTTGCAGTATAAAACATTACGATATGGATGTAGCACTTACCAAAAAGAACCAGAGTTTCCGACTCTCGGTCGATCTTATCGACCGTCTTCGTCAACTCGCTAAGCTTCAGAACAGAAGCCTCAATAATTTTGTCGAGACCCTGCTGTTGGACGCTGCTTACAGCGAACCGAACGAAACCACCCTACGGGCAAAGGAAGAAGTCAGAAGCGGCGCCCTGCGGAATACGGCTCCCGTTGATCTTTCGTCCGTCGAAGCAATGGAACGCTCTATGGGCTTATGAAAACACTTCTTCCGACCACGCAGTATAAGAAGGATTACAAGCGTTTTCGCAATAATCCGGTTAAAATTCAGAAACTGATGGTGGTTCTGAAGATGTTGCAGGCAGAAATTCCTCTTCCGCCGGAATATTCCCCGCATATGCTTACCGGTAATTTCGCCGGATATATGGAATGCCTCATAGAGGGGGATTTTCTTTTGATTTGGTATGATTACGAAGCGGATCAGATAGATTTGGTCCGCCTTGGATCTCACTCGGAATTATTCAGCCGATAACGTTATCTTTATACTCAAAAGTGGGTATTGCGGGGGTGGAGGATATGATGTAACTTTGCATGCCGGAATCTGGTCCGTCGGATTCGCTAACGTATTGACTTTCTTATGAGCGGAATTCACAAGTACAAGCCCCACCACACGATGCGGCAGCTTATCAGGGACAACAACTACCTGCTGATGGCCATTAGCAGGTTCAATATAGCTTTCGGCTTCGGTGAGAGCACCGTCGAGGACGCCTGCCGGGCCAACGGCGTCGACCCTTCGACCTTCCTCGCCGTCTGCAACCTCCTGAGCGGCAACGACTACAGCGGCTTCGACATCTCCCTCCCCCCGATGATGGACTATCTCAAGCGCGCCCACTCCACTTTTCTCGATTATTCCCTCCTGCAGTTGCGCCAGAAGCTCATCGGGGCGATAAATTACTCCTCTTCCGACGAGGTCGAGTTCCAGCTCATAAAGTTCTTCGACGACTACGTAGGCGAAGTCCACAGGCACATGGCATATGAAAACGACGTGATTTTCGCATATGTCGACGCCCTCATGGCCGGACGCATCGACGAGAGCTTCAACATCGCCGACTTTTCCGAGTCGCACGGCCACATGGCCACGAAGCTCCAGGATCTGAAGGATGTGTTCATCTACCACTACAAGCAGAAGGACAATGCGAAGATGAGCAGTGTGCTGTTCGACATCATCGTGCTCGAGCGCGACTTCATGTCGCACTTCGAGGCTGAGCGCTGCCTCTTCGTGCCCGCCGTCGAGAAGCTCGAGAACAGTCTCCGCTCTCAGCTCGAGGACCGCGCCGACGCCGGAACGGACCCCGGGAGCGACGAGGAGGATTCGCAGACGGCCTCCCTCTCGCCCCGCGAGAAGGAAATAATCGTCGCCGTGGCAAAGGGATGGGCCAACAAGGAGATTGCCGACCGCCTCTGTCTGTCGGTGAACACAGTCACGACCCACCGCCGCAACATCTGCGCCAAGCTCGGCATCCATTCAGCCGCCGGCCTGACAATCTTCGCCATCCTCCACCACCTCGTAAACCTCGAGGAAGTCCGCCCCGAGGCGTGACTTCCTGAGAAAAAGGGGGTTCAAAACATTGCGCAAATCCACGCGATGTATTGCAAATCCCCGCAATTCGATAATTGAATTCGCAATTAGCATTGCGATAATTGATTTCGCAGTTCTGCAGTTTCTTTACATGTACGAGTCCTTGAACCCCAGGAAGTAAAGCACTCCGTCGAGGCCTATTGTCGAGATTGACTGCTCGGCCGTGGCCTTGACCTTCGGCTTGGCGTGGAAGGCTATGCCCAGACCCGCTGTGGCGAGCATCGGCAGGTCGTTGGCGCCGTCGCCCACGGCGATTGTCTGCGCGATGTCGATTTTCTCCACCTGCGCCAGGATGCGCAGAAGCTCGGCCTTGCGCCGCCCGTCGACAACCTCGCCGACGTAGCGGCCCGTCAGCTTGCCGTCAGGGCCGACCTCCAGCTCGTTGGCGTACACATAGTCGAAGCCGTAGCGCTCCTTGAGGTAGTTGCCGAAGTAGGTGAATCCGCCCGAGAGGATGGCCGTCTTGTAGCCCGTGCGGTGCAGCTGGGTCATCATACGCTCGAGGCCCTCGGTGATGGGCAGATGCTCGGCGATGTCATGCATCACACTGACGTCAAGCCCCTTCAGCAGGGCCACGCGCTCCGTGAAGCTCTCGATGAAGTCGATTTCGCCGCGCATGGCCCGCTCGGTGATGGCCTTCACCTTGTCGCCCACGCCAGCGCGCATGGCCAGCTCGTCGATGACCTCCGTCTCGATGAGCGTCGAGTCCATGTCGAAGCACACCAGACGCCGGCAGCGCCGGAACACGTTGTCCTCCTGGAGCGAGATATCGAACTCGTCCTCGGCGGCGATTTTCATGAAGCGGTCCTGCATGGCCTGCTTGTCGCGCGGATTGCCGCGCACGGAGAACTCCACGCACGACTTCGATTTCGGGTCCTCGTTCTCGCGGAGGGGGATGCGGCCCGTCAGACGCTTTATCGAGTCGATGTTGAGCCCCTGAAGGGCGATTTCGTCCGTCACCAGCGCGATGTGGCGCGCCGTGAGCTTGCGCCCGAGGATGGTGATTACCCAGCGCTGCTTGCCCTGACGGCTCACCCACTCCTCGTAGGCCGCGATGCTGATGGGCGTGAAGCGGATCTGCACGTCCATCTCGTAGGCCTTGAACAGCAGGTCCTTCATGATTTCGCCGCTAACGGTCGAGTCCGTGCGGAAGAGGATTCCAAGCGAGAGGGAATGGTGGATGTCGGCCTGGCCGATGTCCAGAATCTGGGCGTTGTACCGCGAGAGGATGTCCGTCAGCGCGGAGGTCACGCCGGGGCGGTCGACGCCCGTTATGCTGATGAGTATGAGTTCTATGTCGTTCATTTCTGCTGTGTCCTGTTTTTAGAGCATCGGGGGCACTCCCCGCCGCCCGCTCCGGCGCGCCGCCCCGGGCAGTCGGGGCTGTCGCAGCACGAGCATCCGCGGTGCTTCGGGAAGAAGACTATCTTCACGAACCCGGCCACGGCCCCGGCCACGATGATCAGCACCGCAATCAGTTGCCAGTCCATTTTTTCGAGTTTATTTTCTTTGCGAGTTTTCCCGGGGTGAGGTCCTCGGGATATTCCGTGAACGGGAGGAGGAAGCGGCAGCCCGAGGCATAGGCGCTGCATCCGAAGGCCGTGCGGCCTTTCACGACGTGGCCCTTCCCGCAGAGCGGGCAGACAATCTGCTCGTACTTGCGTATGGCCGGGGCGCGCTTGGCCTTGGGCTTCCCGGCGCCTTCGCCGGCGCCCCCGGAGGCCTCCTTGCTTTCCGCCGGTGCCGAGGCGCCCGTCCGGATGTGGCGGTTCGAGTTGTCGCTCAGCACGGTTATCACAATCTGCCCCATCATCTCGGAGAGCTCGCGGATGAAGGTCGCCGGCGAGTAGTCCCCGCGCTCGATTCTCCGGAGCTTGTTCTCCCATATTCCCGTCAGTTTGGCACTTTTGAGCAGTTCCTCGTGGATTGTGGCGATGAGGTCGGTCCCGGCCTGCGTCGGCGCTATGCTCTTGCGCTCGCGGCGGATGTAGCGGCGCTTGAAGAGGGTCTCGATGATGGCCGCGCGGGTCGAGGGGCGCCCGATTCCGTTCTCCTTCATGGCGTCGCGGAGCTCCTCGTCGTCGATGTTGCGCCCGGCGGTCTCCATGGCCCGCAGGAGCGAGCCCTCGGTATAGGGCTTCGGGGGCTGGCTCGTCTTCTTGGCCAGCGAGGGGGTGTGCGGCCCCGACTCGCCCACGCTGAAGTCCGGGAGGATGCGGTCGGAGCTGTCCTCGCCGCCCTCGGCTTCCCCGGGCTTGGCCTCCTTGTCCTTGTCTTTGTCGAAGAGCACGCGCCAGCCCGGCTTGTCGATGACCTTGCCCGTGGCCTTGAACTCGAGGTCGAGCACTCGGCCCAGCACCGTGGTCTGCATGAACTCGCAGTCGGGGTAGAAGGCGGCTATGAAGCGCATGGCGATGAGGTGGTAGAGCTTCTTCTCCTCCGGGGAGAGCCCCGAGGGGTATTCCCCGGTCGGGATGATGGCGTGGTGGTCGGTCACCTTGGCGTTGTCGAACACCTTCTTGCTCTTAGGGATTTTTCCGGCGAGCACCGGGGCCGTCAGCGAGGCGTAGGGCGTCATCTTGCCGAGGATTTCGGGCACCTTGGGGTAGATGTCCTCGCTGAGGTAGGTGGTGTCGACGCGAGGATAGGTCGTGAGTTTCTTTTCGTAGAGGCTCTGTATGAGTTTCAGGGTCAGGTCGGCGCTCCAGCCCCAGCGCTTGTTGCTCTCCACCTGGAGCGAGGTCAGGTCGAAGAGCCTCGGAGGCGCCTCGCGGCCCTTTTTCTTCGTCACGTCCGTCACGGTGAAGGACTCCGGGGCGATGCGGGCCGCGGCCTCCTGCCCGGCCTCCTCCGTGGCGAAGCGCTCACCCGTGTAGGTGAAGAGGGCCTCGCGGTAGAGGGTCCTGAGCTCCCAGGAGTCTTTGGGCACGAAGGTGTCGATTTCCTGCTGGCGCCGGACGATGAGGGCGAGGGTGGGGGTCTGCACGCGGCCTATCGACAGGACGTCGCCCCTTCCGCCCGAGTATTTCAGGGTGTAGAGGCGGGTGGCGTTCATGCCTAATATCCAGTCGCCTATGGCGCGAGAGAGGCCCGCGTAGTAGAGGCGGTCGTAGTCCGATTCCGGCCGCAGGTTCCGGAAGCCCTCGGCGAGGGCCTCGTCGGTCAGCGACGACACCCAGAGGCGCTTCACCGGGCACGTCACGCCGGCCTTCTTCATCACCCAGCGCTGAATCACCTCGCCCTCCTGGCCGGCATCGCCGCAGTTGATGATTTCCTCGGCCTGCCCGAAGAGCTGCTCGATCACGCGGAACTGTCGCTTGTAGCCCTCGTCCTCGATGAGCTTGATGTCGAACTTCCGGGGGATCATCGGCAGCACGCCGAGGCTCCACGGCTTCCAGTTCGGATAATAGTCGTGGGGCTCGTAGAGGGTGCAGAGGTGGCCTATCGTCCAGGTAACGGCATAGCCGTTGCCCTCGTAGTAGCCGTCGCGGCGCGTGTCAGCACCGAGTATGTGGGCTATCGACTGGGCCACACTGTGTTTCTCGCAGACGCAGACCTTCATTCGGCAATCAACGTATTTTCTTGGCTTCCTGCCAGAGCTCCTCCATCTCGGCGAGGCTCATATCCTTGAGGGTCTTGCCCTTGGCCTTGGTGCCTTCCTCGATGTGGTTGAAACGGGCGATGAACTTGCGGTTGGTGCGCTCTAGGGCGTTCTCGGGGTTCACCTTGTAGAGGCGCGCGGCGTTGATGACGCTGAAAAGCAGGTCGCCGAACTCGGCCTCGATGTCCCCGGCCTCGCCCCGGGAGATAGCCTCGGAGACTTCTCCGATTTCTTCCTGCACCTTGGCCCAGACGTCCTCGGGCTTCTCCCAGTCGAAGCCGGCGTTGGCGGCCTTTTCCTGCACGCGGAAGGCCTTGACGAGCGCCGGGAGCGCGCGGGGTACGCCCGCAAGTATCGACCGGTTGCCGTCCTTTTCCTTGAGCTTGATCTGCTCCCAGTTCTGCTCGACCTTGTGGGCGTCGTTGTGGACGTCGACGTCGCCGAACACGTGCGGATGCCTGAAAATCAGCTTGCGGTCGAGGGCGTCCGCCACGTCGGCGATGTCGAAGGCGCCCTTCTCGTCGCCTATGCGCGAGTAGAAGAGCACGTGCAGGAGCACGTCGCCGAGTTCCTTGCGGATTTCCTCGTCATTGCCCTCGAGGAGGGCCTGGGCAAGCTCGTAGGTCTCCTCGATGGTGTTCGGACGCAGGCTTTCGTTGGTCTGCTTGGCGTCCCAGGGGCAGTGTACGCGCAGGATGTCGAGTGTGTCGAGGATGCGGCCCAGGGCCGCGAGCTGTTCCTCGCGCGTGTGGCGCGGGGTGTAGGAGTATGTGATTTCGGGTTTGTTCATTTTTTCTTCAGTTTGGTGCCTGATGTGCCTTTGTAGTTCTCTATGCCGCTCTGGAGCCATTCGAGGAAGGCGTCGATGCTTTCGTCGTAGGCCCTCGGGGCCTCCAAGGGGCGTCCGTGGTTGTCCAAGAGCACGTAGTAGGGCTGGGAGTTGATGCCGAACTTCCGGCGCTGGAGATAGCTCCATTTGTCGCCCACGGTCCGCAGCGTCACGGTCTGTCCCGCTTCCTCGACTTTCACCGGTTCGGGAAGAGGCGTCTTGTCGTCGACCATCAGCTTTATCATCACGTAGTTGTCCTCAATCATCGTGCGGACTCCGGGGGTGTCGAACACCGCACCCTCCATCTTCCGGCAGTTCACGCAGGCGTAGCCCGAGAAGTCCAGAAGCACGGGCAGCTGCTTTTCGGCGGCCACGGCCATGCCTTCCTCGTAGTTGTCGTATTCGTGGAACTCGCCGCCGTAGAGGTTGAAGTCCTGGGTGTAGAGCGGCGGCGCGAAGGCGCTGATGCCTTTGAGCGGAGCGCCCCACATGCCCGGCAGGAGGTACACCGCGAAGCTCAGCGACCCCACGGCGAGGAAGAAGCGGAAGATGCCCGTGCGCTGCGGGCCGCCTTCAGGCTCGTCGTGCGGGAAGTGGATTTTGCCGAGCAGATACATGCCGAGCAGCACGAAGAGCACAATCCACAGGGCCAGGAATATTTCGCGGTCCAGGAGGCCCCAGCCGTAGGCTAAGTCGGCCACGGAGAGGAACTTGAGCGAGAGAATGAGCTCGATGAAGCCGAGCACTACCTTCACCGTGTTCAGCCACGAGCCCGAGCGAGGCAGCTCCTTGACCATCGAGGGGAAGAAGGCAAAGAGCCCGAAGGGGAGCGCAAGCCCGAGGGCGAAGCCGCCCATGCCGAGCAGCGGGCCCATCAGCTTGCCCTCCGAGAAGGCCTCGACGAGCAGGGTGCCGATGATGGGGCCTGTGCATGAGAAGCTTACCAGCACGAGGGTGAAGGCCATGAAGAAGATGCTCACGAAGCCTGTGGTCTTTTCGGCGCGGGCGTCCATGGCGTTGCTCCACTTGGCCGGGAGCGTGATTTCAAAGGCTCCGAGGAAGGAGAGCGCGAAGACCACGAGAATGAGGAAGAACACCACGTTGAAGGCGGCGCTCGTGGCTATCTCGTTCAGCTTGCCCGGGCCGAAAATCAGTGTTATGACGATGCCGAGGAGAAGGAATATCACGATGATGCACAGCGCGTAGGCAACGGCGTCGGCTATCGACCGCCTCCGGCTCTTCTTGCCCTTGAGGAAGAAGCTCATCGTCATGGGTATCATGGGCCAGACGCAGGGCGTCAGAAGCGCCACAAGGCCCCCGAGGAAGCCGAAGATGAAAATCAGCCAGTACGACTGCGAGGCCGAGTGGCTCTCTGTCTCGACCGGCGACCACCACTCTTCTATTGTCTCCGCGGAGACCTTGCCGCCGCCCGTCGAGGGAATGCGAACTGTGTTTGCGGCTTTGTCGGTCTCGGCCGTGCTGTCTGCGGCGGCCGGTGCGGCTACCTGGCCGAAGGGCAGGGAAAATTCCCATGTGGCCGGAGGCGTGCACGACTTGTCGTTGCAGCTCATGTAGCGCACGTGGCCCTTGACGGTCAGGCCCTTGACGCCCGAGTCGAGGCGCACGCGGCGCGTGAGCGTGAACGAGCCCGAGAGCCACGGGAGGTTGAGCTGCATCAGCTCGTCGAAGTGGAGCTGGGGCACCTGCGAGCACTCCGCGGGTGTCTCCGGGTCGACGACCGTCAGCCCCGGCTGTGGCTCGATTGTGAGCGTCGTGGGGTCCGGCACCGCGGCCTTTTCGTCGTATTCGGGCATTACAGTGCCGTAAACGTGCCAGCCGTCTTCGGTCTGGGCTGTAACGCGCACCAGAGCCTCGCGGTCCGAAACCTTCACCAGCGTCGCAGACCAGGCAACGTGGTTGCCCAACGGAGCGGCCCCGGCCTTTCCCGCGATGGCGAGAAGCAGGAGGGCCGCGATGGCGAATATCCTGGATATGTGTATTCTCTTCATATGCTTATTTCTTGAATGCCGGTACGCGGGCGGTGATTGTCTCGGTCTTCGGGGGGCGGCAGTTCTTGTTGTCGCAGCTCATGTAGGTGATTTTCACGCTCACTTTGGCCTTGTCCGCCGGACCTTTCAGACGGAACTGCCGCCGGAGCTCGAAGGTTTTGTTCCACTGCGGAATCTTCATCCCGAACAGGGGGTCGTCAACGGCCTCGGCCGCCGGAACGGCCGTGAGCTTGCCTTTCATCTCTAAGCCCTCCGAGCCGGAGAAGTCCACGCTCGTGGCCTTAGGACCCCCTTCCGGGACTTCGAGGCCGTAGACGTGCGTGCCCTCGGCCACGAGGGCACGGAGGGTGACGGTTCCTTCTGTCGGTGAGCTCATTTTTACGAATGTGCGCCAGCGTACCGGCGCCTGTGTCTGCGCCGTGGTCGCGAAAACGGCCCCGACAACGGCAAGCACCAGCGCCACAAGGCGGAGTGTCGATATTTTCAGTTTCATAGATACTATGCGTTTGTGTTTAATATGCAAAGTTACAAAAAATCTCTGGAAAAGACGAATAAAAAGGGACAAATGTCTTCGTAATGCCTGTCAA
>CABUIC010000016.1 GCA_902491515.1 uncultured Porphyromonadaceae bacterium
GGGGCCGACCCGTCATATCCCTGTGTTGCTACATTGACAGTTTTTACCGTCTGAGAACCCAAAAATCGCAGCCCGACCAACACCCATCTCCGTATACGCCATTCTTAGCCATTCTCCCTAAGTGCGTTTGAGGCCATTAACTGAATATCCCTAATTACTTTCTGCGGAAAATGCGACAGATGCAAGTTAAAGAATATTAAAGCGCAGGAGCGGCGTAAACAGACCCGATAGGCCTTGAGGTCACTGTGGGGCTTATCGGGCCTATCCGGTCTATTTCTTCTTCCGGCGGTCGTTGTGGATTTTGATAGCGAAGATGATGATGGAGCTGACGGAAGCGATTACGTTTGTGATTACAATGGGCCAGTTGCTGAGCATGATGCCCTGGATGACGAAGAAGATGGATCCGAGTCCGAGCATGCAGAATGTGGGGAGTGCGATGCCGTCGGTGTCGCGTGTCCGGATTGTGGCGATGGCCTGGGGGAGGTATCCGAGGACCATGCAGAGAGCTGCGGCGTAGCCGATGATTTCGAGTGCCATGGCGTGGGTGTGTGTTTCGGTATGGTTTCAGGGAAAAAATCACCCGCCCGTGCCCGGAGGGCTGAGGCGGGTGACCGATTGATGTGTGTTAGTTCTGTAATTGAGTCGGCCGGAGGCCGTGTGTCTTACAATTCTAAGTCGAAGGAGGGAGTCGCAGCAGGATTACTGTTCGAGTGTGCAGATGCTAACTCGGTTCCAGGACTCTTCCTCGAACATGTTGCCGATGCCTTCGCCTTCAGCGGTGATGCGGTCAGCCTTGATTTTGTACTTGTTGATGAGGGCGTTCTTGACGGCCTCGGCACGGTTCTTGGCGAGCTTCACGTTGAAGTCGTAGTTGCCGTCCTTGGAAGCGTAACCCTTGATGACAACCTTGCAGTTGGGGTGGCTCTTCATGTAGTCGGCGATCATTGTTACGTTGGGCATCTGGTCGGCGGTGATGGCGTGCGAGCCGATGCGGAAGAATACGAAGCGGACGGAGTTGTACTGGTTGGCAACTTCCTTGACAACCTGGACTTCGGGCTTCTTGTTCTTGCAAGCCTCGAGTTCGGCGGCGAGTTCGCCGGCCTTAGCCTGCCAGGCGCCGGCGGTAGCTACGCAAGCGTCGAGCTGGCCGCGGAGGTCGTTGATCTGGCCGTTGAGGGCGTCGATTTCAGCCTGATTGTAGGGCTTCACGCAAGCGAAGCCGGGGCCGAAGTTGTAGGAGACGCCTGCCATTAGGTTGAAGGTGGCGTTGTTGATGTCGTAAGCGCAGGAGGTCTGCTTCCATTCGCCGGGGTTGTAGAAGTTGTTGCCGTCGGTCATGTTCCAGTTGATGCTGGGCTTGATCGAGATGGTGAGGGCGTCGGAAACGTTGAAGTTGAAGTTGAGGCCTACCTTGGTAGCGAAGTAGTTCCAGTCTTCGCGCATGCCTTCCTGCTGAGCGCGGTTGATGAATTCGTGGCCCCAGCCGGCACCGGCAACGGCCTCGATTGTGAAGGGACGGGTCTTGCAGCTGTAGCCGCCGAAGAGGTTGAAGAGGTCAACGGCGCCGTACATGCCTACATAGGAGTTGTCGAAAGCAGTGGTGGAATGAACGCGGCCCTTCCAGGAGGAAGTGTTCACGCCGAAAGCGGACTCAATGCCGAGGGCGAAAGCAGGGGTAACCTGCTTCTGGATGTGGAGGCCGGCAACGCCGCGCATGGAACCCCAGAAAGCGTGGTGGTTCATAGGAGTGGTCACACCGCCGTCGAGACCGATGGACCAGTTGTCAAAGAATCCGGGCTGTTCAACAGCCTGAGCGGAAGCGGCGAGTGCACCCAGTGCAACTGCTGCCGAAAGGAGAACTTTCTTCATAAATAAAAGCTGATATTGTGTCTATTCGGGGACAAAGTTACGTTATTTAGTTGGAATGAAAAAATTTTTTTAATAAAATTATTTAATTTGACCCACAAAAAGGTGGTTTGAGGCCTCTTTTCGGGGGATTTCTGACGTAAAAACACGTGCGGCGGAGGGAAAGTTTGGGAGGAGACGCAGATTTAACGCAGTTAACTTAACTGGTGGCCGGTTTTTAATAGAGGCGGCGCCGGAATTCAACGCAACCGCCCTCCGGATAACTGACCGCCCGGGGGGCTTCTCTCTTTTTACTTCGGGGTGGCGGACCAGCCGCCGCCGAGAGATTTGTAGAGGGAGATGAGGGCGAGGTATTCGTCGCGGACGGCGTTGGAGAGTCCGGTCTCGGCGTCGAAATATCGCCGCTGTGCGTCGAGGACGTCGATGTAGCCGATGGAGCCGGCGCGGTACTGGATGTATGCGAGCTCGACGTAACGGCGCGCGGCCTCGCGGAGCTCGCGGCGCCGGATGGTTGTCTCGCGGCGGGAGCGCATGGCCGAGGCGGCGTCGGAGACCTCGCGGAAGGCGGTGAAGACGCGCTGCTCGTAGTTGTACTTGGCCTCGTCGTAGCGGGCGAGGGCAGCCTGGTATTTCCGCTTGTTGCGTCCGAAGTCGAAAACGGGTCCGGCAATGGAGCCTATGGCGTAAGTCCAGGGCGAGGAGAAAAATTTCACGAATCCGTCGTCCTCGAATCCTCCGGTGAAGGCGAGGCGGAGTTTGGGGAAGCGGTTGGCATAGGCCACACCCACGCCGGCGAGCGCGCTCTTGAGCTGCTGTTCGGCGGCGCGGAGGTCGGGGCGGCGCTCGAGGAGGGTGGAGGGGAGCCCGGAAGGCAGTCCGATTTCGAAGGAGTGGCCCATCGTGAGGCGCCCGCGCTCAATTTCCTCCTGAGGGAAGCGCCCCATGAGTATGGATATGGCATTTCGGGCGGCATCGACCCTCTGCTCGAGGTTGGGGACGAGGGCGGCGGTGGTCTGGTATTCGACCTGGGCCTGACGGTATACGATTTCGGAGGTCAGGCCGCCCTCGAAACGGAGCTTCGCTATCCGCTGGCTCTCGGCGCGGGTGGTGAGGGTGCGTCGGACGATGGCGAGCTCGTTGTCGAGGGCCACGAGTGTGTAGTAGGCAGTGGCGGCTTCCGCGACGAGGGTCATGCGCATGGCTCTTTCGTTCTCGACGGAGGCCATGAAGTCGGATGCGGCGCGTTTCTTTGCCCATGAGAGACCTCCCCAAAGGTCGACTTCCCATACAACGGTGGCCTTTATGGCGGCCTCGGGGTCTTTTTTTACGCCTTCGCCTCGGGTGTCCGTTGTCTCGTGGTCCACGTATGCCTGAGCTGAGAGTGTGGGGAGGAAGTCGGCCTTGGCGAGGCCGTAGAGAGCCCTTGCCTGCTCGATGCGGGCTCCGGCGGCGAGGAGGTCGCGGTTGTGGTCGAGGGTTTCGTTGATGATGCTGACGAGGGAGGGGTCGCCGTAGACCTGCCACCACTCCATGTCGGCCACGGTGAGGGAGTCGGACTCGACGGTTCCGGCGATTTTGTCGGGGATGCGGATGTCGGGGGCCGTGCAGTTGCGCGTTCCGGAGCAGGAGGCGAGGGACGCGGCGAGGAAAAGGGCCGCGGCGGCCACGGGGGCTGCGGCCTTGCGCCTGCGGTGCGGGAAGAGGCGGAAATTGCCGCCTCCGCGGCGCACCAGGCTGCGGACGGCCACGTAGAAGAAGGGCACGAAGACGATGCCGAAAGTTATCGCCACGAGCATTCCGAAGAATACGCCGGTGCCGATGTCGCGTCGGGCCGCGGCTCCGGGGCCTGTGGCGAAGAGGAGGGGCAGGAGTCCGAGCATGAAGGCGAGGGAGGTCATGACGATGGGGCGGAAGCGGAGGCGAGCTGCGGAGAGGGCGGCCTCCTTGGGCGACATTCCGGCGTCGTCGGCTTCCTTGGCGAACTCGACGATGAGGATGGCGTTCTTTGCCACGAGTCCGACGAGCATTACGAGCCCAATCTGGAAGTAGACGTTGTTCTCGAGGCCGGTCACGGCGATGCCGAGGTAAGCGCCGAGGAGGGCGACGGGGAGGGAGAGGACGACGGCGAGGGGAACGGTCCAGCTCTCGTAGAGGGCGGCGAGGAAGAGGAATACGAACACGAGGGCGAGGCCGAGGACCAGGCCTGTGTTGCCGTCCTGATGCTTCTGCTGGTAGGATAGACCGCTCCATTCGATGCCGATGTTGTCGGGGAGGTGCCGGTCGGCTATTTCCTGGAGGGCGGTCATGGCGTCGCCCGTGGAATATCCGTGGGCGGCCTCGCCGGAGATTGTGGCCGCGTTGAACATGTTGAAGCGTCCGATGGTGCCGGGCCCGGTGGTGTAGTGGCTTGTGCCGAGGGATGTGACGGGGACCATGGCCTTGTCCGAGCCGCGCACGAAGAAGAGACCGAGGTTCTCGCGGCGGGCGCGGAATTCGGGGGAGGCCTGGATGTAGACGCGGTATATGCGGTTGAACATGTTGAAGTCGTTGACGTAGACGGAGCCGGTGAAGGCCTTCATGGTTGAGAAGATGTCGCTGACGGGGATGCCCTGGAGTTTGGCCTTGTCGCGGTCGACGTCGAAGAAGAGCTGTGGGATGTCGGCCTGCATGGATGAGGACAGGCTCTCGAACTGCGGCATTTCGGCGGCGCGTGCCATGATGGTGTCGACGGCGGCGCGGAGGTCGTCGTATGAGGCGTCGGCGCGTGCCTCGACTACCATCTCGAAACCTCCGGATGTGCCGAGACCGGAGATGATTGCCGGGGAGAAGAAGTAGACGTTGCTCTCGGGATATTCGGAGAATTCCTTTCTGAGACGGTCGCGGAGCTCGGCGAGGGAACCGTTGGAGCGCTCTTCCCAGGGCTTGAGGATTACGGTGAGGACGGCGTGGGCCTGGTTGGTGCCGGTGCGGGGCGAGGAGCCCGTGACGTTGAGGACATATTCCACGTCGGGGTCGTTCTCGAGGAAGCGGAGGGCGCGCTCGGTGACGGCGCGGGTGCGCTCGATAGTCGCGCCTTCGGGGAGCTCGAGCTCGACGGTGAAGTAGCCCTGGTCCTCGGCGGACATGAATGAGCGGGGCATGAGGCTGTTGCAGACGTAGATTGCCACGAGAACGAGCCCGAAGGCGGCGATCATGCGGCGGGGGTGGAGGAAGGAGCGTCCGACCATGCGGCAGTAGAAGGAGTTGCCCTTGCGGAGCCAGTAGTTTATGAGGCGGAAGAGGCGTAGCTTGCGCTTGCCTTTGGGTTCGGGGCGCAGGAGAGCGGCGCACATCACCGGGGAGAGCGTGAGGGCCACGACAGTGGAGATGATCACGGAGACGGCGATGGTGACGGTGAACTGGCGGTAGAGCTGGCCCGTGATGCCCGGGAGGAAGCTCACGGGCACGAACACGGCGCAGAGCACGAGGCTCATGGCTATGAGCGCGGAGCCGAGGCCGGCCATGGCCTCGCGGGTAGCCTCGCGGGCGGAGAGGCCGCGGGAGTTCATGATTCGGTCGACGTTCTCGACTACGACGATGGCGTCGTCCACGACGATGCCTATCGCAAGGATGAGGCCGAGGAGGGTGAGCATGTTCAGCGAGAATCCGAAGACGAGCATCGCACCGAAGGTGCCGATGAGCGAGATGGGCACGGCGATGATGGGGATGACGGTGGCGCGCCAGTTCTGGAGCGAGAGGAAGACCACGAGAATCACCAGGAGGAGGGCCTCGAAGAAGGTGCGGTAGACGTGGTGGATCGACTCGGAGATGTAGGTGGTCATGTCGAAGGGAATCGAGAAGCTCAGGCCCTCTGGGAGAGTGCGCTGGATTTCGTCGAGGAGCTTCTTGACTTCCTCGGCGACGTCGAGGGCGTTTGCGCCGGGAAGCATGGAAATCTCCATTATCGCGGCGTTGCCGCCGTTGATTCCGCTCTCGGTGGAATAGCTCTGCGCCTCGAGGCGCACCTCGGCCACGTCCTTGAGGCGGAGGAGGGAGCCGTCCTTGTTGGCGCGTATGACGATGTCCTCGAACTCGGAGACTTTCGAGAGGCGTCCGCGGGCGATGATGGGGACTGTGAGGTCGATGCCGTCCATGGGCGCCTGGCCGAGGACTCCGGCGGCCGACTCGCGGTTCTGGTCCTTTAGGGCGCTCTGGATGTCGCTGACGGTCAGGCCCATGTCGGCGAGCTTGTCGGGGGCCACGTGGATGAGCATGGCGTAGTAGCGCGAGCCGACGTTGGAAACGGAGCCGACGCCGGGCACGCGTCGGACGAGGTCGACGACGTTGAGCGTGGCGAAGTTGCTGAGGTATATCTCGTCGTACTTCGTGTCGGAGCTCTGGAGGGCTATGGTCATGAGCTTCGCTGCGGTCTTCTTCTCGACGGAGATACCGTTCTGGACGACCTCGGCCGGGAGGCGGGCCTCGGCTTTCTTGACGCGGTTCTGGATGTCGACGGCGGCGAGCTCGGGGTCGACGCCGATTTCGAATGTCACAGTGGCGTTGAACCCTCCGGAGTTCGAGCTTGAGGAGTTCATGTAGATCATGCCGGGGGTGCCGTTGAGGACCTGTTCGATGGGGGTTGCGACGGCCTGGGTGACGGTCATGGCGTCGGCGCCGGGGTATGAGGCGGAGATGCTGACGACTGGCGGGACGATGTCGGGGTACTGGTCGACGGGGAGCATTGTGAGGCCGATGCCGCCGACGATGGTGATGACGATCGATATCACGATCGAGAACACCGGGTGGTCGAGAAAGAAGTTCTTTTTCATTGCCGGGGTTCTTCAGAAGACTGTTTTACGGGAGCCACTTTCATGCCGTGGCGGAGTTTGTGGAAGCCGTCGGTGACGATCTGCTCTCCGCGGGCGAGGCCGCGCTCGATGATGATGGAGTTGTCGCCGACTTCGGGCCCGGTCTCGACGAAGCGTTTCTCGACGATGCTGTCGGGGCGCATGACGAAGATGTAGGCTCCGCCTTTTTCAATGACGAGGGCCTTGGCCGGGACGGTGAGGGCGTTGCCGCGGACGTCCATGAGGAGTTTCACGCGGGTGAACTCGCCGGGGAGGAGCGTGTGGTCGGGGTTGGGCATGGCCGCGCGGACGGAGAATGTGCCGGTGTTGGGGTCGACCTGAGGAGATGCGAAGT
This sequence comes from uncultured Porphyromonadaceae bacterium, assembly GCA_902491515.1. Taxonomy (GTDB): domain Bacteria; phylum Bacteroidota; class Bacteroidia; order Bacteroidales; family Muribaculaceae; genus CAG-873. Next base: position 7,048 of record CABUIC010000016.1, read on the forward strand.
CGACGACTCCGCGGTGGGGGTAGATTTTGCCGTCGGCGAGGGTGACTGTGACTGTTGGCTCCCAGGCGCGGGAGGCGTCGCGCTGTCCGAAGTTGACGTTGCGCTCCTTGCTGCGGAGATAGTCGAGGGCGGTCATGGAGAAGTCGACGAGGACCGTGTCGGAACGCACGATGGTTGCGAGGAGGGAGGTGGCTCCGGGGCCGACGAGGGTGCCGAGGTCGGCGTTTCGCTCGGAGATAATGCCGTCGGCGGGGGCCGTGACGGTGGTGTAGCCGAGGGTGAGGTCGGCCTGAGTTACATCGGCCTTCGCCACGAGGACCTCCGCGGATGCTGTCTCGAAGGCCGTGCGGGCGTTGTCGTAGTCGAGCTGGGAGGCCGCGTTCTGCTCGTAGAGGGGCTTGATGCGGGCGAGGTCGCGCTCAGCCTTCTGGGCGTTCATCTCGGCTTTGTTGAGCTGGGCGCGGGCCCTTTCGGCGCGTGCGCGGTAGAGGGTGGGGTCAATGATGAAGAGGGTCTGCCCTTTCTTCACGGGGGCGCCCTCCTCGAAGAACATCTTCTGGAGATAGCCCTCAACGCGGGCGCGGACTTCGACGAACTGCTGGGCGCGGATGCGTCCGACGTATTCGCCGTAGATGCTGACGTTTCCGGTGGTGACTGGTTCGACGGCGACAACAGGCGGAACCGGAGGAACGGGTTTGGGCCGCAGGGCGAGCCAGATGAGGACGCCTGCGGCTGCGAGGACTATCAGGGCCGCGGCTCCTAAGATGGTGCGGCGGGGATTGTGGCGCACGGCGTCGATGCCGGCCTTGGCGATATGCTTGTTGTTCATAGGAGAAACGCTATGTTTGTACCTTCCGAGGGGTTTATTCCGGATGATGTGATGAATAATTTAAAAAATACAACGCCTTGCCGGCGGGGATTGTTCGTGGCAAAGATAAGCATAATTTGCGGGAATAATTGCGCCGGGAGGTGATTTGTGAAAAAATTAGGGAGAACAGAGCAAGGAAAGAGCGGATAAATCGCTAACTTTGGGGAAAAATCAATACCCCGCCATGGACCTACTTATTATTTTAGGAGTAATTCTCCTCGTCGTGCTGATATTCGCGCCTATAGGCCCGAAAGCCACCCCTCGCCGCCACGGGCGACACCGCAGCAAACCCACCGGCCTTCCCTGGATGGGCGGCAAGCCGCCGAAGAAGAGGGGGTATTGAGAGGGGAAGGGTCCCGGACTGAAAAATCTCCGCAATGTATTGGGGTCCTGACTGAAGAATCTCGGCAATGTAGGGACGCACGAGCCGTGCGTCCCTACAATTCGATAATTGACTTCGCAGTTTGTGCAAAAACGAGTGCCGTCAGCGTGCTGACACGTTTCTGACACGGCTAATTTAAAAAAAAGTGGCGCAACTGTTAGTGTTGCACCACTTTGCCAAATTTTTGTCGGGGTGACTAGACTCGAACTAGCGACCTCACGCCCCCCAGACGCGTACTCTAACCAACTGAGCTACACCCCGATTTCCGAAAGGCGATGCAAAGTTAGCGCTTAAATTCGGGGTATGCAAATTTTCGGGTGAGTTTAACGTCCTTTAACGCGATTTTTCGCTCCGAAGAGGGGTTCAGAGGTCTTCTTCGATGGAGAATCCGTCGTCGGGTAGTTCGTCGTCGAAGAGGTCGGTCTGCGCGGGCTTTGCTGCGGGGGCCTCGCCGGGCTCGTCGGCGGCGGGGGCGGCCTGCTCGCGGCGGGCGCGGGCCATGGGGGAGTTGTCAGTGGCCTTGAGGGCTTCCATGATTTTGGCCTCGAGTTCGTCGGCGAGTTCGGGGTTGTCGCGGATCACGTTCTTCGCGGCGTCGCGTCCCTGAGCGAGTTTGGAGCCGTCGTAGCTGAACCAGGAGCCGCTCTTCTTGATGATGTCGAGTTCGACGCCGAGGTCAAGGATTTCGCCGGCGCGGGAGATGCCTTCGCCGAACATGATGTCGAATTCAGCGCGCTTGAAGGGGGGAGCGACCTTGTTCTTGACAATCTTGACGTATGCCCGTTTGCCGAGGACGTCGTCGCCGTCCTTGATGGGGTTTCGGCTGCGGATGTCGATGCGGACGGAGGCGTAGAACTTGAGTGCGTTTCCGCCGGTGGTTGTCTCGGTGGGGCCGAACATCTGTCCGATTTTCTCGCGGAGCTGGTTGATGAATATGCAGGTGGTGTTGGTGCGGGAGATTGCGCCGGTGAGTTTGCGCATGGCCTGCGACATGAGGCGGGCCTGAAGGCCCATGTTGCGGTCGCCCATCTCGCCTTCGATTTCGCTCTTGGGGGTGAGGGCGGCGACGGAGTCGACCACGAGGATGTCGATAGCGGAGGAGCGGATGAGCTGCTCGGCGATTTCGAGGGCCTGCTCGCCGTTGTCGGGCTGGGAGATGAGGAGGTTGTTGACGTCGACTCCGAGGCTCTGGGCGTAGAAGCGGTCGAAGGCGTGTTCGGCGTCGATGATGGCGGCGATGCCGCCCCGTTTCTGTGCCTCGGCGATGGCGTGGATTGCGAGTGTGGTCTTACCGGAGGACTCGGGGCCGTAGATTTCGATGATTCGGCCGCGGGGGTAACCTCCGACGCCGAGGGCGTGGTTGAGGGAGATGGAGCCGGTGGGGATTACTTCGACGTCTTCGATAACGTCGTCGCCCATCTTCATGACTGCGCCACGGCCGTAGGCCTTCTCGATGCGGCCCATAGCCTGGGCGAGAGCGTCGAGGCGTGCGGTGCGGGCCGCTTCTTCGGGGCTGACCGCCGCTTTTTTGTCTTCTTTCTTTGCCATAATAATAAGGAGAGAGATTTTATGTTGATTTTATTTTGTGCGTTGTTGTCGGTTGACAATGCAAAGATACGCACAAAGGTGTGCCAAAAGTGTGCGCACGTGTATTAATGTATGTTAAACCGAAATATTTTTATGATTTCGGCGAACAAAAAACGTCCGGGGGATGTTTGAACAATAGAAAAGCAAGAAATTACTTTTTCCATTGCAAGAAATGTGATAATGATTGGTTTATTCTAAGATGGAGACACCGTGAGGCGTCTCCATCTTAGTTTTATGTCAGTCTGCGGGGATTACGTTGCCGCGGATGCGGAGGGGGATTCGCCGGCTTTTGCCTCCGGCGGCTTTGATGCGGAGTTTTATCTCGCGGTTTATTTCGCCGTGTTGGCCCGCGGGGTTGAATTTTACTTTGATTTTAGCCGTTTTGCCGGGCTCAACGGGCTTGGTGGGGTATTCGGCCTTGGAGCATCCGCAGGTGGTAGAGGCGGAGAGGATGGCCACGGGTACGGAGCCCTTGTTGGTCATCACGAACACGGTCTGGACGGGTGCGGCGGACTCGCGGACGGTGCCGAAATCGAAGACAGTCTCGTCGAACTCGACTTCGGGCCCGGCGCCGAGTGCGGCGAGAGCCGAGGCGAGGATGAGGGTGAAAGCGATTGCGAATCTTCTGAGGGTCATTTCTTATGGATTTTGTCGAAGTAGAAGTCGAGGACGTCGGAAGCGGCGGCGAAGCTGGAGCGCCGGTTGGAGAGGACGTCGGCCTCGCGTCGGGCGAGGAGTGCCTCGACTTCGGGGTTTTCGTAGAAATTCTTGCGGAGCTGCTCGTTGATGGTCTCGAACATCCACCAGCGGGCCTGCTCGTGGCGCTTGCGCTCGAAGTAGCCGTTGGCCTTGACGAAGGCGAAGTAGCGGTCGATCATGTCCCACACTTCGGCGATGCCGAGCTCGTAGTAGCCCGAGTAGGTGAGGACTTCGGGCGTCCATCCCGAAGCTGTGGGGGGGAAGAGGTGTAGGGCCGAGCGGAACTGGGCCTGGGCGAGACGGGCGGGGCCGATGTTGTCGCCGTCGGCCTTGTTGATGACGATGCCGTCGGCCATTTCCATGATTCCGCGCTTGATGCCCTGGAGTTCGTCGCCTGTTCCGGCGAGCTGGATGAGGAGGAAGAAGTCGACCATTGAGTGGACGGCGGTCTCGCTCTGACCGACGCCGACGGTCTCGACGAAGATATTGTCGTAGCCTGCGGCCTCGCAGAGGACGATTGTCTCGCGGGTCTTGCGGGCGACGCCTCCGAGGCTTCCGGCGGAGGGGCTGGGGCGGATGAAGGCTCCGGGGTGGGTGCTGAGCTTTTCCATGCGGGTCTTGTCGCCGAGGATGGAGCCCTTGGTGCGCTCGCTGGAGGGGTCGATGGCGAGGACTGCGAGCTTGCCTCCGGTGCGCCGGATCACTTCGAGGCCGAAGACATCGATGCTGGTACTCTTACCGGCGCCGGGGACGCCTGTGATGCCGATGCGGCGGGAGCGGCCGGAGTGGGGGAGGCATTTCTCGATGACTTCCTGGGCTACGGCGTAGTGGTCGGGGGCCATGCTCTCGACGAGGGTCACGCCGCGGCTGAGGGCCGTGATGTCGCCTTTGAGGATGCCTTCGACGAGCTCGCCGGCAGAGGGCATGGGCTTGCGGCGCGGGCGGTTGGCGAGGTAGGGGTTTACGCTCGGGGGCTGGGCCACGCCGCTGTTGACGGTGAGGCCGGAGTATTGCGAGTCGTTCTCGGGGTGGTCGATATGGTGGTGGGAGTCCATTTATTTTCCTTTTGAGATTTCGAGAATGTAGAGGGGGAGGTCGGTATTGTTGTTGAAACCCTTGAAGCGGTCGGCGCCGACGCCAACGGCGAATACGGGCACGGGATTTCCGGTGTGTCCGGTTGTGGTGAAGCCGATTCCGGCGGCGTCGTTGAGGATGCTGAATACGTCGACGGCGAAAGCGTTGAAGCTGGCGTAGAGGGTTTCCTGGTCGGCGGAGTTGCGCATGAGGAAGGTCTTGTCGAACTGCTGGCGGAGTCGCTCCTCCTGTTCGGGCGTCACTGGTACGGGCCCGAAGAAGCCGAGCTTTTCGCGGAGGAGCTCTTTCATGTCTTCCCAGGTGAAGATGCGCCGGCTGTTGAGGAGGGCCTTGCAATAGTCGCTGAATGCTTCCTTGGAGATGCGCTGGGAGTCGAAGAGGCCGAGTCGGGCGTCGTAGTGGAGGGTTTTGTTTCCGACGGTGAGGCCGCCGGTGTCGTGGTCGGCCGTGACGACGATGAGGGTTTCGTCGGGGTGCTCCTTATAGAATGAGAGGGCGATGTCGATGGCCTCGTTGAAGTTGAGGATTTCCTTTATGGCGGCTCCGCCGTCGTTGCCGTGGAGGGCGTGGTCGATGTTTCCGCCCTCGACCATCATGAAGAAGCTTTCGGGGCTGCGGGCCTGAAGGTGACGGAGTCCGGCAGCGGTCATCTGCGGGAGGGAGAGAGCGGAGGCGCCGATGGAGTCGATGGTGTAGCCTATGTTCCAGGGCGCGGAGCCTTCGTAGTTGAGCAGGAGCACGCGTCCGGTGCCGATTGAGTCGATTGCCTTCGGGCCGCGGAGGAGCTGAACATTGTTGTCGTGGAGGCGTCGGGCTACGTCGGTGGGCTTTCCGTCCTTGTCGGCGAGGCCCTGGATTCCGGCGCCGGCTATGAAGTCGTATCCGCTCGCGGCGAGGTCACAGTCGATGTCGTAGAACATCTTGCGGTAGGGGACGTGGGCATAGAATGCCCCGGGGGTGGCGTCGTCTGCGGCCACGGAGGTGATGATGCCGACGCCCATGCCGCGGTCCTTGAAGATTCGGGCTATGGAAGTGACGTCGGTGGAGTCGGCGGCCTGACCGAGCATGCCGTTCCGGGTCTTGGAGCCTGTGGATAGGGCCGTTCCGGCGGCGGCGGAGTCGGTGACGGGGCTGGAGGCGGAGTATGTGCGCGTCCATGCGGCGACGGGCATCTGCATCATCGGCAGGGGCTCCTCCTCGCCGCGGATGTCGCGCCAATAGCTTTCGGCGGCCATTACGGGGCCCATGCCCATGCCGTCGCCGATGAAATAGAAAATATATTTCGGAGCGTCATCGGCCATTGCGGAGCCGACAGCGAGGGCCGCGAGGCCGAGGGTAAGAAAGAGGCGTTTCATTTTATTCTATGGTGTTTAATTCAAGGAGAATGTCGATGAGTTTGCGGTCGTTGGAGAGGCGTGGGACTTTGCGCTGGCCGCCGAGCTTGCCTGTGGAAGCGAGCCAGCGGTCGAAGAGGCCGGGGGCGGCCGAGGTCACAGTGGGCGGGTCGAGGAATATACCTCCCGAGCGCTTGGCTGCGTAGTCGGAGTTGACGCGCTGCAGCTCGGCGTCGAGGGTGGCGGCGAAGGCGGCGGGGTCGGGGGGAGCCTTTCGCCACTCGATGAGCCACTGGTGGCGCCCCTTTGTGCCGTCGGCACGTGCGAAGACCGGGGCCGCCGTGTAGTCGGCGACCTCGCAGGCGTGGCGGGCGCATGCGGCGGCTATGGCTGCCTCGGCGTTGTGGACCATGAGTTCTTCGCCGAAGGCGTTGATGAACGACTTGGTTCGGCCGGCCACGGCTATTCGGAGGGGGACGGCTGAGCGGACCGTGACGGTGTCGCCGGGGGAGTATCGCCAGAGGCCGTTGCAGGCGCTGATTATAAGCTCGTATGTCTGCCCCTGCTCGACTTCCCATGCGGGGAGGACGCGGCCTGAGCCGTCGAGGGCGCGGAATTCGTAGAAAATACCGCGGTCGAGGAGGAGGAGCATTCCGTCGGCGGGGTCCGTGGTGTCCTGCGCGGCGAAGAAGCCCTCGGAGGCGTTGTAGTTCTCGAGGTAGTGCATCCGGGCGGGATCGGTGAGGCGGCGGTACTGCTCGCGGTAAGGCTCGAAGGAAATTCCGCCGTGGAAAAAGACTTCGAGGTTCGGCCAGACGTCGTGGATGCAGGATGCTCCGGCGCGGTCGAGGACGTGCTCGATGAGGGTCATGAACCAGGAGGGGACGCCGGAGATGTTTGTAATGTCGGCATGGAGGGATGCCTCGACAAGGGCGGGGAGCTTGCGCTCCCAGTCGGGCATGAGGGCCGTGTGCTTGTCGGGGACGCGGAAGAGGTTGACGAGGGGGTTGATTTCGGCAATCAGCGAGGCCGAGAGGTCGCCGACGCGGACGTCGGCGGGGAGCCCTTCGACCTCGTTGGCGTAGCTTCCGCCGAGGATGAGGCTTTTTCCGCCGAAGAGGCGGCTTCGTGGGTTATGGCCGAGGTAGAAGGCCACGGCGTCGGACGCGCCGGCGTAGTGGTTGCGGCTGAGGGCCGCGTCGGTGACGGGGATGTACTTGCTCTTTCCTCCCGAGGTCCCGGAGCTCTGGGCGAAGCGGAGGGTCCGTCCGGGCCAGAGGACGTCGGGCTCGCCCATGACCATGCGCATGACCTCGGCGCGTATGTCCTCGTACTCATGGACGGGGAGAGCGGCGAAGGCACGGCGGATGTCAGTCTCCCTGACGATATCGCCGAAGCCGAAGCGGCGCCCGGTTTCGGTGTCGCGGGCCTCGCGGAGGAGGCGGCGGAGCTGGCCGAGCTGAGCGCGCTCCACTCCCCCGCGGCTCTGCGTCCAGGCCTTTACGGCGCGGCGGCGCAGGGCGAACAAGGGGAGTGCGAGCGGCGTGAAGTTCATTGTCAGGGGAGGATTATCGAACGGCTACCTTTACGGGAGTGCGGTGCTGAGCGGTGCGCACGAGGTAGATGCCTGCCGCGAGAGGAATGTCGGTGTTCTGCTCGACTTCGTCGACGGCCATCACGAGGCGTCCGGCAGGATCGAAGATTTCGCAGTCCTGCTGGGGCGCGGAGCATATCACGCGCATGAAGCCGTCGAAGCCCCGGATTACGAGGGCTTCCTCGGTCTCGACGCCCTGAATGCCCGCATGGTCGACAGATACGACGTTGGACATCGGGGAGCGCACGCCGAGGCGCACGGACTGAACGGAATAGGTCTCGCGGTCGCTCTCGCCGAACTCGGTGATTTCCTGCGGAGAGCCTTCGGAGGGAATTTCCTCGGTGACTACGCCACCGGAGGCGAGGTACTTGGTGCGGGTGATGATCCAGTAGTCGACGGTCTCGCCTGCGGGCGTGGTCCATTCGGCGAGGTAGCGGTCAGCCTCCACGGAGCTTGCGGGGAGGGCCGTGCAGGCCGTGAGGGTGGGCACGGGCAGGCACTCGCCGCGGAGAGTGACGGAGACGGAACCGGTGATTCCGCCGTCGCTGATGATGAGCTTCGATGTGTGGGAGCCGAGGGCGGCGGGGCGGTATGTGACGTTGAGCCAGTATCCGTCCTGGGCGTTGGCGAGGGCGCCGTCGAGGGTTGAGGAGGGGATGGTGAAATATGTGCGGTCGCCGGAGTAGACGGTGAGGGAGAGTTTGCCGCGGAGGTTGTCGCCCTTGATGTAGAGCTTCGTGACGGCGCTCTGGCCGAGGGCCACCTGTCCGAAGTCGAGATTCATTCCGCGCGTGGGAGCCACGAGATCGGGGGTGCCGGTGGCCGGAGGCGTCACTTCGCCGGAGCCTGTGTAGCCGTCGTAGGGCTGGCCTTTCTTGGAGCCCCAGAGATAGTCGGCGAGTACGGGGCAGTCGATGAAGGGATTGCGGTTGTTCTGGATGCTGTATACGGCCTCGTTGCGGTCGCGTTCCTTCTGGCTGACGGGGTCCTGCGCATGCCACTTCATGAGAAGGTCTATCGCCCAGGGGGTCAGAGTCGGATAGGTATTCTGCGCCACCATGAAGGTATACTTCCAGGTGAGGTCCTGATAACAGGTGGCCATGTAGAAGTATGTGCGGGCGAAGTCGCCCTTGTACTCGTCGTCGGGCTCGAAGACGAATGCCGCTCCGCCGCCCTGGCCGTTGACGGGGTAGCCGACCTTGCAGACCCCGTTGTCGAACTTCATGGAGTTGCGGGTGTCGACAACGCCGAGGGGGTAGTTGCTCTTGGCGGTGTTGGCCTTCATCTCGGAGGGATAGAGGTGGTTGAGGTCAACGTAAGCGCTGACTGTCGTGCTGCCGCCCCACCAGCTCTTGGGGAAGGAGTGCTCGCGGTTGAGGCCGCGGAAGGAAGGGGCGTAGAGGGGGATGTCGGAGTACATGTCCCACCAGCGGCTGCTCTGGGGGTAGACGTCCGTCACCTGGAAGTAGCGCGGGAGGTCGTTGTAGGAGCTGATGCGCGTGAAGTTGTGGATGCGGTTGTAGATGGCGGTCTTGAGTTCGCCGTCCTTCTTGCCCGCGAGGGAGGAATAATAGCCTGCCGGAACATCGGCTGAGGCGGGGAGCACGGCGCCCAGGAGGGCAATCGCCACCGAAATAAGGTGCTTCTTGATTTTCATTTCAGGGTTATATGCAGAGAGGTTGATACGTGGTCAGTTGTGCGGTAGATTGAAGTCTGACTACAAATTTAAACATAAATCCGCAAACGCGCAAGGACCGTGAATGTTAATTTTCGGCCGCTTTAGTCGGGAGCCAGCGGTAAAGACGGTCGGCAGGGCGGATTTTGGCTGGTACGGCTATGGAGAATGCGTCGCCCTTTACGGCGCGGGGAACGGATTTTCCGCCTACGCGGATGTCCTCGACCCTGACGATGAGTGCGCCGGTCGTGGGGCCGGTGATTACCACCTCGTCGCCGACACAGAGCTCGTGGGCCTCCATGAAGAACTCGCCGACGCCGAGCTTCGAGAACCACTTGACGCCCTTGGCCACGTACTGCTTGACTCGCGTGGCGGAGGAGCCGTACTTTGCTGACCACTCGCCGAGGCGCTGGCCGAGGTAGTATCCGTTCCAGAAGCCCCGGTTGAAGATTTTTCCGAGGCTTTCGTCCCAGCGGGCTATTTTTTCTTCGGAGTAGGAGCCGTCGCAGAGTGCTTCGAGGGCCTCGGAGTATGCGCGGACGACGGTGAGGACGTACTCGGGCCCGCGGGCGCGGCCCTCGATTTTGAAGACGGAGACTCCGGCGTCGACCATCTTGTTGAGGAAGTGGATGGTCTTGAGGTCCTTGGGCGACATGATGTACTTGTTCTCGATGTCGAGCTGCTCGCCGGTCTCGCGGTCGGTGACGGTGTAGCCGCGGCGGCAAATCTGAGTGCAGGCTCCGCGGTTGGCGCTGGAGTTCATCTCGTGCAGGCTGAGATAGCACTTGCCTGATACGGCCATGCAGAGGGCGCCGTGGCAGAACATCTCGATGCGGACGAGCTCGCCCTTGGGGCCGCGGATGTCCTCGGCGACGATTGCGTCATGGATGGCCTTGACCTGCTCGAGCGAGAGCTCGCGGGCGAGGACCACGACGTCGGCATAGGCGGCGTAGAAGCGGACGGCCTCGATGTTGGAGATGTTGCACTGGGTGGAGATGTGGACCTCGACGCCGCGTGAGCGGGCGTAGGATATCGCGGCGATGTCCGTGGCGATGATGGCTGTGAGGCCGGCCTCGGCCGCGGCGTCGATGATGGCGTGGAGGACGGGGATGTCGCCGTCGTAGATTATGGTGTTGACCGTGAGGTATGTGCGGACACCGGCCTCGGAGCAAATCCGGGCGATGTTGCGGAGGTCGTCGAGGGTGAAGTTGGCGCTGGACTTGGAGCGCATGTTCAGGCCCTCGACGCCGAAGTAGACGGCGTTGGTTCCTGCGGAGATGGCGGCGGCAAGCGACTCGTAGCTGCCGACGGGGGCCATTATTTCGAAATCGGATCGTTTCATGTGCGGGGACGTATACACTGAATCATATCCCGGAGAATCGAGCCTCCGGGATATGACATGAATTGATTTTCAAGGTGTGAGAGTGTGGACTCCGGGGATTATTCGCCCTGGGCGGGAGCCGCGGGGGCTTCCTGAGCGGGGGCTTCGGCGGCGGGAGCCGCGGGAGCGGGAGTCTCGAACTGGCCGGCGGGGAGCTCGGTGGCGGGAGCCTGCGTCTCTACGTTTGTGCGGATCTGCGCGCCGGTGGCGTTCTTGGGCATGGTGAACGCGGAGGCTACGGAGAGCACGATGAGAAGGCCGAGAAGGGTCCATGTGGCTTTCTCGAGGAAGCTGTTGGTCTGACGGACGCCCATTACGGCGCCTGCGCCGCCGAACTGGGAGGAAAGGCCGCCGCCCTTGGATTTCTGGATGAGTACAATGCCGATGAGAAGCACGGCAACGATAACGGTAAGGATAATTACTACTGTATGCATGGTTTTTTTAAATTTCCCCGGGAGCGGAGGCCCCCTCGGAAGATGCTTGGTTTTTCGATTTGGCGCGCTGATTTATGATCAATTTCTTCAAAAAGCGCAATTGGTCTGCAAAGTAAACACTTTTTTTTGGAAATTTCAAATTTAGGCCCGATATAATTTCGTAAGCCCTCTCGTAGCGGCCCTGACGGATGTATATTTTGGCGAGGCTTTCGCTGAGGAGGGAGTCGTCGTGGGGCTCGGACTGAGGGGCGACGGGTGTGTCGGCCACGTAGGGCGGAGGGAGCGAGGGGTCGCGCTCCTCGCGCCGGGGCTTTGCCGCGGGATGCTTCTCGAGGATGAAGGCGTTGATGCGGGCCTCCGGAGAGTCGTCGGAGGCGCCTTCCTCCGATTCGGGAAGGTTTTCCTGCTCTTCTCTGGCGAGCATCTCGGCGTAGTCGGGCACCGGGTTGAATATGAGCTTGTTGAGGAGCTCTTCCTCTTCCGGGGACGTGTGGCCGTAGGTGCGGAGGAAGGTGTCGATGGTCTCTTCGGTGCCTGGGCTCGGCGCCGTCTCTTCCGGGGGATAGAAGCCGAGCCATTCGCCTCCCTCGACGGCGTTGTCGAAGTCGGGGTGGCCGAGCGCGCGGATGGCTGCCCGGGCGCGGAGCCCGGCGGTTTCGGGCGCGCTCTGGGGCGAGCGGAGGGCGAGCTCGTAGAAGGGCGGCGCGAAGTAGGGGTATTCGCGGACGGATTCCTCGAGCAGGGCGCGCTCGGCGGGGGCGAGGGCGCGTCCGGGTGCGGCGGCAAGGCTGCGCAGAAGTGTGGCGAGGGCGTTGGTGTCCATGGGCTGCTACCAGTTGCCGAGGGTGGCGTTGAAAATCAGTTCCACAAGTTCTTCGGCTATTTCCTGACAGAGCTGGTCCTGAACGTCGGTGAGCATTTCCGTGGCGGGGAAGTCGCGGTAGGCGCTGAAGCTCTGGTCGATGCTCTTGTCGGGGTCCTTCTCGTCGGTATACTTGACGCGGATGGTTATCGTCAGGCGCGTCTGGGAGGCGTATGCGTCCTCGGTGACGGCCTGGGGGGAGAGGGCGTAGCCGGTGATTTCGCCCTCGATGCGGAGGTCGGAAGAGCCGTCGACGGTCTGGAGGCGCGTGTTGCGGGAGATGTAGTCGAGGAGCTCGTTCTCGAAGGTCTGCTGGAGGGGCGGATAGACGAGGGCGGCGCGGATTGGAAACTCGCTGACGGAAATCGTGCGGTAGACGTTGTAGTCGATAGCGGAGCCGTTGAGGGTATAGCTTATCTTGCACCCCGCGGCGGCGAGGGCGAGGATGCATGCCGCCACGAGCGGCATTATGAGGGGCAGGAATCGCTTATTCGAGGCCATAGTCGCGGATTTTGCGGTAGAGGGTACGCTCGGAGATTCCGAGTTCGTCGGCCGTGGCCTTCCGCCGGCCGTCGTTGCGGAGGAGGGCGTCGCGGATGAGCTCGCGCTCGTTGTCGTTGAGGGAGAGGGCCTGGGCCTGCGGTTCGACGGGCGTGGCGGTGGCGTCCTCGACGATGTGTCCCGACGGGCTTTCGGGCGCGGCATCCTTGTGGGCCGAGCAGTTCCGGGCCAGCAGGCGCACGGCGGGGTCGTCCTGGCGCACGAGCGCGGGCTTCGCTTCGGGAGCGAGGCTGTCGAGGCGCCCCTGGAGCTCGTCGATGCGTTCCTGAAGGCGGAAAATCATGTTGAACAGGGCTTCCCGCTCGCGCCCGTACGCGTCGGAGGCGCCGGGGACGGCGGGGATGTAGCTGTCGGGGGTGTCGGCGGGGAGGTAGGAGCGGAAGGCGCGCTCGTCGACGTCCTTTCCGGCCTCGAAGAGCGCGATCTGCTCGACCACGTTCTTGAGCTGGCGGACGTTGCCGGGCCAGCCGTAGTGCGCCATGGCCTCGAGGGCGCCGGCGGTGAAGGATATTTCCGGAACGGTGTACTTCTCGGCGAAGTCGGAGGCGAACTTGCGGGCGAGGAGGCGTATGTCGGCGCCGCGTTCGCGCAGTGGCGGAATGTGGATGAGCACGGTCGAGAGGCGGTAGTAGAGGTCTTCGCGGAAGCGCCCCTCGGCTACGGCGCGCAGGAGGTCGACGTTTGTGGCGGCGACGATGCGGATGTTCGTGCGCTTGACCGTGGAGGAGCCCACGCGGAGGTATTCGCCGGTCTCGAGCACGCGCAGGAGGCGCGCCTGGGTGGTGAGGGGCAGTTCTGCCACCTCGTCGAGGAAGATGGTGCCTCCGTCGGCCTCCTCGAAGTAGCCCCGGCGGGAGTCGACGGCGCCGGTGAAGGCGCCTTTCTCGTGGCCGAAGAGCTCGGAGTCGATGGTGCCCTCGGGGATTGCGCCGCAGTTCACGGCGATGTAGCGTGCGTGCTTGCGCGGGCTGTTGGCGTGGATGATCTGGGGGAAAAATTCCTTGCCGGTTCCGCTTTCGCCCGTGACGAGAACCGACAAGTCGATGGGCGCGACGCGGACGGCACGCTCGACGGCGGCGATAAGAGCCGGAGCGTTGCCCACGATACCGAAGCGCCTGCGCGAGGCCTCAACCTGTTGTTCTATGTTTGTCGGCATTTGGATGTGGAGAGGAGGGGTTTGTCAGCTATCCTTCGAGAGGTCAAGGGTCTCGCTGTCCTTGCCCTTGTTGTGGTACTGGCGGCGGAGGGGGTTGCGGAAAGCCTCGTCGTCGCGGCGGCGGTTGCGGAAGATGTCGAGGGCCATGTAGAGGGCGTTGCGCATGGAAGCCTCGGAGGCCACGCCCTGGCCGGCGATGTCGTAGCCGGTGCCGTGGTCGGGGGAGGTTCGGACGCAGGGAAGGCCTGCGGTGACGTTCACGCCGGCGTCCATGGCGAGAGTCTTGAAGGGCGCGAGGCCCTGGTCGTGGTACATGGCGAGGACGCCGTCGAATTTCGTGTGGTGTCCGGCGCCGAAGAAGCCGTCGGCGGCGTAGGGGCCGAAGGCGAGAATCTTCCGCTCGCGGGCTTCGGCCACGGCTGGTTCTATAATCTCGGCCTCTTCCTTGCCGAGGAGGCCCTGCTCCCCGGCGTGGGGGTTGAGGGCGAGGACGGCGATGCGCGGGGCGTGGATGCCGAAGTCGCGGCGCAGCGAGGTGCTGAAGTCGGTGAGCTTTGTGAGAAGGAGTTCCTTCGTGAGCGCGCCGGGGATTTCAGCGATGGGGAGGTGTGTCGTGGCGAGGGCCACGCGGAGGCCGTCGGCCGTGGCCATTATCATCAGCGCGCGCGAGGGCTCCTCGCCTTCTTCTCGGCCGAGGGAGGCCTCGAGGTATTCGGTGTGGCCCGGGAAGCTGAATTCCGGGCTCTGGATTGAATGCTTGTCGATGGGGGCTGTCACGAGCACGTCGATGGTGCCCTCTCGGAGGTCGGCCACGGCCGTCTCAAGCGCGGCGAGCGCCGCGGCGCCGGCCTCGGTGGAGGCTTTGCCGGGCTCGAGGTGAAAGTCCTCGCCCACGACGTTGATGATGTTGCATGCGCCGTCGCGGGCGTCGGCCGCGGAGTCGACGCGCTGGAAGGGGACAGGGGGTTGCCCGCAGCCCTCGAAGGTCTTGCGGTAGAAGTTGGCGATTTTTCCGGACCCGTAGACCACGGGGGTGCAGAGGTCGCAGACGCGCGGGTCGTCGAGGGTCTTGAGAATGACTTCGTAGCCTATTCCGTTGGGGTCGCCGTGGGTTATTCCCACGCGTATTTTTCTGTTTGTGTCGCTCATTGTTCGGGTGTGTTTTCTTGTCCTTCCTTGCCGGCGAGCATTCCGCAGGCGGCTTCGATGTCCTCGCCCCGGGAGGCGCGGATGGTGGCCGTCACGCCGAGGGCGTTGAGGCGGTCGCGGAATGCCTCCATCCGTTCTTTAGCGGCGGGAGCGCCCTCGAAGCCGGGAATGCGGTGGAAGCGTATGAGGTTCACGCGGGCGTCGGTCCCGCGCAGGAGGCGCGCCAGAGCGTCGGCGTGGCGCATGTCGTCGTTGATGCCGCGCCACATGATGTACTCCATCGAGAGGCGGCGCTGGTGGGCGAAGTCGTAGTCGCGCAGGAGGTCGACCACGCGGGCCACGGGCCAGGCGCGCTCCACGGGCATGAGGCCGGCGCGCTCGTCGGCGAAGGGCGAGTGGACGCTCACGGCGATGTGGACTTTTGTCTCGTCTAGGAGGCGGCGGAGTCCGGGGATGTTGCCGATGGTGGAGACGGTGATGCGCTTGGGGCTCCAAGCGAGACCCCAGGGCGCCGTCAGGATTTCTATGGTGTCGAGGACGGCGGGGAGATTGTCGGTGGGCTCGCCCATGCCCATGAACACGATGTTGGTCAGCTCCGCGCTCTCGGGCACGGAGAGCACCTGATTGATGATGGCCCCGGCGTCGAGGCTGCCGTGGAATCCCTGTCGGCCGGTCATGCAGAAGCGGCAGTTCATCTTGCACCCCGCCTGGGAGCTCACGCAGAGGGTCGCGCGGTCCTTGTCGGGAATCATCACTGCCTCGATTTCGAGGCCCCCGGCGCCCGGGAAGAGGTACTTGGCCGTTCCGTCGGCGCTGCGGCTCTCGGCCACCGGAGCCTCGCGGCCCACGCGGTAGCGCTCGGCGAGGCGCGCGCGGGCCTCCTTCGGGAGGTTGGTCATCGCGTCGATGGAGGTACAGCGCTTCTCATAGAGCCACTGTGCCATCTGCTTGGCGGCGAAGGGCCGGAGGCCTTCGGCGGCGCAGACGGCGCGGAGGCCTTCGAGAGTCTTTCCGAGGAGTTTCTCGCGCTTGTCGGGAGTCATGAGGGGATTAGCTGAAGTTTGCGGCCATGTCCTTGACAGCCTTGGACGCGCGGGCGTTGTGGTATAATATATTGTAGACGGCGTTGAGTATCGGCATGTCCACGCCGTAGCGCTCGTCGTTGATGTCGGTGATGCACTTGGCGCCGTAGTAGCCCTCGGCGGTCTGTTCCATTTCCATGCGCGCGGCCTTCACGGAGTAGCCTTTGCCGATCATCGAGCCGAAGTTGTGGTTGCGCGAGAAGCGGGAGTAGGCCGTGACGAGGAGGTCGCCGAGGTAGACGCTGTCGCAGATTTGGCGAGGCCGCGGATTGGCGGCGTCGACGAAGCGCTCCATCTCGCGGATGGCGTTGGAGATGAGCATGGCCGAGAAGTTGTCGCCCATCTTCATGCCGTGGATGATGCCCGCTGCTATGGCGTAGACGTTCTTGAGCACGGCGGCATACTCGATGCCGTCGACGTCGCTGGAGATGATGGCGTGGGAATTCTTCCCGGTGAGCAGGCGCCCGAACTGTTCGGCGCGGGCGATGTCCTGGCAGCCGATGGTGAGGTAGGAGGGGCGGTCGAGCGCCACTTCCTCGGCATGGCAGGGGCCGGAGACCACGAGGAGCTTCAGCGGGTCGACGCCGTAGTGCTTGGCCATGTAGTCGGTGATGAGCTCGTTCTCGCCGGGCACTATGCCCTTCACGGCCGACACGACGGCCTTTCCCGAGATGTCCTCGGTGAGGTTCTCGAGGTGGCCCTTGAAGTAGGGCGAGGGCATCACGAGGAGCAGGGTGTCGCAGCTGCGGCAGGCTTCGTTGATGTCGCTCGTGAAGTCGATGCGGCTGATGTCGAAATTCACGTCCGTGAGGTAGGCCGGGTTGTGGCCCAGACGTTTGAAGTCCTCGATGCGGTCGTCGCGGCGCATGTACCAGGTGATGGTCTCGCAGTTGTTGAGCAGGAGCTTGGCGAGGGCCGTGGCCCAGCTGCCTCCGCCCATGACGGCGATACGCCCCGGAAATGGTGTTTCCATGATGGAGAGGGGTTTAGTTGTTCTTGGCGCTTTCAATCCAGGCGGTCACTTCCTCGATGCGGGGAGCCTGGAGGCCGAGCTTGTGCTTCTTGTTGAGGCCGCAGAGTTCCTGATGGAGCTTGCCGGGAGTGGCGGCGCCGAGGGCCTCGACGGTGAGGAGGCCGGCCTTCTGGATGGCGGGCACCCATTCGGCGGGGACGCCGAGGGCCGTATAGGCTTCGGCGGCGTCGCGGCGCTCCTTCTTCTCGGGGCGCATCTGCGGGAAGAAAAGCACTTCCTGGATGGATTCCTGACCGGTCATGAGCATCACGAGGCGGTCCATGCCTATGCCCATGCCCGAGGTCGGCGGCATGCCGTACTCGAGGGCGCGGATGAAGTCGCCGTCGATGATCATGGCCTCGTCGTCGCCCTTCTCGCCGAGGCGCATCTGCTCGACGAAGCGCTCGTACTGGTCGATGGGGTCGTTGAGCTCGGAGTAGGCGTTGGCCAGCTCCTTGCCGTTGACCATGAGCTCGAAGCGCTCGGTGAGCTCGCTGTTGTCGCGGTGACGCTTCGTCAGGGGCGACATCTCTATGGGGTAGTCGGTGATGAAGGTGGGCTGGATGTACTTGCCCTCGCACTTCTCGCCGAAGATTTCGTCGATAATCTTGCCTTTGCCCATCGAGGCGTCGACTTCCACGCCGAGTTCACCGGCGAGGGCGCGCAGGCCCTCCTCGTCGAGGCCCGTGATGTCCTTGCCGGTGTGGTCCTTGATGGCCTGGGCCATGGTCACGCGCGGGAAGGGAGCCTTGAAGGAGATGGTGTTGCCGCCGACCTTCACCTCCGTGGTGCCGTTCACGTCCATGCAGATTTTTTCGAGCATCTTCTCGGTGAAGCTCATCATCCAGTTGTAGTCCTTGTAGGCCACATAGATTTCCATGCAGGTGAACTCGGGGTTGTGAGTGCGGTCCATGCCCTCGTTGCGGAAGTTCTTGGAGAACTCGTAGACGCCGTCGAAGCCGCCCACGATGAGACGCTTGAGGTAGAGCTCGTCGGCGATGCGGAGGTAGAGGGGGATGTCGAGGGCATTGTGGTGGGTGATGAACGGACGGGCCGAGGCGCCCCCGGGAATGGACTGGAGGATGGGGGTCTCCACTTCCATGTAGCCTGCCGAGTTGAAGTACTCGCGCATGGAGCTGTAGACCTTCGTGCGCTTGATGAAGATGTCCTTCACGCCGTCGTTCACCACGAGGTCCACGTAGCGGCGGCGGTAGCGCAGCTCGGGGTCGTCGAAGGTGTCGTAGGCCACGCCGTCCTTCATCTTCACGACGGGCAGCGGACGCAGGCTCTTGCTAAGCAGGGTAAGCTCGGAGGCATGGACGGAGATTTCGCCCGTCTGCGTGCGGAACACGTAGCCCTTCACGCCGATGAAGTCGCCGATGTCCATGAGTTTCTTGAACACAACGTTGTAGAGGTCCTTGTTCTCGCCCGGGCATATTTCGTCGCGGGAGATGTACACCTGGATGCGTCCGTCGGCGTCCTGAAGCTCCACGAAGGAGGCCTTGCCCATTATGCGGCGGCCCATTATGCGGCCGGCAACCGCAACCTCGCGGCGCGGGGCGTCGTCCGCGAAGGTCTCGCGGATTTCACGGCTGTGGCCCGTCACCGGAAATTCGGCGGCGGGATAGGGCTCGATGCCCATATCTCTGAGTGTCTGGAGGCTGGTGCGGCGGATCTGCTCCTGCTCGCTGAGTTCAAGTGGGTTCATATCTTACTTCAGGGTATAATATGTGCAAATTATTCTGCAAAGGTACGAATTTTAATTGGATTTTCGGAACCCTTGCTGTTAAATAGACTGAAAGCCCAGGGCCCCCCGCTCAGTTCAGTTTCACGAACCCGCTGCCGTGGCAGTAGGAACACTCCTCCGGAGGGTTGTTGCGCCCGGGCACGACGAACACCCTGCCGCACGAGCTGCAGCGCCATTCGGAATACTGGGGAAGGGCGGGGATGAAGGGATTCCCGTTATCGAAATAGGCCGAGTCGGTTACCTGGAGGCCGAAGTTGATTGTGACCTCGTCCATGTCGAAGGACGGCAGGGGTACGAGGGTGAACGTAACCTCGGCGAAAATGCCGTCTCCAGCTTCAGAATTCACGTGCACGCTGCCCCAGCCGTCATTGAGAGTCACGGTCGAGGACGAGCCGTCCCATTTGCCGTCCGTGAAGGTCATGCACAGCTCCCGGGCCGTCGCCGCGTCGGAGCACGGCACCACGTAAAGGCCTTCCGTGCCGGAGGGGGTGAATATTGCGTTTCCGCGGGAGTCGCACACCGCGCCGGCTATGCGGCGCACCTGCTCCTCCCCGCTTGTCGTGTCGGGCTCGTCAGTCTCCGAGCATCCGGTAGCCGCCGAAATCCCCGCGGCCACGGCAACAATTGCCGCAACAAATACTTTGTGTTCATAAAGTCAGACTTTTAAGAAATCAGTCAATCAGTCTTTGAGGGCGCCGATTGGGCAGACGACTACACCGTCCTCGCGGCGATAGGCATAGTCGCCCGTGGCGGTTATAACCATCAGGAATGATGGAGATTTCATTTTCGAAGTGTCTATTTTCTCGGCGAGGGCTTTCAGGCTCAACGCCCCGTGTTCTATGAGTTTTTCATCGCCGAGCTTTATTTCAATCAGACCGTAGCGCCCGTCGCGCAGGTGTACTACGGCATCGCATTCCAGCCCGTTCTTGTCGCGGTAATGATATACGGTGCCGCTCAGCGCCTCGGCGTAAATGCGGAGGTCGCGGATGCAGAGGGTCTCGAACACGAGCCCGAATGTGTTCAGGTCGTTGATGAGGTCGGCGGGACCGATGCCCAGTGCCGCTGTGGCGATGGACGGGTCAGTGAAATATCGGGTGTCGCGTGTGCGAATCGCCGTCTGCGAGCGGAGGTTCGGATTCCATGCCTCTGTGTCCTCGATGACGAAAATGCTTGTAAGAGCCTTTATGTAAGCAGCCACGGTGTCCGGGTCGAAGGTATCGCTCTCGTTTTCGGCGATGTCCGCGACTATTGCGGCGAGAGTGGCCTGTGTGCCCTGATGGCGCGCATAGGAACGCAGTACCCGTCGTACCCTTTTTGGGTCGCGGTCCACACCGTCCGCTGCCGAGATGTCGCGTTTCTCCACTGCCGAAACATAGTCGAAGGCCTGATCGAGGGCTATGTCCCGCTCCATGTCTATGGCCAGAGGCCAGCCTCCGCGACAGGTGAGGTACGCCACGCCCTCGAGGTCAAGATGCGAGAGGCCACCAACCTCCTCTCCGCCTTCGAAGAGCGACTTGATCGACACATCGCCCGTTGATTCGCCCGACTCCCACAGGGACATCGTGCGCATACGGAGCCATGAGAACCGTCCCGTGCCGCTGTGGAAAACTTCCGACATATCCGGTGGTACGCTCGACCCCGTCAGCACGAAAAGTCCGAGCGACTTGCTGTGGTCCGCCTCGAAGCGAACGGCGTCCCAAAGCATGGGTGCAACCTGCCATTCGTCAATCAGTCTGGGCTTCTCGCCCCGAAGAAGCAAAGCGGGGTTGAGCCGTGCAAGCCGGATGTTCTGCTCGCGCTTGCCCGGTTCGGACATATAGAGAACGCTCTTGCATATCTGTTCGGCGGTGGTGGTCTTTCCGCACCATTTCGGACCTTCGACGAGAACCGCGCCCTTACCCCTTAGCTTCCTGTCGAGGAGTCGGTCGGCGATGCGGGGCCTATATTTTCCTTTTTCAGTCATAAGTAAAGATGAATTTCCTCCGCAAATATAAGAAAAATTTCCCGAATTCCCCAATTCGGCGCAAAATCATTCGGCACTTTGGCTGATTTTCATTCGGTACTTTGGCGCAAAAACATTCGGCACTTTGGCCGAAAAACACCATCGGCGAGGCGGGACGTGCCATGGCACGTCCGCCTCGCCGAATCATTTCAAGACCTCGCCGGAACAATCTTCTATTTCAACAAATCTGGGCGCAAACGGCGGGTGCGCTCGAGGGCCTGCTCGTGGCGCCAGGCGTCGATTTTGGCTTCGTGGCCGCTGAGGAGGATGTCGGGCACGCGCCAGCCATTGTATTCGGCGGGACGTGTGTAGATCGGCGGCTCGAGGAGGTTGTCCTGAAAGGAGTCCGTCAGGGCGCTCTGCTCGTCGCCTATGGCTCCGGGCAGAAGGCGGACTATGGCGTCCGTGATGATGGCCGCGGGCATCTCTCCGCCGGTGAGGACATAGTCGCCGATGGATATTTCCTTGGTGATGAGGTGCTCGCGGATGCGGTAGTCTATGCCCTTGTAGTGGCCGCAGAGAATGATGATATTGTCGAGCATCGACATTGTGTTGGCCATCTTCTGGTTGAAGACCTCGCCGTCGGGCGCCGTGAAAATCACCTCGTCGTAGTCGCGCTCGGCTTTCAGCGCCGAGATGCAGCGGTCCACGGGCTCAATCTGTATCACCATCCCCGCATCGCCGCCGAAGGGGTAGTCGTCGACCTTGCGGTAGCGGTTGGTGGTGTAGTCGCGGAGGTTGTGGACCTCTATTTCGCAGAGGCCCTTGTTCTTGGCTCTCTGCACTATGGAGCAGTTCAGCGGGCTCTCGAGCATCTCGGGCAGCACGGTGATGATGTCTATTCTCATTGTCGTGTCGGTTTTGGATGTGCAAAGTTAGTTAAAATTTTTGTAGGTAGATTTATAAGAGCTAATTTTGTTGTCCCGAATATGAAAAGCAAGAACTCGATCAATATGCTCTCGGGGCCGTTGCTCGGCCCCACTATGCGTTTCGCGCTTCCGCTCATAGCCACGGGAATCGTCCAGCAGTCCTTCAATTCCGCCGACACACTCATCGTCGGGCGCTACTGCGCCTCCAGCGCTCTGGCGGCGGTGGGCTCCAACGGTCCGGTGGTCAACCTCATCGTCACTCTCTTCATGGGGCTCGGCGTGGGCATCAACGTGGTTGTCGCCGCCTGCATTGGGCGGCGCGACGACAGCGGCGTGCGCCGCGCCGTAGCTACCACGGGCGTTCTCGCCATGGTCTGCGGACTCGCCATGGCCCTTCTCGGCTCGCTTTTCTCGCGTCCGCTCCTCGAGGCCCTCGGCACTCCGCCGGAGGTGCTTGACGGCGCTTCTACCTACCTCCGCATTATATTCATCGGGCTGCCTTTCATGCTCATCTTCAACTTCGGAGCTGCCGTGCTCCGAAGCATCGGCGACACGGCCCGGCCCTTCTTCATCCTTCTGGCCGGAGGCATCGTAAATGTCGTGCTCGACATCTTCTTCGTCGCGGGACTCGGCATGGACGTGGACGGTGTGGCCACCGCCACAACCATCGGAATGGCCCTCAACGCCGTGCTTATCGTCGTGGTGCTCATGCGCGAGAAGGGGCCCATACGCCTCATCCCCGGCAAGATGCGCTTCCACAGCCTCGAGCTCGGCAAAATAGTGCGCATCGGCCTCCCCGCCGGCCTTCAGGGACTCGTCTTCTCCCTCTCCAACGTATTTATTCTCTCGTCCATCAACTCCTTCGGCTCGGCTGCCTCCGCAGGCTCGGCCGCCGCGCTCAGCTACGAGCTCTACAGCTACTACCTCATCGTGGCATTTGTTCAGGCCACCGTGGCATTCACCTCCCAGAACTACGCCGCCGGAAACATAGACCGCTGCCGCCGCGTCTACCGCCTGAACATGATTCTCGCCGTCGCCACATGCGGGATCCTCAATCTGATAGTCGTGTGGCAGAAAGGCTTTTTCATCGGCATCTTCACCGACGACACCGCCGTGCTCCCCTTCGCCTACTCGCGCCTGACAATGGTGCTCCTGTTCCAGTTCATCGCCTCTTCCTACGAAATCAGCGGCGGAGCCATGAGGGCGCTCGGCTACTCGATGACGCCGACCGTCGTCACAATCCTCGGCACCTGCGTGTTCCGCCTCTTCTGGGTATGGTCTCTCCAGAACCGTGGCGGCACATTCGACACCCTCATGGCCGTCTACCCCATTACCTGGGTCCTCACAGGCGTCTCCGGAGTCATCGCCTACATCTACGTCCGCAAAAAAGCCTACGCCAAAATCACCCAACACCCGGAGCTGTAATTAATTTCTGACGGCGAAATCAAGCACAAGATGGTTGATGCCGGTGATTGAAAAAAACATGGTATCCCGACGGCATATCCCCGAACTGTAGGGACGCACGGCTCGTGCGTCCACGCTACATGATATTTTTAATTAGCTGATAGACATCTTTATAAAACGCAAAAGCGCCACGGGCTCCGCGAAGGGAGGCCGGGGCGCCGGATTTTTGCTATGGGGGAGGGTTTATTCTACTCTTACTTTTTCATTGTTCAGGAGGTAGGTGCCGGGGGCGAGGCCGCGGGTGGCCTCGGAGCGCCTGACGGCACGGCGCAGGAGCATGCCCTGGAGGTTGTAGACGTTCACCGGAGCGTCATCGCCCTCGAGAACCGAGCCGATGCCCGTGAGCTCGACGGTGCAGGATGTCGAGCGGGCGCCTTCGCCCTGGGCAAAGACGGGAACGACGGTGTAGACGGCCTTGTCGAGGGGCGCGTCGTCGGTGAAGGCCGTGGTGGCCGAATGACCGATTTTCACGCCGTCGCGGTAGATGTCATAGCCGGTGAGGGTCCAGGCCGGAACGGTCAGATCGTTGAACGAGGCGTCGTCGACGAACATCGCGAACGAGCCGTCGCTCACGCAGTTGATGGCGAAATACCTTGCGCCCTCGGGGAGGTGGTAGCGGTACTCGACCCACGACTCGGAGAGTTCCACATATCCCGAGGTGAGCTCCGTGAAGTTGGCGGGAGAATTGTCGGAGGTGCTGTAGAACACGCGCATGCGCTCGGGGGCTGTCTGATCCGTGGTGAAGGACTTGGCGTAGAAGCTTATCCACTGTTCGGAACCGTTGAGCTCGGGGGAGATCAGCCAGTCGTTGTTGACGTAGAGCTGGCAGGCCAGTGCGGCCATCATCTTGTTGCCGCTGTGGGGCGTACCCTGAGCCCATATGTCGATTCCGAGCACCTTGGCGTTTATGACCTGGAATGCCTTGCGGTCCGAGGCGTTGGGATACTGGCCGTAGGAGGTGTTGATGGCGTAAGTCACGTCATAGTCGCCGTCCCACATCGTCCATTCGCCCACGCCGTCGATTGCGAAGTCCTTGTAGCCCTCGAAGTCGTCGGTCACGGCGCCGCGCTCGGCGGGTTCGTTCCAGACGAGGCTTACGGAGCCGGTGCCGACGGTGGCCTCGAGGCCCGTGACGGTCTGGAGCACGGGGTCCACGACCTTCACGGTGGCTTCCGCGGAGTTGTCGGCGGCGTTGCCGTCGCCCTCGGCTGTGGCAGTTGCCTTGATGGCGAGAGTGCCCTTTTCGAGCGAGGGGATGGTCAGTTCGACGGCCTTCTCAGTGTCGGGCGCGAGGGAAGCGACGGTAGTTCCGGCGTAGACAGTGGCGCCGGTGGAGAGGGTTACCTTCACGTCGGTGAGCACGTCGGTGCCGGTGTTCGTGAGGATAACGGTAGCCTTCACGGGCACTCCGGCGGCCACGCGGGCCGGAAGCGTCAGGGCGCTGACGGCGACATTGAAGCGGGTGCGGGAGGCCACGGCGACATTGTCGATGTATACGTCTTCGACGGCCGCGCCTGTACCCTTGAAGCCGATTCGCACCCATTCGGCGCCGGCATAGGGCGCGAGGGACACGCTGTGGCGCACCCAGCCCGTCTCTTCGGCCTCGCGGCGGAGCACGGTGCCCGTTGCGGCGAAGCGGTCGGAAGCGGCGGCCACGAAGATTTCCATCGTCTCGTCGCCCGGGGTGGCCGTGTGGTACATCCAGAAGCTCAGCGTCGGGTTCTCGAGCCCGGCGAGGCTGATTTTCGGCGAGTAGAACCATGCGGAGGAGCCGACGGGCTCGCCCACGCTGTGGAAGGTGGCGAGGCCCTGATCGCCGTTCTGGTCAGCGGCCTGGGGGTTGTAGCCCATGTTGTCGAGGGTCCAGGAGTAGTTCACTGCCGTGGAGCTCTGGGCAATCCAGGGATAGAGCTCCATGCCGGCGTTGGCGAAGGTCTCTGTTGCGGGAGCGGGGTAGGGCGTGCCGAAGAGGAGGGTCTCACTCTGGGCGTAGGCGCCTTTCAGCTTGCCGGTGTAAGGCGTGATGAGGTACCAGTAGGCGTCCTGGCCCTTGGCCGGATAGCTTACGGAATTGTCCGTGAAGGACGTTCCGGTGGCAGATTCCGCCACGACAGAGCCGTCGCTGCGCACGATGCGGTAAGTGAGGGCGGATGCGTCGAACCAGCCGCCGTTTGCGCCGGTGACCGGAGCGGTCCACTCGAGGTGGGGATGACGGTCGAGCTCGCTTATGTGCACGTCGGTCGGGGCGCCCGGGGCGTCGATGCCGACGTATGCCTCGGCGGAGGCGGCGACGCCTTCACCAACGGCATTGGAGGACGTGGCCGTATAGCCCGTGAGGCCGGAGGCGGTGATGCCCTCGTCCTCGAAGCTCAGTTTCTGTCCCGGCGTTATGTCCGTGAACACTTTCACGGGTTCGGCCGTGCCGCGGCGGTAGAGGCGCGCCTCGGTCAGGGCGTCGAGGGGCTGCCCGTCGTTGCCCTTGTCGGGGGCAGTGAAGCTGACTGTGGCCTTCAGGGCGCCGGCGGCGCCGGGGGTGACGGTCAGGTCGGCGATCTGCGCGGGCACGCGGTTGTCGATTTCCTCGACCTTGATGTCGTCGACATACAGCATGTATCGCCAGGGCTGGCTCGTGGCATGTATGCCGACGAAGCGCACGCCTGTCTCCTCCGGACGCACGACCACGGATGCCGTTGCGAACTGCGTGTTGACGACCTCGTTGTGCTCGGCGAGGGCCGTGCCCATGGCCGAGGGAGCGGCTCCGGTGCCGCAGTGGACGGCGAAGCTTTCGGGATAGTTCTTGTTGTTGGCACGCCAGGAATAGCTTATCTTGTAGGCCTTTCCGGCCTCCAGACGGATAGCCGGCGAGATGAGCCAGTTGTCGGCGGCGGTCTTGTCGTCGGCGTACTTGTAGAATGCGTACTTGTCCTTCTCATTCAGGGCCCATGTCGACGCCGGGTTGACGTTCACGAGGGTCCAGAGCTCGAAGTCGTCCTTCGAGTTGAATGGCTCGGTGAAGGGCACGGCGAGGGCGCCGGTGGAAAGGCACTTGTTGGACTCCACGGCGGGGGCGGAGCCTGCGCCGTTGCGGACGCTCACGCTGTAGCTGATGGCGCGGCGGCTCGTGTCGGGCGTCTTGTCGGTGAAGGCGGTCTCAGAGATGTTGAGGGCCACGACGGCGCCGTCGTGTACGCGACGCACCGTGTACTGGAGCCCGGCGGGGTCGATGTTGCCGCCGTTCAGGCCCGCTGCGGGAGCCTTCCAGGTGAGCTTCGCCCAGCCCTCGGGGGTGATTTCGAGGAGTACGTCGCTCACGGGCGCGGGCTCGTCCTCGCCGGCGAATACCTCGGTCTCAGCCGAGGCGCCGCGGGTGTCGGCCGTAGCCATCGTCACCTTCACGGTCGAGCTTCCTGCCGGGAAGGCCACGCTCGCGGTCTCGGCTTCCGCGCCGGGCGCGATGCCGCCGATTGTTGCCACAACCGTGCCTCCGACGCTCACCTGTGCCAGAAGTTCGCCCGAAAGGGCCGTGCCTCCGGCGCTGACAGCCGGGGCTGTGAACTTCACCTTGCCGGTCTGGGCCGTGGGCGAGTCGAATTCCACGCGCAGATTGCGCGGGGCGGCGGGAGCGGAGGCCGGAACGGCCTGCTCGACGATTTCGAGGCCTGCGATGGAAGCGTTGCCGGGCATGTCCATGACCTTGACGGGCGTGACAAAGCTGCGGTTGCCCTCGGTGCGGACGTCCGTGGGGTCTATCGTGTAGAGGGCCGAGACGTGGCGGGGCGCCGTGCGCGTGCCGGCGTTGTGGGCCACCACGGCTATGAGCCGCCGGTTTGCCTCATCCCAGACCATCGAGCTGAAAATTCTGTTGGCCATGTCGACCTCGCAGTCGAGGCCCGTCACGCCGATTTTCGTCTCGTCGCCCGTGCGGGGGTCGAAGCGCTTGAGATAGTTGTAGGCTCCGTGGAGGGCGTAAATCGTGCCCTCCGGAGTGGCGGCGATGGCGATGAAGTCGCGTTCGTCGCGCTGTTCGCTGGGGATGTCTTTGGCCTCTGCGTCGGTGAGCCCGAAGCTCGCGAAGCGCGAGAAGCCGCCGTAGTCCTCGTCGTAGAATCCGCCGTAGACCTTATCGGTGACGGCGTCGTAGGTCAGGTCGGAAGGCACGTTCTGCACGTCGATTTCCTCGCGGCTCGAGCGCGCGTAAGTCGAGGCGTTGTACTGGCTGTACCAATAGCCGGACATGTCGGCTTCCACGGCGTACATCACGCCGCCGCGGGTAATGGCCGCCACGGTCGGACCCATCAGCGCCGAGGTGTGTTCGGCCTTGACGGCGCCCCCGGGGCGCACCTCCACGGTGTAGATGCCGGGCTGCTCCGAGCCGGCGGTCCAGCTGTCGCTGTACACCATCACGCCGCGCACGGTCGTCACGGCTTCCGGGAATTCCGGGGCCTTCTTGAGGCTCCGGAGGGCCCCCGGCCCCGCGGCCGCGAAACCCGTGAGGGCCGCGGCGGCGAGGACGGAGGCTATGGATGTCCCGATTGTTTTTTTCATATGTTCAGCTTGAAGCTTGCCTTTTCAATGCGCACCACATAGATGCCCGGGGCGTCCGCTTCGACGCGGGTCTCGGAGCCGGAGGTGATGCCCGAGAAGATTGTCACGCCGGCGGCGTTGACCACGCTCGCGTGCGAGCCCGCGGCGGCACGGATTACGATGGTCCGGCCCTCGGCGCGCACGGATGCGGAAGCCTCCTCGGTGCTGTCGATGCCTGAGGTGCCCGTGCGGACGGTCACTTCCGCCGGAGCGCTCTCGCGGCCGTTGGTGTAGAGGGCGCTCACGCCGTAGACGTGCTCGCCGTCGGTCGGGGCGGCGCCGTCGATGTGGCTATGCGCGGAGGCGGGAAGGTCGGCGATGGCCACGCCGTCGCGGTAAACCCTGTATCCGCTCAGCACGAACTCCGGAGCGGCGATGCGGGCCTTGTAGCCGAGATCGTCGATGTAGAGCACGAAGCCGTCGTTGGTGTTGTAGTGCAGCGCGAAGTACTTCGCGTCGGACGGGAGGGTGAACTCGTAGTGCGTCCACTCGCCGGGAGCGGTTATGGTTCCGCCGTCAAGGGTGCTGAAGGAGGCTCGGTCGGTGTTCGTCGCGGAGTACATCACCTCGAATTTCTCGAGGCCGAATTCAGGATTCGCCGTCTTGGCCCAGAAGCCGAGGATGCTTCCGCCGTGGATTTCCGGCGAAATCAGCCAGTCGTCGGACTGGGCGCCCGTGCCGTCGTAGTTGGCGGCTCCGAAGGCGGCGAGCACCTGCTGGCCCGAGTGCGCGCCCCATTCGGGGAGCACCTGCGGGATGCCGAGAATCCAGGGGTTGAAGGCCATGAAGGCCATCGGCGCGCCGGCGTTGTCGTAGTCGATTTGAGCGAAAGAGAAAGTCGGGCAGCCGTCGCCGTCGATGAGCGAGTAGTCGCCGAGGTTGTCAATCGAGAAGGCCGCGAAGCCCTCGAAGCTGTCATTGACGCGCAGGGCGTCGAGGCCGCTCCAGTTCAGGCTCACGCCCTTGTCGGTCATTGCGCCGCTGATGTTCGTCACTTCGGGCACGTCGGGGCTGAGTACCTTGGTCGTGACGGACTCCGAGCGGTTGTTGGCGGAAATCTTGTCCTTGTCCCATTCGATTACGGCCTGCCAGGTGTAGGTCTTGCCCTCGTCCTCGGCGGTGGTCGGAAGGTTGAGGGTGTAGGTGGCGTAGCTCTTGGCCGGAACGGCCTTCGAGGAGGTCATGAAGGTGTAGTCCTTGCCGTCGCGGAGAATGTTGATTCTGAAGCCATCGGCGGCGTTGATGCCGTAGTTGGCCACGGTCACCTTCATCCGCACGTCCTTGCCGGCCTTGACCGTGGCGGGAGCCGTGAAGGTGTAGATGCCGAGGTCGTACTCGGCCTCGTTGGTCACGCTGATGGCGTCGAGGCAGATGTCGTTCTCGTAGTCGGCGATGCCGTGGAACGACAGCTGAACGTAGTCGTAGCTCTTGTAGGCCGAGAGGTCGTACTCGTAGCCGAGCCAGCCCTCGCTCCATTCGGGGTCGTCGACGTAGATGGGCTCGTCGAGGGCCACGAACGTGCCGTCGGGGAGCTGGAGCTCCGGAATCAGGCGGTCAAGATAGGGGTCGCCGCCGTAGATGGCGTCCTGCGAGGGCTTGTTGTAGACGTAGAATGTCAGCACGGGCACATCGAAGCTGTTCAGTGCCAGTTTGGGCGAGACGAGGCGTCCGGCGTCGTTGATGTGGCCCATCGTGCTCTGGAACACGGCCACGCCGCCGTCGCCGTCGACCGGCATGCACACGGGGCTCTGGCCCTGCGACATCAGCGTCCACAGCTGGTCGTTGCCCTTCACCTTGTAAATCACCCAGGGGTCGTTCTGAGCGGCCGCGTCGGCCCAGCTCTCGCGGAACTCGCCTTCGTAGGGCTCGCCGTAGATGATGTGGTTCGTAAGAGCGTAGTCGCCCACGCCGGCCGTGCTCACGGGCTGGATCTGGTAGTAGATGAAGTATTGCTTCTCCATCGGGTTGAGGCTCGTGTCCTTGAACTCCGTGCCCGTGGCCTTGTTGGTCATCAGCGAGCCGTCGCTGCGGCGGATTAGGTAGGTTAGTTGCGAGGGGTCGATGTAGCCGCCGTTCACGCCCTTTGTGGGAGCGGTCCAGCGCACGGTGGGCACTCCGCCTTCGTCCGTGAGGACAGCGTCGGTCACGGCTTCGGGAATGTCCCAGCCCACGTAGGCCTCGGCCACGGCTTTCTCGCCCTGGCCTGCTGCGTTGAAGGCCACGGCGCGGTAGGCGTTCACGCCGTGCGCCGCCTCGGTGTCGGTCCAGCTCAGCTCGGCGCCGGGGAGCGGCTCACTGAAACTGTGGATGGCCGTGCGGTCGTTGCCGCGGTAGATGTCGATGCGGGTGATGGCGCTCAGCGCCGAGCCCTCGGCGGTCAGCGCCGGAGCCTTGAGGCTGAGGGTGGCGCTGAGGGCGCCCTTTTCGCCGGGGGTAACGGTGAAGTCGGTCGGAGCGCCGGGAGCGCCCGTCACGGGCACCTCGTCGACGGTCACGGTCTCCACGTAGAAGTAGCCGGCCTTGCGCTTCGAGGTGATGTGGAAGCCCACGAAGCAGTTTCCGGCCGCGGGAGCGGCGAATTCATAGCTCGTCGTCTCGCCCTCGTGGTTGTTGTAGCTCTTGGCCGCGCTGACCGTGACGGTCTGCGCCGCAACGGTCTTGTCCGTGCCGGCGGTCACTGCCACGGTCTCGGCGTCCGACGAGTTGTGCCATTTGAAGGTCACGCGGTAGTTCCGTCCGGCCTGGGCCGTGAAAGGAGGAAGAATCAGCCAGTCGTCCGCCGGTCCTTCGGGGCTGAAGCCGTAGACGGCGCCGCTCGCGGCCTTCGCCGCGGGGAAGTCGGGTCCGTAGTACCACGCGCCCCAGTGGTACCGGTCGTCGCGGTCGCCGTTGGCATCGATTACGGTGCAGAGATTGAAGGCGTCCTTCGAGTCAAAGCCGAAGGTCACGGGCAGTTCCGAGCCCGAGCCGAACAGCTCTTCGGCCGTCGTGGCGCTCAGGCCCTCGCGGGTCCCGATGTAGGGCGTCACGGTGTAGCTCACGTTCTGCGCCTCGAATTCCGAGCGGTCAGTGAAGGCCGTGGTCTTGATTCCGTCGGCCACGGTCAGGCCTTCGGGAAGGCGCACCACCTTGTAGGTGATCTGCGCGGGGTCGATGTAGCCGTCGTTGCGGCCCGTCGCCGGGGCTTCCCAGCTGAGGCTCGGACGGCCCTCGCTGTCGGCCTTGAGCGTCAGGGCGCCTACTGCGGCCGGGGCGTCCATGCCCGCGTGGAAGCTCAGCGCCGTGCGGCTGCCGTCGCCGGCGGCGTTGTGGAAGTAGACGCCGAAGTTGTGCACGCCCTCGGTCACCGTGGCCTCGAGGGCCACTTTCTCGCCGGGAGCCATGTCGCGCGTGGCGAACTCCTCGCCGTCGAGGCTGATCTCAGCCGTGACAGTCCCGCTCAGCTTGGCGCCGCCCTGCGTGAGGGTCGGAGCCGTGAAGCTCAGGCTGCCCGTGAGGGCGTCGGCCGTGAATTCGGCCTTCAGCTCGCCGGCGATGGCCGGTGCGCCCTCGGCAATCTGAGGCTCGGGGATGAACAGGCCCGTGAATTCCTCGTTGTGGGCGAAGGAGGCGATTTTCGATGCGCGGCCCGTGTGGACGTCCACTTCGTAGAGGCCCGAGGTGCCGTTGATCTGCGTCTCGGCCCAGTAGAGCTTGTCCGTCACGGGGTCGAACGTGGCGCTCTGCACGAATTCGGGATTCAGCCCCGTCGGGCCGATTTCGGTGCAGTCGCCCGTGGTCTTGTTGATGCGGTAGAGGGCCGATTCCGAGCCCTTGGTGATTCCGTAGAGCTCGCCGGCGCGGTTGCAGGCGATGGCGATGAAGCCCGGAGTCTCGGCTATGGGCGTGGCCCAGCCCATCGTCGGGTCCATAGTCGAGATGGCCGGACGGTAGCGCTCGATCATCCCTTCCTCGTCGATGGTCTTCTTGATGTAGCTGATGGCGTAGATGGTCCCTGTTGTCGGGTCGGCCGCCATGTCGTGCGTGATCTGCGTCTGGTCGAAGCCCGCGGTCATGAACGAGTTGATTACCTTTGTCGACTCGCCCGTGGCGAGGTCGTAGGTGATGAAGGTGCTGAAGGTGTAGCCCATCTCGTCGGTGTACACGTAGGAGTTGAAGTAGTACTTGCCGTCGAGGTAGGCGCCGCCGCCGTTGGCCTCATAGCCGCCGAAGTTCTGAACGAGCGTGGCTGTGGGCGTGGCTGTGGCCGGGAAGGTGTAGAGGCCGTAGGCCGCCGAGCCGCCCCAGGCGTCGGAGTAGATCAGCGAGCCGTAGATGGTCGTGCCGTCGCCCAGCACGCGCATCACCGGCGCCCCCGCTTTCGGGAGGGCGAGCGCCGAATGGAGATTACCGTACTGCCGCCCGGCGTTCTTGCTCATCGTCGGAGCCGTCAGGCGCGTCTTTCCCGCTGTCGGCGACGCTGTGGCCTCCGCGCGGGGTGCTGCAAACACCCGTGCCGCGCGCTCCGTCTTCGGACCGCTCTTGGTCAGCTCCGGACCGCCCGCAAAAGCAGTCCCCGCCAACCCCGCAAGCACAAGTGCCGTAATAAGTTGTCTTTTCATTGACTGTGGATTATTTAATGTGAATGGATTTAAAAGGTGTAGGGACGCGCCATGGCGCGTCCGCCCCGAACGGGCGAATTTGAATTTTGACTCACCTGGAGTCCGAGCTCTCACTGTAGGGACGCACGGTCCGTGCGTCCTCCCGCAACTCCTTGGGCCTTGGTTGTCGATTAGGACGCACGGTCCGTGCGTCCCTACAATACGATAAATGATTCCGAAATTTTGTAATATCGGTTGTCCGTGCCGTCAGAGTTTTCTAAACTTAAAATTCGGCTGTGCCGCTGATGTGGCGCAGCCGAATTGAAATCTATGTCTGGCTATTACCGTGCAAGCTTGATTGCTACGGCTTCGCCCTCGAGCGAGAAGCGTACTACGTATACGCCCTTTGCAAGGCCTTCGAGGCTGATGCTGCCCTCGGCCTCTTCGGCGAAGCGGACGAGCTTGCCGGCCAGGTCGTAGATGCGCACGTCCTCGGCTGTGCCTTCGAAGAAGAGCTTGCCGCCTTCGAGCACCACGCCGTCGGCGACGCCGATGCTCTCGATGCCCGTGGAGGGGCCGTCGTTCTCAATCGCGAACTTGTTGAGCCAGAAGTAGCCCTCGTTGAAGTTCGTGTTGATGTGGAAGGCGATGCGACGCGTACCTGAGCCTGCCGCTACAGCGCTGTCGTGGTCGGTGCCGGCTGCCGCGGGTTCTTCGGGCTGTTCGGGTTCGGTGGGCTCGGCTTCGTCGGCCTGAGCATCCACGCCTTCTTCAGGCTCGGGTTCCGGAGCGGGTTCTGCGACGATTTCTGCGCCCTTGATGTACAGAACATGCTCGGAAGCGCTCGTGAGTGTATTGCCTGTCACTTCAAATGTGCCAAGCTTCTTCCAGTCCGCAGGGTCGCCTTCCGAGCCGACAAGTATGTCTACCGGATAGCTCTTGAGTGAACCCATGATAGTCTTGAACGATTTGAAGGTCAGTTTGTACACCGTACCCTCTTCGATTTCGAACTTCGGGCTGAGGAGATAGCCATTGACGTCGGATGGATAATTCTTGGGCTCGTACTTCGCACCGTTGCTGCCGTTGAGGTCAAAGCCGTCGTAGATGTAGGTTGACCCCCAAGAAGTCTTGGTGTTGAGGTTCGGGCTGGCGTCTTCCCAGCCGTCGCGCTCAAAGTTTCTGGCCTCTACGGAGTAGGGGGCCTCGAGGCCCTTGCCGATCCACGGGCTTACTACGCTGGCGTCGGCATTCTGCTGGGCGCCGCCGGCCGTGTACATGCGCACGGCGTAGGTGTGCTTGCCGGCGAGGGCTGCTTCGTCGAGCCATTCCGACTGTTCGCCGGGAGTCAGGCCTTCTTCAACGCTGCCGATAAGCTCGGTGTCGCGGTAGATTTCAGCTTTCACGAGCTCGGGAGTTACGCCCTCGATGTTCGATGTCGTGGGGTTCGTCCATTTCACAAGGGCGGTCAGTGCGCCGTCGGCACCGGGCTCTACGCTGAGTTCTGTGGCCGCGCGGGGAAGGACTTCCTTGCGGGCGAACTCTACGAGGCCGAGGCCGATTTCCGTAGAGGTGCTGTACAGCTTGTAGTTCTCTTCGTCAGCCGCGAATACAATCTGGTACTTGCCGGCCTCTTCTACGTGGAAGAGTACGGTCTGGCTCTTGTAGCTCGTGGAGTTGTTCACCACGCGGGTTTTGCCGATAAGCTCGGGACGCTCGGGGAGGAACTGTCCGGCGCCGCAGAGGCCTACGCTCATCGCCATGTCTTTGTTCGATTCCTGATTGACGTAGCGGGTCGAGGTGCAGCCCCACATCTGGAAGTCAAGCTGATAGTAGCCGGGCTCGAGGGTGAAGATTGGCGACAGGAGGTAGTCCTCGTACTTGTACCAGTCGGCCTTGTCGGAAACTGCTTCCGCGGGCTGCGCGCAGACCATGCGTTCGGAGTAGCCGAAGCCCCAGCCCTTGCCGTCATTGTTGGCGTCGACGGGCTCCCAGATGTAGCGGCTGGCGTTTTCGCCCGTCGCGCTGTTCATGCGGACGCTGTAAGGCATCGCAAGCTCGCGCGAGCCGGCCCAGCTCGAAAGGGTCTCGGGGTTGCTCTCGGTGTCGGTGTCGTCGTCTGCTGTGGCGAGGGTCTGGACCATGTAGTAGTAAGCGCCGGCTTCGGGCAACTCATTGTCCGTGTATTCGCTCTCGCCGTTATTGAGGGTAGCGATTACTGCATAATTTCGGCCGCTGGCATCCGAGCGCCATACCTTTACATACCATTGACCGGCTTCGAGGGCCGTGTTCGCGGTGTTCTCCGTCGGGTTCGTCCAGCTTACCTTGATGCTAAGGCTTTCGTCGTCGGCGGCTTTTGCCTGAAGGTTCGTTACTTCTTTAGGAATCATCTGGCCCTGAGCCACCTTCCAGCCCTTGATGGCGTGGTTGAAGGCAGAGGATGCATTTGCAGGATCGTCGATTACTACACCCGTGGCGATGCTGTATGTGCCCGCCTCGGCTACGTATACCGTGGCCTTGAGAGTAGTTGAACTGCCACGAACATCCGTCCAGTTGAAGGGGAGTTCGGTGCGGGCACCGTTCAGGTTCTGAGTGGTCGAGAGGTAGCTGTGAGCGTAGGTCTTGCTGTAGGTCTGGCCGTTGATGGCATCGAGGGTGAAGTCATAGAAGCCGGGGGCCGGGATGTTGAATTCCGGAGAGAAGAGCCATGCGTCGCAGGTGCTGTTGCTCTTGGCAACGAACTGCCAGCGGTCGGGATTGCTCGAGGAGTAGGTCACCCATTTGTTGGCGTCCTCGGGATGGCCTTCGCCGTAAGCCTGCTTCCAGGCGCCCTTCATGTCGGCGGCGAATGTCATGTCGGCAGGAAGTGCGAGAACTTCGAAAGGACCCACGTAGGCCGTGGGACCTACCTTGGCTGCGGGAGATGCTGCGCCGTTGTAGGTAACGACTACGCTGTAGGTGTGCTTGCCGGAGGTGAGGCCGGTGGCTTCGGAGTCGGTGAAGCTTGTGGCGGCTGCCTTGTCCTCGATGGTGGCGATGGGGCGCTCTTCCTCGTCGCGATAGATTTCTACCTTCTCGAACACCTTGTCTTCGCCCATCTCGCCGCCGAATTGGTCGACGGTCGGAAGAGCCCATGCAAGAGCTACTTCAAGCGTGGGATTCTCGGCGGGGGTGGCCGTAAGGTTTGTTACGGCGCCGGGCGCGAATACGTTTTCAAGAATCTTGACGTCGCCTACCCAGATATACCATTCGTTACCTTCAGTGTGA
Organism: uncultured Porphyromonadaceae bacterium; assembly: GCA_902491515.1. Classification (GTDB taxonomy): domain Bacteria; phylum Bacteroidota; class Bacteroidia; order Bacteroidales; family Muribaculaceae; genus CAG-873. Next base: position 42,429 of record CABUIC010000016.1, read on the forward strand.
CCCCAGAACGTAAGATGGTAGTCGCCGGTCTTGTCGGGGCTTACGCTTACGGCATTTTTTCTAGCAGCTTTATTTGTATCGATTTTCAGGTGCTCGGCAATAGGAGTCGAAGTCTTGATTACATCAGGATCTGCGCTCTCTGTCAGGAACACGGAAAGAAGCTCCTTGGCACGGTAGGTTGCCCATGTATATGCCACTATATAGTCCTTGCCTGCTTCCATATGGATAGCCGGAGAAATCAGGAAGTCGTTCATGTTGGAGGCGTAGCTCATCTGCATGGCGAAGCCGGTCTCGAAGTCATCCTTGGCGACGGGCGACCATTCCTTGGCGTCCGTATTGGCATTTATTCTGGTCCAGGCCTCGTCGTATGTAGTGGAGCTTTTGGCGATGGGAGAGGTGTAAGGCACATTCACAACGCCCTCGACGCAGGTGTGGTCGCCGGGCTGCTCGGGTTCCGGATCAATGGTTGCGGCCTTCGCTTCTACTACCTTAAAGTCGGAAAGAAGAAGGTTGGCATTCAACTTGCCGCTTACATGCACTGCAAAGTACTGTGTGCCTTCAGTGGCTACAAACGTGCCTTTCAGCTCGCTCCAATTAGCATAGCCCTCTGATGTCATATCAGTGTATGTGGCAATCGGAGTTGTGGAGTCTAAATTCGATGTCAGGCCGTCTACGGTTGGATAAGTATTGGTGTAAACGAGTGTTAGTTTGCCTACGTTCGGATCCGAGCCAAAAAGCTTGGCCTGACAGCTGAGTTCATAAGTCTTGCCGGCCTCCAAAGTGAGTTGCGGAGATACCAGCCAGTCGTTGCGGTCGGTTTCGCTGTTACTCGAGAGCCATGCGCATTTATTCCCGGAAGGCGCGTTTTGATTGCCTCCACGGAAGCCTGTATTTCCAGAGTCTCCTCCGGTCACTTTTGTCCATGTTGTGCCGTCGCTGGGGCCTTCACTGAAGCTCGGAGCATCAGTGAACGCACTCTGAAACGCCGTGTCCCCTACGGCGGCATACGAGATGCCTCCGATAGCGAGCGCGGCCGCTGCGATTAGTGTGTAAATTTTTTTCATTGCGAATTTTGATATTGATAGTTGGATTATTTTTTTGGCGCCTGTGAATTTGTACCTAAAGTCAGTTTGTGCGTCTTTTGTCCGCAAATTTAGCACTTTTTTTAGCTTTCGCCAAATTTTTTTATCAAAAAGCTACTATCTTAACAAGAGTTAATCGGCAAATCTTGCCTAAAACCCGCTCAGACCCCTTTTTCCCTGTTTATCTTTGCAAAAAAAGTCGAACCTCCTGTTTCTCCTGTTCTCCTGTCCTATGAAAACCACCTTCTCCGCCATCGGCGGCTGGCTCTGGGCCCTCCTTGCCCCCGTTGCCCCCTGCGCCGCCCTCTGTTCCCTCCTCGTCCTCGTCGAGACCCTCTCAGCCTACGCCCGCAACCGCCGCCTCAGAGCATTGTCATCGAAAGCCCTTGAAAATCAATCTCCGAACTGTAGGGACGCACGGCCCGTGCGTCCTAATGACCCGCAAATTCCCGCCGCCGAGGCAAAGGACGCACGAGCCGTGCGTCCCTACAATGAGGGTCCTACCTTGTCCGGAGGGCAGTTGAGTGGAATTCCGGACGAGGCCGCCGCTCCCCTCTCGCGCCTCCTCGCCGAGGCTGTCGCCACCCTCACCCGCGTGCACATAGCCCTCATCGTCGCCGCCCTCCTCCGCACGGCCGTCCTCGACGGCGGCGACTTCCTCACCGTCGACGTCGTCCGCCTCACAGCCGGAGTAATATCCCTCTGGCAGATAGTCACAATCCTCGAAAACGAATCCATTGCCGTCCCCTCCGCTCGCCGCAAATTCCTCCTGACCCTCCGCCGATTCCTGATAAAAAAGGCCAAAAACCTCGCAAACCCCGGAGGTAGCGCCCTGTAGGGGCGCCACAAAGTTAGGCAGGGGTTTCAACCCCTGTACAACAATCCATTCCATTCTAAACCTCCCCCTCCCCGCTCGCGGGGAGGGGGAGGGGGGGAGGTGCCCTCCGCAACACCGGGGTTGAACCCCCGGCCTACCTCCTTAAAACCCCTACGGGCTTACCCCCCAGTCGGTTGCCGGAGGGCAGTTCTGTGGAGTCCCCTCCTGTCCTCCTGTTCTCCTGTCTAAACCTTAACCCCCCGCCAAAGCGCCACCGCAATCAGCCCGTAGACGAAATTCGGAATCCACATCGCCACGAAAGCCGACGTCAGCCCAGAAATCGCAAAAGTCTGCGTGATAGTCATAAACAGAATATACCCGAAAGAAAGCACAAGCCCAATCCCGATGTTAAGCCCCATGCCGTTCTTCACCTTCCGCACCGACAGCGTCATCCCTATAATAGTCAGGATGAAAGCCGCCGCCGTCATCGCATACCGCCGCTCGCGCTCCACCTCGAAGCTCTGGATGTTCGCCACACCCCGCTCCTTCTGCCGCGATATGTACTCCGAGAGTTCCGGAGAGGTCATCTTCTCGTGGTCGTTGGACGCTATCAGGAAGTCGCGCGGCTCGAAGGGGATAATCGTGTCGAGCCGCCGCCCGCGCTCTATCTCCTCGCGCGCGTCGTTGAAATCCCTTATCACATAATCCACCACCTGCCATGAATAGAGAGTGTCCCAGTAGATTGTCTGCGCCGTCAGGCGCGAGCGCAGACGCTTGTCCTCGTCGAAGCGCTCGAGAGAGAAGCGGTAGCCCGTCTTCGACGCCGCGTCGTAGCGCGAGATGTACGCTATCTCCCCCGGAGCGACCATCAGCATTATGTTCGAGCCGTATTCTATGCTCTTGTTCTTCACATACTTGTTCGTGTACTCTATGCGCTTCGCATTGGCCGGAGGTATCACGTAGGCCGACAGCAGAAAGCTCGCCAGGGCGATCACCCCCGCCGAAATCATGTAGGGCCGCATAAGCCTCCGGAAGCTCATCCCCGTCGAGAACATCGCGATGAACTCGCTGTTGCCCGCGAGCTTCGAGGTGAAGAATATCACCGCTATGAACGTGAACAGCGGCGAGAACTGGTTCGCGAAGTATGGCAGGAAGTTGATGAAATAGTCGACTATCGTCTCCTTCAGCGGTGCCTTCAGAAACGAATCCAGCTTCTCGTTGACATCGAACATCACGACAATAGCCAGCAGCAGCAATATCGCGAAAACATAAGTCCCCAGGAAATTCCGGATAATATATTTGTCAAGAATCTTCACGCCTTCGATTATATAATTCTTATAAATCTTATAATTCTTATAAATCTTATAAATCTTATACTCTCATGAAAAACTCAAAGCCTTCTCATCGTGCGCTCAACCATTTCCGCTTTCCAAGAAGAAAAATCCCCCGCAAGGATATGCTTCCGCGCCTCCCCGACAAGCCACAGATAGAACGCCAGATTATGGATCGATGCTATCTGGAGGCCCAGAAGTTCGTTGGCGGCGAACAGATGCCGCACGTAAGCCTTCGAGTAAAACCTGTCGACAAACGCCGGGCCGTCGGCCTGAAGTGGCGTGAAGTCGTGCGCCCACTTGGCGTTGCGCATGTTCATGGTCCCGTCGGGAGTGAACAGCATGCCGTTCCGGCCGTTGCGCGTCGGCATCACGCAGTCCATCATGTCTACGCCGCGGTCTATGGCCTCCAGGATATTCGCCGGCGTGCCTACGCCCATAAGGTAGCGCGGTCGGTCGGCGGGAAGAATCTCGTTAACCACCTCGATCATCTCGTACATCTTCTCCGCCGGTTCCCCGACGGCCAGACCGCCGATGGCGTTGCCGTCAGCCCCGAGCCCTGCCACAAAGCGGGCGCTCTCGCGCCGAAGCTCAGGATAGGTACACCCCTGAACTATCGGAAAAAAGCTCTGCGTGTGGCCGTAAAGTGGCTCCGTCGACTGGAAGTGGCGCCAGCCGCGGTCGAGCCAGCGCAGCGTCAGGTCAAGACTCTTCCGCGCGTAGCCGAAGTCGCTCGTCCCAGGAGGACATTCGTCAAGCGCCATCATGATATCCGAGCCTATGGTCCGCTGGATATCCACGACGCTCTCCGGTGTGAAAAGATGCTTCGAGCCGTCGATGTGGCTCCGGAAATGCGCTCCCTCCTCCGTAAGCTTCCGCTGGCCCGAGAGAGAGAACACCTGGAAGCCGCCCGAGTCAGTGAGGATAGGCTTCGACCAGCCGTTGAACTTGTGCAGCCCCCCGGCCTCGCGGATAATCTCCATTCCGGGACGCAGATAGAGGTGGTAAGTGTTGCCGAGGATAATCTGGGCTTTCACCTCCTCCTCCAGTTCCCGCGTGTGCACGCCCTTCACGCTCCCGCAGGTCCCCACGGGCATGAAAATAGGGGTTTCGATTTCGCCGTGGTCGGTAAAAATCCGCCCCGCGCGGGCCCCGCTGTCGCTAAGTGTCTTCTCGAGTCTGAATTTCATAACAATAATCAAATAATCCGCCTCCGCAAAACGCGCCTCGGGAAAAAATCCCCGCCGCGCCCCGGCGAATTGTAGGGACGCACGGCCCGTGCGTCCTCCACGGCGTCAAATGCCCGCGTTGCGGGAAAAAATGTCCGCCCCGCGAGGGATATGGAGCGCCGGTTTCCAACCGCCGACCCGTTGTCAACAGCCACGCGTCGCGGGCAAAAATGTCCGCCCCACAAAACGCCCCGCCGGAAAAATCCCCGCCGCGTCCAGGCGAATTGTAGGGACGCACGGCCCGTGCGTCCTCCCCGGCGTCAAATGCCCGCGTTGCGGGAAAAAATGTCCGCCTGGGCGGACGCGCCATGGCGCGTCCCTACTGCGTAAGCGGTAAAAGCCCGTCGCGCTGGAAGCACCCCGTAGGGGTGCCACGGATGGGTCCGACGGGTCCGAACCTCCGAAAGCCCGGGAAGCTCAGAAAAGCTTCCCGTCGGGGTAAAGCCCTTTCTTATGCTGCTCCGCGAGCTTGTCGACTACGTCCTGACGGTCCTCGGGATAGGTCACGCCGAACCACTTCGACGTCGTGTCGAGCACATCCACCGTAGCCTCCCCGCCCTTGATGAGCGTGTCGATGCACGACGGAATGTAAAACTCGCTCTTGGGAACATTGATCTTCTCGTCGAGGAAACGGCGGAACTCACGTTCGCTGTAGTCGAAATAGTCGGGTGTGAAGCCCCAGAGATTCATGCTCACGGGCGTTTCGGGCGCAAGTGTGCACTCCTTGCCCGACTCGTCGGTGAAGACGATGCTGTGGTCCGGGGCGTACGAGATTGCCGTGCGCTCCACTACGTCCGTAAGCTTTCCGTCCTTCGTCGAGCACACGCCGCGGCTCACAGAGCCGTTCTCGGTCATCGTGTTGCCCACGCGGAAGCCTACCATCGCATACTTGCCCTTGTCCTTCGCCGGATCGAGGGCCGACAGGAACTTGCCCATCACCGCGAAGGCGTCGGGACCGTAGTAGTCGTCGGCGTTGATGACGGCAAACGGCTCCTTGATGGCCTCGCGGCCCATCATCACGGCATGGTTCGTGCCCCAGGGCTTTGTGCGGTCAGCAGGGCAGGTGTAGCCCTCGGGAAGGTTGTCGATGCTCTGGAAAACAAGCTCCACGGGCACGTGGCCCTCGTACTTCGAGAGAATCTTTTCCCTGAACTGGTCCTCGAAATCCTTGCGGATTACGAACACTATTTTACCGAATCCCGCGCGCAGGGCGTCGTAAATCGAGTAGTCCATGATTGTCTGCCCCTGGGGCCCCAGGCCGTCGAGCTGCTTGAGGCCGCCGTAACGGCTCCCCATGCCCGCTGCAAGTACAAATAATGTAGGTTTCATTTCTTGTAAGGGTTAATGGATTTGCGGATGGCAAGCGCAAAGTTACTAATTTTTTTCCAAATCCCCCGCCCCCGCACCCCCAAATCTCCTAAAAATCCCCATAACCCCCTGCCGCAATCCGGAAAAATTACCGTCAACGGGGCGGACGCGCCATGTCGCGTCCCTACAATATTCTTGACTATTAATAAAATAAAAAATCCCGACCCTTTGAGGGGGTCGGGATAATGAGGGAGTGAGCTGCCGTCAGAAGGCCGTCAGACACATGTCGGTGATCCATAGCCACAGCGGGCAGAAGCCGATGAAGAGGATGACCGAGAGCGTCAGCGACGAGGTGCCCGTCGCTACGTAAGTATTGTACTCGTCGGCGATGATGATGCCCGAGAAGGCCGGGGGAAGGGCGCAGGCCACGATGAGCATCTTCAGGTTCGTCGGGTCCATGTGGGCCAGAAGGCCGAGAACGAGAACCACTGCCGGCATTACGACCATCTTCATGATCGAGCCGAGGACAACCTGCCAGTTGACCGTGAATTTGATGGCGGCGAGGGTGATACCTGCCGAGAATACGGCCATGGAGGCGTTGGCCTTGGCCATGAGGTCAAACGAGGGGCTCGCCCAGGCCGGCCATTTCAGTCCGCAGACCACGAGCACCACCGCAAGGATGGGCGCCCAGGCAACGGGCTGCGCAAGAGCGTGGAGCACCGGCTTCCACGCGCTCTCCTTCTTTGCTGAGCCGGGGGCCTGCTTCTCCAGCGAGGCGTTCATCAGCGAGAGGCCGACGGGGATGCCGATGGCGTTGACTACGATGCCTACGATGGCGACGACGAGGGCAACAGCCGGGGTGGTGCCGAAGATTGGCTCAAGCACCGCGAAGCCGAGGAAGCCGATGGTCGGCGAGCCAGAGATCAGGGCCGAGACGGCGGCGTCGGCCCCGGTGTTCTTCTTGAACAGCCGGAACACGAAGTATACGAGCATGAAGCAGGCCATGATGCCGACGGTCGATATGATTGTCAGCTTGATGTCCTTCACGAGGTCCTCGCGGGTGGCCTGCACGATGGATACGAACAACGCGGCGGGAAGAGCGTAGTCAAGCACCACCTTGTTGAACTTCTTGGCGTCATCGCCGGAGAAGATGCCCTTCTTGCCGGAAATGTAGCCCGCCAGCATCACGACCAATATAGGGACGATGGCATATAGCAAAACTTGGGATAGATTCATGATTTTATGAAATTTAGAAGGTTTTTTTAATTTAGAGTTTATCGAATTGTAGGGACGCACGGCCCGTGCGTCCTAATGACCCGTCGGGGTTCCGTCTCCGGGAAAAGGACGCACGGCCCGTGCGTCCCTACAATTCGGGCCTAAATTTTTACACGGTGTAGTCGATGAGCGGGGCCGGGTTGAGGTAGCCGATGTGGCCCGACTCCTTGCCCGAGTCGTCGGCGAGCTGCACGTTGATGAGCGTAGGCTTCATCGAGGCGATGGAGGCCGTCAGGGCCGCGGTAAGCTCCTCGGGAGTGGACACGTAGTAGGAGTCAGCGCCGAAGGCCTCGCCGATTTTGTCGTAGCGGGCGTTGATGTCGAGGGTCGTGGGAGCCACTCCCTTCGGGTCGCCCGGGTCGACGCCTATGCCGTTGTAGATGCCGCCGTTGTTGAACACAACCACAGTACAAGGCAGCTTGAAGCGGCAGATGGTCGAGAAGTCCATGCCGGAGAAGCCGAAGGCCGAGTCGCCCTCGATGGCCACGACGCTCTTGCCCGTGGCCACGGCGGCGCCGACGGTCGAGCCCATGCCCATGCCCATGATGGCCCAGGTGGCGCAGTCCACGCGGTGGCGAGGGAGGGCCATGTCTACGGTGTCGCGCGTGTCGTCGAGGGTATTGGCCCCCTCGTTTACGAGGATTACGTCCGGATTGGCCTCAAGAATGGGCTTGATGGCGCCGAGGGCCGTCCAGTGGGTCATCGGGCGCGCCGTGGCGGCGGCTGTCAGACGGGCGGCGAACTTGGCGTTCTTTTCCTTGGTCTCGGCCTGAAGCGAGGAAACCCATGTCGGGTCGGCGCTCATCTTGCGGGTCTTCAGGGCCGCGAGCAGGGCGTCGAGCGATAGACCCATATCGCCTACGACGGGTGCGGCTATAGGCACGTTGCGGTCGATTTCCGTGGGCTCCACGTCGAGCTGAACGAACTTCGTGGCCGGATTCCATTTCCCGCGCCCGAAGGAAAGCATCCAGTTGATGCGCGCGCCGATGACGATTACCACGTCGGCCTCCTTCATGATGGTCGAGCGGCAGGAGAGGGCGCTCAGCGGGCCGGCGTCGGGCATCAGGCCCTTGGCCATGCTCATGGAGAGGTAGGGGAGATTGTAGGTCTCGACGAGGGCCTTGATTTTGTCGTCGACCTGCGAGTAGGCGGCGCCCTTGCCGAGGAGGATGGCCGGACGCCTGGCGCCGGCGATGAGGTCGGCGGCGCGGCTGACGGCCTCGGTGTTCGGCGCGGTGGCCGTCACGAGGTCCACGGGGGTGTAGTAGAGCTTCTCGGCCTCTGTGGCGTCCATGATTTCGGCCAGGGCGGGGGTGGTCATGTCGATGTACACGCCGCCGGGACGGCCGCTGACGGCCGCGCGGTAGGCGCGGGCCACGGCCGAGGGGATGTCCTTGGCGTGGGAGCAGCGGAAGACGGCCTTGACAAGGGGCTTGGCCGTGTTGAGCTGGTCGAGCTGTTCGTAGGTGCCCATGTTCATGTCGACCATTGTGGGGTCAGAGGCGCCCGAAATCTGAATCATCGGGTAGCAGTTCACGGTGGCGTTGGCCGTGGCCGTGAGGCCGTTCATGAAGCCGAGCGACGAGACGGTGAGGAGCACGCCGGGCTTCTTGGTGAGGTAGCCGTGGGTGGCGGCGGCCATGCCTGCCTGCTGCTCGAAGCGGAAGCCGTAGAAGCGCATTCCGATTTTCTGCATGGCGTATGCCACTTCGGTCACGGGAATGCCCACGAGGCCGTAGACGTCGTCGAGGCCCAGGCGGTGGAGGCTCTGGGCGAGGATATACATGCCTGTCACCTGTTCGGGAAACTTGGGAGCGGTGGCTCCGGCGGCAAGGCTGGGGTTAGTTGTAGCCATAGTCTTTGAGGTGTTTCTGAGGGCCGGGAAGGCCCTGCTGTAGGAATCTTATAATTCTTATAAATCTTATACCCGGAGGGGCGCCAAAGGGCGCTGATAAGGCAGCGGGTTTTTAAAATGCGGCGGAGCGCCGCGGCCTGGCGGCTTTGCGGCGCTCCGCGTGGTGGGGTTATAGCCTTATGCCTTTATTTGGCGGCGGGGGCTGCGGCGGGTTTGGGCATGGGAGCCGTGGTGCCGTTGGTCTTGAAGGAGGCGATCTGTTCGGCCGTGTAGCCTAAGGAGGCGAGCACTTCGTCGGTGTTTCCGCCGAGGGTCGGGCAGGGGCCGTAGGTCGGGGTGTAGTTGCTGAGGGTGAAGGGGCAGCCGACGGTCACGAAGGTACCGATTTCGCCGCCCTGGTTGATGCGGACGAGGGTGTTGCCGTCGTAGAGGCTTTCGTCGGTCATCATCTCCTTGGTGGAGAGCACGGGAGCCACGGGCACACCGGCCTTCGAGAGGATTTCGGTTACCTCGTATTTGGTCTTGTCGGACGTCCATGCGCCGATACGGGCGATGATTTCCGCCTTGTGGCGGTCGCGGGCGTCGGCGGTGTTGAAGTCGGGGTTGGTGAGCCAGTCCTCGAAGCCGAAGGCCTTGCAGGCGAGCTCGAAGTCCTTGGCGCCGCGCTGGAGGATGATGTAGGCGTAGTTGTTGGCGTCCTCGGCGGAGTCATAGCCTCCGGCGGGTTTGCACTTGTAGGTCCAGCCGAGCACGCCGGAGCCCTCGGTGTTGCCCGAGCGGGGCACGCAGTCGCCGAACTTGCCGTCGGGGTACTGCGGGAACTGGGTGAGGTAGCCGATGCGGTCGAGGGTGAGCTGGTCGCGCGTCTTGATTCGGCAGAGGTTGAGGCAGGCGTTGTGCATGCTCTGGTATACGTAGACGCCTTCGCCGGTCTTGTTGCGCTGCTGGAGGGCGGCGAGGAGACCTATGAGCAGGTGCATGCCCGTGTTGGAGTCGCCGAGGGCGGCGCCGCTCTGCGTCGGGATGTTGTAGTCGCCTTCATACCAGCCTGTTGTCGAGGCCGCGGCGGCGGTCACCTGGGCGATGGGCTCGTAGGCCTTGAGGTTGGCGTACTTCGACGATACGGGGAAGCCCTTGATTGTGCCGTAGATACACTTGGGGTTGAGGGCGTGGACGGCCTCCCAGGAGAAGCCGAGCTTGTCCATGGCTCCTGGGTGGAGGTTCTCGACGAAGATGTCGCACTCCTTGATGAGCCGGGTGAGGATTTCCTTGCCGTCGGGGGTCTTGGCGTCGAGGGCAAGGGACTTCTTGTCGGAGTTGAGTTGCAGGAAGTAGTAGGAGGGTTCGTCGGGTGCGAACTGGAGTTCCTTACGGGTGGCGTCGCCTACGCCGGGGCGTTCGATTTTGATGACGTCGGCGCCCAGCCATGCGAGCATCTGGGTGCAGGAAGGGCCGCTCTGGACTTCCGTGAAGTCGACGACCTTGATACCTTGTAGTGGTGCGTAATTCATAATTCAGAATGGGGGTAGTTGGTTATGTTATAGATAAATTGATTCAGACGTGAGCCAATGTGGCTTTCAGTATTCAAACGCACGGCATTCTTAAAAGGTTTTGGACGCCTGCGTTTTTTTATTTTTGTTTTTCAACAATAAATTTGTATATTTGTTTCCTCTAAGAAGACAGACACCGAAATGAAAAAAACGCGCGAATATATCTTTGAGCTGCCCATGAAGGTCCGCGACTACGAAGTGGACTCGGAGGGCATCGTCAACAACGCGGTCTATCTCCACTACCTCGAGCACTCGCGCCACGAGTTCTGCGAGTGGGCCGGCCTGAGCTTCAGGGAGATGCACTCGCAGGGCATAGACCCCGTGCTCTCGAAGGTCACAATCGAGTACCGCCACGCCCTCGGCCTCGGCCAGCGCTTCGTGAGCCGGCTCGCCCTCGGGCGCCGCGGCCCCCTCTTCATCTTTTATCAGGACCTCTTCACCGAGGACGGCGAGCCAGTCGTCGAGGCCGAGGTCTGCGTGGCCTGCCTCGAGCACGGGCGCCTCACGCGCGGCCTGCCCCTTGTCGAGGCCTTCAAGAAATACCTTCCCGAAGAATGAACCCCGCCGACCACGACAGCCTCGTCCGGGCCATAGCCTTCGCCGGCCTGCGGAACATGAGCCTCGCCAACGCCCTGGAGCTCACGTCCCGCGGGGCAGGCCCCGACTCGTTCTTCACTGAGCCGGCGGCGCACCTGGCGGCGCGCACGGGCCTCAGACCCGAGTTTTTCGCCGAGGTGAACCGTGAGGAGGCTCTACGGAAGGCGGAGGCGGAGGCCGGATTCATCGCCGCGCACAATATCCGCGCAGTGTTCTGCACCGAGGCGGACTATCCGCGGCGCCTGGCCCAGTGCGGCGACGCCCCGGCGCTCCTCTACGTTCTCGGCGACTGCTCTCTCGACATGCCCTGCACGGTGAGCGTCGTCGGCACGCGCCACTCCACGGCCTACGGAGGCGACTTCGCGGCGCGGCTCGTGGCCGAGCTCGCCGCGGCGCTCCCGGGAAGGCTCCAGATTGTCAGCGGGCTGGCATACGGCATAGACATCGCGGCCCATATGGCCGCCGTGCGCGAAGGTGTGCCCACGGGCGCGGTGCTCGCCCACGGTCTCCAGACCATATATCCCGCCGACCACCGCCGCCAGGCCATGGACATCGTCAACGCCGGAGGCTTCCTCGCCACGGAGTACACCTCGCAGGCGCCCATCCGCCGCGGCAACTTCCTGGAGAGGAACAGGATAGTGGCGGGCATGGCGGACGCCGTAGTGGTCGTGGAGAGCGACATGCGCGGCGGAGCCATGGCCACGGCGCGTCTCGGCGCGGCCTACCAGCGCGAGGTCTTTGCCCTCCCCGGGCGCGTGACCGACACCTATTCGCGGGGCTGCCTCGACCTCATAGCCCGCGAGACGGCGCGCCCGGTGCGAGGCGCGGAGGACATTCTGAGAGTCCTCGGCTGGAAAGCCGAGGGCAGGCCTCAGGGCGCCCCGAGGCAGAGGCACTTCGACTTCGCGCCCGATCCGGAGCGCACGGCCCTCCTGCGGGCCCTGCGCCAGGCGCCGGAGAGCGGCGTCAGCGAGCTTTGCGTGCGCTCGGGCGTCCCAGTGGCCCGCGTGACGGCGCTGCTCTTCGAGATGGAGATGGACGACCTCGTGGCCGCCGCGCCCGGCGACCGCCGCATTCTCACACCCGCAGGCTGCGAATACCTCGCGCAGGCGGAGAACTGATTGAAATTTATCTAACTGACATAAAGATACATATATCATGAAAAAAATCATCCCCGAATCCGAACTTATCATCAATCCCGACGGCTCGGTGTTCCATCTGCACATCCGTCCCGAGCAGCTGACTGACCGCGTGATTCTCGTGGGCGACCCCGGCCGCGTGAACATGGTTGCGGAGTTTTTCGACACTGTCACTTTCGAGGTGAGCTCGCGCGAGTTCCACACCATCGGAGGCACCTACAAAGGTAAGCCCATCATGTGCCTGAGCCACGGCATCGGGCCCGACAATATCGACATCGTGATCAACGAGCTCGACGCGCTGGCCAACATCGACTTTGCCACGCGCGAGGTGCGCGACACCCGGCGCGTGCTGACGCTCGTGCGCATCGGCACCTCCGGAGCGCTCCAGCCCGAGCTCAAGCTCGGCACGCCCGTAATCGCCGAGAAATCAATAGGCTTCGACGGCGTGCTGAACTACTACGCAGGGCGCGAGAGCGTGGCCGACAAGGGCTTCGAGGACGCTTTCTGCGAGGCCGTGGGCTGGAATCCGCTGTGGGCGCGGCCCTACATCGTCGACGCCGACCCGGAGCTTGTGGAGCGCATCGGGCGCGACGACATGGTGCGCGGCAACACCATCTCCGCCGTGGGCTTCTACGGCCCGCAGGGCCGCGAGCTGCGCCTGCCTCTGGCAAATCCCGACCTTAACCGCCGCATCGAGGAATTCCGCTACCACGGACGCAAAATCACGAACTACGAGATGGAGTCGGCGCCCCTCCAGGGCCTCGGCAAGCTCCTCGGCCACAAGGCGATGACCGTTTGCTCGATAATAGCGAACCGCTATAACACCGAAGCGAATCCGAACTACAAAGACGGCATCCGGAAGCTCGTGGAGACAGTGCTGGAGAGGATTTGAGGACAGCTCGGACGGCTCGGACTTCTCGGACGGGGCGGGGCCTTTTGGCCCCTGCCGCCGGCTTTGCTGACGCAAAGCTATTTTTCCCGGAGGCGTAAGCCGGAGGGTGCGGGGCGCTTTGCTGCGCGCCCTCCGGCTATTTTTTGTCCGAGAGGTCTGAGAAGTCCGAGATGTCTGAGGGGTCTGAGAGGGCGATTTTGCTTTTTTTTTAAAAATCTTTGATTTTTTTGGAGGGATGGGGATAAGTTGGTAAATTTGCTTGAAATCAAGCAAATTTACTACCATGGACAATGGATTTTTACCGAAGGCCGGGGGCTTCAGGAAGCTGAAGGCTTATGTTCTTGCAGAGGCTATTTTTGACCTTACGGCGGTTTTTGTGCGGCGCTTTGTGCCGTCGAAGAGCCGGACCTGCGACCAGATGGAGCAGGCCGCAAGGTCGGGGAAGCAGAACATAGCGGAGGGGAGTATGGCTTCGGCGACTTCGAAGGAGACTGAAATCAAGCTCACGAATGTGGCGAAGGCTTCGCTTGAGGAGCTGAAGGTCGATTATGACGATTACCTGCGGAGGAATAATCTGCCGCTATGGGAGGCGGACTATGAGAGGCAGATGAAGCTGAAGGAATACCTGCGGAGCGAGGATTTTCTTAACAATCCTCTGCGATATGCTGAGACGATGGACGCCGAGATGTTCTGCAATATGTGCATAACGCTGATATGTCAGGACCAGGCTCTGCTCGGGAAGCTGATTCTTGCCCAGCAGAAGCAGTTTGAGGAGAATGGCGGGATTCGGGAGCTGATGTCGAGGGTAAGGAGGGAGAAGTTCAAGAAATAGACGGCTCGGACAGCTCGGACGGCTCGGACGGCTCGGACTTCTCGGACGGCTCGGCCGGGGCGGAGCGGGGCCTTTGGCCCCTGCCGCTGACTTTGCTGACGCAAGGCTATTTTTCCCGTAGGCGTAAGTCGGAGGGCGCGAGGCGCTTTGCTGCCGGCTGGCCGCGCTATACATTTTTGCGGGGATTTCCGGGGCGGACGCGCCACTGGCGCGTCCCTACTTATTTTCAATGGGTTGGGAATAAAAAAAGCCGCCTTGGGGGCGGCTTTTTTAGTGAGGCTGAGGGGCCTTTTTTATTCTTCGCGCTTGGATTTGCGGCCGTAGCCGTAGCGGGCGGCGGCGCCGAGCTCTTCTTCGATGCGGAGGAGCTGGTTGTACTTGGCCATACGGTCGGAACGGGATGCGGAACCGGTCTTGATCTGTCCGGCGTTGGTTGCAACGGCGATGTCGGCGATGGTTGCGTCCTCGGTTTCGCCGGAGCGGTGGGAGATGACGGCGGTGTAGCCGTTGCGCTGTGCGAGCTCTACGGCGCGGAGGGTCTCGGTGAGGGAGCCGATCTGGTTGACCTTCACGAGGATGGAGTTGGCGCAGCCGAGTTCGATGCCCTTTTCGAGGTACTTGACGTTGGTGACGAAGAGGTCGTCGCCTACGAGCTGGCAGTTCTTGCCGATGAGGTCGGTGAGGATTTTCCAGCCGTCCCAGTCGCCTTCGGCCATGCCGTCTTCGATGGAGTCGATGGGGTATTTCTCAACGAGTTCCTTGAGGAATTCGGCCTGCTGGGCGGAGGTGAGCTTGGGAGCGTTGGGGCCCTGCTTCCAGGTGTAGTCGTAGAGTCCGTCCTTGTAGAATTCGGAGGAAGCGCAGTCGAGACCGATTGTGACGTCGCGGCCGGGTACGTAGCCGGCCTTCTCGATGGCCTGGATAATTACGTTGAGGGCATCTTCGGTCCCGTCGAGGGTGGGAGCGAAGCCGCCTTCGTCGCCTACGGCTGTGGAGAGGCCGCGGGCCTTGAGGACGCTCTTGAGGTTGTGGAACACTTCGGTGCCCATGCGGATGCCTTCGTGGAAGGATGTGGCGCCGATGGGGCGAATCATGAATTCCTGGAAGCAGATGGGAGCGTCGGAGTGCGCGCCGCCGTTGATGATGTTCATCATGGGCACGGGGAGGACGTATGTGTTGCAGCCGCCGATGTACTTGTAGAGGGGAAGGTCGAGGTAGTCGGCAGCAGCCTTGGCAACGGCGAGGGAAACGCCGAGGATGGCGTTGGCGCCGAGGTTGCTCTTTGTGTCGGTGCCGTCGAGTGCGAGCATTGTCTCGTCGATGGCAATCTGGTCGAGAGCGCTCATGCCTACGAGGGCCTGGGCGATGGGGCCGTTGACGTTAGCCACAGCCTTGAGGACGCCTTTGCCCATGTAGCGGGCTTTGTCGCCGTCGCGGAGTTCGAGGGCTTCGTTTACGCCGGTGGATGCACCGGAGGGAACGGAAGCGCGGCCTTTTGCGCCGGATTCGAGGATTACGTCCACTTCGACAGTGGGGTTGCCGCGTGAGTCAAGGACTTCACGACCGATGATTTTTTCAATTTTCATAGTTGTAACAACTTTTAAATATTGGGAGATAGTTAGTTAGCTATGGGTGGGGCCTTGCGGCCGAATTTCAGCGCAAATTTACGGAAAATTTCGGGAAATGCCAAATAAATAAAGACAGGAGAACAGGAGGAACGGGAGAAAAAAGCCCCCCGGCGGGTTGGCCGGGGGGCTTGTGGACCTATGGAGGGGTCAATGATTAGCGGATGTAAACCTTGGAAGCGGTCTTGCCTGCAACGCGGATGTACATGCCGTTTTCGGGGTTGGCAACGCGTACGCCCTGGAGGTTGTAGTAAACAGCTTCTACACCTTCCTCAGCTTCGATTGCTTCGATGCCGACGGTGTCCTTGTAGATTGTGAGATCTTCAGTTTGGGGGTTGAAAGAGAAGATGTATTTGCCTTCGAGAGTGCTTACCCAGTTGGTGCCACCAATGCCGGCTGCGGTGTAAACGCCGGCGTCAACTACGTTAGCTTCGGCTTCGGAGGGGGCGGAGAACCAAACTTTTTGAGCGCCGTTGATCATCTTCTTGATGCCGAATGTGCCGGGAACAACATCGAGAGTAGCTTCCCATACGCCGTTCTTCTCAGTGAGAGCTGCGTCGGCCCAGTTTTCGCCATCGATGATTGTACCGCGGAGAGCGTAGGTGATGACTTCTTCGATATCGCCTGCGGGAACGAAGGTAACGGTTTTTGCGGTGGGGTTGTAGACGAAGGTGAAGTTGCCTTCGAGAGTGCTGGAGGAGTCATCACCGTCAACGAAGGAGTAAGCCTTGTCGGCTTCGGTGATCTCGGCTGCGCCGCCGCCAATCCAGTGGCCATATTCGGAGCCGTCGACTTCGCGGATGCCGAATTTGCCTGCTACGAAGGAGCCGGTGTATTCCCAGTTGCCTGTTGTTTCGTTTTTCTTGAGGTCAATGGTTTCCCAGTTGACGTTACCGGTTATCTGGCCGTGGAGCTGGAAGGGGTTGGTGGGCTGGGGCTGGGGGTCGTCGCCGCCACCTTCACCGGTAACCTTGAGGGTCATGGCTTTGGGGTTGAATGCGAAGGTGTAGGTGCCGGCAGCGATTTCGAAGTTTGTTCCGGAGAAGCTGCAAGCGATGTCCTTGTTAAGAACGACTACAGCATCAGAGGAATTGGCTGCAGCAACCCAGTTGTCGGAACCGGCCTGAATACCATCTTCGAGGCGCTTGATGCCGAAGTTGCACTTGGCGGAGATTTCCTTGGAAGCAGTCCATACGCCGTCCTTCTCAGTGAGGGTAACATCACTCCAATTGGAGTTGTCGCCTTCCCAGTAGCCGTGGAGGCAGTAGGAGATAACTACATCATCGGGATTGCCCTGTTCGCCCTTGATGAGGAGGGAGGGAACGGAAGGATTGAAAATGAGAGTTGCATTTTCAATGGGAGCGGCAACGGTAATGTCTTGGCCGGTGTTTCCGACTACAAGATTCATGGCTGTGCCGACGGTGATTTGGGTAGCTCCTTTAGGTGCGCCCCAGTTGTAGGTGTCATTCCAGCCAGCCTGGAAGCTCTTAACCTTGAAGCCGGAAACAAGCTTTCCGACGGTAAGGGTGTAAGTGCCGTCGCCTACTGCAGTGAATTTGGTGCTGGCATCAGATGTGTTCCAACTGTTCAAGTTGCCGATGAGCTGATAGTCAATGGCACTTGCTCCGAGGGACACGAGAAGTGCCATCATGAGAAAGTAAAATTTCTTCATTGGATTGTTTTTTAAGGATAAATATTTAAGGTTGATGATATAAGGGTCTTTGGATAGGTCCTTGAATCAAGTTCTGTGTTGCAAAGTTAATTAGGGATATTCAGAAAATATCCAACTAATTGTTTGCCAGAGTCATAGATATTTTG
>CABUIC010000017.1 GCA_902491515.1 uncultured Porphyromonadaceae bacterium
CAAAATATCTATGACTCTGGCAAACAATTAGTTGGATATTTTCTGAATATCCCTAAGTAATTATGCTCTATGGTTTCAAGCCTTTTGAACATATGCGCATTACTCATCAGGAAACTACGCATGGCAGTAAAAGCCCTCATAATGCGGATGTTCACTTCGATAGCTGTTTTGGATCGAAGAACACTACTTAGCATAGCAACCCCATTTTCAGTGAACGCATAAGGCATATACTTAATATTCTTTCCTCTCTCAACGTTCAAGGTCACATTTTGTGATCTTGAACTTGATGTCGCAATTTGTGATATCAAGTTCTGAGATTCCTCTTTGCTAAGTTGGAACATGAAATCTTCGGGAAATCTCTCAATATTACGCTTTACGGCTTGGTTTAGGACACGAGTTTCCATTCCATACAATCGGGCCAAATCGCTGTCCAGCATTACCTGTTGGCCTCAAATTACATGAATGAGACTCTCAATAGGCAGCAATGGAGTACTGTTACCGCCATTGACAGGTTCGAGTATATTTTCGTTTTATTCCATAAAGGTTGCCTTTACAGTTGCAAAGTCACCATAAATATTCGATAGATCAGCGGTTTAACGAACAATTCGCCCGCTGTCAGCAGGCGAATTTAGGAAGTTCCAGGTACTGTGAGGTGCACTTACGCCAGTTGTGCTGGAGGTCGGTCTGAACATGTTTTCACCCAAAAGCACACTCAATTTTGGTGATGTCAAAACAGCGCAATTAACTTTTCGCTGACACAAGCAAAACCACTTTGAAGGTTTCTCCGAGTGTCTCGTCGCTTGACATTCCCCATTTGATTTCGACGCCTTTGGTGAGCTTAGAGATTGCAAAAGTGACCTTTGACATGTCCGCCATGCTCGGCTTCTTGAGTCCGAAACGGAAACCAATCAGCACCTTGTGGATTTTATCGATAGTGAATGGCAAGCTAAGAACTGCCTTACTGTAGGCCTCGTCAATTCTGGCGTGGGACGCTGCCGTTACCCAGTTCTCACCCTCAGACGAAAGCACGCTTACGATATCATCCTTGTCAAGATTGATTGGGTCATGCGTTTCCATAATGGCGTCAAGTTCCTTGACATCGCCGTGAACGGAGTATCCGTTCCAAGAAAACATTTCTGTGTTCATATCTATATCTATTTAATGGCGCCGGTGGCTGCCGTGGGTGTCGGAAAGATGAAGCAGTTTCATGTTGAATAAATTTTCGACTGCAAAGATACGACATTCCACTGCCAAAATTGGCAGAGAAGCGTTTTTTTCGTAAAAAACTCTTATTCGCTATCCGATGAGCGCCATTTTTCGTACCTTTGTCCGGTATCAATACAATTCACCTGATAAAAACAAGACAATTATGTGCGTATATACTCCTGAAAATATTACTTCGCTGGGGCCTGACGAGGTGTTTGTGTTCGGCAGCAATCTGGCCGGGAATCATGCCGGAGGTGCGGCGCGTGTGGCCCGCGAGCGCTTCGGCGCTGTGATGGGCCAGGGGGTGGGAATGCAGGGGCAGTCCTATGCCATCCCGACGATGCAGGGCGGAGTCGAGACGATAAAGCCTTATGTCGACGAGTTCATCGCCCTGGCCCGCGAATGGGACCAGACCACTTTCTGGGTGACTCGGATTGGCTGCGGCATCGCCGGGTTCACCGACGAGGAAATCGCCCCGCTCTTCGCCGAGGCCCTCGACCTCTACAATGTCCGCCTCCCCAAATCCTTCGCGGATATAATTAAGAGCCGGTTCAACAATATCCGTTAAGCGCAGGGCGGTCAATCGTTGAGTGATTTTGTTCGGGCCTTGAAAGAGCGATGGGGCTCCATCGCGACTGAGAGGCACGGACAAAAGCGCCAACGAGTGGCCGGAAGAAGGTAACTTTAGCTTTATCAGGAGCTTAAACAGAGTATGTGTTTTTTCTATATGACTGAATTTGATTTTTACCTATATATGCCGTAGTAATTCAAACGCATCACATATCTGATGAAGATATGGCTGATGTCAGTAATAAAAGAATGTGACGGCTCGCATATCATGGGCGCTTTTCGTCCCGCTCATCGGTCGTGTACATCCAGTACACTCCCTCTTCGCGAGCCTAAAATCACTCCATGCTATGCGACCCTGCGCTTAACAGATATTATTGAACCGGCTCTAAAGGCCCGCAAGGGCAAATGAGCCGCCTGCGGGCGCGATAGGTCAGAGTAGTTTTTCGAAGGCCAGGCGCTTTCCCTGAGGATAGCGGACTTCGCCGCGGAAGCCAAAACCGGCTTTGCGGAGGAGTCCGAGCATGGCCGTGTTGTCGTAGTTGGTGTCTATGCGGAAGCTCACGGCGCCCTTCCCGCGGCCATATTCCTCAATGGCAGAGAGCAGGGCAAGTCCGAGTCCCCGGCGTTTCTCCTCGCGCAGGACCGCAAAGCGGTGTGCCGCAACGTAAGGGCCCTCGCCCTGCCATTCCCCGTCGATGTCCGCGTAGGCGGGTTCTCCGTCAAGAACCACGGCGGCATACCCTACGACCCGACCCTCGCTCTCGAGCACAAAGGCCGTCCCGGCAGCGATGTCCGCCCGGACATGAGTGGCGTTGGGATATTCCCGCGTCCACTGCCTTTTGCCTTCGGCGAGCATCGTCTCCACGGCTTTCGCGAGAATATCCGCCACGGCGGGGAGGTCCGTGTCCTGAGCCTGTCTGAATAGAGGCTTCATCATTTGGAGTCGGAATCGGTCTCCGGCTTCACTTCCGTAGCTTCGACGTCGATGGGCGGAGGAGTCTGCCCCGAGGGCTCGGAGGGCTCCGAAGCCTGGGAGGCGGGGTCGTCGGCCTTCTTTCCGAAGAGCTCGTCGGTGCGGGAGGTCCAGGGCCGCGGGCCGAAAATGTTCTTGACGTCCTCGGTGTAGATAACCTCACGCGTTACGAGCGTGTCGGCGAGGCGTCCGTGGCCTTCTGCATGTTTGCGGAGGATGTCCTTCGCGCGCTCGTACTGCTCGGCTATGATGCGCGACACTTCCTGGTCGATAACCTGGGCGCGCTCGTCGCTGTAGGGCTTGCTGAAGCCCATGTCCTGGCCAGTGGAGTCGTAGTAGCTGAGGTTGGGCATCTTGTCGCTCATGCCGTAGTAGACCACCATGGCATAGGCCTGCTTTGTCACGCGCTCAAGGTCGTTGGCGGCTCCTGTGGAGATATGGCCGAGGAAGAGCTCTTCGGCGGCGCGTCCGCCGAGAGTGGCGCAGATTTCATCGAGAAGCACCTGCGAGGGCACAATCTGACGCTCCTCGGGGAGATACCAGGCCGCACCGAGAGCCTTTCCGCGCGGGACGATTGTCACTTTCACGAGCGGATTGGCATACTGGAGATGCCACGACACGGTGGCATGCCCGGCCTCGTGGACCGCGATGGCCTTTTTCTCCGCGGCGGTTGTTATTTTTGAACGTTTTTCGAGGCCTCCGATGATGCGGTCGACGGCGGCCGAGAAATCTTCCTTGGATACTACGGACTTGTCGTGGCGGGCGGCAATGAGCGCGGCCTCGTTGCAGACGTTGGCGATGTCCGCGCCGGAGAATCCCGGCGTCTGGCGTGCCAGAAGCTCGATGTCGAGGTCGGGTGCGGTCTTCACCTTGCGGAGATGCACTTTAAAAATCTCCACGCGGTCGGGGAGGTCAGGAAGGTCGACGTATATCTGGCGGTCGAAGCGACCGGCGCGCATCAGGGCCTTGTCGAGGATGTCGGCGCGGTTCGTGGCGGCGAGAATGATGACGCCGCTGTTGCTGCCGAAGCCGTCCATCTCGGTAAGAAGCTGGTTGAGGGTGTTCTCGCGCTCGTCGTTGCCTCCCATTCCGGCGTTGCGTCCGCGGGCGCGGCCAACAGCGTCGATTTCATCGATGAACACAATGCAGGGCGACTTCTCCTTCGCCTGCCGGAAGAGATCGCGGACACGCGAGGCGCCCACGCCCACGAACATCTCGACAAAGTCCGAGCCGCTCATGGAGAAGAAGGGTACATTGGCCTCGCCGGCCACGGCCTTCGCCAGGAGGGTCTTGCCCGTTCCGGGAGGGCCTACAAGGAGGGCGCCCTTAGGTATCTTTCCGCCGAGAGCCGTATAGCGCTCGGGCTTCTTGAGGAACTGGACGATTTCCTCGATTTCTGTCTTGGCCTCCGAGAGGCCGGCCACGTCCTTGAAAGTCACCTTGTTGTCGGCGTTATCCTTGTCGAAGAGCATTGCCTTGGACTTGCCGACGGAGAAGACGCCGCCTCCCCCGGGACCGCCGGGGCCTCCGCTCATGCGCCTCATCATCCATATCCAGAAGCCTATAAGAAGTATGAAGGGCAGGAAATTAATGAAGATGTTGCCGTATGGGCTGGCCTTCTCATAATCCACGCTGCCCTTGAAGGCGCCGTCCTGTCTCCACTGGTCGATGCGGCGCGTGAGGTCGTCGGCCGAGGAGATGTTGGTGATGACGTAGGCGTTGGAAGCGCTCCCCTTTTCGGAGAAATTCGTGTTTTTGAACACCTTGCGGGCAAGCGAGTCGGTCAGAAGACCCTGAGCCGTCTTGCCGTCGGTGTTGATGATAATCTTGGAGATGCCGTGGTCGCGCTCGACGAAAGAGCAGAACTCCGTGAAGGACACCTCTTTGGACACTTCGTTCCGGTCGAGATATACGATACCGAAGATGACGGCGAAAATGATGGCGTACATCCACCAGATGCTAAACCTCATCTTGAAAGGTTTCGGCGGTCCCTGGAGGGGATTGTTATTCTGAGCCATAATGCGGTGAATGCTTGGGGATTAGTCGAGGTCAGGGATTTCGGTTATGCGGGCATCGCTCCAGAGGTCCTCGAGCTTGTAGTACTGCCGGGCCTCGCGGGTGAAGACGTGCACCCAGATGTCGCCATAGTCGAGCACTATCCATTCGTCGCCGTCGGCGCCGTCGGCGTTGAAAGGCTTTTCGTCGCCGTGGATGCGCACGTAGTCGCCGACGCTTTCGGCTATCGAGCTTACCTGCTGGCGGGATGTGCCTTCGGCGATGATGAACTTGCGGGCGGAGGCCGAGTCGATGTGCGAGAGGTCCACGACACTGATGCCGCGGCCCTTCCGCTCCTGGATTCCTTCGATAATCAACTGTTGCAAACGGTCGGTTTCAATCATATTTGGGGTTTCGGGTGTATGCTTGTTGCAAAATTAATGAAATTAAAACAAACGGCACTGCAAAAAGTGGGCCGAATACATTGGATTAACAATTATTCGTATTGCATGGTTTTCGCAGGGTCGATTCTTGAGGCCAGTCGCGCAGGGAGAATGAGGATGAGCCACGCCACGGCGACAACGCCGACGTTCAGCAGCGCGAATGCCCCCCACGCCGTCCGCACAGGCACGAAAGCGAGATAGTACATCTGAGGGTCGAGCGGCAGGAAATGATAGCGCGCCTGCGCCAGAATCAGCGTAAGCCCCACGGCGTTGCCGATAATAAGTCCCAGCCCCACGAGCCGCAGCGCCATCCACACGAACACATTCGACACCATTCCCTTCCCCGCGCCGAGCGCACGGAGGATGCCTATGTCAGGAATGTGCTCCAGAATGAGTATGAACAGGCTCGACACAAGCGTGAAGCCCGCCACAAAGAGCATCAGCACAAATATCACCACCACATTCGTGTCAAGGAGCGAGAGCCAGTTGAAGTACACCGCGTCAGCCCGCTCGACCGTGGTAACGGAGAAGACTCCCGGCAGCCGCCCTTCGGCCGCGGCCGTCTCGAGCGCCGCGAAAAGCCGCTGGGCCGAAGCCTCGATGTCGTCGAGCGCCAGCCCCCGGATGTCAACCCTCATAGCCGCCGAAGAGTCGCGGCACGCCACGCGCCTGAGAAGCTCGGGCGAGACGTAGGCCACATTCTCGTCGTATTCCCCGAAGTACGATTCATAGATGCCCGTCACCGTGTGCCGCCGGGCCTTGATGTCCGAGTCGATGAAGAAGTTGGAATAGAGCTTGTCGCCGAGGCCCACCCTCAGCTTGTCGGCCATGGGCCGCGAGATGACGATGTCGTTCACATGGGCCGTGTCCGAGAAATCCGGCCATATCCCCGCGCGTATATTACCCCGCTCGAAGGTGAAGGCTGAGTCAGGATTAGCCCCCGCCGGCCGCTGGGCGTGGAGGATGATGCCCTGAAAGTCGCTGTTGGTCTTGATGATGGCCGGCTGACGCATCGAGAGCCGCACCTTCCCTTCCGGAATCTGCTCACGCACAATGCCGAGAAGTTCCGGAGTGGCCTCCAGCCACTGTTCGAGCGACCTGGAATAGGGGTCGTACACAGGCAGAACCGTCACCTGGGCGTCAAAGCCCATGAGCTTCCGCCGGATTTCGTCCTTGAAGCCCAGGGTAATGGCCACACAAAGCTCCAGAACAATCAGCGCGAGAGCGACGCCCACGACCGCTATGACGGCCCCGGCGTCGGCGCCCGAACCGTTGCGCAGCTGCAAATGACGGGAAAACCAGTAGGATAGAATCAATGTGCCGTTTAAGATTTATTTTAATTCCTTTTTGAACTTGTTATAGGCCCGCTCGAGCTTCGTGTGGTATCCGCGCGAGGCATAGGAGGGTCCGTTGTAGCCCTTCGCGAAAGCTCGCCAGTCCTTTTTGCGCAGAGCGTTCAGAAGTCCCGAATTGCGGATGAACTCCGCGAACATCCTCAGCTGGTCCTGTTCGGAATAGGACATGCGCTCGACAAAATCCTGAGGCGACTCCGCCCCGCACCTCTTCCAGTTGAAGCCTCCGATCTGGAACATACCCCAGAACGTGCCGTGAATCGCCGCAATCGAGTCTATCGTCATCGCCGCGTCGAGGCGCGCCTGCTGGCCTTTCTGCCATGACCCGTACTTCGCCACATTCGGGCGGTTGAAAATCACGCTGTGCGATTTCGAGTACTTCGACAGGTTTATCCCCCGCCGGGCCGCCATCGTCCGGAACACCGTCAGGTCGAAATTGATTACCGGCTTGCCCACCTCATAGAATCCGCGGTGCGTGCCCCCGGCCTCGATGCTTACAACAGCCTTGATTGCCGCGGGCTCGACTCCCAGCTCCTCGCCCATCAGTATATAGTCCGAATTGTCGAGCGGCCTGAGTTTCTTGGGGAAGACGCCGGGAAGATAGGCGGCATGGACGGTGTCGCCTTCTATTATTATGTACGGGCGCCCGAAGTCGTCGACTCCCGCGCCGTTGTCGGGTTCGTCGTCGAAGGCGATGCCGCCGGTCACCATCTTTGGTGCCGACGCATGGCAGGATAAAAGCACGCAAGCCGAGAGAAGGGCTGACAGCGAGGTCCTGAGCGGGTGTTTCATGGGGGAGAGATGTTTTATGTGAAGAACGGAGAGACACAGACCCGTCCGTTCCCGCAGGGCATCCCTGCAGGAACGGACGCTGTGGTTAGCCGGATGTCAGGCCTTGAGGTCCGACACCTTTTCAAGTGTGCGCGTGAGCTGGCCCCAGAAGCGCTCTACCGCGGGAATGTACATCCGCTCGCTCGGGGAGTGGACGCCCTGAAGGGTCGGGCCGAAGGACACCATGTCGAGATGGGGATATTTCTCGAGGAAAAGTCCGCACTCGAGGCCGGCATGGATTGCCTTCACCGCCGGCTTGATGCCGTAGAGCTCCTCGTAGGCGTCGGAAGCCAGACGCATGATTGTGGAGTCCATGTTGGGAGCCCAGCCGGGATAGCCGTCTCCGTGGGTCACCTTCGCGCCGGCGAGCTTGAAGAGAGCCTCTACCTGACGGGCGATGTCCCACTTACGCGATTCTACCGACGAGCGCTGGCTCGTCGTCACGAGGATTTCGTCGGGAGCGGGCATCTTCACGGATGCGAGGTTCGTCGAAGTCTCGACGAGGCCTTCGAGCTCGCGGCTCATGGAGATTACTCCGTGGGGAGCGCTGTAGAGCGCCTCGATAAGGTGGATGCACGTGTCGGAGTCGATGCAGTATTCCGGGCGCTCGATGCTCGAGAGGTCAAGCTCGAGTGTCGGCTCCAGTCCTTTGTACTCGTTCTCGACATCGGCGGCGAACTTGTTGAACGCGGCCACTACCTTCTCCTTGCTCGAGGTGTGGACGCCGAACACCACGTGTGCGGCGCGGGGGATGGCGTTGCGGAGATTGCCGCCGTCGATTTCGCAGACGCAGATTTCGTGCTCGAGGCTAAGACCGAAAAGAAAGCGGGCCACGAGCTTGTTGGCGTTGGCGCGGCCGAGGTGGATGTCGCCGCCTGAGTGACCGCCGAGGCCCTTCTCGACATTGAACTTGAAGTAGTGGAAGTCCGTGGGAGCGAAGGAGCGCTTGTACTTGAAGGTGCAGGTCGTGTCGACGCCGCCGGCACAGCCGATGAAGATTTCGGCGTCGTCCTCGGAGTCGAGATTCAGGAGAATGGAGCCCTTGATCATGCCGTCGCCGATATTGTTGGCGCCCGTCAGGCCCGTCTCCTCGTCGACGGTGAAGAGTGCCTCCACCGGGCCGTGGACGAGCTCCTTGTCAACCATCACGGCCAGCGCGGCCGCCATACCGATGCCGTTGTCGGCGCCGAGCGTCGTGCCTTCAGCGCGAAGCCAGTCGCCGTCGACAACCGTCTTGATTGGCGAGTTCTCGAAGTCGAAGTTCTTGTCGTTGCTCTCGCAGACCATGTCCATATGGGCCTGAAGGACCACGCAGGGAGCCTGTTCCTTGCCCGGCGTGGCCGGCTTGAACATCGCTACGTTGCCTATCTCGTCTGTCTTGGCCTCGATGCCGTGCTCGGCGGCGAAGTCGAGGAGGAACTTGCGGATTTTGCCTTCCTTTTTGGAGGGACGGGGCACCTGGTTGATCTGGTCGAAGATCGAGAACACAAGTGCCGGCTTGAGATCTTTGATAGTCATATGGCTTAAGAGGATTTAAATGTTGCTGTTTCGGGGTTTGCGGTGATTAATAAAGTTTGCTTAAATAGAAAAGATGTTAAATTCAAAGCTTTTCGCCCTCTAAATTACAAAATAAATTTTAGATGAGGAAAAAAATCGCATTTTCTTTCCTATATTTGCGGTGCAAAAAGACTGAAGCCACGCCATGAAGACCGTAGTTCTGACCGTAATCCTATTGCTTGCCGGAGTATTGCTTTTGGGCGTGAAAGTTTTTTTTGTGAAGGGCGGTCGCTTTCCGCAGGCACACGCCCATGAAATTATGAACCGCGCAAGAAAAAATTCCAAACACACACCTGACACCAATCGAAGGTAATGACTAAAAAAAACATCACCGCAAGAGCGCTCATCGCCGCGCTCGCTATCGGAGCCGCCGCATGCACCGACAAGGCTTCTGCTCCCGCTCCCGCCAACGCCCCCACTGACGGCGATGCCGCCGCCGTGACGAGCATCAACATCCGCTACATCGACTACGATTCACTCCTTTCGCAGTACACCCTCGCTCAGGAAATCGCCGCTTCCTCTCAGAAGCTCATGGTTCAGTACCAGCAGCAGGAGCGCCAGAAACAGCAGGAAATCCAGACTCTCGGTGCCGAAATACAGCGCAAGCAGGAGAACAACATCTACCTCTCCCAGCAGTCCTTCGAGTCCGACGTCAACAACTTCAACAAGAAGCAGAACGAGGCCGCTCGCTACCTCAGCGCACAGCAGGAGCGCGTTTCCAACGAAATCAACATCCAGCAGCGCCGCCTCACCGACTCCATCAACAGCTTCATCGAGCAGTACAACGCTTCCCGCGGTTACGACGCTATCCTCTTCCGCGAAAGCGGCGTATACTTTAACCCCAAGCTCAACATCACCGAAGAAGTAGTCAAGGGTCTCAACGAGCGCTATAAGCCCGCTGCAGCTCCTGCCGACGACAAGAAAAAGAAATAAGTCCCTCCACGGGCCTCAACCCATCGAACTGTAGGGACGCACGGCTCGTGCGTCCTTATTGTTCATACGGCTACCTCTACCGCAATGAACAACCCCTCCATTCTCATCATCGGCGCCGGGGCCATGGGCTCCGCCATCGCCCGCGGTCTCGCCCGCGCAGGCCGGCCCGTCTGCGTCTGTAACCGCTCCGAAGGCCGCCTCGCAAAATTCGCCGGAACAGAGCATATCACCACAACTACCGACCTCCCCGAGGCCCTCGCCGCCGCGCCCGCTCTCATAATCCTCGCCCTCCCCTTCGAGCCCCTGAAGGCCACCCTTCCCCGGCTCCGCGACTTCGCACCCGACTCCGCCGCTATCGCTTCCCTCTCGCCATTCACTTCCCTCGAAATGCTCGCTGAGGTTCTCCCCGGCCGCCCCGTGCTCCGCATTATGCCCAATATAGGCATAACCCGCGGTGAGTCCATGACCTTCGTCTGCGCCCCTGACTCTGCCGCCTCCGCCGCTTCCGAAGTCGTCAGCCTCTTCCGGTCAATGGGCGACGCCGCCCTCATCCCCGAAAGCGAGATGGGCGCCGTCACAGCCCTCGCTTCCTGCGGAATCGCATACGCCCTCAGATATATTCGGGCGTCAATGCAGGCCGGCGTGACAATGGGACTCGAATCCGCCGACGCCTGCCGCTACACCCTCCAGACCCTCCGCGGAGCCTGCGCCCTCCTCGCCGACGCCCACACCCACCCCGAGGCCGAAATCGACAAGGTATGCACCCCCGGCGGACTCACCGTCAAAGGCGTCGACACCCTCGACTTCGAAGGTTTTTCCTCAGCACTCATCAAGGCCGTCCTCGCCTCATACAAGCCATGAACAAGGCAATTCTCCTCGGTTTCGTGGGACGCGACCCACGCATGCGCATGTCCTCGGGAACAGCCATCGCCGAGTTCCCCCTCGCCACATCCGAGCGACAGGCCGGAGGCATCGAGATTACCGAATGGCACAACATCGTCATGCACGGCCCCGCCGCCGAATTTGCCGAACGCTACATCCGCAAAGGCTCGCGCCTCCTCGTCGAAGGCCGGATCCGCACCCGCTACTGGGAAGACTCCGCCGCAATCCGCCGCAACATAACCGAAATCTACACCGACACCTTCGAACTCCTCCCCGGAAGAAACAGCTGAAAGCCCCTCCGCCGCCCGTCCGGAGGGCAGTTGAGTGGAATTCTGGGCCCCGGAGGGCAGTCGCGCGTCAATCTCCGCCCCGAAAAGTAAAAAATTTCCTCTTCCATTCGTTTTAAGCGAAAATTTTTGTAAATTTGAGGCGAAATGATACGACTCCGCCTCCCCCAGCCTCTTGCCCCCCGGCGCCTCCCCTTTTTCCTCGCCTTGGAAGAATGGGCAGCCGACTCCCTGAGCCCCGCCGACGAGTATTTTTTCAGCTGGCAGCCCGCCGGACCCACTATCATCTGCGGCCGCAACCAGTCCATGCCCCTTGAAGTCGACTTGCCGCGTTGCCGCGAGCTCGGAATCGACGTCGTGCGCCGCCGCAGCGGTGGCGGAGCGGTTGTCTCCGACGGCAACAATGTCATGCTCAGCTATCTCTCCGGGCGCGGAACCGGCTCCGTCTCCGAAATCTTCGCACGCTGGTCCGCCATCCTCGCCGACGCCCTCCGTCACATGGGCCTCCCCGCCGAAGCCACAGGACGAAACGACATCTGCATTCGCGGCCGTAAGGTCAGCGGAGGCGCTTTCTACGCCAAGCCCCGCATGGCAATCGCACATTCCACAATGCTCCTCCGCCTTCCCTCCCCCGAACTCGTCTCAGCCCTCACGCCCTCACGCGCCAAACTCGAGACCAAGGGCGTCCGCTCCGTTCAGGCCCGAATCTCTTCCCTCCACGACGAAGGCATCGACCTTGCCCCGGAAGAATTCGCCGACCGACTCGCCGCAATAATCTGCGACAGCGACAGCGACCGCACCCTCACCCCCGCTCAGGTTCTGGAAGTCGAAAAAATCGAAAAAGAATACTACGACCCGCGTTTCCTCCGCGCTGACGAGCGCCCAGGCGCCCTACACCGACTCCGCACTCCCAGAACCGGCGAAATCGCCGCGGAGTACGGACTCACACCTGACGGCCGGATAAGCTCCGTGCGCTTCCTCGGCGACTTCATGCCCTCCGGCGACCTCGACAGGCTCTGCGCCGCGCTCCGGGGACTGACTCCTGCCGAAATCCCCTCCAAAGCACCGCAACTCGACCCCGGCAAATACATCGAAGGACTCGACGCCGAGACCCTGCGCGAACTTTTTTCTCAAGAACCTTAAACAACACCTATACTCCCCACCACACTCGCATGGAAAACTCCACTGTAAAAAAAACCTGCCTCCACGGCCGCCACACCGCTCTCGGCGCGAAAATGGCGCCCTTTGCCGGTTTCGACATGCCCATCGAATACCCCGCGGGCCTCGATGCCGAACACACCGCCGTCCGCACTGCCGTCGGCGTTTTCGACGTCAGCCACATGGGCGAACTCCTCATCGAAGGCCCCGACGCCGAGCGCTTCGTCAACCGCATCTTCACCAACGACGTCCGCACTATCGCCGACGGACAGATTCTCTACGGAATGATGACCTACCCCGACGGAGGCACCGTAGACGACCTCCTTGTCTATAAGGTAGGCTCCGACTGCTATCTCCTCGTGATCAACGCCGCGAACATATCCAAGGACATAAAGTGGATTGTCGACTGCGCCGAAGGATTCGACGTCGGCATCACCGACCTCTGCGACGCTTACGGCGAGCTCGCCATCCAGGGCCCCGACGCCGAGCGCATTCTCTCCGCGGTGGTGGGCGTCGACCTCTCCTCTATGGGATTCTACTGCTTCGAGCTCTTCGACGCCGAAGGAGCCACTCTCCCCGTTGTAATCAGCCGTACAGGCTACACCGGCGAGGACGGCTTCGAAGTCTACGACACCCCCGAGCGCATCGTCGAGCTCTGGGACGCCCTCATCCAGTCAGGCGTCCAGCCCTGCGGCCTCGGTTGCCGCGACACCCTCCGCTTCGAGGCCGGACTGCCCCTCTACGGCGACGAACTCTCCGCCGAGATTTCGCCCGTCGAGAGCGGCCTCGGCATGTTCGTGAAACTCGACAAGCCCGAAGGCTTCATCGGATCCGAAGTCCTCGCCGCACAGAAGGCCGAAGGCCCGGAAAAGAAAGTCGTCGGCCTCGAGATTGACTCCCCCGCCACAGCCCGCCACGGCTTCGAAGTCCTTGATGCCGAAGGAAACAAAGTCGGCGAAATCACCACCGGCTACCGCTCCCTCACCCTCGGCCGAAACCTCGCGATGGCTCTTGTCGATGCCAGTTTCGCGGCTCTCGGAACGCCCCTTCAGGTCCGCATCCGCCGCAAGACTTTCCCCGCAACTGTCGTGAAAAAACGCTTCTACACCACCCGTTATAAAAAATAATCTCACTAACCTCACCCCCACACAAAAAACTGAAGTCATGATAAAGTATCTCCCCACCCACGAATACATCCGCGTTGAAGGAAACGAAGGCTACATCGGCATCTCCCCCTTCGCCGCAAAGGAACTCGGAGTTGTAACATACGTCGACATGCCCGAGGAAGGCGACGAAGTCACCGCCGGCGAAGAATTCGGCGCCATCGAGAGCCGTAAGGCCGCCAGCGACCTCTTCTCTCCCGTCTCCGGCGAAGTCCTCGCCGTGAACGAAGCACTTGAGGAGGACCCCACCCTCATCAACGCCGACCCCATGGCTAACTGGATCATCAAGGTCTCCATCGCCGACCCCGCCGAACTCGACGCCCTCATCGACGAGGACACATACCTCGCCGAACACTGCAAGTAAGCCCAGCCATGAATCCCTATCTTCCTCACACCGCGGCGGATATCCGGGAGATGCTGGAGCGGTGCGGCGCCCGGTCGCTCGACGACCTCTTCGCCGACGTGCCCCCGGCACTCCGCTCCAGGGGCTACAACCTCCCCGCACCCGAGTCCGAGGCCGGCGTCAGCCGCTATTTCCGCGGGCTCGCCCGCAGGAACCGCGAGCTCGTCTGCTTCGCCGGCGACGGCTGGTACAGCCACTACTGTCCCGCAGCCGTCGGAGCCATCGTCGCGCGCTCCGAGTTCTACACCGCCTACACCCCCTACCAGCCCGAAATTTCCCAGGGCACACTCCAGTACATCTTCGAATACCAGTCGATGATTGCCTCCCTCACCGGGATGGACGTGGCAAACGCATCCATGTACGACGGCGCGACAGCCACCGCCGAGGCCATGATTATGGCCGTCGCCGCCGCTAAGAAGCGCAAGCGCGTCCTCGTCAGTGCAACCCTCCCACAACGCGTCGCCGAAGTGCTCGCGACATACGCCGAGGGGCATGGCATCATTATCGAAATCGTCAACGAGCACGAAGGCGTCACTGACCGCGAGGCCCTCCGCGAACAGCTCGGAGCCGGCGACGTGGCCGCTGTAATCCTCGCCACCCCCAACCGCTTCGGAATCCTCGAGGATTTTGACGGTCTCGCCGACGAAGTCCATGCCGCAAAGGCCCTCCTCGTCATCAACACCCACGCCTCGACCCTCGGCGTCCTCCGCAGTCAGGGCGAGTGGGGCGCAGACATCGCCTGCGGAGAGGCCCAGAGCCTCGGAATACCCCTCAACTACGGCGGTCCCGGCCTCGGATACCTCGCCTGCCGCCGCGCGCTCATGCGCAAGCTCCCCGGGCGCATTGTCGGTGCCACCACCGACGCCCTCGGCCAGCGCGTTTTCGTCCTCACACTTCAGGCCCGCGAACAGCACATACGCCGCCAGAAAGCCACATCCAATATCTGCTCCAATCAGGGCATCATGACCCTCCACGCCGCAGTCTACCTATCGCTCCTCGGCCCCGAAGGCCTGCGCGAGGTCAACGAGGCCGGAGCCCGCGCCGCACACGACCTCGTCTCCCGGCTCTGCGCCACCGGGAAAGTCAAGGAAAAATATCCCGGCCGCACGTGGCTCAACGAATGCCTCCTCGAAGTCCTCGAGCCCCTCTCCGCGGATAAAATCATCGAAGCCGGCATCCAAAAAGGTTTTCTTGCAGGAAAAGCCCTCGGAGAAAAGGAACTGCTCGTCTGCGCAACGGAATTGTGCACCCCGGCCGATGTCGACAACTACGTAAACACCCTCTCCGCCTTATGAACACGAAACTCTATTCCAAGCTTATTTTCGAGCACACGTGTCCCGACAGGAAAGGACACAGACTCCCCGCATACACCGCCGGCAGCCCCTACGAAGTTCCCGCCGGTCTCGCCCGAAAGTCTCCTCTCGACCTCCCCGAGGTCGACGAACCCACCGTCGTCCGCCACTACACCAACTCCTCGACCAACAACTTCGGCGTCGACACCGGTTTCTACCCTCTGGGTTCCTGTACGATGAAGTACAATCCCAAAATCAACGAGGCCGCCGTCGCCGGGGCCGGAATCGGTCAGCTACATCCCGCCCAACCCGCGTCCACCGTTCAGGGTGCCCTTGAAATCTACTGGCGCCTCCAGTCGCTCCTCGCCGAAATCGGAGGTATGGCCGAATTCACCCTCAACCCCTTCGCGGGTGCCCACGGCGAGCTCACCGGCCTCATGGTCATCCGCACCTACCACGCGTCACGCGGCGAGGGCGCCGTCCGCCGGAAGGTCATAGTCCCCGACTCTGCCCACGGAACCAACCCCGCCTCCGCGGCCATAGCCGGATATGAGGTTGTCGAGTGCCGCAGTCTCCAAGACGGAACGGTCGACACAGCCGACCTCCGCTCCAAGCTCGGGCCCGACGTAGCCGCCGTGATGATGACTAACCCCAACACAATCGGAATGTTCGAGAAGAACATTCCCGAGATTGCCGGGGCCGTCCATGAATGCGGCGCCCTGATGTACTACGACGGCGCCAACCTCAACGCCATGCTCGGCGTCGCCCGCCCCGGCGACATGGGTTTCGACGTCATGCACATCAACCTCCACAAGACCTTCTCCACGCCCCACGGCGGCGGCGGTCCCGGTGCCGGGCCCGTCGGCGTCCGCGCCGGCCTCGAGAAATTCCTGCCCCTGCCGAAGGTCGTCCGCAATCCCGACGGTTCGTTCTCGGTCCTCGACTCCGACAAAGAGACGGCCCGTCAGCGTATAGACCTCGACCCCCTCGGACGCGTCAGCGCATGGCTCGGAAACTTCGCCGTCTACGTCAAGGCCCTCGCCTACATCCTCTCGATGGGCAAGGACATCGAACTCGTCGGCCCCCTCGCATGCCTCAACGCCAACTATGTGATGAACTCGCTCGCCGACCTCTACGAGCTCCCCGTCCCCGGTCCCTGCAAGCATGAGTTCGTCTTCGACGGCCTCCGCGACAAGTCCACCGGCTGTACAACAATGAACGTCGCCAAGCGTCTGCTCGACATGGGCTTCCATGCCCCGACAATCTACTTCCCCCTGCTCTTCCACGAGTCGCTGATGATCGAGCCGACAGAGACCGAAAGCCGCGAGACCCTCGATTCTTTCATCGCCGCAATGCGCGAAATCGCACGCGAGGCCAAGGAAGACCCCGAAACACTCAAGTCGGCACCGCTCTCGACACCCGTCCGGCACCCCGACGAGAACGAGGCAGCCCTCCACCCCAAGGTTACTTACAATGACCTCTCCGACAATGCACTATGACGCTATCGTAATCGGCGCAGGCCCCGGCGGGTATTCCCTCGCCGAGGCCCTCGCCGCCGGCGGTCTCCGCACTGCCGTCATCGAGCGCGACGAACCCGGTGGCACATGTCTCAACCGCGGATGCATCCCCACTAAGACCTTCTGCGCGTCCGGCTCCGCCCCATGGCCCGAAGCCGCCGCCAAGGCACGTGAGGTCGTGCAGGAGCTCCGGGAGGGCGTCCGCGGCCTTCTCGCCGGCGTGGAATACATCCACGGCGACGCGCGTCTCCTCCCCGGCAGTCGCGTGGAAGTCAACGGCTCCGAACTCCGGGCCGACCGCATCTTCATCGCCACCGGTTCCGCCCCCGCGCGCCTGCCAATCCCGGGCGCTGACCTCGCTCTCGACTCCACTCAGTTCCTCGCTCTCGACCAACTCCCTGATTCCGTGGCGATTATCGGCGCAGGAGTAATCGGTCTCGAATTCGCCTCCATTCTACTTGATAAGGGAGTGGAGGTCACGGTCATAGAATACTGCAAGGAAATCCTCCCACCCGCCGACGCCGAAGTGGCGAAGCGTCTCCGCTCCCTCATGAAGCGCCGCGGTGCGGAATTCATCACCGGAGCGGCCGTAAAGGCCATAAAGCCCGGCTTTTCCGTCGAATACGAAGGCAAGAAAGGCCCTGCATCCGTCGAGGCCGCTCTTGTGATTATGGCCACAGGCCGGCGTCCGGTGCTCCCCGAGGGCTGCTCCGAAGCCGGAATCGCCCTCACCCCACGGGGCTTCATCGCCGTTGACCCCGCCACAATGGAGACCTCCGTACCCGGTATCTACGCCGTCGGCGACTGCAACGGCCTCTGCCTCCTCGCCCACGCCGCCGAGGCCCAGGGCGCTCGCGCACGGGGTCTGGACGTCAACCTCGACGCGATGCCCTCCGTTGTTTTCACCCGTCCCGCCTGCGCCTGGGTAGGCCCGACCGAAGAACAGCTCGCCGCCGAAGGCACAGGATACCGTGCCGCAAAGGCGCTCTACGCCTCCAACGGAAAGGCCATGGCCGACGGCACAACAGAAGGCTTCGTAAAAGTCCTCGCCGACCCGGCATCCGGCCGCATTCTCGCCGTACACATCCTCGGCGCCTCCGCCGACGCCCTCATCGGCGAGGTTACTCTCGCCGTAGCTTCCGGTCTGACCGTCAGGGACATCGCCCTGCGTACCGTTCACCCACATCCCACCCTCACCGAGCTATTTGCTTCCGCGTGCAGGAATCTCCTCTGACTGAAAATGAAAAACCCCGCAAAGCTCCTTCTCATCGCCCTCGCCGCCTCCCTCTTTGCCGCCTCCCCGACCGACGCATGCACATCGCTTGTAGCCTCCGGACGCGCCACTCCCGACGGGCGGCCAATCCTATGGAAGCACCGCGACACCGACGCCCCTTCCAACTACCTCGCGCGCGTCGAACCCGGCTCTCCCGGCGAAATTGGCTTTGTGGGGCTCTTCAACGCCGGAGACAGCATCATGCGCGACGCCTGGGCCGGAATGAACGACGCCGGGTTCGCCATAATGAACACCGCCTCCTACAACCTCGCCCCCGACACCACCGACTTCAAGGACCGCGAGGCCGTGGTAATGGGCATCGCCCTGCGGCGCTGCCGCACAGTCGCCGACTTCGCCGCCCTCCTCGACTCGCTTCCCAGACCCCTCGGCGTTCAGGCCAACTTCGGCGTCATCGACGCCCGCGGCGGGGCCGCATACTTCGAGACCTGGGACCACGGCTACATCCGCTTCAATGCCGACGAAGACCCCTCCGGATGCCTCATTCGCACGAATTTCTCCTTCTCCGGCAAACAGGACGGCTCCGGTAGCGGTTATATAAGGTACGACAGCGCCCGCAAGCTCATCGAGACCGCCGCTCTCAGGGGTAAACTCATGCCCGGCCGCCTCACCGACATCGTATCCCGCTCCTTCTACCACTCTCTAATGGAGCGCGACCCCCTCCGAGACGGCGACAAGGTCATTGCCGACGGAGAGTTCATCCCCCGCCGAATCTCCACGGCTTCGATTGTCGTATCCGGAGCTAAACCCGGCGAAGAGCCCGGCGAATCGATGAAAATGCGCGCAGCCCTCGGCTATCCCCCGCTCGCCGAAGTCTTCGAGTTCGACCTCAAGTCCGTTCCGGAGCCCCTCGGTCCATCGCTCCCGGGCCGCGACGCCCCCGCCGCACGCCGCGCCAACGACCTCCGCGACAAAGTTTTCCACTTCACCGGCTCCGACCGTCGAAAATACATCGACCTCGAAGTCCTAAGAGAACTGATGAAAGAGAATGCCCTCAAGGATTGAACGAATAAAGACACGCGCCATCGACCTCTGGCAGTACTGCTCCCAGGGCGTCTGGACCGACACCCGCCAGAAATGGTGGGTTACTGTCGTGAAGACCCTCAACCTCTCCGCCCGGACCTTCCTTAGCGGAGACGTCCAGACTCAGGCCTGCGCCATGACCTACCGCACCCTCCTCGCCCTCGTTCCCGCCCTCGCCCTCCTCCTCGCCATCGCAAGGGGATTCGGATTCCAGAGCTACGTCGAGATGGAGCTCTACAAACTCTTCCCCGCTCAGAAAACTGCCATCCAGTACGCCTGGAATTTCGTCGACTCATACCTCAATCAGGCATCCGAAGGCATTTTCGTCGGTGTCGGAATCGTTTTCCTCCTCTACACCCTCATCTCCCTTATCGGGAACACCGAAGACACCTTCAACATGATATGGGGCGTAAAACAGGGCCGCAGCATATGGCGGAAAATCAGCGACTACACTGCCCTCCTCCTAATCCTCCCCGTCCTCATCATCTGCGTGAGCGGCATCAACCTCATGCTCAGCTCGACCCTCAACGCCATCCTCCCCTTCCCCTCCCTCTCCCCCGTCATTTCCTGGCTCCTCGAGGTCACGTCCTGGATTCTCACCGTTCTCTTCTTCACCGCCGTATTCCTCCTCTTCCCGAACACACACGTCCGCTTCATCAACGCCCTCGTCGCCGGAGTCTTCGCCGGAATAGGATTCCTCGTCGTCCAGTGGCTCTTCGTCACCGGACAGATGTACGTCTCCCGCTACAACGCCATTTACGGCTCCTTCTCCTTCCTCCCGCTCCTCCTCATCTGGCTCCAGCTCGTCTGGATGATAACCCTCGCCGGAGCCGTCCTCTCATACTCCTCCGCAAACATCTTCAGCTTCAGCTTCGACGAGGAGATACGCAACATGGCCCCCCTCTACCGCCGGAAGACCTACATAGCCGTGGCAACCCTCTTCACTCAGCGATTCGGGACCGACAACCCCGCCTTGACCGCACGCGAGATTACTTCCGCATACGACATCCCCGCCCGACTCGTCTCCGACATCTGCAACCACCTCACCATGGCCGGCATCCTCGCCCTCGTCGTCCTCGATGAAAAGAAAAACATAACGGGATACCAGCTCTCGCAGCCCGTCGAGCGCATGACTATCGGATTCGTCCTCCAGCGCCTTGACTCCCTCGGCATCCGGGGATTCATCCCCTCCTTCCCCGCCCGCTTCCCCGGCATCGAGAAAGCATTCCGCGAAATAACCGCTCAGTCGCAGGACCTCACAGACAAGTACTATCTCAAAGACCTTAACATAAACTAAACCGACAAATGAAAAAAGTAATATCCACCACCGCCGCTCCCGGCGCAATCGGCCCCTACAGCCAGGCTATCGACACCGGTTCATTCCTCTACGCCTCCGGACAGATTCCCATCAACCCCGCCACCGGAGAAATCCCCGAAGGTATAACCGCACAGACCGAGCAGGCCCTCGCAAACGTCCGCGCCATCCTCGCCGAAGCCGGACTCTCGATGGCAAACGTTGTCAAGACAACCGTCTTCCTCGCCGACATGGACCACTTCGCCGCCATGAACGAAGTCTACGCCCGCGCCTTCGAAGCCCCCTTCCCCGCCCGCTCAGCCGTTGCCGTCCGCACCCTCCCCAAGAACGTCCTCGTCGAAGTGGAAGTAATCGCCCACCGCTAAACATCCCTCAGCGCCCCGTAGGGGCGTCACAACGTTAGGCTGGGGTTTCAACCCCAGCTCTGCGCCCCCGCTACCAACAAAAAAATGCACCGCTTGCGCGGTGCATTTTTTTATCCCTAAGTTTGTTGCTTGTTTTATTATTCGCCGGGGATGATTGCTTCCGACGGACAAACGCTGGCGCAGGTGCCGCATTCGATGCAGGTGTCCGGATCGATGTGGTAGATATCGCCTTCGCTGATGGCGCCCACGGGGCATTCAGGGAGACAGGTGCCGCAGGCAACGCAGGAATCGGTGATTACGTAAGCCATAGTAGTAGTTTTTGTTGTTTGTTATTGGTGAATTGTTTTGCAGTGCAAATTTACGCCTTTTTTTCTTTTCTGCAAATGAATTTGCCGAAAATTTACTGGTCGACGGCCTCAGCCTCCATTTCCTCTGCAAGCTTGTCCTTCTTCACATTCGGCTCCTCAAGCCCGTAGTTGTGCTTGGCATTGAGCGCCTTCAGCCAGATGCCGAACAGGATGGCCAGAACGCCGAACGACGAGAATATAAGCATCGGAACACGGTAGCCGCCCGTAGCGTCCAGGACCTCGCCGATCAGCAGCGGCACAAGGCAAAGCCCGATGTTCTGGATCCAGAATATCAGACAGTAGGCCGAGCCTAGGATGTTCGCGTCGATAATCTTCGGAACCGACGGCCACAGCGCAGCCGGTACGAGCGAGAACGACACGCCCAGCACAAGAATCAGCACCACCGCAAGCCACGTCTGCGGCACGGCCGGAAGCAGGAAGGCGAAGCCCAGGTGGCAGCACGTCATGATTACCGCGCCGACAATCAGCATCGTCGCCCCGTGGCCCTTGTAGTCCAGGAATGCGCCGAGGAACGGCGTCAGAACCATCGCAAGGATGGGGAACAGGCTGAAAATGCGGGCCGCCGTCTCCGCGCTCACCGAAAGGGTCTCCTGCACGTAGTTCGGCGCATAGCGCTGGAAGGGGAAGATGCCGCTGTAGTAGAGCACACAAAGCATCGCCACGAGCCAGAACATCTTCGACGAGAATATCTTCCCGAGGTCCGAGATATGGAATTCCTCGTCCGTGCCCTCTGTCGTCTCCACGGCCTTGCCTTCGGCCGTAAGGTCGCGGTCGAGGCTCCGGTCCATGAACGTGAACACGATATAGCAGATAAGGCCGATCAGCAACAGAACCGTGCAGAACGCCACGGGAGCCACAACCGACTCATCGAAGGCATTCGACACAAGAGGCGAAATCCACATCACGGCGAAAACGCCCAGACGCGCAATCGACATCTCTACGCCCATCGCAAGTGCCATCTCCTTGCCTTCGAACCACTTCGCTATCGCCTTCGACACTGTCGTCCCGGCCATCTCGCAGCCGCAGCCGAAGATCATGAAGCCCAGCGACGCCATCTTCGCGCTGCCCGGGAAGGCCGTCCACCAGCTGTCAAGCCACTGGCAGAAGCCCGTGCCCTGGAACCACTCGCTGATGCCCACAAGTTTGATGGTCGCGCCGATTACCATCATCGACGCCGAAAGAACGCCCGTGAAGCGGATGCCCATCTTGTCAAGGATGATACCCGCGAAAATCAGGAAGAAAAAGAATACGTTCAGAAAATACTCCGAGGCGGCATACGTCCCGAAAGTCGCGCTGTTCCAGTCAAGCTTCGTCTCCAGAAGCGACTTCAGCGGCGACATTACGTCAACGAACATATAGGCGAAGAACATCATCGATGCTATCAGCACCAGCGCTGTCCATCTCGCCCACGCCTTGTCGTTGAGCGCTTGTTTGATGGCTTGTGTCATGTGATTTGTTGTTGGTTGGTTTGTTATGGTTTTGTTTATTTGTTTCGCTTTTTTCGTATATATTCTGCAAAGTTATGAATTTAATGCGACTTTTTGC
Source organism: uncultured Porphyromonadaceae bacterium (assembly GCA_902491515.1). Classification (GTDB taxonomy): domain Bacteria; phylum Bacteroidota; class Bacteroidia; order Bacteroidales; family Muribaculaceae; genus CAG-873. The sequence continues at coordinate 22,470 of CABUIC010000017.1, forward strand.
CTCCTCCGTCTGAAAATGTCAGTTAATTTTAATAATTTTGCACCATAATCCGCCTTTTTCATGAGCCGTATAACAACTTCAACCCTTCCCCAGCCCCCCGCCGATCCCCGCCGCCCCTACACATTCGACCGCGTCGTGCGCATGCTCATCACCCTCGTCACATTCCTCGCTCTCGTCTGGCTCGTCGACATCCTCCGCAACGTCCTCCTGCCTTTCTGCGTCGCATGGCTCGCCGCCTACATGCTCGAACCCTTCGTCCAGTACAATTCCCGCATCCTCCGCATGAGGCGCCGCTGGCTCCCCGTGTTCATGACCCTCTTCGAGGCACTTCTGCTCATGGTAGCCGTCGGAGTTTTCATCATGCCCTCCATTCTCGAAGAAATGCACCAGGTCGCCCTCTTCTTCACCCGCTACGCCGACTCCGCCAGCCACGACCCCTTCCTCCCCGACTCCATCCACCAGTTCATAAAGGACAACATCGACTTCCGCGACCTCTCCAAGCGCCTCACCTCCCAGGACCTCCGCTCCATCTTCAGCGCCGCCGGGTCCTTCCTCAGCGGTGGGCTCAACCTCGTCCTCGGAATCTTCAACTGGTTCGTCGCCATCCTCTACCTTGTATTCATCATGCTCGACTACAACCGCCTCTCCCGCGGCTTCAAGCGCCTCGTCCCCCCCAAGTACCGCTCCATTGTCGCCTCCGTCGGGCGCGACATAAAGGGCTCCATGAACCACTACTTCCGCGGCCAGGCGCTCGTCGCTTTCTGCGTCGGCGTCCTCTTCAGCATCGGCTTCTGCATAATCCACCTCCCACTTGCAATAGTCCTCGGCATGTTCATCGGGCTCCTCAACATGGTCCCCTACCTCCAGCTCATATCAATCATCCCCACCACAATCCTCTGCCTCGTGTATTCCGTCGACTCTTCCGTCGACTTCTGGACCATCTGGTGGGAGTGCATGGCAGTCTACGCCGTGGTTCAGGCCATCCAGGACCTCTTCCTCACCCCCAAAATCATGGGCAAGGCAATGGGCCTGAATCCGGCCATCATACTCCTCTCCCTCTCAGTCTGGGGAACTCTCCTCGGCTTCATCGGACTGATTATCGCCCTCCCCCTCACGACCCTCCTCCTCGCCTACTACGACCGCTACCTCTCTTCCCGCGACGACGGCGAGACCCCCGACGAGCTCGAAAAAGACGCCCGCACCTTCCGCAACATAATCTCCGACAAATAGCCCCGGCCCAAGGTCTCCCACCCTTACACTGCCCTCCCGTGCGTGCACCAGGAGGGCAGTTCTGTGTAATCCCCCTCAATTATGAATTAAAAAATTTCCGCCCCCCGGAAAACCATCCCGCCGCCTCACTTGTTAAGAAGATATAAAACAAACTTCAATACTAACCAAAATTCAACCCTAAAATGAAAAAGTCAATCCTCCTCACCGGCTCGGTCTTCGCCGTTGCGGCTCTCGCCGCCCCCGCCGCTTCCGCTCAGGAAGAAACTGTCACGGTTGTGGAAGAAACTACAATCGTCAGCGACATCCCATGCAAGACCCATTATTATTCTTCCTCCAAGGACAACTGGTTCATCCAGATTGGCGCCGGTATCGCTTCGCCTTTCATGGAAGACCATCCCAAGGGTGCAAGCCCCGAACACCACATCACCGTGAACTACAACTTCGGATTCGGTAAGTGGATGTCGCCCTATCTCGGCTGGAGACTCAGCTTCTACGGCGGTCCCCTCCACTGGGAAAACGTAAGCTGGGAAAAGAGCAAGTACGTCAACGCCAACTTCGACCTCATGTGGGATATGTTCAACTCCTTCGGAGGCGTCAACTCCCGCCGCGTATTCTCGATTGTGCCCTTCGTCGGCCTCGGTGGCACCTACGCCTGGGACTTCAAACCCAACAACGCCAACATCCTCAACCACCACGGCAAGCAGAAGACCAATTCCTGGACTCTTCCCGTTTCCGCTGGTCTCCAGCTCCGCTTCCGCCTCTGCAAGTATGTCGACTTCTTCGCTGAAGGCCGCGTTAGCTTCTACGGCGACAACTTCAACAACTACGCCTACGGCTCGCCCATCGACATGAACATCACCGCTACCGGCGGCTTCTCCTTCAACATCGGCGGCTGCGACTTCAAGAGCTACAACCCCTGCGACTACCTCGACTACATCAACTCCCTCAACGGCCAGGTCAACGACCTCCGCGCAGCTCTCGCCACCACCGGCGCCGCCCTCGCCGCAGCCGAGGCTCAGCTCCCCTGCCCCGAAGTACCCGAAGCCGCTCCCGCTTCCGCAGCAGAACCTACGCCTCTCATGGCCACCGTCCGCTTCCGCATCAACTCCGCCAAGATCTCCGATGAAGAGATGGTCAACGTCTACAACATCTCCAAGTGGATGAACGAGAACAAGGACCAGAAAGTCGCAATCGTTGGCTACGCCGACAAAGACACCGGCACCGCCGCCTACAACATGGGCCTCTCCAAGCGCCGCGCCGAAGCCGTCAGAGACGTCCTCGTAAACAAGTACGGCATCGACCCCGACCGCCTCACAATCACCGCCGAAGGCTCCGACTCCCAGCCCTACGACGTCAACAACTGGAACCGCATCGTAATCTTCAACAAGAAGTAACAGAATCTTTCCCCTCTCCGCACCCCGCCCCCGGACCCACCTCCGGGGGCGTTTTTTATAAATGCGCCCGCACCTCCCCCTCCCCGTCAGTTATCCGGACGGAGGTCGGGTGCCGCGTCTGTTATCCGGAGGGCAGTTGAGTGGAAGCCCGGCCCCATGCAAAAAATGCGGCCCCCGCAAGTCGCGGAGGCCGCAAATCCGTCAGAAAGAGGGAGGGACCGGTCAGCGAAGCATTATCTTACTGACCCGCGGACCCTGCTTCCTGATATAAATCCCGGAGACGGGCTCGCTCACGCGGATACCCTGGAGCGTGAAATACTCCACGGGCGCCTCTTCGGCCACGGTCACGTCCTCGACTCCCGAAGTCGTCTTCTCCGTCAGGGCCGTAGGTGTGGCAGTGAACCGGTAGTCGCGGCCGCCCACGATGGCGTAGTCGGGGAGCTGGAGGCTGCGGTTCCAGTTGTTCACGATAAGGCTGTACGAACCCGAGTCCTCATTGTGGCCGAACACCTTGTAGGTCGTGCCGTCGATGGTCTGCTCGTCGATGGAAGCCTGCCCGGGCCATGCGCCCCAGATTTCCTTGTCGCCGTAGGCGTAGACGCCCATTGCATCGTAGCCAGTGAGGTCCTCGATGTAGATGTGCCACTTATATTCGGGCACGGCTTCAGGCGTGGCCTCCAGCGTGAAGTTGTCGATTGCGAGGGCCGGCGCTCCGGCGCAGTTCGTGCCGGAAGTAACGGAGATGTTCCACGCGAGATAGAGCTCGCATCCGGGCGCGAGTGTGCCGTCGAGCGTGCCGCTCACGCCCTTGGTCTCCATAGGCACCGTTGCCGCTCCTGCGGTCGCCGAAGATGCCGGGAACTCAGTGGTGAAGTCGGCTCCGGCCTCAGTCCAGTTGCTGCCGTCGGCGCTCGTGTAGAGCTTCACCGTGAAGCCCGCGCCATTGTTGCCGTTACGGTATTTCTCCACATCGTAGCTTACGTTTATCGCCTCCAGAGCCTTGCGGCCCGTGTTGACGAAGCGGGCGTAGATGCTCACGGCGCGGGTTCCGCCGTCCACTCCCGTGGTGATGCCGCCGGGAGCGCGGTCCGTATCATCGTCGGAAGCGCCGAAGTTCCAGAGTCCGTTCTTGGCGTTGGAGGGAAGGCTCGTGCCGCCGGCATACATCGTCTTGTCCGTAGCGCCGCGGAAGGTGCCGACCTCCCGGGGAGTGTAGAGGCGCGCTATTCTCCAGCCCTCGGGCATCGAAGCCTCGGCCTCGGAGCCCATGCCGTCGAAGTCCTGCGCGTATTCGCTCGCGGTGGCGTCAAGGCTGATAGAAGGAAGCTCCGTAACGGTCTCGATGTGCTTGGCTACGGTCACGGTGGCCCTGCGCGTGAAGTCCCCGGCCTTGGCCGTCACCGTGTACTCGCCCTCCTCCGTGGCCGTGAAGACGCCCTCGGGGGTGATGGCACCCGTCTCGGGGCTTACGGTGTATGTGATTTCAGCATCCATCGGCATTCCGAACTCGTCGAGCACCGAAGCGGCGAAGCGGATGGTCCCCGCGGCATTGTCCACGGTCTGGACATAGCTTCCGAGAGCACGGGCGGCGCGCGAGCGCATGTCGGCAGCATCGGCATCGCCGACACTTGCAGGATGCTGGCTGATGGTCGTCGGGTCGACGCCCATGATCAGTCCGTACTCCATGCAGGCGGCCATATAGGTCGAGAGGTCCGTCGGATGGCGGTCGTCCTGGAACCAGGGAGCGAGACCCTCTGCGCCATTTTCGTCGTACATCGTCTGGTAGGCGCTCATCACGGGGCACACCACCAGCCCGAATTCCTCGGCCACGGCGCGGTAGTTCGCGAGGAAAATCTCGTTGTAGGCCGTGAAGTTGTTCCAGTCGCCGGAGTAGGCCCAGTTCACGGGAAGGATGATTACCGCATTGGGATTCGGGCAGCTTTCGCGGATATAGTTCACCCAGCGCTCCACGTTGGCGCGGAAGGTCGCGAGGTTCGTGCGCGGCAGGGCGCTCTGCTCCTGGAGGATGATGTGGGTCCAGGGCTCGGAGCGCACAAGCATCTTCGCGCCGGGCATTCCGTCGGCGGCGAGGCCGTCGCCCTCGTCCCAGTGCGTTGCCAGCGACTTGCCGAGGAGCGTATGCTTGGTCCACTCGGCGTCGGCGCCCATAGCCTTGGCGATGTTGTTGAACATCAGCGCCTGGTCGTTGTAATGGATAAGGGAGTTGTTGAGCGAGAGGACACGCACGGCCGCGGGCATCGCGGGCGTCAGCACGGCCTTCGCGGGCGAGAGAACCATCTCCGTAGCCACGGAGCTGACTTTCGTCAGGCGGTAGGCGCCCGTCGTGAGATTGAACTCTACGTCGTAGGTGCCACCCTGCGAGGCGGCATTGCCCTTCTTGCCCTTCAGGAGCGTGCCCTCGGAGGAGGCTTCCGAGGCGTCCGCCTCAAGGCCCCATGCGCCGGCCATGGCCGTGCGCTGGTAGATGCGCCACCGGCTGAGGCCGTCGGCTCCGGGGGTCATCGACAGGCGTCCCTTGAAGAGGCCGTCCGCCGCGTCGAGCTTCAGCTCGCCCGTAGTGTCCATATAGTTCCAGGCGTTGAAGTCGCCTACCATGTAGACGCTCTTCAGGCCCGTGGCGTCGTCGTCCGCCTCAAGCAGCAGGGTGGCTTCGCCGCCTTCGATTGTGAGGAATATGCGTTTGCAGGGATAGCTGTTGCTCCCGCAGGAAATATTGCCCGACGTCTCGCCGGACACCGTGGCGTAAGGCTCGTCCATGAGTATGTTTCCGCCGTTGGAGCCGTAGTTCACGCCGTCGGTCCAGCTCATGCCGCCGATCTTGAACGCTCCCGAGAGGGTCTTGTTCTTCAGCTCGAAAGTCGTCTCGCTGAGCTTGTTGAACTCCCACTCGTCGTCAGCCGCCCAGCCGTTCACCTCTCCGCGCACATAGATGCCGGAATGGTTGATTTCAGGCTCGGTGGGGTCCGTCCAGTCGGGGTCGGAGTCGGCGAAAGTGGCCTTGATGCTTACGTCGTCCAGGGCGAGGCCGGGAGCGGCGTTGGGCGTCGTGCCCGAGGCCACGGAGATGTTCCAGGCCACATAGAGATTCTTTCCGGGCTCCACGTGGGTGCGCAGGGCCTTGTTCTCCACCTTCGTGACGCTGATAGGCACCGTGGCCGAGCCTTCCGTAGCGTCGTCCGCCGGGAAAAGGGTCAGGAAATCCTCGCCCGCGGCCGTCCATTTCGTGCCGTCGAAGCTCGTGTAGAGCTGAACGGCGAAACCCGCGGCATTCGCCCCCTTGCGGTACTTCTCTATATTATAGGAGAGGGTGAGGCCCGTGATGATGCCCGCGGGGTCCTCGTTGCTGAGCTCGGTAACGACGCTCACGCCGCGCGTGCCGTTGGCAACGGTGGTCGTCAGGCCGCCGACGGCGCGGTCCGAGTCACCGGCGCCGAAGTTCCAGGTGCCGTTCTTGGCATTGGAGGCGAGCGACACTCCGCCTTCGTACATCACTGTCGGCGAGCACTCGCTCCATGCGCTCACGCGCCGGGGTGCCGTCAGGTTGCGGTCCACTCGCCAGTTTGCGGGAAGAACAAGAGTGGCGGCTCCGTTGTCGGAGTCCCACATCGAGTTGAAGTCTTCTCCCATGGTCGGCGAGGCCTTCGTGAGCCCGATTCCGGCCCACGCGCACGATGCCCCCATCAGCAGGGACGCCGCGCTTGAAAGAAAAATTCGCTTGGTCTGTTTCATGGTCAATTGGATTGGGGATTTGTCCGGTGCAAATTTACGGCGCCTCCCGCCTCCGTCAAAGACCATCAAGTGCGATTGTAGACTTTTGTTAGCTATAATAGCTTGGTTAGCTATTATTTAGCTAAATTAGCTACTATAGAAATTGTAGACTTTTCTCAAAGCCTCAGCGCGGCGAAATCGTCCTCGAATGTGCTCCGGTCCTTGGCGCGGTTGCGCATCTGCGTCCGGTAGTTGTAGACCGTCGACTCCGAGCAGCGCAGGAACTTCGCAATCTCCGCGCCGCTCCCCACCCCAAGACGGACAAGAGCATAGATTCGCAGCTCCGTGCTGAAGGGCGCCTCATCCTCGAAGCGCTCATCATCCCTGAGCAGTGAGTTCAGGCTTGCGATAAAGCCGGGATAAAGCGATAGGAAGGCCTTGTCGAACTGGCGGAAGAACTGGTCGACCTCGCGGTTGACGTAGCGCGACGATTTGATGGTCTGCGTCAGCGTGGCCCAGTCGCCCTTCGCCGCGATTTTGCCCAGCTCGGCGCGGTAGCTCTCCATCTTCCGGAGATAGCTCAGGCAGAGGTCCATGAAGGCCGTGATGTACTGCTCCTTCACGCGGCTCTCGGCCTCGAGGCGCATGTTCAGCTCCCTCATGCTCTCGTTTGCGGCCTGAAGACTGTCGCGGGCCTCGGCGATGGCCTTCGCTCCGGCCCTGAGCTCGCGGTTCTTGCGCCTCACCGTCACGAGCCTCAGCCCCACGCCCGCCCCGGCGAGCAATGCGCAGAGACAGACGAGCGCCGCCGTGAGCGTCCGTCGGTCCTGATAGCGCTCGAAAGCCGCGTCTATGGCCGGAATGCTCGCCGCAATCTCGAGTTGCCGCGCCGAGGCGTGGCAGGCCACCGCATCGCGCGCGCTCCTGTGTATGTAGGAATAGGCCCGCGGAATGTCGCCCTGAGCGAGAAGTTCCACCGCCAGTTCCGGCAATGCCTTGTACTCCCGGACGCCTCCGCGCAGATCGCTCTCCGCGGCAAGGGCGAGATACCTCACGGCATCCTCGCGCATCCCCTGCCGCAGGCATATGCCCGCGATGGTGTGGTAGACGGGCGCGTGGCCCTTGTCGACAGCGGGCTCCGGAGGCAGCTCGGCTTCCAGAAGCCCCCGGGCCTCGGCAAGACGGCCGTCCTCCGCCAGACGGTTGGCGGCGATAATGGCGCTCGTCCCGGCCCCGGAGGCCATCACCGAGTCGCGGTAGTCCGCGGCGGCGCGGCGGTAGCGGTTGCGCAGTGCACGGTCGAAGGCCGTGTCGGCCAGCGAGCGGTTGATCTGCACCCCGAGGATATAATACTGCCTGCGCACCTCCTCCGACATTCCCGCCGGGTCCAGCGAGTCGAAAATTGCCGCCGCGTCCTTCACCATCTCCCCCTGCGAATTGTAGAGCGAGGCGAGCCTCAGCCGGGCCTCCGTGGCCGCGTCCGGCCCGCAGCCCGGGTCCTTGAGCGCGAGGTCCAGGGCCGCACGGATGTGCCCGAGCGACTTCTCGAGGTCAAGCGAGGCATACATCCCGGCCACATCGAGGTGTCCGCGGTAGAGCCCGGCGGCGTCCCCGTCGTCCACGAGCGCGGCAGCTGCCGAATCAGCCGCCGCGAGGGCTCGCTCCTGGGCGCGGTCAGCCGCGCGCAGAGCGCTGTCCACGCCGTCGAGGGCCGCTCCGCCCCCTCCGCAGGAGGCAAGAAACAGCACGAATGATGTAAGATACAGTGTCTTGTTTTTCATGGTGATGCACAAAATTAGGCATTTTTTACGGACCCTCCAAATTCCCGAAGCGTTTTTTCAGCCATCCCGTATCACAAACGTGTCACAAAATCCAACAAAAAAAGAAAAATTTTTAGCAAAAGTTTTGTCAATTCAAATATTCTGTATACCTTTGCGCTATTCAAATCTCGTCGCCGCACATCAACGCTTCAAAAACATCCCCGCGGTCGGCGAAGAAACGTCTAATCCTCCAATCAACCCCCAATTTCTAAGTATGAAGAAATTCTACTCAATCCTCGCCCTCGCGGCAGCTGTCACCCTCTCAGCTTCCGCCGAGCGTCATCAGGCCAACCTCAGCGTTCTCCCCGTTAAGAGCGTCGACGTTGTTACTCCTTCCCGCACCCTCGCTCCCGGCCTCAAGGCCAAGGCTCCTTTCGCCAAGGCTGCCGAAGCAAAAGACATCGAAGCTCTCAACGTATGGGGCTTCTACAGCCTTCTCATCGATCAGACAACCGGTGAAGCTCAAGGTGAAGGCGCCGATTACGTTTCTGTAAGCGTAAGCGCCAATAACGAAGTGTCCGTTATTCTCGGCGAACTTGAAGATTTCGCCATCAAGGGCACCTTCGATCCCGCCACCGGCACCCTCTCGCTCAAAAACAATCAGAAGGTCGGTGAGGATGTCGACGGTCCCATCTACTTCTATGTGAAAGTTCTTAACGCCGCCGGTACAGCCTACGAAAACTCCACGGTTGCAGCTGTTGAAGCTGTATACACCGACGGTGCCGTAACCTTCCCCGCCAACGACATCTGGGCTCTCGGCGACCCCGACAACGAAAACCTCGGCTTCTACTCCCTCACCGCCGAGAACGTCTTCATCGAATACGTAGACCCCTTCACCACAGTCGACGCTCAGGGCAAGTTTGTCGAGAACATGCTCTATCCCCTCTTCAACACCAAGAATGTCGGCACAGAGGCTAAACCCGAGTACGAGTCCATCCAGAACACGACTGCCTCTACGGTAGAAGTTCAGTCCGACGGCGAAGGCACATACCGCGTGCTCAATCCTCTCCAGGCCCTCTACGCTTCTGTTGGAGTGGATGGAGAAAGCCCCTCCTTCGATATCGACACCACCGACCCCAACAACTGCCTCATCGCCATGACCTCCTCCGGTCTCGGCTCACAGACCGCCGGCACATTCGCATACTTCAGCGAAAGCTGGTATGCCGCCGAATATGGCGATCAGGAAGAGGACTACGTATGGGATCCCTCCCTCGCTATCACCAAGAAGGTTGACGGCGACAACGTGACCATCACCATCCCCTACCACGCCATCACCGTCTTTGCAACCACCGCCCAGAAATTCTACTACGGCTCCGAGTTCCCCAGCACCCTTACCTTCAAGGACGCTAACGCCGGCATCAAGGGCGTGGCTGTTGACAACGCCGACGCTCCCGCCGTTTACTACAACCTCCAGGGCGTACGCGTTGAGAACCCCACCTCCGGTGTAGTTATCCGCGTTCAGGGCGGCAAAGCCACCAAGATGCTCGTGAAGTAATCCCCTCCACCATACTCCATTTCCAATAGCCCCGGCCCCACAGCCGGGGCTATTTTTTTGCTCTTCCGTTATCGCCATGTCGCAATTTTTACCTACCTTTGCATCAAATTGTTCAATTTCTCATTTTATCTATGAAAAAATTCTACTCAATCCTGACTTTAGCCGCCATCAGCGCCGGATTCTGTCTGGCCGCCGCCCCTGCAAGGCATGAAATCACCCTGAGCGAGAAAGTCTCCGCGCCCCGCGTACTCCCTGCCGCTCCCGCACCCCGCAGTCTCGCCGCCAAGGCCCCGGCAATGGTAGCCAAGGCCTCCGCACTCTCCGCCCCCGACATCGCCGGTAACTACATGCTTCAGGCCTACAACGCCATTGAAGACGGCGGCTTCCAGACCCTCAGCTCCTCCGCCATCGAGTTTGTCAAAGGCGACCAGGTCAACGTCCTCGGATTCTGGGTCGGCTCCGACGAACAGGGACGCCCCAACGGCTCCATTGCCTCCACCTATGACCAGGGCGCCGGCACCCTCACCATCCCCTGCGGCCCCATCGGCAAGTACAGCGGCAAGGACTACTACCTCTATTATCAGGACTGGAACACCTTCGAAATCATCGACAAGGACCTCGTCCTCGAGCAGGAAGGCAAAAACTTCATCTGGGCTGATCCCGCATGGGTACAGACGGGCCGCGCCAAGTTCAACTACATCATCACCGACGCGCCCCACAAAGCCGGCGACAAGGTTGAAATCGGTTTCGGCTACTTCCTTCAGGTAGAACTCAACAAGTGGAACTCCATCCAGCTCCTCGGCGACCTCTCCGACCCCACAGTCGCTCCCGCATGGACTGAAATAAGCGCCGACGGCTTCATCGTCGACAATCTCGGCGGCCTCTCCTTCGGTCTCCCTCTGAGCTTCACCGCCGACAAGGCCAACAACTCCTGCTCGGCTCCGCGCCTGCTCTACGGCGAGGACATCGCCCTCTCCGAAGACCTCACCTCCGACGTCTACATCGCCTCCCCCGGCGGCGGCGACATCACCGGCATCTTTCAGGTGTCCGAGGAAGACGGCGTAACGTCGACAATTGTCAAAGTCAACCCCTTCTGCCTCTACTCCCCCACCGTGCCCCAGCTCGCCACCAATACAACCATCTCAACCTGCTTCCTCCAGCTCAATTTCGACCTCACATCCGGAATCGGGTCCGCCATAGTCGATGACCCCGCCGCTCCCGCCGCCTACTACAACCTTCAGGGCGTCCGCGTCGAGAACCCCCGCGGCCTCGTAATCCGCGTCCAGAACGGCAAAGCCACCAAAACCTTCGTGAAATAAATCCCCCGCATACCCTATTCCCAAATGGCCGCAGCCACAAGCCGCGGCCATTTTTTTATCCATATGACACATATCCACGAATTGTAGGGACGCACGGCTCGTGCGTCCTAAATAACCGGCTAAAGGCCAGCGCTTTGCAAAAAGGACGCACGAGCCGTGCGTCCCTACAATATGGATATTTGCAACACCTTGCACCGAACAAGCGAAGTTGAATTTTGGCACACCTCCGCCTGAACATTCCAATCTCGGGCAAAAAAATTACCATCAACGAGGCGGACGTGCCATGGCACGTCCCTACTGCATTTATTGCCAGATTATTACACCACAAACGCGCCGAGGCGCGTGGTGTAGTCGGGGGATTTCATGGCGCGGCGGATGGCGTTGACGAACTTCACGCTCTTGCCGTCGGGCGAGCGCTCGCGGTACTGCTGCGCGCCGAGCACCACCGAGTCCGCCCCGAAGCGCCGGGCGATGGCGTCGATGGCGGCCGACACGGCATTGTCGCGGCGGCGTAGCGCCGGGTCGTACTCGAAAAGGTCCGGCTGCACAGCCGAGGCGGGAGTTATCCCCGACACCATCACCCCGGCGCGCTTGTAGTGGATGCCCTGGCGGAAAATCCCCGTGAGCACCTCCGTGGCCGTGTCGACGAGCTCGCGGGTGGTCGAGGTGGAAGTCGCAAAGCAGCGGAAGCCCTCGGCATTGTACTGCGGAAGGTCCTCCCGGAAATGGTTCGACCGGACGAATACATGGAGCATGGCGCAGACCGAGCCCTGCCGGCGAAGCTTCCCCGCACATCGCGCGGCATAGTTCGCCACGTGCGAGCGCAGGTCCTCGAAGTCCGTAATCATCCCCGGAAAGCTCCGGCTCGTAACAATCGACTTCTTAGGGCGCCCTCCGAGGATATCCTCGGCGATTACCGGGCGGCCGTTGAGCTCGTCCCATGTGCGCTCGCCCGTCACGTGGAACTTCCCGCGCACCCATCCGCGCGACTGCCGGGCGAAGTCGAGGGCCGTGGAGATACCGTGATAGCCGAGCGCGCGGGCTATGCGCCGCCCTATGCCCCAGACATCCCCCACCGCCGTCAGTTCCAGAGCCTTCTCCCTCTGCGCTTCAGTGGCTATCATGCAGCATTTCCGGTAGGCCGGATATTTCTTGGCGAACTTCGCGGCCATCTTCGCGAGAGTCTTCGTCGGAGCTATCCCGAGACTCACGGGGAGCCCGGTACAGCGCTCCACTCTCGCGCAAAGAGCCTCCCCCCAAGCCTTCAGCCCTGCGGAGTCCATGCCGTCGAGGTCGAGAAAAGCCTCGTCGATGGAATACTGGGCTACGCCCGGCGCGGCCTCGCGGAGCACGGCCATCACCCGCGCCGAGAGGTCGCCGTAGAGCGTGTAGTTCGAGGAAAAGGCCGTGATTCCGGCATCGGGATATTGCTCGAGAAGCTGGTAGTACGGCAGCCCCTCGGGAATGCCCATGGCCTTGACCTCGCGTGAACGCGCCACGACACAGCCGTCGTTGTTGCTGAGCACTACAAGGGGGCGCCCCTCGAGGTCGGGCCGGAACACCCGCTCGCAGGAGCAGAAAAAATTGTCGCAGTCGATGAGCCCTACCATAAGTGCGCGCCCCGCCTCCTGCGCCGGTTGGCCTTGATTGTAAACACCACCACGCCCCAGACCTTGAAATCTGCGTCAGACGCCACGGGAATGGGTCGGTAGCGGGGATTCGAGGGCATGAGCATAATGCCTCCCCCCGGCAGGAAGCGCAGACGTTTGAGGGTGAACTCGCCGTCGAGACAGCACACGGCGAGGTCGCCGTGCTCGGCCTCGAGCGAGCGGTCCACCACGAGCAGATCGCCCTCCGAGATACCCTCGCCCTCCATCGAATCGCCGGCCACACGGGCGTAGAAGGTGGATGCGGGATGCTCGACGAGCTCGCGGTTCAGGTCGATGGATTCCGAGAGATAGTCCTGGGCCGGAGAGGGGAATCCGGCCCTCACGCCGCCGTCGGCAAAAGGCAAAGCAAGCGCAGACGCAAAGTCGGCGATAAACAGTTGAACAGTGTTTCCCATACAGATGCAAAATTACCACCCACCCGAGCCAAAATCCCGCCCATAAAAATTAAGAGATGTTAAAAAGAGTGCCCTACGGGCGCTCGCAATGGCGCTGGTACGAAAGAAAAAGGACGCACGGCGGGGTGCGTCCTTTTGATTGGAGAATTGTGTTGTCAGCTATTTAGCAGACGCCTTCGCCCATCATGGCGTGGGCTACTTTCATGAAGCCGGCGATGTTTGCGCCTTTCATGTAGTTGATGTAGCCGTCGTCCTCGACGCCGTAGCGGAGGCACTGCTCGTGGATGTCGCTCATGATGGTGTGGAGCTTCTGGTCGACTTCCTCGGCGCTCCACTGGAGGTGCATGGCGTTCTGGCTCATCTCAAGGCCGGAGGTCGCCACGCCACCGGCGTTCACGGCCTTGCCGGGGGCATAGGTCGTGCGCGACTCGATGAAGGCGTCGATGGCCTCGGGGGTGCAGCCCATGTTGGAGACTTCGGCAACCATCTCGACGCCGTTGGCCACGAGGGTCTTGGCGTCGTCGCCGTTGAGCTCGTTCTGCGTCGCGCAGGGAAGGGCAATATCCACCTTGCGCTCCCAGGGCTTGCGGCCGGGGAAGAAGGTCGAGCCGGGGAATTTCTCGGCATAGGGAGCGACAACGTCGTTGCCGCTCGCGCGGAGCTCGAGCATATAGTCGATTTTCTCTGAATCGAGGCCGGCGGGGTCGTAGATGTATCCGTCGGGACCGGAGATGGTCACTACCTTCGCGCCGAGTTCGGTAGCCTTGAGGGCTGCGCCCCAGGCCACGTTGCCGAAGCCGGAGATTGCGACGGTCTTGCCTTTGATGTCGTCGTTCTTCTGCTTGAGCATACTCTGGACGAAGTAGAGGGCGCCAAAGCCCGTGGCCTCGGGACGGATGCGGGAGCCGCCGAACTCGAGGCCCTTGCCGGTGAAGGTGCCGTCGTGCTGGTTGACGAGGCGCTTGTACATGCCGTACATGTAGCCGACCTCGCGGCCGCCCACGCCGATATCTCCGGCGGGCACGTCGCGGTCAGGACCGAGGTTCTTCCAGAGGCCGAGCATGAAGGCCTGGCAGAAGCGCATGATTTCGCGGTCGCTCTTGCCGCGGGGCGAGAAGTCGGAGCCGCCCTTCGCACCGCCCATGGGGAGGGTTGTGAGAGCGTTCTTGAAGGTCTGCTCGAAGCCGAGGAACTTGAGGATGGAGAGGTTTACGGAAGCATGGAAGCGGATGCCGCCCTTGTACGGGCCGATGGCGTTGTTGAACTGGACGCGGTAGCCGATGTTGTTCTGCACCTCGCCTTTGTCGTCGAGCCAGGTGACGCGGAAGGTGACGATACGGTCGGGCTCGACCATCCGTTCCACAATTTTGTTGCGTTCGAATTCGGGGTGCTGGTTGTAGATGTCCTGCACGCACATCAGTACCTCGCGGACAGCCTGGAGATACTCTTTTTCGCCGGGGTGCTTGGCCTCCAGCGACGTCATGATTGAATTGATATCCATAACGTTTCGGGGTTTGGGTTGGTATGTTTTAAGGGTTATAGACTGATTGGGGGGCGAGGCTCCCTGCGCTTCGCCCAGCACAAAGATAAGCCGAAAAATCAGAGAAAACAAATAAAATCGTAAAAACTTTTTAATACTTCCGAGGGGGCAAATGTGGACAATTATGCGTAACTTCGCCACTTGAAAGATTTAGGAAACAATTCAAGGCAGAAATGAAACTTTTCTCCAGCACACTGATATGGCTTGTGGCATTTTGCACAATGCCGTTTTTCGCCTCCGGGGAGTCGGTCCTCGGCATCGAAGGCGAGGAAGCAAGCTCGATAGGGATATACATCAAGGATATCCGCCCCGGGGTGGCCGAGAGCCGCCGCATAGTTCTGGACCACAACTCGCGTCAGGCCCTCACGCCGGCCTCCGTTCTGAAGTCCGTGACCACGGCCACGGCGCTCGAGACCCTCGGCCCCGACTTCCGATTCTCCACCGCCGTGGAGCTCCGCGGCACCCGCGCCGGCTCGACATGGCAGGGCAACCTCGTGATAAAGTCCTCGGGCGACCCCACCCTCGAGAGCGAGAACTTCAAGGAGAACAACGGCTTCTGCCGCGAGATTCTCGAGGGCCTGAAGAAGGCCGGAATCACGAAAATCACAGGCCGCGTGGTGGTCGTGCAGACCCTTTCCGACGCCGGACCAATCCTGCAGTGGGAATGCGAGGACATCGCATGGCCCTACGGCGCCGGGCTCTTCGGCCTGAACTGGCGCGACAACATCTTCACCCTCTCCCCCGCCTCCGGAAAGACCACGCCCTACGTCCCCGACCTCCGCATCGATATCCGCAAAAGCGCCTCGGGCAACGACCTCGTGCGCGGCGTCGGAAGCGACCGCCTCATCATCTACGCCACCAACCCAACTAACCGCAAGTGGGTGACGCGCAGCACAATGCCCGACCCCGCCGCCGTCTTCGAGGCCGAACTCCTCGGCGTGCTCCGCAAGGGAGGCATCGCCGTGGGCGACTCCGAGCAGAAAACCACCGGGAGCGACACCCTCGCCGTCTGCACCCACCGCTCGCCGCACTCGGCCGAGATTTTCCGCAGCCTGATGGTGCGCAGCGACAACCTCTTCGCCGAAGGAATGCTCCGCGCCTCCTCGCCCGGCACCTCCCGCAAAAAGGCCATAGAGCACGAAAAGGCGCTCTGGAGCGGACGCGGCATCGACGCTAAATTCACCATCATCAACGACGGCTCGGGGCTGACGCGCGCCAACCGCATCTCCCCCCGCTTCCTCGGCGGAATCCTCGAATGGATGGCCGCGTCGCCCAACGGCGAGCTCTACTCCTCCTTCTTCCCCCGCGCGGGCCTCGAGGGAACCATGAAAGGCTTCCTGGCAAAGAGCGAGCTCGAGGGACGCCTGGCGCTCAAGACCGGAAGCGTCAGCTCCGTGCAGTGCTACGCCGGCTATCTCCTGGACAAGGACACGGCCAAGCCCACACACGTGGTCGTTGTGATGGTCAACGGCTTCTTCTGTCCGCGCAAGCAGGTGAGGCTCGCCGTCGAGCGCCTGATGCTTGAAAAATTCACAGAACAAAAATCAGAACAATGAACATGTCATACGAAATCCGCGAGCTCCTCCGCCTTAACGTGGAGATGGAGGGCCTGCTCCGGGTGCTCGCCGAGCGCGATAACATCCCCGCCCTCGAATCCCTGGCCGTCAAAGCCGCCGACTTCGACGCCCGGATCCGCGCCTTCCTCGACGCCGCGCGCCCCGAAATACTGAAGGAAGACGAAGCCGAAGCCACGGAGCTCCCCGACTCCTTCGACGCCGTAGAAGAGGCAGAGGGAAGTGGGACCGAAAGTCAGTTATCGAACTGTAGGGACGCACGGCCCGTGCGTCCTGACGGCCCGCAAACGCCTGAAGAGCCGGAGGAGCCGGAGATGCCCGTCACCGTAATTCAGGAGCACCCCAAAGCCGGGGGCTGCGCCGACCTCTCCAAGACCTTTTCCATCAACGACCGCTACCTCTACTCGCGCGAACTCTTCGGAGGCAACATGCAGCGCTTCCAGGACGCCCTGGCCGGCATGTCGCGTATGCCCGACTTCGCCCACGCCCTCGAATACATGACCGGGACACTCGGCCTCGACCTCTCAATGCCCGTGGCCAAGGAATTCGCCAACCGCGTGGCCGACAAACTGCCTAAGTAAGAACAATATGGGCAGAATCTACATCGTACCGACCCCTGTGGGCAACCTCGAGGACATGAGCCCCCGCGCCGTGGAGGTGCTCAGGAGCGTGAAACTCATACTCGCCGAGGACACGCGCACCTCCGCCGTGCTCATGCGCCGCTTCGGAATCGACACGCCCATGGCCTCACACCACAAGTTCAACGAGCACGCAACCGTCGGCCCGGTGCTCGACCGCGTTGAGGCCGGCGAGGACATCGCGCTCGTGAGCGACGCGGGCACCCCAGGCATCTCAGACCCCGGATTCATGCTCTCGCGCGAGGCTCGCCGCAGAGGCGTGGAAGTGGTGACACTCCCCGGCCCGACGGCCTTCGTCCCCGCGCTCGTCAGCTCCGGGCTCCCATGCGACCGCTTCTTCTTCGAGGGCTTCCTCCCTCCGAAAAAGGGCCGCGCCTCCCGCCTCGAGGCACTTGCCGCCCTGCCCGTCACATTCGTGGTCTACGAGTCGCCCCTGCGTCTGGTGAAGACTCTCGGCCAGCTGGCCGAGGCCTGCGGAGCCGACCGTCCGGCCTCCGTCTCCCGCGAGATTTCCAAGCTCCACGAGGACACCGTGCGCGGCACACTCGGCGAACTTGAAAAGCATTTCGCCGAAAACAATCCCCGAGGAGAGATTGTTATCGTTGTAGGACCGGCCGAAGACGACAGCCGCGCGGGCCGGAAACACCGCAACAAATACCGCCCGGACACCGGCGACGGAGATACGGACGACACCGAAGAATGAACGTTCAACCACCACAAACAAATATCGACTATTTATGAAAAAGACCTTGTTTATAGCCATCCTTGCCGCGGCAGTCGCCACGCTCGGAAGCTGTTCCGATAAGAAAGAACAGCAGCTCAAGGAAGCCCAGGAGCTCAACAACGCCACCCGCGAACAGCTCGCAACCGCTGTGGCCGACCGCGACCAGCTCCTCCAGCTCATGAACGACATCAGCGACGACATGCAGAAAATCAAGCAGATCGAAGGCGTGATGTCAAATCCCGAGGTTGCCGAGACTCCCGACCGTCAGGCCCAGCTCCGCAACGACTTCACGGCTCTCCAGCAGACTCTTCAGGACCGTCGCGAGCGCCTCGCCGAACTCGAGAAGAAGCTCAACGACTCAAACATCACGAGCTCCAACCTCAAGAAGACCATCCAGACCCTGCGCCAGCAGATCGACGACCAGGCCAATGAAATCAGCACTCTCCGCGCCTCCCTCGGCCAGGCCCGCGAGCGCATCGGACAGCTCGACGCCGCAGTCGACTCGCTCAACACCACCGTCACGGAAGTCACCGCCGCCCGCGACCAGGCTCAGGAAGAGAACACCAACCTCACCAACGAACTCAACCTCTGCTACTACGCAATCGGCAGCGCCGGCGAACTCAAGGACCACAAGATTCTTCAGGGCGGATTCCTCCGCAAGACTAAGATCATGAAGGGCGAATTCGACCAGAGCTTCTTCACCGCCGCCGACAAGCGCACCCTCACGACCATCGACCTCAATTCCAAGAAGGCCGAAGTGATGACCAACCAGCCGGCCGACTCCTACACCATCGAAGAACGCGGCGGACGCAAAGTGCTCCGAATCACCGACCCCGCCAAGTTCTGGAGCCTCACCAACTACCTCGTTGTCAAGATTGACTAAGAGCACTTTTTCCGATATTCCAGGCCCGGAGCACCGCGCTCCGGGCCTTTTTTGTCACCGGCGGTGGCGCTTGCGGCGCACAGTCGAGGGTCTGGCGCAGGGCGCAGGCGCCTCAAAGGCCGGAACCTCATACGCGGTTTCTTCATAGGCCTTATAGGCCATATAGGGCTTAGAGGGCATAGTGGCTTCCTCCGAGACCTGCGCCTCCCCGGCCTCTTCGGGTGTGGCGAAGATAATGGTGTCGATGTAGGGTGCGGTGCCCTTGGGGAGATGCTCGGCGAAGGCGCCCCCTTTGCCTATGCGCCTGCGGGCATTGGCGCCGATGAGTATGGAGATGCCGAGGTTATCCTTGATTTCAAGGAATTTGGTTATGAAGAATCGCGCGGCGCCGGCCTTGTTGTACCACTCGCAGAGATAGAAGAGCGAGTCGACGACACACACCTTGGCGCCGGACTCTTTGATGGTCCGGGCAAGGTCCTTGAGGAAGGCCATGGGATCCGTAGAATCAATGTCAGCGAGGTCGATTTTGGCGTGGAGGAGATTACGGGGCTTTGTGGCGCGGCACCGCTCGGCGAAGCTGCGGTAGGTGCCGCTGATATTGATGTACAGAACTTTGCGGGTCTCCGAGACGGCCTCGGCGACGCGGAGGGCCGCATCCGCGGCTGCGGCGGAGTTTTCGCCGAGCACGCAGGCAAGTTCGCGTTCGCGCCAGAGGTTAAGATAGAGTTTGTCGGACATTGGGAGGGAATTCGCGAAAGCGACAACCTCCTCGGCATTGGAGATTTTGAAGGGAAGCATGTTTTTCGTAGTTTTAAATTTTGTAACAGCCCTGAGGGCGCCCGCGCAAGCGGAAGTTTGGAATTTGGAGTTGCTTTTCAGCCCGCTTAGCGGAATCAGCCAAGTAAGCTGTCATAGCTGAGTCAGTCGACGACAATGCAAAGTTACAACTGAAAACCCCGGCTCCGACATCCGCCCGGCACAAGTTGCCGTTTAAGCTATTTTCACAAACCGGCACCACGCGCATAAAACATTGCAAGTAAGCAGACAAGCGCCACAACAAACCCACCCCGCAAAATGTAATTTTTTTGAGAATATACAACAGGAACGGGCGGCCGTCTCACGACGTCCGCCCGGCCGGTTTCTAAACCTTAAAAATCTAATCCTATGAAAAAACTAATCAATCTTGCCTTTTTATGTTCATTGTTTGCTTGTCGCTGTTTCATTGTCTTTGAACCTTATACGCTTTCACAGGGACGATGGTTGAAGGCAAAGCGCTCTTTAACACAGAATTTATCCCCTTTTAACCATGAGAGTGAAAGATTTTTACTATCTTTGCACTTCCGCCCTCCGAATGCCCCTCAAATCCAAGAAGATGACAGAAACGCCCTCCCCCGAATCCCTGTTCTACGTCCGCATCCTCGGATGCGGCTCGGCCAAGCCTTCACTCCGTCACAATCCATCGTCGCAGGCTCTTGTCTACCATGGCCGTGTGTTTCTCATCGACTGCGGAGAGGGGACGCAGCTACAGATGGCCCGCTTCGGAGTGTCGCCGCAGAAAGTGACGGACATATTCATCTCCCACCTCCACGGCGACCATTTCCTCGGCCTTCCCGGACTCCTTGCCACTATGACGCTCCACGGACGCACGGAGCCGATACGGGTCCACACCACGGAAGAAGGCGCGGCCCTGCTCCGCCATATCCTCGGCGTACTGTCGCCCATCGGCTCCGACATTGTGGAATACTGCGTCTACGACGCTTCGCAGGGGGCCCGCGTATACGAGGACGCCGCGCTGACAGTCGACACCGTGCCTCTCCACCACCGCGTGCCATGCTGCGGATTCATCTTCCGCGAGAAGCCCAAGGCGCGCCACATCCGCCCGGAAGCCATCGGGACCTACGGGATTCCGTACGATAAAATCCGGGAAATCCGCGAAGGGGCCGACTTCATCGCCGCGGACGGCACCGCCGTGGCCAACGAGGCGCTGACTCTCCCTCCATCGCCCTCGATGAGCTATGCCTACTGCTCGGACACGGCCTGCGGAAGCGACGTGGCCAAGGCCGTGCGGGGCGTGACGGTGCTCTATCACGAAGCGACTTACGGCGACTCCTGCGCCGACAAGGCCGAGGCCCGCGGCCACTCCACAGCGCGTCAGGCCGGCGTCGTGGCCCGCGAGGCTGGAGCCAAAGTCCTGATAATCGGGCATTATTCACAAGCCATACGCGACGAAAAAGCCCTCGCCGCCGAGGCGGAGGAAGAATTTCACGGTCCGGTGATACTGGCCGACGAAGGCCTGACAGTCAATGTCGGAGAGTAGATTATTTG
Source organism: uncultured Porphyromonadaceae bacterium (assembly GCA_902491515.1). GTDB lineage: Bacteria > Bacteroidota > Bacteroidia > Bacteroidales > Muribaculaceae > CAG-873. The sequence continues at coordinate 43,206 of CABUIC010000017.1, forward strand.
GGGCTGATACGCTCTACAATAGACCGCAATATAGATGTAGGGACGTGCCATGGCACGTCCGCCTCGTTGATGGTAATTTTTACAAGAATTGAAATGTTCAGTCGGGGCGGACGCGCCATGGCGCGTCCCTACCTTATTGTCAATAAGTGAAGACAAAAATATGGAGCCTCAGCCCATCCGGGCCGGGGAGCCGTCGGTGGTGAGGATGCGGTAGAGGAGGTCGTGGAAGAGGGCGGCGGCGTCCTGACGCGAACCCACGCCTTTGCTCCGCACGTCGTAAGTCCTTATCGACGAGATGATATCCACTACGGCGAATGGAGGATAGTTCGCAAGTCCCGTCTTATAGTTGCGGGCCTGAAACGAGGTTTTCAGTCCCAGCACCTTCTGGATTCCGGCCTCGGAGCGGTCGGCGCTGTACCAAACGACCATAAGATTGGCGAAATAATTGAACACGGCGGCCGTGACCATCACCCAGGGCGCGGCCTTCTGGTTGTCGGCGAAATAGGCCGCGATGCGGAAGGCCTTGGCGGCGTTGCGCGCGGCGATGGCGTCCGTGAGCTCGAATACGTTGTATTCGCGGTTTACGCCCACGTTGCGCTCTACGGCCTCGGGCGTCACGGTGGCGCGGGGCGGAAGGATGGTGGCGAGCTTGTCTATCTCGTTGTAGAGCAGGCTCACGTCCGTGCCGATGAACTCCACGAGCATCTCCATGGCCTTGGGGTCGATGTTGAGCTCCTTCTCCTTGAGGCGCGCGGCGATGAGCGGGCCCATGTTGCTCTCGTAGAGCTTCCGGCTCTCGAAGAGGGTGACGGCGGGATTCTTCGCGAGGGCCTTCTTCAGCTCGGAGCCCTTGATCTCGCCTCCGCGCCAGCAGAGCACGAGCACCGTCGATGGCGAGGGCGAGAGGACGTAGCTCCTGAGCTTGTCGAGAAGGTCGGCGCGGGCATTCTGGCACTCCTTGACGATGACAAGCTGGCGGTCGCTCATCATCGGCACCTGACGGCACTGGTCGACGATGCGCGGGATGTCGGTCTGCGGTGCGTAGAACACAAACTCGTTGAACTGCTTGTCCTCCTGAGGCACAATCTTCCCGAACTCCTCGACCAGGGCGTCGATGAAGTATCCTTCGCCGCCGTAGAGGGCATAGACCGGCGTCAGACTCCCCGAGCGGACGGCGCGGCAGAGGGTCTCGAAATTCTGGATGGAAGAGGGCTGGGCCATGATGTTTGCGACAATGAGAAATTTTCCGTAAATTTACGCAATAATTTCCATATGACGATGCCATTCGACAAATTAAATCTCCCGCCCTATGAAGAAATCCGCCTCCGCGAGGAAGGCGGCGTCGTTCAGGTCTTCGACCGGCTTCGCGGGAAATGGCTCGTCGTCACCCCCGAGGAATGGGTGCGCCAGCACTTCGTCAATTATCTGATAACCGAACTCGGCTATCCGCACGAACTGACAGCCAACGAGGTTGCCCTGAGGCTTAACGGCACCCTGCGGAGATGCGACACCGTGGTGTTCGACCGCACGCTCCGCCCTCTTGCCATCGTAGAGTACAAGGCCCCCCAGGTGGCCGTGACGCAGAAGGTCTTCGACCAGATTGCGCGCTACAACATCGTTCTGGAAGCCCCCTGCCTCATCGTCAGCAACGGGCTGCGCCACTACTGCTGCCGCTTCGACCGCGCCCGCGGCTCCTACGCCTTCCTCCGCGAGGTCCCCGACTATCCCACGCTTCTGAAATTCCGATAGGTCCTATCGGAATTATCCTCAACCGAGGCTTTACGGGCTGCCGTATCCGGAATAACTTTGCAGCGGAAATAAAGAAACTCCAACTGCAAAATTATGAATCAGGCAATGACTGTATGGTTCCTCATAGCCGGAATATTGGTTCTGGTATTTGTATTTCAGGCTCTTGGCCACCGCCATGGCGCCCATAGCCACACTCACGCCCGCGGCCGCCACATCATCGAGCTCGGCCGCGACCGCGACATTTTCTTCATCCCGGGAGACAAAGACGATGATGACGACGATGACTGAGCCGGTGCGGGAAGAATGCCGGGAAGAGAGCCTCACGGACTTTCTGGCTGACTATGCCGCGGCGCTTCTCGCGAGCGGAGCCACGTGCATCCGCATCGAGAAGAATGTGAAGCGCATAGCGCGGCGCTTAGGACCCGTAGCCGACATCACCGTGCTTCCCCGCCACGTGGAGGTGGCTCTATGGAGCGGCGAGGAAGGCGGGAAGGCCGACGTGGCCGTGCGGCGCACGGGCCACACCGGCGTGAATTTCAGCCACAACGCGGCCCTGAGCCGCCTGAGCTGGGACATCGCCGACGGCCGGTGCTCCTTCGCGGAGGCCCGGACCCGTTTCCGCGACATCGTGTCGCGGCCTCCGACGGGCAAATGGGAGGTGCTTCTGCTCGCGTCGGCCGCCAACGCCTCGTTCTGCCGCCTGTTCGGAGGCGACGCGGCGGCTATGGCGATAGTCTTCATCTCCACCCTCGCCGGCTTCAGACTCAAGCAGATAATGCTCGAAGCAAAGGCCGACGCCCGCGTGACGGTGCTCTGCGCCTCGTTTTTCTCCGCGGCCCTGAGCGCCGGAGGCCACGTGTTCGGCATCGGCGCCACGCCCGAAATCGCACTCGGCACGAGTGTGCTCTACCTCGTGCCCGGCGTGCCCTACATCAACGCCGTCAGCGACATCATCGACCGCCACTATCTCTGCGCCCTGAGCCGAATCATGGACGCATCAATCACTACAATATGCCTTTCCGCGGGCCTGTGCCTCGGCATGATGGTGCTCGGCCTGAGCTGGTTCTGATTCAACTTACACGAAACAATGATTCAGGAAATACTCGTCAAAGTTCTCGAAGACGGGCTGTTCGCGGCGATAGCGGCAATCGGTTTCTCCAGCATCAGCAGCACCCCGCGCCGCGCCTATCTCACGTGCGCGCTCATCGCCGCCGTGGGCCACGCCGTCCGGTGCATCCTCACGATGCCCGAGACTCTTGGTATGCACATAATTCCCGCCGGCACGATAGCCTCCGTGGCGGTCGGCACCCTGGCCGTCGTTCTCTCGCCGAGAATAAAATGCCCCGCCGAGGTGTGCTTTTTCCCGGCGCTCCTGCCCATGATTCCCGGAATGTACGCCTACCGCACGGTCGAGGCCCTTGTCTCCTGCCTCGCACACACCGACGAGGCCGCTTTCGGCCATTATATCTACCTCCTGTGTCTGAACGGCCTCACTTGCGCGTTTATAATAATAGGGATGGTTGTGGGCGCCACCATCCCTGTATTCGCGCTGAAGAAAATCGCCTTCCGTGCCACGAGATGAAAAAAATCAGTACATTTGCATTCGATATGGAACTACGACAGCTGAAATATTTTGTAAAAACGGCTGAGTCGCCGAGTTTTTCGGAAGCGGCGAAAGCCCTGAACGTGGCGCAGAGCACCCTCTCCCAGCAGATCCGCCAGCTCGAGGACGAGCTCGGGGTGAGACTCTTCGAGCGGAACACCCACTCCATAAGCCTCACGGAGGCCGGCGCCGAGATGCTTCCCGCCGCGCGCCAGACGCTCCACGACGCCGACCAGTGCGCCGACCGCATCCGCGACCTCCGCGGGCTGAACACAGGGACGCTGAACATCGGAGTGACTTATTCGTTCAGCCCGATTCTGACGGAGGTGCTGATCTCATTCATGAAAAGCTATCCGAAAATCAGGCTCAACATCTGCTACAAGCCGATGGAGGAGCTGATGGAGCTGCTGCGCAAACGGGAAGTGGATTTCGTGCTGGCCTTCAAGCCCCTCCACCATCTGCCGGATGTGGAGTCGCACATCCTCTTCCAGAACAGCCTCGCCGCAGTGGTGGGTCCGGGCCATCCCATCGCCTCCCGCAAGAAGGTGAGCCTCGCCGAGCTCGCGGAGTATGACCTCGCGCTTCCGGCCCGCGGCCTTCAGGCACGCAACGCCTTCGAAGCCATCCCTGGCCCCCGCGAGCGCTTCAACATACGGGTGGAAATCAACGAGGTGAACATTCTTCTGAAGCTCGTCAGACAGACCTCCCTCGTGACCGTCCTTGCCGAGGACTCGGTCTACAGCGAGCGCGAGGTCAGGGCCGTGCCGCTCGACATTCCCGGCAACGACATGGACGGCTGTGTACATATCCTCAAGGATACGTACCACAAGCATTCGATGAAAGAGTTTATCAGGCTGCTGGAGGAATCCCTGGCCGTGAAGGAGCGCCGGAATTCGTGGATATAGGCGCGGGTCAGAACAGATATGCGAGGCGCACGGTCCACTGGTTGGTGCGGGCGCTGAAATCGTCGAGAAGGACGGTTTTCAGCGTGTAGGTCATACCCCAGGTGTAGGAAGCCGACACCTGCCAGTGCTTCCACAGCTCGAAGCCGAGACCGGCGGTGAGGCCAAGCTCGCCGCCCGAGAATTTGTAGGGGTTGCCGACTCCGGGATTGCCCTTGGGACGGCTGTGGCCCACGGCTATCGAGAAATCGGGACCACCGTAGACAAAGGGCGCGATTTTGTCCTCGAGGCCGTTCATGCGCGTCCATTTGAAGCGCACATGCAGGGGAATCTGGAGCTCGTGGACCATCACGTGGTCGCGGCCGAAGCCCTGGCTCGACCATATCAGGCGCTTCCCGAGGTCCACGAATGCCCCCTGCTGGTTGTAAAGAAGCCCGAGATCGATGCCGAAACCTATGCCGGGGAACATGAGCTCGCCCTGGATGCCTGCCTGCCATGCCACGGCCTGATCGACGGGAACGAGGTCCTGCTTGAAACTGAAGTTCGTGATGTTGACGCCGGCCACGGGGCCGTATCTGAATTCCGCGCGCGCCACGCCCGCAATCGCGGCAAGGACAAGCACAAGAGTGAAAAGTCGTTTCATATTCCTTCGGTAGATTATGGCGACAAAGGTAAGAAAAAAACTTTGTACGCGCGTGTTTCTTAACTCATTTTATAAATTAGAGGGAAGCGAGAGTTGCCGAGGCGCGAAAAATGTTGTAACTTTGCACCTATTATGATTCATCAGATAGAACAGTTCATAATAGCCGCCGCCGACGTGCTTTCGGGTTATCCCCTCTTCTTTCTGCTCATCGGGGGCGGTCTGTACCTCTTCATATCCTCGGGCGCCGTATCAATCAGGCGGCTGCCCCACTCCATCCGCGAGCTCCGCAAGCGGGGCGCCGGCGACTCCGGCGCCGGGCAGATTTCCTCGGCCCAGGCCCTGACCTCCGTAATCGGCGCCACCGTCGGAATGGGCAACATCGCCGGCGTGGCGATAGCCCTCGTCATGGGCGGACCGGGAGCCATCTTCTGGATGTGGGTGAGCGCCGTCGTGGGCATGGCAACGAAATACCACGAGGGCGTCCTCGCCATCATGTACAAGGGCAAGGACGACATGGGCAACCCCCAGGGCGGCCCGATGCACATCATCGAGAAGGGCATGGGCCCGAAATGGAAGCCTCTGGCCCGCTTCTTCGCCATCGCGGGCCTATTCGGCACAATGTGCATCATGAACGCCAACCAGCTCACCGAGGCATTCATGGCCGCCTTCACCAACCCCGACGACATCGCCGCCAGCGCCTTCCTCTCGAAAATCGGAGCCTTCTTCAGCCTCGAGAACTATCAGGCATACCGCCTCCTCTTCGGCTGCGCCATCGCCGTGATTGTCGGCCTCGTCATTCTCGGAGGCATAAAACGCATCGCCAACGTGGCCTCCGTGCTCGTGCCCTTCATGGTCGGGGTGTACTTCCTGATGGTGCTCTACATCATCCTGACGAACCTCCACGCCGTTCCGGCGGCAGTGGCGAGTATCTTCCGCGAGGCCTTCAATCTCCGGGCCGGAATCGGCGCTCTGGCGGGAATAGCCATCATCGGCGCCCGGCGCGCGGCCCTCGTCAACGACGCCGGAATCGGCACGGCCTCCATCATGCACGGCGCCTCCGCCAACAAGAACGCCGTGCGCGAGGGCCTCATCGCCATGCTCGGCCCCAGCATCGACTCGGGCCTCGTCTGCACCCTCACGGCCATCGCCATCCTCATCTGCGGCAACATCGACGTCGAGGGCATCAAGGGACTCGAGATAGCCATGGGCGCCTTCGCCAAGGGCATTCCGATGGGCGACATCCTGCTGATGCTCGTGGTGGTGTGCTTCGCCCTGTCATCGATGTTCAGCTACAGCTTCTACGGCACGAGCTGCGCCACATACCTCTTCGGCACGCGCATCGGCAAATACTACCGCTGGTTTTTCCTCGCCACGCTTATTGTCTTCGCCGTGGTGCCGATCGAGGCGGCCGTCGGCGCCTGCGACCTCTTCTACGCCCTCATGGCCATCCCCACGATGATCGCCATCCTCACGCTCAGCCCCCGCGTCCGCAAGGCCACGCGCGAATACTTCAAGAAAGAGAAATCCGACAAATAAGATATGTTAGCCTCTGTCACCTGGGACGTCAGTCCCGACCTCTTCACTCTCGGCCCCGTCACCGTCCGCTGGTACGGCCTGATGTTCGCCATCGGCTTCTGGATTGGCTACCTCCTCGTGGCCAAGATGTTCAAACGCGAAGGCGCTCCCGAAAGCTGGCTCGGCATCCTGCTGATATACGTGGCCGTGGCCACCATCGTCGGCGCCCGCCTCGGCCACGTGTTCTTCTACCAGTGGGACTACTACAGCCAGCATCCCATGAAGATACTCGCCACCTGGGAAGGCGGCCTCGCGAGCCACGGCGGCGCGATAGGCATCATCATCGCCGTGATTCTCTTCTCGATTTTCACCACGAAGCGCTCGCCGCTCTGGACCTTCGACCGCCTCACCATCGTAATAGCCCTAGTGGGCGGCATGATCCGTTTCGGCAATCTCATGAATTCCGAAATCTTCGGCCATCCCACCACCCTGCCCTGGGGCTTCTGCTTCGTGCGCTCGCAGGAATGGCAGATGATGTTCGCCCCGCAGGCCTGCCACCCCACGCAGATCTACGAATCGCTGACCTATCTCGCGCTCTTCGGCCTGATGATGTGGATGTACTGGAAAAAGAACGCCGGCGAGCGTCCGGGGCTCCTCTTCGGCACCTTCCTCGTCGGCACCTTCGGCACGCGCATCCTCTGGGAAATGCTCAAGAACGACCAGGTGGCCTTCGAGGCCGACATGACCCTCAACATGGGCCAGTGGCTCAGCATTCCCTTCGTAATCCTCGGCCTCTGGCTTATTATCAGGGCCTACCGCCGTCCGAGACTACATCTGAAATACCCCAACCGCTTCGCCCCGGAGAAGAAATGACGCCCGAAGTCATCTCGCGCCTCGACGACCCGCGCGTGGCCCCCTACGCCCGCCTCACCGAGGCCCAGCTCCGCTCGCGCCTGCGGCCTGAGGAGGCGCTGTTCATTGCCGAGAGTCCCAAGGTGATCCGCGTGGCCCTCGACGCCGGCTACACGCCCCTGAGTATGCTCTGCGAGGAGCGTCACATCACCGGCGACGCCGCGGACATCATCGCCTGCTGCCCCGGAATGCCCGTCTACACTGCTCCGCGGCCGCTTCTCGAAGGACTGACGGGCTACACCCTCACCCGCGGCGTGCTCTGCGCCATGCGCCGTCCTGCCGACCGCTCCGCCGCGGACGTATGCCCTCCCGCGGGGCAGAGGAGCCGCGTGGTGGTAATCGACGGGGTGACGGACACAACCAACATCGGCGCGATTTTCCGCTCCGCCGCCGCTCTCGGCATCGACGCCGTGCTTCTCAGCCCCACATCCTGCGACCCGCTGAACCGGCGCTCCGTGCGCGTGTCGATGGGAACGGTTTTTCTCGTGCCCTGGGCTTATACATCGGCTGACTATCAGGAAGAAATGCGCAGACTTGGCTATAGGACCGTGGCCATGGCGCTGACCGACCGCTCCGTGGGCCTCGACGACCCGGCGCTCAAGGCCGAGCCGCGCCTGGCTATAATCATGGGCACCGAAGGCGACGGCCTCGCCGACCGCGAAATCTCCGGCGCCGACTACACCGTCCGCATCCCCATGGCCCGCAACGTCGACTCCCTCAACGTAGCCGCCGCAGCCGCCGTGGCCTTCTGGGAGCTGAGATAGGAGCGGTGTGCCATGGCACGTCCGTCTCTTTGATGGTATTTTCCCGTCTTCCCAGTCGTTTCAGGGATTGGGAGATGGACACGATAGTCGGCAAGGACGGCAAGGGTGCCATAGTCACCCTTACAGAAAGAAGCACCAACATGCTCCTTATGGAAAGGCTGCCTGAGGAAAAGCACCCGAAACCATTGGCAAAAGTAGTTATACGCTTACTCTTTCCTTATCGGCACACGGTTCGGTCAATTACGACAGACAACGGCTCGGAATTTTGTTGCCATAAATTGATTTACAAAGCTTTAGCTCCTAAAGACACGCACAATCCAAACCTCTTGTTCTTTGTGGACTCTTATTCATCATGGCAGAAAGGTGCTATTGAAAAATGTATTCTTCCGAAAAATCGCTAATTTTGCACTTGCCAGTTTAGAGCGAAGCCACACCTCCGGCTATAGAGTCTTCCGCGTTCAACGATATCGATAAATGGAACTGTACGTTGCATGTTCCCGAAAATTCTTTTGAAAGCTATTCGATGAGCAATGGCTGGAAAGATTTTTTCAAGATTGAGAATGATCTTGAAGTAATTGAGATTTCGGAAACCTCTGACATCAGGATAGATCAGGAATCGGACATCAAGGTGTTCAGTGTAAAAGGCAACTTGGTGGATGAGGCCGGGTGTTGCAAAACCCCAATCCGCCCATTCGTCGCGGACGCGCCATTGGCGCGTCCCTACATGTTTTCAATGGGTTACGACAGACTCCATTAATGGACATGCTTCCAAAACCGCGTTTTGCGACATCCGGTCAGGAGGAGGTCAGCCGAGGATTTTCCGGAGTTGGGCGGGGGTGGGATTGTGGGCGATGATTTTGCCCTGGGGGTTGATGAGGAGGGTGCCATAGCCGTCGCGGAGGGCGTAGTTTTTGCGGATTACGGCGGCCTGGGCCGAGTCGGCATGGTACTGGGTGGCGGCGTCGAGGCCGTCGCGGCGAACGATTTCACGGTAGAGGCCCTCGGAGCGGTCGAAATTGACGCTCCGGAAGGCGACGCGGACGCGGGGATGGTCCTCGACCCAGGCGTCGTACTCGTTGGCGGCAACGCGGGAGGCGGCGTCGGTGCTCGTCCAGAAGTTAAGAATGACGTATTCGCCCCGAAGGCTGTCGAGGTTGAGCGCGCGGCCTGAATCCCTGAGGTTCAAGGCCGGAGCGCGGCGCCCGATGCCGGTGAGCCAGTCGCTCTCCGAGTTCATGGTCATGGCTACGACCACGCCGATAAAAAGAGCGAATATCAAAAGGAATTTCTTTACCATGGCGTTGCCTTTCTTTATATAAAGGGAACACCTTGGGGCGGCCGGGGGTTCAGTCCGGAGAATAGTCCACGAGGCTGAGGGCGTCGGGGCTGTTGTAGAAGTCGGGGGAGAGGAGGTCCGAGAGGCGCTTTTCGGGATGGCGGGCGAGGTAGGAGCGGACCATGCGGTAGCCTATGAAGCGGCCGACGCGGCCCGGGGAGTAGATGCTGAGGAGGGGTGTGGCGGGAGCGGGCGAAACGAGTCTGTCGGCGGTCTGCGGATCAGTGTCATAGACAAGCTGCTTGGCCACGAGTGTCCTCCACAGCTCGGCCTCATGCTCGAGAAGCCACTCGAACTGCTCCGGGGAATAGCCGAGGGAGGCGGCCTCGGTGGCTCCGTCGACGCTCAGGAGGCGCCCCATGGCGATGGCCCCGGAGTAGAGCATACGGCTCAGGACGGTGGCGCCGTCGGGCGCGGGCTCGAAGGGGCGGGCGGTGCCGAGGAGGGCTTCGGCGATATCGTAGGGGAGCTGTTCGGGGGTCTTTAGCACGCGCTCGTACACGGGGAAGCGCTGGTAGCCCTCGTAGTCCGGGTCGAGGTAATGGTTCATGGCTATGAACATGGTGCTGTCGAGGAAGCCGATCGGCTCGCGACGCCCGTAGACCACTGCGGCGTATTTTCGGGGGGGGAGGTCGATGCCTTCGAGGCGTGCGGCGGCGAGGGCATAGCCGATGTATCGGTCGAGAGGGGCGCCGGCGGGACCGTATATGCTGTCTACGGCCGGAGTGAAGACCCTGACAGGAAGGGAGTTGGCCCACATGGAGGCATCGGCGGAGAGGGAGTCGTGGGGATAGTTGACCACGGAGAGGAATTCGCGGAGGAGGGCCGTGTCGGCGAGGACGGCGGCGCTGTCGCGGTCGGCGAAATAGCGGTAGAGAGGTACAACTGCCACGGAATCAAGCGCTTCGGGGAGGGGGCGCGCGGACTGCCGGGTGCAGCCGGCGCCGAGCAGCATACATATGAAGATGAGTGTGAGGCTAAGTTTCCTATACATATTTTCAGATTTTGACTTGCAAAAATAACACTTTTGCGCGTAAAAACAAAAAGAATGTCAAAACGAGGCTTACGATTTAAACCAAAAGGCGAGAAAAACGTCCTAAAGATGTACGAAAACGAAAGACATCAATCACAATCTCTCCACTAAACACAAGAAAACATGAAAAAGAAAATCTTCGCCATCGCACTGATGGCACTCGCAACTGCCGGCGCCTCGACCGCCTTCGCCGCTACCGATAAGAACGACAGCAAGGGCACGTGCCCCCAGACCGAGTGCACCGCACCGGGCGAATGCCGTCCAGAGAAGTGCCGTCCGGACAACTGCCCCTTCGAGGGCCTGAACCTCACCGCCGACCAGCAGGCCAAGGTGAAAGCCCTCCGCGAGGACTGCGCCAAGCAGCGCAAGGCCGACAAGGAGCAGCTCAAGGCCAACGTCAAGAAGGCCCGCGACGCCCGGAAGGCCGACGCCCTCACGAAGCACGCCGACTACCTCGCGAAGCTCAAGGCTATCCTCACCCCCGAGCAGTATGTGAAGTTCCTTGAGAACTCCTTCACTAACCAGGGACCCCGCGGCCCGAAATACGACGGCCCCCGCGGCGACCGTAAGGCTCACGCCTTCCACGGCAAGCTCCGCGACGGCGGCAGACGCGACGGCGGCAAGCGCATGAGCGACCCGCGCCCCCAGGCTTCCGCCGAGAACAAGTAAAATTCTCATCTCCTCTCTCACAATCGATTCCCGCGCCCCTGCAAAAGGGTCACGCGGGATATTTTTTTGCCCACGTATTCATATTTCCGGGGGAGGTGTATGTCAAAATTCCCATTTCGCCCGTTCGGGGCGGACGTGCCATGGTACGTCCCTACTGGTTTTCAATGAATTATAACGAAGGAGTCCGGGGTATTTTTGTGCGGGGCTACATTATGCGTTCGGCGTTTTGTTTGAGCCATAGGCGGTAGTCGAGTATGTCGCCGTTGAAGGTGTTGAGGTCGACTTCGCCGGAGATGCCTGGGATGCGTCCTTTATGGCTGTGCTGCCATATGCGCCATGGGATGCCGGGTCCGGCGGGGGGATTGGTGAATGAACAGATCCATATGTCGACATCGTCGATGCGGTCGCCGACGAAGCGGGAGAAGCCGTTCTTGTTGGTATAGACGAGGGAGGAGATTCCGGAGGCTTTCAGGCGTGAGCGCATGGCCTCGAGTCGCTCCACAATAAGCTCGGTAGGCACCTGGGCGGGATTGCCCCACTCCTCGACGTCGATAGCCACGGGGAGGTCGATGATGCGGCCGTTGAGGGTCGTGATAATGTTCTCGGCCTGAGCGGTTCCGTCGGTGTCGAAGCGGAAGAAATGGTAGGGACCGACGTCGAGACCGGCCTTGCGGGCGGAATCGAAGTTGCGCACGAAGCTGGTGTCGCGGAAATCGGCGCCTTCCGTGGCCTTGAGGTAAACGAATGTGACATGGCCCTCGTCCTTCACTCTGGGGAAATCAATGTTGCCGTTGTGGGCTGAGAGGTCGAGACCGACGAGGGGATATTTGTCGCGGTCGACCTCGACATGCGGCTCACGCTGACGGAGAACGCGCCAGGAGAAGACTCCCGCGATGGCGAGGGCCGTGAAAGCGATAATGACTATGGCATAAAAGCGTGCGGAGATTTTCCCCATAATATATACAGAGGAGGTCCGAGTTCCGCCGGACCTCCCGAAGTGCAAAGTTACGAAAATTTTCCGGAAATCAGTACACGAAGCCGACGTTGTCGACCCAGAAGGTCATGTCGGGGGTACCGGTGTATGGTTCGCCGGAGCCGCTGCTCATCATTAGGATGACGTGTGTGGGAGTGGCGGATGCATCGTCCCATCCCACTTCGCGGACGGGCACCATCTTGCCCTTTGAATTGCGGGCATAATAGCTCTTGGCCTCGGGAATGAGCCCCATGAAAGGCTTAAAGCCGGGGGTGGAGGTGATGTCGCCGTAGTTGATTTTGAGGCGGTGGTCGTTTACCCAGCCGGATGTTGAGCGTCCGAGGAGCTCGCGGCCCGTGCCTACGCGCTTGGCGAAGATATTACCCTGAGCGTCCTCCCAGCGCCTCTGGAGGAATACGAGGACTTCGGCCTTGTCGGTGCCGGGGAGCTGTTTCTTCGAGCCGAAGCCGGAGGAATATATGCGTCCGGCGCCCTGAGGGATGGAGAGCTTATAGTCGTACCGGAGGGCTTTTGGACGCTTTGTAAAGGGGATTCCCATTTCCATCTTGGAATAGGGATTCTTTGTGTTCCTGACGGGCTCGAGCATCTTGCCGAGGAAAATGGAGCCGGCCACCATAACGTCGACATTTATTACGCCGACGGCCTTGCACTGCTCCATGTGGGTGGTGAGCTTGGCGCAGCGGTTGGAGCCTGAGCGAGTGTCGGGATAAACGGCATTCGAGGTCTTGGTGACACCCATGACCTTTGCGAGGACATTCGAGGTAGCCCAGGGGGAGCCTCCGCGGTTGGTGTAGGGGCGGTCGCCGGGGATGGTGGCCTCTGGCCCGATTTCATATACATTCTTGGTTTTGCCGCCGATAATCGCCGACTCCTTGATGGAGCGCGTAATCCAGTTTTCGAAGTCGCCGTATCTGATAATCTCGACATTCTGAGCCGGGGAGATGAGCGGAGAGACTGCAAGAATACAGATTACTATAATAAAGGAGTAAAACTTTTTCATAAGACAAATAGTTGACGTTGATTCTTCCTGCAAATTTATCAATAAAACGTGTCGGGAAAAAGCATTGTTCTGGAAGTCCGGCCATTTTCCCCAACATTCGGGGCAAAAAGGACACGTTTCAGGAAATTATTTATAACATAAGTTTAATTTAGTTAAAAAAGGTTGCTATTTTAAACTAAAAGGATACCCATGTGTATTTTTGCTCAGATTTTTTTTGGATATATTATGTTTTTGAGTAACTTGCGCCGAAATTCAAGGAAAGACAGAGAACAATCAATTTTCCAATCACTCAATATTCATTTCCTTTATAAAAAAACTTTACACACTGATGCTGCTTCTGGCAACAGTCACCGTGTCGTTCACGGCGTCGGCCAAGAGCTTCACACTTGTAGTTGACGACGCCTCACGCCTGTGAAGGTGATGGTTGAGAATCGCTTCAGAATGGCCGTTAAATAGTCTATAATATTTTAATATTCAACAAAATAAATGGTGTAAAAAGTTGCGTATGTCAGATATTTTTCGTAACTTTACATCATGAATGACACCTTT
>CABUIC010000018.1 GCA_902491515.1 uncultured Porphyromonadaceae bacterium
TTTTCAAGCTGCCGATTCAACTTTTTTCAGGGCATTCTTATCCCGAACTCGCGTTAACAGTTTTCAACCGGAGGCATTCGGCAAAAGCTGCTTCTCCTATAGATTTTAAGGATTTGGGAAGGATGACTTCCTCCAAAGACTTGCTACCTTCAAAGTTGAAAGCAGGGATTTCATTTTCCTCCCATCCGTCGGCATAGCCCACGACAGCATCCTCCATATTGAGCCTTCTGAGAGACCCCGCCTGTGAGATTTCAAAAAGGACATTCCAGTCAGTTCCACAAATTTCTCCGGTTACGGTGAGATCCTCAATCTTGGCGAAATCCATTTTGGACAGAGCATCAACAGATCCCACGAATATTTTTCTTTCCGCAGACGGTTCGTCCTCCTGTGAGAGGTCCTTCGAACAGGATGAGATAAAAGGGAAAAGAAGAATCCACAGGAACTTAACGTATTTCATGGAATATAATAATATTATTGAATTAAAACAAAAAGAGCATCACATGTCAATCGCCAGCCTCAGACCGACTATAGTATTCCCTATGTCGTGACCATAATCATAAGAACGTGAAGTGGTACGACAATTACGATAATCCATTTCAGGGTGTGAAAGACTGGCTTCTTGTCCAAGTCGATAAGAGACATAACCGTTCCTATTGTTTTTATGCTGATACTTCTCCGTCTGCTCGGTGCAAAGATAATTACCGCCTCTCACGACTTGGTATTTCCCGTTTTTCTGAACCCAATCCAAGAGAATGCTTCCTGTCAGATATTCGTCATATAAGTCCCGACACCATTCGCTCTTGAGGTCTCCCATGTTATAAATTCCAAGCTCGTTAGGCAATTCGCTTCCGGCGGTATGCGAACCCGAACAAACCTCCTGCCATTCGTTACTGCCCGGATATATAAATCCCTGAGCCTTGTTGCCACCCCGAGCGGCAAACTCCCACTGTGCCTCCGTCGGGAAATTGAAGTGCAATGAAGTAAAATCATTAAGAAGAGCAATGAATTGCTTCCATTCTGAAAGGGAGATACTACTTGCGGAAGTTGCGGTCGCATTAATATTACGATCCATTATAATATTGAATTCCTCATCTGTCACCTCGTGTCTGCAGATATAATAATCCGATAATTTTACATAAGACGTAGGGAGTTCATTGGGCCTTGCCAGTCCTTCCTGCTCCGGAGTCGCCCCCATTACAAAAAATCCGCCTTCAACTCTTACCATATCGAATAAAATTTCACGTATGGCAGCCATCTGCTCTTCAGTAATCTGGGAACGCCAGGACACCTCAAAGCCGCACACGTTTTCAGTGTGTGATTCACCAGGATCTTTAAAATCCTTTTCGCATGAGGTCAAGACCAGCAGCATTACCATTGCTGATTTTACCAGATTAAATATATTATTTGCTTTCATCGTTTATTACTATTCTAAACCCGGTGTAAGGCGTGATTTCATCAATTCCTTTGCTCCATTGTCCCCGGTAGGTGGTTCTGGTATAATATGAATTATTATTTACATGGCCGCCCCTAACAACTTTAAATACCCCCGAGTCAGGTCCAAAGGGGTCGACTCTGTCGGCATCCACAAAATCTAACTCCATCCAGTCAAAACAATATTCGGCAACATTACCGGACATGTCATATAACCCTAATTCATTCCCTAATAAAGATCCTACAGCGACTGGTACCTGTTCATATAGAGAAGAATTGCACACGGCAACGTCTCTGAAGTCATCGCTCCCTGAATATACATATCCTCGGCTTTTATTTCCTCCTTTAGCTGCAAATTCCCACTGAGCCTCCGTGGGAAGGGAAATAGAAAGATTCGTCAACTCGGCCAGTCTTGAAGTGAATTCCAAAGCCTCCGCCCATGAAATATTGTAAACAGGGATGTTTTCCCCCTTTTCAGCAGAAGGGTTGTACCCCATGACAGCTCGCCACTGCTTTTGTGTAATTTCATATTTTCCTATATGGAAGGAAGACAGTGTAACGTCATGTGGTTGAGCATCGTCAAGAAACGCATCATTCGAGTTGCCCATAATAAAATTACCGCCTGAAACATATACCATATTTTCCAACAGTTCTACTACAGCACTTTTTTGGGTGCCTCCAATTTCATGCCCCCAGTATACATTGAAGTCTCCTACAGACTCCCATATTCCACCCATCTGGACGACAGAAATGTATTTTGACAAGGATTTATTGCCACGGCTAATAGTAACGGCGACAAGAGCAGACCTTTCTTCGACATCGATATTCGGTTCAACCTTAATCCAGACAACCGCTTTAGACTGATCGACTGAAACTTCGCACCAGTCCTGATTGGATTTGGCTTCAAAAGTTCGGTAATTTGTCTTGACAGACACGGAGTCAACGCTCAAAACACTATGAAACAGCACTGTACTTTCAGAAAAGTCCAGCTGAGGCTCAATGGCCCATTCTGACGGTTCGAATTCCGTGTTCAGACAGCTGCTCGCGAGAACCGGGACGAGACAAACTAACAAAAAAAAACGATTGATCATAATTTCTTTTTCTTAAGTTTTGAAAAATTCAGATTAATGCCAAGTCCCAACATATAATCAATCGAGACATTTCCTTTTGCAATCAGCATATCGGCTCCCGCGGAAAGAGAGAGCCAGTCGCAAGCCATGACCTGCAATGCCAGTTCGGCATCGAACCCTTTCATATAGTCAGAATAAAAGTAGACATTTCCTTCTATTTGTGTAGGGTTTTTCCATTGCCTGCCATATTCTCCGTATCCTCCACCCACGAGAAGATATAAACCGTTATTAGTCCGTCTGATGTTCTTATTAAAAAGGCCTATGCGCGCACCGGCTGTAATGGATTTCCTTATATATCCAAGCTTAGTCGCATTGGTCAGGTCTACATCGGTTTGAACATTGTCGAGATTAATTCCGGAGGAACTGTATTCTCCCCATTTGTAAGAAACATAGCCACCAAACTGTTTGCCCAAAGCGATTCTCACCCCATATTTTGCGGACGCGGAAAACAGGAATTCAGCAGATAATGAAAGTGGAAATTGATTTGTGAGTACAACAGTGTAGTAAGTCACCGTATTCGGGAAGAGTTCGGGGGTATCGACTTTGACCTCAGAAGTTTCCGGAGTTTTGAGCAAAAACGTGCGGCGAGGATAGCCCAGACTTTTGACATTCTCTTCAGGCATGGGCGGAATCAAAAAAAATGTCAGCCCCTTCGATACCTCTATACGCTCATCGTTCTGATCGTTATCTATAGATAACTGCTTTATGGGAGCATCGAATACAACCGTAGCGAAGCCTTTGCCGGCATCCCGGTGGATTTTATTCTTATCGGGACTCAGCGTAACTTTAAGCTCCTGAGCGGAAACAGGCCATAAAGCCAAGAAAGCCATAAGCGCCAAGAATGCTTTTTTCATTTTGATGATATTATTCTGAAATCGGTTATGGTGTATTTGTCTGTCGGTTTGGAAATATTCTGCTTCGGCTGCCATGTCCTCACGTGAATAATAGGTTCCGTTTCACTTTCTTTGAAATCTATCATCAGGAATATGTATCCGGGCATATCTTTTTCCAGATTCTTCTCTCCGCCGATATCTTCCCATACTTGAAAAAAGTTAATTCCATATATTTCAGTATATTTTGGATGACGGGTAATAATCGGGTCTGAGATTCCCAATGTAATGCCACCGCTGGTTAAGAAATAGTGATTTAAACGTTCTATGTATTTTTTCTTATCTTCTATTACTGTTTTATAAGGCCGTGATTTTGTGGAATTGGGGACCATTTCACTTCCGGCATGAAGAAGCTTCCCTGTTTCTGTTATGATCAGAGCATCATTGCTGAAGAAATCACGGATATACTCAATTTCTTCCTTTTGGTACGCGGCTTTATAGTTGCTGATGAATTCATCAATACGTGCGCGCCGGCTTCTGTCCTTGTCATCCGGGGCTGCGAATGACAGTATATTGCAGGCAAGCAATAATGCGAATACGAGTTTAAAGGGCTTCATTTTTCTTATTTATTTATGACCAGACGCAAGCCTGTTGCGGGACGTTTTACAAAAGAAGGGGCATAGGAGCGACTTGTAACTTTCATATCGAAAATATTAGGAGTCTTGAAATCACCGCCCCTGTATATTTTTTTTGTACCATTGGTATTAACAAATGGATTCTGACACTCTAATGGACTGTATGAAGCAAAGTCATCAAGACACCATTCGCTGACATTTCCGGTCATATCATACAAATCCAGCTCATTTGGTAATTTTTTGCCTACCTCGGAAGCCGAAGAAAGATTGTCTGTTTCAATCCAGGCATAGTGATGATGACCGTTTTCAAAACCGGCAAAAGGCAGATTGCGTTGCAGGTCGGCGCTACCAGCGGCGTATTCCCACTGAGCTTCCGTCGGAAGAGAGAATTTCAGACCGGTTATTGCGGACAGGGTGTCGGCATAAGCCATCGCTTCTTCCCATGAAATGTTATCGATAGCCTTTTTATCTCCTAGCTCAAGATAGCAGCCGGCCAGATTAAAGAATGCTCTCCATTGTTCCTGAGTAAGCTCGTATCTGGAAATGTAAAACGGAGACAGTGTGACAAGATGCGGATTGGTGCTTAATGAATCCATCTTTGTTTGATAATCAATAAAATCAGGGTTATTTCCCATTAGAAATGTTCCAGCCTCAACAGGAACCATATTGTCAAGGATTTCAGTGAGGACAAGCTTCTGTGAATCGGACAGGCCTCGAATGGAACTGACTTTAATTCCGTTGTTGTTATACTTAAAAGGAGCAATAAATCTATTCCAAAGCATATATGCAAGGATAGACACGATAATAACAGAAATTATCGCCAATGGAAGTTTCTTGCCTTTAAGTATTAATTTAATATGATCTATAATACTTACAGGCCGCGGGGTAGGACTGTTGACAGATCGTCCCAAAGCCAGGGAAACCGCGTTCAAAAGATCACTGAATTTATCCTGATAATCAGGATAAGCATCAATCCAGTGTTTCTGGTTCAATATAACACGATTTTGGCCCGACAGAGGAGTCGGATCTATGCGGTAAGGAATTATCACCTTCTGCTCTTCAAAGGCAATATTAAGTTCGCCCTTCACCCATTGAGATTCGGCCGCCGACTGGGAAAAGACGAGCACTACGACATGGGCCTCTTTGATGGCTGAGTCTATTAAATCGCCGTACTCAGTTCCAGCGGGAATATCCCGGGGTGCCATCCAACACTTTATGTCATTGTCTTCCAACAGATGACATATGGCATCGGCTGCTGTTTTATTTTTAGAGGAATAACTTATAAAAACGTCATGTTTCATCACAATCATTCATTAGAGATGCTGATTATTTCTTTTACGATTCGGGAAGAGGGCTATTGTCGTGTTGACTACGGCGAGGTCGTATTCTTTGTAGTCGGAGGTCCAAAAGGACGAGCCCCGCAAGGGTGCCGTAAGTCGGTCGTTTCATTTATTTACCTGTCTTTCGTCGGGTCCGCGACTTAATTTTCCTTACTCTCCTTTCTGCGAAGCTGCGCTTCATATTCGCGCTTTCGTTCCATAGCCTCATGTTCCCTGTCAATTTTCAACAGCTCGAATTCCTGACGGGCGGCCTGTTCCCCAAGCCGAGCCTTACATGATTTGTTGAAACAGTAGGACACGGCTATTGACAGAACTGCAGCGCAAACGACTACAGTCACGCAGATTATAAGAGTCGTCATTACATCGTTCCAGTTCGCAGGCCCCGGATGTTTGGAAATGAAATCTGCCAGCTCCTTGAATTCCGAGTTGGGAAGGACTTTGACAGCAGCGCTCTGTATGAAATCGAGGATTTGCATTTCTTTTTGCAGTGATTGGTTATTAATGTGCAAAGTTAGACATTTTCCGCGAAACAAAGCGCATGATTATCAGTAAATTTTTTTAAATCCCGCACAAAAAAGAATCCAATAACGCGAGTTCGGGATAACGCTAGGCCAATCGGCCACTTCACTATATGGCATAAGTTATCGGGCGATCCGAATGGGTCGCCTGATTTTTTAACCATTGCCGTTTATCGCCAGAGAACGAGCTGCCCGTTTGATTCAGGCACATCGTAATCGAAATTTACCTCTGGCTTCGTGGAGAAGAAGCAGTATGCACCCATCGCCGCGAGCAGGTTCATGATGAAATTGTGGACGCTGCGGTGAGGGGAATGCACCAGCTGGGCCACGTTCTTGAGCATGTCGTTGATTGACTCGATGATGCTTCTCTTCCGGAGCATTATCTTGTCATAGAGGGGCATCAGACGCTGTTTCATGTTTGACCGCAGGCCGGTCACTATATGCACGCCGTTGTCCCACAGATGTCCGAAAAGCGATTGCGAGATATAACCCTTGTCGGCGTATAGCTTGCCGAACACCTTGTCTGTCAGCGTGTCAATGACTGACTCCTCGCGGTCGTCGACGTTGGCACGGGTAAGCACGAAGTTCACGAGCTCTCCCTTTTCGTTGCACAGAAGATGAAGCTTGAAGCCGACGTACCAGCCCATGGTACTCTTACCCTTGGCAGCGATTCCCTTGAACACCTTCATGTTGAACTCACGTTTGTTGTGTATCACCGGAATGCAGGTGCTGTCAACGAAACTGATGCCCGTGCATTTCCCGAAACAGGCAAGACGCAGGAACATTGTCAGTGCCACGAAGCAACGAGGCATGACCTCGACAAAACGGTTGTACGAGAACCGTCGGGGGAACAGATGCCGCCACTGTCCGCACACGCAGGACAGATAATAATGCTTGAAGTTGCGGTAGGTGTTGAAGTGGAAACATATCAGGATCGTGATGACCTCCGCATCGGACATCATGCGCTTTCTGCGGCGTTTCGGAGCCTCAGGAGAAGACGGGAGGGCGTTTTTCGCCATCTCCACTTCAAATTCTTTGCAAAAATCGTCGGCAATACAGAAAATTTCAGTAACTTTACTCTCGGTAATCATGATACAGTATTTATTGTTTGGTACCTCTAAATTACTAAATATCAATGATATTACCAAAAGAATCGGCAACTTTTTCAAGCTGCCGATTCAACTTTTTTCAGGACATTCTTATCCCGAACTCGCGTTAATAAATCTCTTTACCTGAAATATAATGAGCAACGTCATATCCAATTCCGCTTCGGAGCTTGTCAAGGCGATGAAAATCGAGGATGATGCCAAGCGCGAGGAGCTGACCAAATCCATCACTAACCATTCTCTAAATGCCGCCGGTCTGGGCCTTATCCCCATACCACTTGCCGACGTGGCCGCACTTACGGTCAACGTCTGGCATATGTACATCAAGATAAACAAAATCCTCGGCATCTCATTCAAGGACAATGTTCTGAAGAGTATCGCCTCGGCGGCGCTGGCGAACCTTTCGACAAACCTTCTGGCGAGCGGCCTGGCAAGCATGCTGAAATTCTTTCCCGGCGGGGCGATAGCCTCGGGGCTGGTTGTCGCGGGCACGAACTATGCCATCTGCTCCTCCTCGGCGTGGATTTACCTCGAAATACTGACCACAGTTGCCAAGAAGAACAACGGCAGTCTTAATCTCGACGATATTCCCGAGCGCGAAATCAAGCGCATGGTCAAGGACAACAAGGGCAGACAGCAGGACATCGCCAAGGAGGCCAAGACAACTTACACCCAGGAGCACAAGGACGACAAATGACGCCGGACTACGACTACATAATCGGCTTCGACTTCGGCCACGGGGAGACAAGCGTGGCGATGGTCGACGCGGGGAAGGTGTCGGAGAAGGACGGCACGGTGCCCGTGGAGGATGTGTATATCTGCGAGCACAGCCGGGAGCCGAAGATTACCTCGCTGGTGGGATATGACTCCGAGGGAAAGACCGAGGTGGACATCGACATCTACGACTTCAAATGCTTCGAGCACGTCGAGTCGTATTTCAAGGGACCTCTTGTTGGCTCTGCGGAGTTCAGGGCCATAGACGCCACGCAGAGGCGCCACTTCCGCGACTTCGTCAGGACGGTATTCGACCGCGTGACGACCAACCCGCGGAACGTAAGGCTCATAGGCAAGCGGGTACGATACTACGCGGCCTGTCCGTCAGGCTGGAACAAGGAGCAGCAGGAGACGTATCTCCGTTTCCTGCGGGATGAATGCTCCGTGCCGGTCGACGGCATAATCGAGGAGTCGCGAGCGGCGCACGTTACGGCTCGCCGTAAGCTCCACGAGCGCAATCCGGAACTCGCGGGCCAAGCGGGGCGCATCGCCGTGCTCGACCTCGGGAGCAGCACGCTCGACATCACCCTGCACGCCGACCGGACCTACACCGACGGCTACGAAATCGGCGCGAGCCTCATCGAAGAGGAACTTCTCAAGCATTTTCTCCGGGAAAACAGCGAGTTCAGGACCCATTACGAAGAATACCTCGCCCTCAATCCCGCGGGGCGGGACGAAATCCTTCTATTCCTGCGCTACGCCAAGGAAAACTACTTCAACAAACAGAAAAAGTATCCCGACCGGGACGTTGACCTTGTCTGCTCGATAAGCTGGCCGGACCTCTCGCAGGACGAGGTGGACGGAATATCCACGCTTAGAATCAAGGGCTCGGAACTCACGGCATTGTTCATCGGCGGCGCAGAAGCCCCTACGGGGAGCTACGTGGAGAAGCTCCGGAGCCATATCGGCGACTTCATCACGAAATTCGGTGGCGCGGACGCCGTGGTGCTCACCGGAGGCGCCTCTCAGATGGGCTTCTACAAGGACATCGTGCTGGAGTGCTTCGGACTTGACGGCTCGGCGTGCATCGTTGACGACACACCATCGTACAGCATCTCTCAGGGCGTGGCCACGATAGGATACATGGATCTGAAATGCCCGGTCTTCGACCCCGCAGACCCGGAGGCGCGCCTCCCCGAGGAGCTTCAGGAAATCTTCGAGAGGCTGCCGGAACTTATCAACTCCGATATTCTGAGCCACTACAAGGCAGCATACACCGACTCGCTGACGCAGGTTGTCGACCAGTGGAAGGACAAGCCCGGCAGGAAGACCCTCGAAGAGCTCATAAGCGGCTTCGACCGCGCCATCGGCGAGCTGCAGAGCCGGACCGAGAGCATAAGCCGCCAGATCAACGCAAGCGTGGCAGACAATCTCAGGAAAAAGATAAACAAGGCACTCCAGGACACAATCAGACTTTATTTCGGCTTCGACGCGCCGATTCAGGGCTTCAAAATCGACTATTCTTTCGATTTCGCAGTTCCGGAGGAGGACAACAGAAGCCTCTACGAGCGCATCTCCCGGATAATCGAGGAATACATCAACAGCCGCAGCTTCCTGCACAAGTGGAACGGCAAGGCCTCACTCGAGAAGGACCGCTCGGACGACCGCAAGCTTCTGGAGGAGCTGCCCGCCGTGGTGAAGACCTTCATAGGCAAATGGTACGGGAGATACCGCATCGGTGACACCATAGGCGAGGAAGTTGCCGACTGCCGCGACAGACTCCGCAAGTTCTACGCCTCGACAATAAGAAACATCACATGCCAGATATGACCACGGACAGCAATGAACTCACTCAGGCGGCGCCCGCACCTGCCGTCTACGAGCCCGGGCAACTCGACGGCCTCGGCAAAATCGCCGCGGCCAACGCCATAGCGCAGACCCTGGCCTATTCCCTCGAGCGCAAGTATCTCCAGGGCTCCGGCGGGGAGGGAGAGGCGCTGTGCACCCTGAAAGCCGTCGGCGCACCCGACCACCGTCTGACGGGCTACCACTGGCTGAAGGTGACTCAGGTCGGGAAGTTCTCGGCCGACACAAAGCAGAACTGCTTCGACGCGATGCAGACCATACTCCACTCGTGCAATCTGCCCGAGACGAGCCTGACCTTTCTCATCCTCGGCGACAAGGGCGTTTTCAGCCTCTACATGGGACTGAGCGAGCGGGCCAAGAGCCGCTCCGGCATGGCCATGAGCAAAATCGGCGCGCTTCAGGACTTCGCGTCGTCGAACTGGAAGGGCCTCGTGACGAAGAAGGCGGACACCGACGCCGGACTCCGGGACTTTTTCAGCTCCGGGACCTACACCAAATGCCATGCCCTCACCGGCATCCCTACCCTTAACGCCACGGACCGCTACGCCCGGAGCGTTGACCAGATAATCGGCGGTGGGAAGAACAGGGAGCATATCGCCTACCTCGTTACGGCCAAGCCCGTCGCGGAGGAGAAGGTCGACGCCATCCTCCGCGAATGCCGGGAGATGCAGAGCCAGGCCGAATCGTTCAGAGGCTTCTCCATATCGGAGAGCCTGCAGAAGAGCGAGAGCAACTCGGACGCCCACACCGTTTCGGAGACTGTCACCGAGACCATCTCGGGCCAGATCAACGAGTAAAAGGGCAACGGCGCGCGGAACGCCATATTTGCCGTCACGGGCCTCGCCGTCGCCGCGGCGATCTTCTATCCGCCGGCGCTGAGCGTGGTACCGGCGGTGGCCAACAAAATCAAGACTATCCCTAAGCTCAAGTCGACGATGGCCATCCTGAACCTCGGAAGCCAGGCGCAGTCGCTGGCCATGGCCAAGGGCTTCATTCCCAGGAAGAGCGCCCCGAAGAAAAAGGACCGCTCGGAAGCGACGTCGACGACCGACACCACGACCCACGGCTTCACGGAGAGCTACTCTCGGACCGTGTCGCAGACCATCAGCAACGCGCATATCGAGGCCGCGGTGGAGCATCTGAAGACCCACGCCGAGCGCTACCGGCTCGGGAAGGCCACCGGAATGTGGGAGGTCGGATGCTACGTCCTCACCGACAGCGAGGACGGCGGGATGCTCGCCTCGCAGGTTAGGGCCGTGCTGAGCGGAAAGGAGTCGGTCTACGAGCCTCTGCGCGTGCACGACATCTCCGAGCTGGTCTCGGACCCGTCCGGCTTCGTGAAGGGCTTCAAGGAAGAGCTCCAGGTCTACGCCGGCTACATTCCGGAAAACGGCTTCGCCGACGAACCCTTCAGGCATCCCTTCGGGCAGGATTTCGCCAGGCTGACGACCATCCTAACCACCCGTGAGCTGTCCTGCCTGATGAACATGCCCATGAATTCCGTTCCCGGCATAAGCGTGGTGGATATCTGGCCGGATTTCAGCCTCACGCCCTAGAAAGACGCCGGAACGGACGGAAACGCGCTGCCGTTAGGAAAACTGATTTTCGAGCGGCAGGAGACGTCGATGCCGGTCGGTGTGAATCTTGACACATTCAGCCGCCACTCGCTCGTTGCGGGCGTGAACGGCAGCGGCAAGACGAACTCGGTTCTTTCCGTCCTCGAGGGCTTCCTCGCGAAAGGGCGCCCCGTGATGGTCTTCGAGCCCGCGAAGACCGAGTACGTGGACTGGGCAATAAAGTACAATGCCGAGGCGGAGGAGTACAACCGCACCGTCACCGACGAAGCGCAGAAGCGCAAGAAAATCCGCATCTTCATTCCCGGGTGCAACTACTACGCCAAGGGCCGCGCGGAGCTCACGGACATTCTGCGCATAAATCCCTTCGAGGTAATCCCGAGCAAGAACGGGAAGAACGGCTACCGGGTAGTCTCGCACCTCGACAAGCTCAAATCGGTGCTCGCGGGGGCCTTCCCCATGCAGGACATCCTGCCGACGGTCATCGAGCGTCTTCTCTATAAGCTCTACACCGACAGCGGGTGGCTCGACGGGGACACAGCCGTGAAAACCCGACCCTTCCCCACCCTCGCCGACATCAACAAGAAATTCATTTCCGAACTCATGGCCCAGCTGGGCTATGCCGAGGAGAACACCATGAACATCTCCGCGGCCCTGCGCACACGCTTCAACAGCATGAAGCAGGGCTGGAAAGGAGAGATGCTCGACAACGAGACCATGACGGGCCTGAGCTGGGCCGAACTGTTCGGGGAGCCGTGCGTAATCAACCTCTCCTACGTGGGCGACGACTCGGACAAGGCATTCATCATGTCGCTGCTGATGCAGTATCTCTACGAGTACCGCATAGCGGAGTCGGAGGCCGCGGACTACAGTTTCAACGACAACGAGTGCCGTCACCTGACAGTCATCGAGGAGGCGCACAGAGTCATGTCCAGATGCGAGAGCCCGGAGCTGCCGCAGTTCCGCTCCAACCAGATGTTCGCGAGCATCCTCTCGGAGGTGCGCGCCTACGGCGAGGGGTTAATGGTGGTGGACCAGGTTCCCTCGAGGCTGATCGAGGACGCCGTCAAGAATACGAACATCAAGATAATCCATAAGATAGTGGCGGCGGACGATACCCGGCTCCTGGCCGAGTCAGCGGGCATGAGCGACGAGCAGCAGGCCGTTATCCCCCGGCTGTCCATCGGGCAGGCCATACTCGTGGGGCTCAACAGCCTTAACGCGGGCGCGCAGAACGCCGGGGACATCTACCTCGCCAAAATCAACAAGAAGAAATAACAACTCACCAACCGAGATATGGACACGAACACAAAGAACGTCAAATGCACCGCTCCCGACGGGCAAAGCTACAAGGGAGAATGGCGCGACGACAAACCCAACGGCAGCGGCATCATGGATTTCGCCAACCAGGACCAATACGAAGGCGACTGGAAGGACGGCCTCATGGACGGCGAGGGCGTATACCGCTTCTACGACCCCAAAAAGGACGAGTTCACGGCAACGTACGAGGGTCAGTTTCTCGAAGGCAAGCGCCACGGCATCGGGCGCATGAGCTTTCCGGACCACACATTCTACGTCGGTCAGTGGCAGGACGACAAGCGCACGGGCTCGGGCTTCGCCACCTTCGCCGACGGGGGCGCCTTTCAGGGGCTCTGGCAGAACGGCGAGATGATGCGCGGGGTGTACGCCCTGCCCAACGGGGACCGCTACGACGGCGAGCTCTCCGGCGGTAAATTCAACGGCTACGGCAAATATTTCTTCACCGACGGGCGCTGGTACGACGGCGAGTGGAAGGATGGCGCCATGACCGCGGGCCTCGTCTACCGGCCAGACGGGAAAATCAAGGAAGTGGCCGACGGAAAAATCCTCTGACCGACAGCCATGCGGACGAAGACCCTGATGTTCCTCATCACTTACAGGTGCAACCTCCGTTGCAGCTACTGCTATGAGCCGAAAATCAGGGCTCCGCGCATCGACGCGCGCCGCCTGGAAGCCCTCGTACAGGCAAAAGCCGAAGCCATTCCCGACGAATACGACTCCTTCGAGGTCCATTTCATGGGCGGAGAGCCCCTGCTGGAATTCGGAATGATAATGGAGACCGCGGAATGGATCTGGACTCAGGACTTCGGCAAGGAACTGCTCACCGTCTTCGCCCCGACCAACGGGACCCTGCTCACCGAAGAGATAAAAAGCTGGTGTACGGCCAACAGGGAGCGCTTCTGCCTCGGGCTGAGCTTCGACGGCGACGAAACGATGCAGGACCTCAACCGCTGCGCCTCGTCGGGGCAGGTTGACCTCGGTTTTTTCGCCTCGACATGGCCCCGCCAGAGCGTGAAGATGACAGTTTCGCCCCGCACCGTCGGAAAACTGGCTGAAGGTGTCAGATTTCTCCATTCCAGGGGCTTCAGGACCGTTTCCGCAGATCTTGCGCAAGGCAGGGACATAGGCTGGGACGCTCGGGCGCTACGGGAGCTCTCCCGCCAGCTCGACCACCTGTCGGAGCAATATGCGGGGCAACCCGACACCGGATGCAGTTGCTCGATGCTGGATGTGGACATCCATTCCGCAGGCCTCAATCCCTCGGCGAAATCCTGCTCCTGCGGCGAAGACCTCGTCTGCATAGACACCGACGGCCGGGAATACGCCTGCCACCTCTTTTCACCGGTGGCACTTCCTCCGGAAAAGGCGCGGCGCTCGCAGGAATTCGACTTCCGCGACAAGGCCTCGTTCAGCAATCCGGCATGCAACAAGTGTATGCTCGGCAGGCTGTGTACGCGGTGTTACGGCATGAACTACATCACCACGGGCGACGTCTCCCGGCCCGACCCGGCGCACTGCGCGGCTTTCAAGCTCATCTATCTGGCGAACTGCCGTCACCGCCTGCGCCTTGCCGAGGCTGCCGGAGACCGGCGCGCCAGAGAACAAATCGCTAAACTCATCAACTTAATATCCTGAAAAATGAATACCGAGTTCTCGGAACTGAACGATAAACTGGAAAAGCTCGAAGGCTCCTTTCTCGAGAAGCTCGACAGCATAAGTCCGCTCGAATTCTCCGAAATCCCCAACGAGGTTTCGGAAGCGGATGGCGGACAGATAGAATATTCCGCGTCGTGCGGGTGCTACGTGGCCTGCGGAGGCGAATACAGCCGCAACGGCAAGTGCGGATGCTACACCTCCTGCGGCTCCAACTACAACAAAGGCTGACAACGATATGGGACTTGAATACAACAGCAATCCCGAGGGCCTCGAGCGCATCAGGCCCGAAGGGGGACAACTGACGGCCGTCGAGACTCTGCCGAAAGCCGAGAGCACGGAGCCTCAGGCAAGTGCCGTGGAGCTCTCCGAGGGCACGGAACCCCGCACGCTCATAAGCGAGTCGCTCGAAAAAATGGAGAAAATCCGTCTGTTCGGAAAGACGGAGTGCCTCAACGATGCGAAAGTAACGGACGAAATCGCGGAATACCTCTCCGGCGTCGAGGACCTAAAGTTCGAGAACTGGAAGAAGCTGACAGTCGAGGAGCGCACAGAGCTCCTGAACCGTATAGAGACCAAAATCGCGAAAATCGAGCACCGTCCGCCGCTGCCCATCAAGGTCGAGAAGATGAAGCCCTGGACCTTCGGCTATCAGGACAACGCCAACAAGCTCATCGCCCTTAACAGTCTCTTCGTGATGTCCGACACCAAGAAAGCCTACACCGAGGTCATCGACACCATCCTCCACGAAGGGCGCCACGCCTACCAGCACTACAACGTCGACAAGAAGTGCGTGCACGACTCCCTGAGCGAAGTGAACACCTGGCGCGAGAACTTCTACGACCCCAAGTACAAGTACTACAGCGGGTCGTCGCTCGTGGTGGTGATCGGACCGAAGAAAGTCGGCGACGTGGGCTACCGCCTCTACTACTATCAGCCTGTGGAAATCGACGCCCGCAACTTCGCGGCAGACGTCATGCTCAAACTCAAGAAAAAGGGATTCATGTCCTGAGTCCCACCGCAACCTACCAAACTACCCCCACCGATGAAAGAGATATTTTTCAATGAGGACGGAACGTTGAAAATCAACGAAACCATCATGAACCGGCCCTCGTTCATCAAGATAATGGAAGACGGCAAGGTCACACTCGAGGAAATCGAGGAACAGAGCCGCCGCGTGATGGACCTGTTCCATAAAATCGAAGACACATTCCCCGAAGAGCAGAAGCTACTGGTCCGCGACCTGCTGGTGGAGTCGTGTGTGCTGACCACCATCCTCAAGGAACACGGGATGCAGATTACGCTTTAGGACAGAAGATAACCGGCTTCGGTAAAGGCTGAGATTACTATGTCGAGCGATGCCGTCGGGACGAAAAGGCAGCAGTTTTCGCCACGGACGCAGTAATGTCGTATTGTATCGTCGGTCATCGCGAAATTTATCAGCTCGGCATTGTCGGGGTCGAGCTTCAGGGAGACGTAATATGACCCGTGGGGCTGGACGCTGGAGGCTTTCTTTTCAATGCGCTCGACAAGGGCCTGCCAGACGGGGGGAAGCTCGTCGCCGACAAAGGCCCTGAAGCTGCGGATTCTTTCGTGGAGCTCCTCTCTCTTGCGGATTCCGCTCATCAGGGTCTCCTCGGAGACAGCATAACGGGTCGCGCCGATGGGTTTGCCGATTTTTTTCAGATAAGGGCCGTACATCGATGTCAGGGTCTCGGGGACGTAGATGAAGGGATATACCTCGTCAAGACGGCAGTTTTTAATTTCGTAAGGCTCGAATTCGGGGACTTCGTCCGTGATGCCCAGGGCGTACATTCCGAGCGGCGTGAGCCTGAACGAATCGATGGCGTCGAACTGGGAAAAGCGCACGGCGCTTTTGGCCGGAGCGGCCCCTATGGCCAGCTCGACGATGCCGAAGGTGCAGAGGACCGCGAGGAAACAGCGGAGTACGGGAAGGGCAATGTCGGCGAACTCGTCGAGGCTGCTGCCCCTGTAGCCATAGCCGTAATATCCCTGCCTGCCGGAACGGTAGGCGTTGTAGACGTTGAGGGAGCGCGGGGATACGGGCAAGGGGAGCGGGGCCCCGGGGGTCTGGACAAGAGCCGTGCGCAGCTCCATCATCTTCGAAGGGAGGGACACCCAGTTGGCGCCGAGCCTCTGAATCATATCGAGACACATAGAGATATATGTTCGGGACGCCTCGGCGTCGACGGCATAGCTCAGACCTCCGAGGTGCTTGACATTGTCGACGATGAATGTAAGGTCGAAGTGCGGCTCCTCCCTGAAGAAGCTTATCAGGGAGCGGAGGATTTCGGGAAATCCGGGCTTTTCGATTTTGGCGTTCCGGCGCAGATGATTCAGGCGGCAGTCCAGAATTCCGAAGACGTTAAGGAACAGCCGGGAAGCAGGAACAGGCTTGGGACCCTTAGCGAGGACGTCCTCGGGAAGCGCGGGAAAGCTGACCATAGATGCGAGAGTCCTTGACTCGGCGACGGAAGGCTGCGCCTTGTCGGACTGCCGGCGCACGAAATCCGCGGTAGCGAAAGCCTTGCAGACCTCGGAGGGGGACATCATCGCGAAAGAGTGGCTTGCGGAGTCGGGAATTCTTACGGGAACCATGGAGGGGGCTTTTTTCGACGGCGGAGCATCGGGGACTGCCGTCTGCGAGGGCTTTATGCCGAGGGCCTCGCGTATTACGGGAGGCACGACAAGAGAATTCCTGCCGTCGACGAGCTGGAAGCGCGCGAGGGCGAATATACCGGTGTCGCGGTTTTCGGAGGAGATATTTGAGGGGATATCGTCGAAAGCGAGCG
This sequence comes from uncultured Porphyromonadaceae bacterium, assembly GCA_902491515.1. GTDB lineage: Bacteria > Bacteroidota > Bacteroidia > Bacteroidales > Muribaculaceae > CAG-873. Next base: position 16,931 of record CABUIC010000018.1, read on the forward strand.
TTCCGGCCTTTGCGAGGGCCAAGAAAGCGTCGGCCACGGGCTTGCGGCACGCGGCGAGGAACTGTGTCAGATTCCGGTTGACAATCTGGGCGAGAGCGTAGAGCATGTTGTCGCGGCTGTCGGCGGGATTCTCGATGCTCCTTGCAAGGGCCTTTTCAAAGGCCTTCGCCTCCTGAGGGAGCGCTCCGGCGTTCTTCCACATGATGAGCACACCCTCCAGAGGCGCGAAAAACTTCCGGAGCTCGGGAAGAGTGTAATAGGACAGACGGGTGATTACGGTGTCCAGCTCGTCGTCGGGAGTGAGGGCGAAGCGCAGAAGTTTGGAAGGATGGACGAAATATCTGGTATCGAGGGGCATTTCTCTTTCAGGAAAGGATAAAATTGATGTCTTCTTCGGAGAGGGACTTGGACATAGAGGAGTCGGCGGCGATGAGCTCGTCGAAGAGCTCGGCTTTCTGCTCCTGAAGCTGCCGGATTTTTTCCTCGATTGTGTCGTGGGTAATCATGGAATAGCTGAACACCGAAGCTTTCTGTCCGATGCGGTGCAGGCGATTGACGGCCTGCTCCTCGGCGGCCTTGTTCCACCAGGGCTCGAAGATGTAGACGGTGTCCGCGGCGGTGAGGTTGAGGCCGACGCCTCCGACCTTCATCGTCATCAGGAGGACGGAGCACTCGGGACTGGTCTGGAAGCGCTTTACGACGGCCTCGCGGCGCGTTGTGGCGCCCGTCATGGTCTCTGTCTCGATTCCGGCGGCACGGAGCTGCTCGGCGGCGAGCTCAAGACCGGCGATGAAGTTGAAGAAGACCACGACCTTGTGGCCGTTGGCCACGGACTGGGCCACCTGACCGACGAGGAGCTCGAGCTTGGGGGAGCGCACGGCGCCGTCGGAGAGACTTTCGGGAACGGAGGCAATGCGCCGGAGCTCGCTGAGAGCCTGGAACATGACGAACTGGGAGCGGTGGACACCCTCGCGGTGGATTGTCTCGCTGACAAGTTCCTTGTAGTAGAGGCGCCGGCGCTCGTAGAGCTTGCGGTGCTCTGGCTCCATCTCGACGTAAAGAGTCTGGTCGACACGCTCGGGGAGGTCCTTGAGCACGTCGCGCTTGAGACGCCGGAGGATGAAGGGGAAAATCTTACGGCGCAGCGCCTCGATGGCCTCCTTGTCGCCGTCGCGCTGGATGGGCACGGCGTAACGGGCGTTGAATTCCTCGAGAGTGCCGAACATTCCGGGATTCAGGAAGCGGAAAAGGGAATAGAGCTCCTGGAGGTTGTTCTCCATAGGCGTACCCGAAAGGGCGAGACGCCTGTCGGCCTTGAGAGCCAGGACGGCACGTGTGCTCTGTGCGGTGAGATTCTTGATGTTCTGCGATTCGTCGAGGATAATGTACTCGAAGCGGCAGTCGGCGAAGAGCTTTATGTCGTTGCGGACCATTGCGTAAGTGGTAAGAACGACCTGAGCCTTCATAGCCTCGCCGAAATCGCGGGCGAGACCGTGGTAGACGGCAACGGAGACCCCGGGGGCGAAGCGTGCGAACTCGGCCTTCCAGTTGAAGAGAAGGCTACGGGGCATGACGATGAGGACAGGGTTCTCAGCCTCGGGGAGGATTTTCAGAAGCAGCGAAATTGTCTGTACGGTCTTACCGAGGCCCATGTCGTCGGCAAGACAGGCTCCGAAGCCGTTGTCGCCGAGATACTGCATCCACTTGGCACCCTCGGCCTGATACGGGCGGAGCTCGCCGCGGAGGTCAGGAGCGGAATACGGGAGGTCAGGCAGCGCGCGGAGGCCGTTGTAGAATTTTCGGGAGTGAGCGAACTCGGGGAGGTCGGAATTACCGAGGAGCTGTTCGAGGCCGGGAATGTCGAAGAAGGAGACCTCGACCTTCGCGGGGTCTTCGGGGTCGTCGACGGGGCGGAAAATTCGCTCGAGTCGCTTGATGTAGGCATCCTCGACTATTACTCTCTGACCGTCGGAGAGTTCGATGTACTTCGTCTTGTGGTATCGTCTGAGGAGCTCGCCGAGGGTAATTGTCTCGGCTCCGAGGTCGACTGTGGCCTCGCCCTCGAGGAAATCGATTCCGGAACTCATCCTGACGTTCAGTCTCGGCTGAGTGGCCTGAATCCTGAACTCGCGGAGCTTTTCGGCACCGAGGATAGTGTATTCCCTGACGAGCCTGGGGAGCATCGTGAGGAGGAATGTCGAGGCCTGGGCGAGCGGGAGAATGAAGAGCGAGCCGTCGCGGTAGACGGCCTTGCGGTCCTTCTGGGTGCGGAAGCTGTCGTCGAGAAGTTTCTCGAAGCGTGCAATCATTGCCGGAAGGACGTCGGTTGTGACATGGCGGATGAAAATGGAGTCGGTGGTGACAGTGGCGACGGTGTTAATCTCAAAATCCGCTGACAGCTCGGGGGGTATGCCGGGAATTACGGAAAGAATTCTAAGAAAAAGAGCCTTGTCGAAGTCCACTTTCTCGAAGAGAATACCGGGAAGGGGGGCCTCGTTCTCTTCCCTGCTCTCGACGACAGCGCGCGCGCCGTACTCGATGCGGATGTTCCTGAGGGCGGAGAGAACCACCGAGAGATAGGACTCGACGAGAGATTCCTCAAAGGGGGCGAGGAGGGACGAGACGTAACGGAAGCTCTCTCCGACGGGACGGCAGGGCGACATGACGTTGCCGACGAGGACAAGCGAGTCGGTCAGGAACGCGAGAGGCACGCGGGCTCCGTTCTCGTCGAGGACAAAAAGCCCGGGGGTAATCATGCCGTCGGCTCCGGCCTCGAGGACAAGGACAGGGGAAACAATGGCCGGGTCGTACGAAACGGGATTCATTGCCGCATCGACGACATTCGGGCATTGCACGAGCATGAAACTGAGCTGAGGAGTGTCGGCGAGAGAAATCTCGGGCTTGCTTCGGGACCACCCGAGGTTGTCGGTATCTGAAGTGCGGAAAAGACTCAGTGCACTCGCCACCGCGGGATCGGAAACCTGTCCGACGGGCATTACGACGCTTCCCCCGGGACTGACGAGCCGTACCAGGGGCAGACCTGCGGAGTCGAAGGCAATCTGGAAGAAGAAGGGCCGGGCCTTGGTTTCGTCCTGGGGGCCCGAGAGTTTCCGGCGGCGAAGCGCTGAGAGAAAATCTTTCTGCATAATTCAGAGGTCAAAAGAGACGTGTATCAAAATTTGTGTTCGCCCAAACGCCGCAAGGCAAGGACGCCCGTTCGGGGCGGACGCGCCATGGCGCGTCCCTACACGTTTTCAACAGGTCAGAACCCGGAAGACCCGGAGTTATTTAAATACTCATTCACTTTAGCAAGGATGAAATCGGCGGCAGTAGCGGGGTCCCGGAGCCAGATTACGGATGGGTCGCGGCGGAGCCATGTAAGCTGTTTCTTGGCATATACCCGGGTGTTCTTTGCGATACGGGCCTTTGCCTCAGGGAGGGACATACGGCCGTGGAAGAAGGCTAGGAGTTCGCGATAGCCCACGGTGTTCAGAGAATTGGCCTCCTCACCGGCCTTATCGAAGGCCCTCCGGGCCTCGCGGACGAGTCCGGCGTCCATCATGGCGTCGACCCGCCGGTTAATCCTGTCGAAGAGGACCTCGCGTGGAAGGTCGAGGGCGAACTTCAGTGTCCGGAAGGGTCGCGGCTTGGGCTCGCCTGTGCGGAGTGCGGAGTACGGTCTGCCTGTCTGGAGGCAGATTTCGAGGGCGTGCATCACCCTTCGGGTATTCGCGGGGTCAACGACGGCGGCGTATTCGGGGTCGAGAATCGAGAGCTGTGCGAAGACTCCCTCAAGGCCGTTGTCCTCGTAGAGGCGCCGGACATATCCGCGCGTCTCGTCGGAGATGGAGGGAATGTCGTCGATGCCCCGGAGAAGAGCGTCGACATACATCATCGAGCCGCCGCAGACCACCATTACGCGGGGAGCGCCGGGGCGGTTCCAGAGCTGGCCGAGGAGCCGGAGGGCCTCCTCCTCATATCGTGCGGCGCTGAAATAGTCGCCGAGACCGAGACATCCGACGAAATGATGTGGCACGGCGGCAAGCTCGACGGGCGAGGGAGCCGCCGTGCCTATGGGGATGTCGCGGAAGAGCTGACGGGAGTCGGCTGAAAGAATCTCACATCCGAGACGCCGGGCGACTTCTACGGCGAGGGCAGACTTGCCGGAAGCCGTCGGTCCGGTGATTACCACAAGGACCGGGCGGGCGTCGGAGGAAGGAGCGGGCATCAGTACTTTCGTTCAGCGACGATGCGCGCAATCTCGACGATAGTGGCCTTTGCGGCCTCCATCGAGGGAATGGGCACGAATTCGTAGCGTCCGTGGAAATTCAGACCGCCTGCGAAGAGATTCGGACAGGGAAGGCCCTTGAAGGAGAGCTGCGCGCCGTCTGTGCCTCCGCGAATGGGAACGATGACGGGCGTCACTCCGGCATCGCGCATGGCCTTTTCGGCGATATCGACAATGTACTTGACAGGCTCGATTTTCTCGCGCATATTGTAGTACTGGTCCTTTATCTCGAGGGAGCAGCAGTCGGGGAATTCCTTGTTGATTTTGCGTGCGAGGTGCTCGAACTCCTTCTTGCGGCGCTCGAAGCGGTCGCGGTCGTGGTCGCGGATGATGTAGGTGAGGACGGTCTTCTCGACAGAGCCCTCCATTGCAGTGAGGTGGTAGAAACCTTCGTAGCCCTCGGTGTGCTCGGGAGTCTCCCAGCGGGGAAGCATGATGACGAACTGGTTAGCGATGCGCATGGAGTTGACCATCTTGTGCTTGGCGTATCCGGGATGGACGTTTCGCCCGAGGAAGGTGACCTTCGCGACCGCAGCGTTGAAGTTCTCATACTCGATTTCGCCGATTTCGCCACCGTCCATGGTGTAAGCGAAGTCCGCACCGAAGCGGGCGACGTCGAACTTGTGTGCGCCGAGGCCTATTTCCTCGTCGGGATTGAAGGCGATGCGGATTTTGCCGTGCTTTATTTCAGGATGGGCCATGAGGTAGTCGACGGCAGAAATAATCTCGGCTATACCGGCCTTGTCGTCGGCACCGAGGAGAGTGGTTCCGTCCGTGACGATGAGGTCCTGCCCCACGTACTTCGACAGTTCGGGGAATTCGGAAGAGGAGAGAACTACCCCGAGCTCCTTGTTGAGGACGATGTCGGCGCCGTCGTAGTCCTTGACGATACGCGGGGAAACGTGCCGGCCCGACATATCGGGAGAGGTGTCGAGGTGAGCTATGAAACCCACGACGGGGACCTCGGGCGCTCCGGCAGGCATGTTGGAAGGGAGGGAGGCCATGAGATAGCCGTTCTCGTCGAGGGAAATTTCCTCGAGCCCCATAGCCTCGAGCTCGTCGCGGAGCTCCCGGGCGAACTCCATCTGTCCGGGAGTCGAGGGTGTCATGTTAGTCTCCTCGTCGCTCTGGGTGTCGAAGCCGACGTATTTCAGAAATCGGTCTACAAGATTCATTTCGGTATACAGGATATTAAGAATTATGGGATTCAGATTTCACGCCAGGGAATCGCCACACGGAGGTCTTCGCCGTCGGGGGCTCCGGCGGCCTTGTAGACGAAGCGGTAGCCGTCTATCTGAAGAGACTTGAGCATTTCCTCAACAGGATAGCGGAATGCCTGCATGTCCTCGTAGATGGGCTGGAGGAAATGGAGATAGCGGCCTTTGAGGCTGCCCTGGTTAAGGTTTGCGAAAGCCGTCGGACGGTCAAAGACGAGCGTGTACTGGGCGAAGCCGTTGCTGACGGTAAAAGAGCATTCGCGGGCGTTGGCGGCCTTGCGGTAGAACTCGCACTTTCTTTCGAAGAGAGCGAGAACGTTATCCTTAACTGCGATGAAGTTCAGCTGCATGGGCGAAAGGCGGAAGAGCTGCTTGAGCTGTGCGGCATCGGTGGCGCAGGTGCGGGAATGGCCGTATACGTCGGAGAGATTTAGGCGGAATTCGGTTTTTTCCGCCGACATGGTGTTGAGGAAGTCGTCGAGTTCCTTGCCGGGGTTGGCCTTGAGCTGCATTGCCGTGTAGTACTTGATTGTCTGGTCGGTTATTGCGTCGACATCCATGACAGAGTCTGAGAAAGCGACATTGACATTCAGTGCGTTGTCGACGGAATCGAGGTCGGCGGAAGCCTCGCTGAGGAACATAGGGTTGTCCTCAGCCATCTGGGCGAGGTCGAGGTTCATTTTGTCGACAATGGGAATAAGCGCGGAGGGAGCTTTCTTAGCGCAGGACGAGAAGAGGGCCGCGGCGGCGAGGGCTACGGAAGCCATGAAGAGGGAGCAGATTTTCATTTCTTGAGGGTTGAGGGTGTTTGGTTACTTAACAATATTTCCGACAGCCGGCCCTCGACCTGAGGGAGGAGTGGGGCAATGCCGTCGTTGATTATTCCGGCTATGGAGGGATGCGGGCGGTCCGGGATGAAGCGCTGGGCGTCGATGCGGGCACGCACCTCGGAGGCCGAAAGGCCGTTACGGGCCATTACGCGGCTGACTCGGAGCGCGTCGGGAGCCGAGACTTCCCAGACACGGTCGACCATACGGTCGAGGCCGCTACGGTAGAGAATGGCAGTCTCCACGAAGAGGACGGGGTCGGAGCCATGGCGCCCGTACCATGCCTCGAGGTCGCGGCGGACCGCGGAATGGACTATCCGGTCGAGGGCCTCGAGCTTTGGAGCCGATGCGAAGACCACCGAGGCTACAAGCGGGCGGTCGATACAACCCTCGCGCACGGCGAGGGGGTGGATTTCCTCGCAGAGGCGGCGCTGAATCCCGGCGTCGCGGTCCATGAGGGCCTTTGCCCGGGCATCGGTGTCGTAGACCCGGAAGCCCATTGCCCGGAGCATACGGCAGACGACAGACTTTCCGGACCCGATTCCACCGCTTACAGCCACACGCACCGCACTCATCGTTGTTCGATTATATACTCGGCGGAATCCGCCGAAAGGTGGACATTCACAAGCTCGTTGGGGACGTCGCTGAGGCGCAGACGGAGCTTTTTGGAGGCTGGAGAGATGCGGCGGTAGTCGGCCTGGACGCGGAAACGGGGATTGGTGGTGGCGTAGAGGCTCATGGGCACCATATAGTACACGTCGATCTGCGCGGGGAAGGTAATGAGCTTGACCCCGGCCGGGACGTTTACAGGCTCAATGACGACCTTTCGCTGCTTGATGATAAGAGGCTCGACGTCGTAGCTGACATCGACACTGTCGGGAATAACGCGGGAGCCCGAGGGACCGAGCACGCGGACACGCTTGGTGAAGGAGGAGCCTACGTCGGTCAGGCGCAGCGGCTCCGTCGAGACGAAGCGGAGGCCCTGCGGGAGCGCCGTGCCTCCCGGGACGAAGACGCGGACAGAGTCGACGGACATCCTTGGCTTTCCGATAATCGAGGCGTTGGGGCCGGTGGAGACCTTGGCGTCGAGACGGAGGGGGAGCCGGTAGCCGGGATGTGTGGTATAGGCGATGTTGATTGAGTCCGGGAAGACCACGGCGACCTGCGAGCCGTCGGTTGCGCTCCGGACCAGCGCCTTGAGGTCGGCTGAGGAGAGAAGCAGGCGCCCTTTTGAGCGGTAAACTCGGAAGTCGATGTTTACGGTGGGCTTGCTCCCTAACTGAAGCTTGAGCATCTGAGTGCCGTGGGCCATCAGGCTCACGCCGAGTGTCTGGGGCCCGGGGGAAACGAGGGTGACGGAATCGGGGACGTGAGTAATTCGGAGCGGGAGACGCATGTCGAACTGCTCCTCGTCGCTGAGAGACATCACGAACCAGAGGACCGTGCTGACGGCGAGAAAGATTAAAAACATCAGCGCATCCTTGCCGTGGCGGGAATGGCCAAGGTCAACGATGCGCCTGATGATAGGCTTTATGCTCGAAACCGCAGACACAGGGAGCGAAGGGGGAGGAAAAGGGGAGGAGCAGGAATTACTTGCCGTTCTCCTGCGCGGACTGGTTTGCGTCCTCGGCGGAGGGGTATACGGAGCCCTTGTCCACGCGGATGCTCGTGGAAGGAGCGATTTCGACGATGAAGTATGTTTCCTTCACCTCCTTGATTGTGCCGTAGATGCCGCCGGCTGTAACGACCTTTGAGCCGCGGTCGAGGCTTTCGCGGAATTTGCGGATTTCCTTCTGACGCTTCTGCTGGGGACGAATCATGAAGAAGTAGAAGATGACGAAGAGGGCGACGATCATCAGAATGCCGCCCCAGTCTGCTCCGGCCTGGCCGGCTTGAAGAAGAATGCTCATAATCAGTGATGGGGGTTATGGGGTTGTCTGTTTATTGAGTTATTTCTTGTCCTGGGGAAGGGGCTTTGTGAGACGGCCTTCCTTGTTGAGGCGCGTGATTACGGAATAAAGGATGCCGTTGACGAACTGTCCGCTCTTGGGCGAGCAGTAGTTGTTGGCAATCTCGATATACTCGTTGAGGGTCACGGCCACGGGAATCGAGGGATAGTGGATGAGTTCGGCGATGGCTGTCATTATTACAACGGCATCCATTAGGGGAATTCGTCCGGTGTCCCACTGGGTGGTGTCGATGAAGCTGTCGATGAGTGCGCGGTATTCGCCGGCGTTCTTAACGACGGCCTCGAAAAGTCCGGCTCCGAAACTCTCGTCCTCCTCGTTCATGAACTTCGGGAGGAGCTCGAGGCGTCCGTCGGGAGATGTGCCCGTGCGCTTGAGGGTCTTGAGCGCATATGTGGCCATGGTGTTGAGGTCGTCGTTCCAGTAAATGGACTGGGGCTCGAGCGCCTTGGCGAGCTCTTCCGAGGGAAGAATCTCGAAGCGGAGGAGGTCTCTCCAGAATCGGGTGTCGACGGCGAAATCGGGCATGGAGGAGTCCATGTAGTTTCGGTAGATTTCGGATTCCCTGACGAGAGCGAGGATATCACCGAGGAGGTCGTCGGCGTCGCGCCAAGCGGCGGGGTCGGCCTCGGGATGCTTCTCAAGATATTCCCGGAAAGCCTCGTCGTCGGCGAGAGTGGCGACAAATGTGTTGTCGACGAAGCGCATGGGGGGATTGAGGTCATCGGGAGTGGGAGCGTACTTGTGCTTTGCCTCGTCGTAGCGGCGCTCCTGAAGCTGGGTAAGCCGGAGCGGGAGGGCCAGGACGGCTACGTAGAGGTTGTAGGCGCTTTCGAGAGAGGCGTCGAGGGCGTGGCGGGCGTAACGGTAGGAGCCGCGGTTGTTCTCGAGGGATGCGATTGTCTCAAGGAACATCCCGAGTCCGGCCTCGAAGCCTTTGCGGCTGTAGTTTCTGTCGCGACGGAAAGCGGAATCGACATCGGAGCTTTTCTCGACAATGGACTTGAAGACCACTGTCCAGAAGCTGAGTTCGGCAGCCATCGAGTCGTCCTTGGCCTTCTTGAAGTCGGCAAAAACGGCAGAATCGTAAATTACGGGGACGAGGGCGTCGGCAAGGGGCGCCGTACCGGAGAGGGCGACGCGGTGTTTGAGGAAAACGTCCCTGACAATGGGGTCGTCGGCGAGGGCCTTGCCGATCTGAGGGGGAAGAGTGATCCGCAGACGGGGCTGGGGCTTAGCTCCGGCGAGCCGGGTGAGGAGGGACAAAAGTTTAAGATAAACCTCGTAAGCGTAAATCTGATCGCGCTTGGACTCGGCGGGGTCCGGAGCGTCGAAGAGTTTGAAATCGTTGCGGGTCAACAGATACGAGTAGAGAATCTGGACAGTTTTGATTCGGATTAAACTACGGTTTATCATTATTAATGTGCGTCTATGAGTAATTCGGGTGCAAAGATACGAATTTTTACCGACGAAACAAAATCACTTTCCGGCGTCCTCGTCTGCGGGAACGGTGCCGGAGGGCTCCGCGTCCTTCTTGGCGAGGGAATTCCAGCCCTGGGCCTTGAGTGGAATCTCGGCCCCGTCGCGGGTGACGAGCGCGCATCCGAGTTCTTCCCGGGTGATACGGCCAATGAGCTTTATGCCGGGAATTTTCTTTATGCGCTCGTGGTCGGTGAGGGGGACGGTGAAAAGGAGTTCATAGTCCTCACCGCCGTTGAGAGCCGTGGTGACGAGGTTCATGTTCAGTTCCTCGGCCATGACAGCTGTCTGGTAGTCGATGGGGATGCGGTCCTCGTAGACGCGGCAACCCGTGTGGCTCTGGCGGCAGATATGTATGAGTTCTGATGAGAGGCCGTCGCTGACATCCATCATGGCTGTCGGGCGTATGCCTTCCTTGCGGAGGAAGGCGATGATGTCCTTGCGGGCCTCGGGCTTCAGCTGCCGCTCGATGAGATATTCCTTTCCGGCGAAGTCGGGCTGGAAGTCCGGCTGTCCTGCGGAAGCCACTTTCTCTCGCTCGAGGGCCTGAAGACCCATATATGCGGCTCCAAGGTCACCGCTGACGCAGATGAGGTCTGTGTCGCGGGCACCGTCGCGGCGGATCACTTCGTCCTTGGGGGCATCGCCGATGCAGGTGATGGAAATGACGAGCCCCTGGCGTGAGGCGGAGGTGTCGCCTCCGACGAGGTCGACATTGTAGATTTCGCAGGCGCGCCGGATACCGGCGTAGAGCTCCTCGAGGTGCTCGACGGTGAATCGCGCGGAGACACCGAGGCTGACGGTAATCTGGCGGGGGGTGCCCCCCATCGCGTAGATGTCGGAGAAGTTTACGACGGCAGACTTGTAGCCGAGGTGCATCAGGGGGACGTAAGTGAGGTCGAAGTGGACGTTCTCGAGGAGAAGGTCGGTTGTGACGAGCACTTCGGTGTCCTTATATTCGAGAATTGCCGCATCGTCCCCCACCCCTTTGAGGGTGGAGGCGTTGCGGACGGGAAAATCGCGGGTGAGCCGGTCGATGAGACCGAATTCGCCGAGTTCGGAAATTTCTGTCATTATATATAATAAGGAGTGAGGATAGGGAAATCAGCAGCGTGCGACCATCTCCTTCATGAGGGCCACGACCGTGGGCTGTGCGTTGACGGCGGCCTTCTGGACTTCCTCATGCGAGGGAACATCGGTGATATCCTTGCCTCCGAGGTCGGTTATGACGGAGATACCGAAGACCTCCATCGACATGTGCTTGGCCACGATAACCTCGGGGACAGTGCTCATGCCGACGGCGTCGCCGCCGATAACGCGGAAGTACTCGTACTCGGCGGGCGTCTCGAATGTGGGGCCGGGGGTGCCGACATATACGCCGTGCATGAGTCTGAGGCCTTTCTCGCCCGAAATTTTGTCGGCGAGAGCCACGAGGCGGTGGTCATAGGCCTCGGTCATTGCGGGGAAGCGCGGGCCGAGCTCCTCGAAGTTCTTGCCTCGGAGGGGATTTTCGGGGAAGAGGTTGATGTGGTCGGTTATTACCATGACGTCGCCGACGCGGAACTCCTTGTTCATGCCTCCGGCTGCGTTGCTGACGAAGAGGGTCTTGACTCCGAGGGCCTTGAAGACGCGGACTGGGAAGGTGACGGTCTTCATGTCGTAGCCTTCGTAGTAGTGGAAGCGGCCCTGCATGGCGATTACGCGGCGACCGCCGAGGGTTCCGAAGATGAAGTTGCCGCTATGTCCGGCAACAGTGCTTTCGGGGAAGTTGGGGATGTCGTGGTAGGGGATTACAAGCTTGTCGGAGATGTGGTCCACGAGGGGGCCGAGGCCTGTGCCGAGGATGATTGCGATTTCGGGCATCGGTCCGTCGACTTTAGAACGGAGGAAGTCGGCTGTCTGTCTGATTTTTTCGAGCATGGTCGGAAAAAGTGTGTTGGTATGGTTTTATGTTCGGTCTGTATATAACGCCGGAGTGGAGTCCGGAGTTTAAATCATTTTCTGATGGCGTCGCGGATTACCTCCTCGAGACTCTTGTCGGTTGTGGCGGTGCTGGAGTTGTCGACCATCTCGACTTCGACGGGGAGGAAGTATGTGACGGCCTTGAGCTCGTGGGGGAAGTAGGGGTTGTTGACCATCCTGACGGCGTCCTTCTCGGTTGTGACAATGATTCTCTGGCGGCCTTTCAGGGCTCTGTATCTCGCGAGGAGGTGGTCGAAATCCTTGCGGGTGTAGTTGTGGTGGTCGGGATAGACGTCGACCTTCACCACGGCGTCGAAGTCCTTTAGGAAACGGACGAAAGGCCTTGGGTTGCCGATTCCCGCCACGGCGAGGAGGGAGTCGGAGGCGGTGAGATAATCGAGGTAAGGGAAGGAGGTGGCGTTGTCAGGGAAGACGGGCTTCAGGGGCCTGTAGGCGAAGCGCGAGAAGAAGAGGTGCTGGTAGGGGTAGAGGTCGTAGTTACGGGTCTCGACGCGGTAGTCGAAGGGCCTGAGTCCGGCGGGGCACTTTGAGACGACAAGGATGTCGGCGCGGTAAACGCCCCGGCGCCCCTCGCGGAGGCGCCCGTAGGGCAGCAGTTTGTCGCGGTAGATCGGCCGGTTGTACTCGGCCACGAGAATGCTTACCGTGGGCTTGACGTAACGGTGCTGGAAGGCGTCGTCGAGGATGATTAGATTGATGGAGGGGTCGATTTCGAGGAGCTTGCGGATTCCGGCGACGCGGTCCTCGCAGACGGCCACGTGGACGCGCCCCTCGAACTTGTGGTATATCTGATAAGACTCGTCGCCGACGGTCCGGGGCGTGGACCGGGCGTCGGCGAGGACGAAGCCCTTTGTCTCGCGCTTGTAGCCTCTGGAGAGGACTGCCACGCGGTGTGTCGACTCGAAGAGGGAGGCCACGTACTCTACATGGGGCGTTTTGCCTGTACCTCCGGCAGAGAGATTGCCGATGACTACAACGGGGACATCGAACTTCACTTCCTTGAGGATTCCCCATTCAAAGAATTTATTGCGCAGGTAGGTCGCCGCCCCGTATATTTTGGAACAGGGCAGCAACACAGCCTCGGCAAAAAAATCCTTGAAAGTCATCGAGGAGAGAGGAAAGGCGTCAACGGATGTACATGAGCTCCATACGAGCCTGGACGGGTGCGAGGGTGCGGAGGCGTGCCACGTACTCGAGGAGTTCGCGGGTCTCGGCATCGAGCTCGACGGCACCGGGCGCGGGCCGCAGAGCTGCGCGGGCCTCGTCAAGGGCTCCGCTGCGGGCCATCATGGTCCAGAAGTCGTCGGAGGTCTCGGGATAGTATACAACCTTTATGTCGTTGTCGCCAAGCTCGTTCTTCATGTCGGCAATAGCCTCCTCGAGGCCTCCGATTTCGTCAACGAGACCGAGAGTAAGGGCTGATGCGCCTACCCAGACACGGCCTTCGGCGATTTTCTTGACATCGTCCTGACTCATGCCGCGGCCTGCGGCCACTCGTTTGGTGAAGAGGTCGTAAGTGTTCTCGACGCTCTCCTGGAGTGCGGAAGCCTGCTCGGGAGTCAGGGGCGATACGAGTGTGGGAGGCATGGCGTTGGGGTTTGACTCGATGGTGGTGAAGTTCACGCCGAGCTTGCCCGTGACGAGGCCGGAGGCGTCGGGAATCATGCCGAATACACCGATTGAGCCCGTAAGGGTCGTGAGGTCGGCGAAGATGCGGTCGGCGCCACAGGAGATGTAGTAGCCTCCGGATGCGGCATAGTCGCCCATGGAGACGTAGAATTTCTTACCCTTGGACTTGAAGTATTCGAGAGCTTCCCAGATTTGCTCGGAGGCGAATGCCGAGCCGCCCCCGGAGTTCACGCGGAGAACGAGAGCTCGGACGTCATCGTCATCGGCGAGGGCTACGATTTCGGGGACCATTCGCTCGCCGACAATGCCGTTGCCCTCGGTGTCGGTGATGTCGCCGGTTGCGTAGAGCACGGCAAGGTGCTCGCCGTGGGCGGGCTTGTCGGCCTTGTCCTTATTGCCCCGGCTCTGGGCGAGGGCTGCTTCGAATATTTTGGCAGGGTCGTCCCCTGCGTCGCCGACAAGCTCGGCGGGGGAAACGTATCGGAGGTCCTCGTCGGCTTCGAGGCCGGTGAGGGTGCGCAGGCGGTTCTCGAAGACGCGGCGGTAGATGAGGGCGTCGACGAGGCGGGCGTCGCGGGCGGTCTCGGCGCTGCGGGCGGCGAGGAAGGTGCTTGCAAGCTCGGTAACTTTCGCAGGCTCAAGGGAGCGGTTCTCGGCCACTACCCCGCTCACCCACGACCATATGGAGTCGACGTAGGTCTGTGTCTGGAGCTTAGAGGGCTCGGAGGCCGAGGTGAGGATGAAGGGCTCGACGGCGCTCTTGAAGGAACCGACCTTGACAATCTGCATCTTCACGCCGACCTTGTCCATAAGCCCCTTGAAGAAGGGAATCTGGGAGGCGATGCCGTGGAGGTTCACGCTTCCGAGAGGATTGATGAAGATGCTGTCGGCCACGGAGGCCAGAATGTAGTCGCCCTGCTCGTAGGAGTCGGCGTAGGCGTACATCCACTTATTGGAGCCGTTCTTGAAATCCACAAGTGCCTGAGTCAGCTCCTCGCAGGTTGCGAAACCCATGGAAGCGCCCCGGCAGTCGAGGACAACGCCTTCAATGCGGTCGTCTGTCTGTGCTTTTTTCAGCGATTCGATAAGGTCGCGGAGAATCGGACCGTCGGATACATTTCCGCGGAGGACGTCGGAAAACGAAGTCTCCGGGGAGCGCTCTTCAATCGCGCTGGAAAGGTCGAAATAGAGGATTGAGTGGTCTTTGATACCTGTATCGGACTCTGAGCCGGCTGCGATGCCGACAAGGAGGAGCCCACCGAAGATAATCAGTAAAAACGAAATCCAGATCCCGGCCACAGTGCCCAGGAGCGAGATAAAAAAGCGCTTAAGCATTTTGATATGTGAGAGTTATTAAACGTTGACGTGAAAAACCGGGCCCGCGTAGGCCAATAATTCAAGCAAAGGTAATAAAAACAATCATCATACACAAACGATTTTATCACTTTTTTAACAAAGCCCCGCGCCCGCCACGCCCGAGGAAAAAGTACCGAGGAAAAAGTATCCCGACGGCTGATACCTTATGATTATTCTATCTTACCACTACTCTGCCGCGGGTGCCGAGGACCTCGATGAAAGCGCCGCAGGGCTCGGAACCTTCCGGAAGAGGACGTCCCTGAAGATTGAAGAGCACCGGAGCGTGGGGCTCGCAGGAGCTTTCGACGTGGAGTAGTGCGGAGGTGAGGTGCGAATAGTCGAAGCATCGCCAGCCTTCAGGTGGTGAACATCCTCTATGAGCTCAACAACTCATTCGGCGACATCTGGGACCCGTCCACACAGACCGACTGCTTCCGGGAAATCATCCTCCGGGCCCCCGGCTTCGTCGCTCCCCTGCGCGACATAATACAATATCCTGGCCGTCGAACGCGGCTCCGCGCCGAGAGAAATGTATATCAGGCGCCTCGACAGCATTGCCGCTATGCACGGACTGCTGGAGGCCTCGGCGCCGCTCGGGGTAATAGTATACTCCGACCGGTACAGGCTCCGGGGCCATCCCGCCGACCTCGACACAGCGGGGCAATATGCCGAAAAACTGACGGCCTACCACGACGCCCTGAAGTCATACTGGACCCAGCGCCTCCGCGGCAAACTCGGCATCCCGGCCGGCGCCCCGATTCTGCCATTACTTTCCCGCTACTGAGTCCGCAAAGTGAGGAATGCCCGAACAAAAAAGAGTCTGCGAATGTTTAATATTCAGAAAAACAATGCAGACACTAACTCAAAGCACCCTCATATCATGGAACAGAAAAGCATAAAAGGAACACGCACGGAGAAGAACCTCCTCGCCGCCTTTGCCGGCGAGAGCCAGGCCCGCAGCCGCTACACCCTCTTCTCGCAGAAAGCCCTCGAAGAAGGCTACCAACAGATTGCCGCCATTTTCCTCGAAACCGCCGAACAGGAACTCCAGCACGCCCGCGGGTTCTTCAGCTACCTCGAAGGAGGCATCGTCACCATCACCGCAGGCTATCCCGCCGGGGTGGTAGGCGACACGAAGAAAAATCTTGCGGAAGCCGCCGCCGGAGAGCGCGAGGAATGGAGCAACCTCTACTCCGATTTCGCAAAAGTGGCTCAGGACGAAGGATTTCCGCAGATAGCCAACCACTTCCGCCTCGTGGCCTCCGTCGAACAGATGCATGAAGCACGCTACATGCGCCTGCTCGAACGCCTGGAAAACGAACAGGTCTTCCAGCAGCCCGAACCTACGGAATGGATGTGCCGCAAGTGCGGATTCACCATCAACGCCAAGTCCGCGCCCAAACGCTGCCCGGTCTGCGGAGCCGACCAAGGCTGGTTCGAGCGCAAAGCCAACAACTACTGATTCACCCGCTCTCCCCTTCCCCTCTTGCGGTCCGGCCCCCTGCCGGACCGCTTTTTCCGTCATTACGGAAGCCCCCGAGTAAAAATTTTACAAAAAGCGCATCGACCGCTTGCACAGCTCGAAAAAAAACGCTACCTTTGCACTCGCAAACAACCCGAGGAAAGATGCCGGAGTGGTCGATCGGGGCGGTCTCGAAAACCGTTGTGCCCTTGCGGGCACCCAGGGTTCGAATCCCTGTCTTTCCGCCAATAGAAAGCTGCAAGCCAACAACTTGCAGCTTTTTCGTTGTTTTAAACAACAGATTGGGGACAGGGGGGCCGAGTAGCGGAGCGGTCAGGCAGCGGAGCGGAGAAAGAATCTCACGCCCCGAAAAGCACGGTTTTTCATGTGCCTTTTTCGTCTTATAATAGTTGACATTTGAACTATTATTGCTATATTTGCATTCTAATAGCTCAAAACAGAACCATGGAAGATAATATCTACATGCTCGCCGATGCCGAAATCTGTCGTCGAATAGGACAAAAAGTACGCCGCCTGCGGCTACGTCAGAACATAACCCAGATGTCGCTTGCGGAACAGGCGCAAATATCCGTGTCAACCATAAAGAGAATTGAAGAGGGAGAGATTCGCTCGTTTGACTCTCTCATGAGAGTTTTGCGGATATTGGGCGAGCTTGATATTTTTTCTCCGTTGCTCAAAGAAGAGGAGATGAGTCCAAATGAATATTATGAGTTTGTTGAGGCCGCCAAAAAGAAACGACGCAACCGGGCGTCATCACCTCAAAAAACAGAGCAACCTAAAACAGAGAAGGAGGAATCAGAATGGTAGACATCGCAAAAGTAAGCCTTTACGGACAACACGTCGGTTCACTTCGATGGGACAATAACCGTCAGACTGCATTTTTTGAATATGCCGACAGTTTCATCGGCAAAGGGCTGGAGCCGTCTCCTATTCTTATGCCGGTCAGAGCCGGGAGGATATATTCATTTTCAGATGTAGGAAAAGAGACCTTCAAGGGGCTTCCCGGGATGCTTGCGGATTCGTTGCCAGACACATACGGACGGGCGTTGTTCGACCGCTGGCTTGCTCTGACAGGACGGACCAGCGGCAACGCCGTCGAGACTCTCTGCTTCCTCGGGAAGCGATGTATGGGGGCTCTTGAATTTGAGCCGGCGATGGATGCGCCATATGGTAAGAATACGGTTATTGAACTTGACACACTCGTAGAGGTCGCAAATGAGGCTTTGGCTGAAAAAGAGGAGTTCGGAGCAAATCTCGAAGCCGACAAAAAGGCAGCGATTGCCGAGATTGTCCGGCTCGGCACTTCCGCCGGAGGACAGAGAGCCAAAGCAATAATCGCGTACAACAAAGCGACCGGGGAGGTCCGTTCGGGACAGATTGACGCTCCGGCAGGGTTCGACTACTATCTGATAAAACTCGACGGAGTCACTGCCGAAGCCGGATTCCGTGAGACTCAGAATTTCGGAAGGCTGGAATATTCCTTTTCAAAACTCGTTAAAGAGTGCGGCATAGAAATGTCGGAATGCAGTCTGATAGAGGAGAACGGACGCGCCCACTTTCTTACCAAGCGGTTCGATCGTCAGGTCGGTGAGAAAATCCATATGCAGACGCTGTGCGGAATCGCCCACTATGACTATCGTTTGCCGCGGGCATATTCATACGAGCAGGCCTTCAACGTAATGAGGGCGTTGCGTCTGCCATATTCCCAGGCTCAGGAGATGTTCCGCAGGATGGTATTCAATATTGTGGTGCGCAATCAGGATGACCATACCAAAAATCTATCATTCCTTATGGATAGGGATGGAAAATGGCGTCTGTCACCGGCATACGATATGGGCTACGCATATAATCCTCATGGGGGCTGGACGGCGCAGCATCAGATGTCGGTCAACGGGAAATTCGATGGAATCACACGATATGACCTTCTTGAGTTTGCACGCAGGAACAACCTCAAGGAGGCGACCGCAATAATCGACATGATTACTGAAGTCGCTTCCCGATGGCCGGAGATTGCGAAAGATTGTGGAGTGCCTCGAGCTATGGTTGATGCAATAGTTCCCGAGATGCAACTCATGCTTTAAGGTACCAGTCTTTCGGCGCTAGGGGTATATTTCACGGATTTTTGCTAATTTTGAGATGAAAAAAAATGGAATCCCGACTATGAGCAGGGAAATTCTTTATATACTTCTGCCGGACTATGCGGCGCATGAGGCTGTGTATCTCGCACAGGCAATCGCCTCCGATGAATTTGCACTGAAAGAGAATCCCCGATACGTCAACCGGGCCGTGGCTCCGACTCTTGAGCCGGTAATGTCAATCGGAGGGTTCCGGATGGTCCACTCCCGTGGCCGAGCGCGTGATTCCGATAGTCAGGAGCGCTATTGAGAAAGGGAAGGCTGTAGGCGCAATCTGCAATGCGGCGTCGTTCATGGCAAAATGCGGCTTCCTCAACGCTGTCCGGCACACCGGCAACGGTCTCGAGCAACTGAAGTCGTGGGGAGGCGAGAACTATACAAATCCGGAGGGATATGTCCATTCGCAGGCTGTCAGCGACGGAAATATCGTGACGGCCAACGGTTCGGCTGCCCTTGAATTCGCAAAAGAGCTTCTTCTTTTGCTCGGCAACGACACCCCTGAGCGTATAGAAATGTATTATCAGTTCAACAAACAGGGGTTCTGCGCCTTATTCCCTGATGAAAGTCGTTAATAACGGCCTGATGCGAAACAACATACCTCAGCCATACCATATCCGGTCCGAGCGTCCCGAAGACTTCGGAGCCATCTCGGCCCTTGTCAGGGAGGCGTTTGCCTCGGCGGCGCACAGCGACGGCGACGAACACCTGCTTGTGTCGCGGCTCCGGGATACCGACGAATATATTCCCCGCCTGTCTCTTGTGGCGGTCAGGGACAATATTGTCGTAGGCTACGTCATGTTCAGCGAGGTAAGAATCGGAGGGCAAAGAGCCGTTGCGCTGGCGCCCGTGGCCGTGAGCCCCGACGTTCAGAGGAAGGGCATCGGAAAACTGCTGATTGCCGCCGGGCACAAAACAGCCGTCGGGCTTGGTTATACCTGCTCGGTGGTTCTGGGATATCCTGAATATTATTCAAAATTCGGCTATCGCCCGGCGTCGGGCTACGGCATCGTTCCCCCCTTCGAAGTACCTGACGAATATTTTATGGCCTGTCAGCTGGACGGCAAATCCACTATGCCGCAGGGAGTTGTAGCATACTCCGCGGCCTTCGGCCTGTAACTTTACAGGCTTCTGTGCCTGGTTCAGACCGGAAACATTTCACAATTAGTTTACAAACATAAAATATTTATGAAATAATCCGAGGATAATTTTGCAGTGTCAAAACCAATCTACGAATGAAACGCGTCACACTGCTTATCTTCATTTCGCTTCTGTTTATTCCGGCTTTCGGCCGCAAAGTATCCGGCACCGTAATCGACTCCTCGACCGGAGAAACTCTCATCGGAGCCTCTGTCTATGTCAAGCAATCGCCACGAACGGCAACCGTAACAGGTCTCGACGGGACCTTCAGCATATCCACTGATGTCAGCGAACCGGTCCTGATATGCACATACCTCGGGTACAGGACGCAGGAAACGGCTGTGAAGGGAGAGGGCCCCCAGACCATACGGATGACAGAACTGGCCTCCAGTCTTTCGGAAGTGGTGGTCACGGCCACAGTCTCAAACACCGAGACAGGCGCCCGGATGATCGAGCGGAACTCGATGAATGTCGTCAACGTGATGAGCGCCCGAGCCATGGAGCTGTCCCCGGACGTTACCGTAGGAAACATCATCCAGAAAATGTCAGGCGTCACCACGGAGCGCAATTCGTCGGGCGAAGGGCAATATGCCATACTTCGAGGAATGGACAAGCGGTATAACTATACCTTGGTCAACGGAGTGAAAATCCCGAGCCCCGACAACAAGAACCGTTTCGTTCCCCTCGATCTTTTTCCTTCGGAAATACTCGAGCGCATCGAGGTGGCTAAATCCATGATGCCCAATCTTGAAGGAGACGGAATCGGAGGCGCCGTCAACCTTGTGATGAAGGACGCCCCCTCGAGGCGGATGCTCAATGCCAACATCACGACTGGATACAACGCCCTGTATCTCGGACGCGACTTCCTTTCGTTCAACCACGGAGCCATCCAAAAGAAATCACCAAACGAGACAAAGGGCACGACAGGCGATTACGGAGTAAGCGAGAGCGATTTCACGAATGCCTCCATGCGGATAAAAAGCTCACGCCCGTGGCCCGACCTTCTCGCTGGCCTGTCATTCGGCGACAGATTCCTCAGCGGAAAACTTGGCATCATAGCCTCGGCAAGCTATCAGAACATCCACCGCGGCAAAAACAGCGACTGGTATTACCGCTCCGCCTACATGACCAACGGAGTGGAGCACAGGGAATACTCGGAAAACCGTCGGCGACTCGCCCTACACGGCAAAATCGATTATGTTTTCTCCAGAAACCACAGACTTTCGTGGTACAACGGATGGCTGGACATGACCAACGGACATACACGCCAGGCGCAGGACGACAAAACGGCTTCCATGCGCATGAGGTGGAACCGCCAGGATATCTTCAATTCCACGCTGCAAGGCTCGCATCTGTTTTCCGGCGACAAACTGAGGATAGAATGGAAAGGCGTTTTCTCGCATGCCTCCAACCGCACCCCCGACAATGCCACAGTTTATATCCAGGGCAAGCACCTCTCAACGAGCAAGGCGGCCGTACGCCGCTGGGAGCACAATTCGGACCACGATTTCGCAGGCTACCTTGACCTCGGCTACCGACTCGGCCGCTGGAATCTCTCGCTCGGAGGAATGTTCCGCAGCAAGAAGCGCGACAGCTTTTTCAACGAATACACATTCGACTCCGCTACCGGGCAAGACCATCTCCAGGTGTTCGGAGAAGACTGGGACAACCTCGACGGCATACTCATCACGCCCCGAGAGTTCGGCAACATCGGAGACCCCCTGAATTATGAAGCCGACGAGACTATCGGCGCCGGATATGCCATGGCTGTCCTGAAGCTGACGGCCTGGGAGATTATCGGAGGACTGCGGGTTGAACACACCAGTCAGGGTTACTCATTGAATTTTCCCCGCAACGTCGACCCCTCGGGACGCCAGATATACACAGACTTTCTTCCGAGCATACACGTGAAACGGATGCTTTCCGAACGGATGAACCTGAAGTTCAGCTACGCGCGGGCAATCAACCGCCCCAGCTTCTTCGAGATTGTCCCATACAGCATTATCAACGAAGAATATAAGGAGAAGGGCAATCCGGGGCTGAGGCACACGGTAGCCGACAACATCGACCTCCGCTGGGAGTTCTTTCCCAAGGCTTCCGAGCAATTCATGGCTGGGCTCTTCTACAAACACCTGAAGGACCCGATTGAATACGGGCTTATCAACGAGGGCCAGGACACATATTATATGCCGATGAACATGGGCAATGCCGACAACATGGGGCTGGAACTCGATGTCCTGAAATACTTCAATAAGTTCGGAGTGAAGGCGAACTATACTTTCACTCATTCGCGAATCACCACGGACAAGCGCACAATGGACGGCAACGAAATAAAGACCGTGCGCCAGAGTCGTCCTCTCTTCGGGCAGGCCGCGCACGTCGCCAACCTCTCGCTCCTGTTCAAAGACAGCTCCAGCGGATGGGACGCACAGCTGGCAGGGAGCTACATCAGTCCCCGGCTTGCCGACGTGAGCAACTGGTATGACAACGACATCTGGGAGAACGATTACTTCCGCATGGAGCTTTCCGCCGAAAAGACATTCCGCTCCGGACTGTCCGTGTTCCTCAAAGCCACCAATCTGCTTAACCTACCCATGATACGCTACTATCACAAGGGCCCCCACACCGACAAACTCACGGATGTGGAGCGTCACGGCGGCAATGTTCTCGAGCGGAAGGAGCGATATGGCCAGACCGTACTGCTGGGAATGAGATTCAGAATGTAGAAACTATTTCCGACCCACGCGGAAGGAATGCAATAACCAACCAAACAACCACAATTCCAAAAAATGAAAAAAATCGCGATTCTCGCCATGATCGGCGCGACAGTGTCGCTTGCCTCGTGTAGCGAAAAGGACGAGCCGAAAGGCCCCTCGTCAAAAACCGAAATCACCGATACAGAGATGAAGGTGTCCGGCACATGGAAATCAGGAACGGAAATCAGGCTTGACCGCCACCTCGTGATTCCGGAAGGCGAAAGCCTCACGATAGAGCCGGGCGTAAAGGTTCTCGCGTCCACCTCCGGAGTAGGCGTAAACCATGCTCCCGTGGAAATCATCGTCAAGGGCAATCTCTATGTCCTCGGCAGCGAACAGGAGCCTGTGCTCTTCTCTGTCGAAGAGTCCGACCGCACCATTTCCAACACCTTCGCCGGACTATGGGGCGGCATTGTTGCAACCGAGTCGTGCGGGGAGATGGTGATTGACCATGCCGTTATCGAATACACAGGAGGCCAGGTAATCGAAGGCTCGCCCTCCGCCACCGCGGGAATATACACAGCCGGAGACGACGCCTATCCCCAAATCACAACCACCAACATCGACGGCAAGTACGTCATCACCAACTCGACAATCCGCAATGGCTGGAGCGACGGCATATACCTGATGGGAGGGTCGGCCATTATCGCTGGCAATATCTTCTGCGCCAACGGTTTCAGTGGCGCGGAAGCCGTCAATATCAAGGCCGGCGTAAAGGCCGACATCGCCGGCAATGTAATGTTCAGCCCCAACACCAACGGACTGAAGCTCTCATCGTCGGGACAGAGCGAAACCCGCGGACAGGCCGTGGCCAACGCCTACAACAACACAATCGTCAATTCGGGATGGCGCCGCGACGGCGAGAAAGGCGGCTGCGTCTATGTGGAGAAGAACTGCCTCGCCAACGTTGTCAACAACCTCATGGTCAACTGCAAGTTCCGCGCCATGACCCCGAACTACAAGAATCCCAATGCCGCCGACGCAGGATTTGACGACAAATCCGTGATTGACTGGAATATGTACGTATCGGGGACGCAGAAAAGCGCCATCGTATACCCCGAAGAAAGCAATGTGGCCTACGCCTACGAAGGCTACAACTACGGACACAAGAACTATAACCCCGCCATCGACACCCACAGCGTGATCGTCACACCCGAAAACCTTGTGGATCCGGGCTTTGCCAACTTCGACATAAATGCCGTCGGACTTACCGATTACGTCTACGACTCCTCCTGGGATTTTCACCTTACAGCTGGTTCGCCGGCTCTCAGCGGGGCCTCCGCCACGCTCGTGCCCTGCTTCGCCGACGGCCTCGTGATAGACGGAAAAACATATCAGTCGCCCGCTCTCAAGCCCCAGTTCGGAGCTTTAGGCACAAAATGATCGGGAGCCATGGTACGCAAAACATTCATATCTGTTGCTATAGCCCTTGCGGCAGTCCTTGGCTCGCAGGCCCAGACCAAGGCCTCGGAGCTGGACGGAGATGTCATACTTATGATTGGCAATGACCTTGGCCGCAACGGATACTACGAACAGAAACCCATAGCGGAACTGATGGGCAAAGTCGCCGGGGCAGTGGGCCCGGATGCCTTTCTCGCCCTCGGAGACACCCATCATTTTCTTGGAATCGAATCGGTCAACGACCCTTTGTGGATGACCAACTTCGAACTGGTCTATTCTCACCCCGAACTACAGGTGGAATGGTGTCCGGTTCTCGGCAACCACGAGTACCGCGGCAACACTCAGGCCGTTGTCGACTATTCCGGCACAAGCCGCCGATGGGAAATGCCTTCGCGATACTACAGCCGCATCTTCGAGAATGACGGAACCCGTGTCAGGGTGATTTTCATCGACACGACTCCCATTATCGACAAATACCGCGGGAAAGCCGACGAATACCCGGATGCGTGCCGTCAGGATGCAGAGACACAGATAAAGTGGCTGGACAAAGAACTGAGCAAGGAAGACGATGCCGACTGGACCGTCGTGGCAGGCCACCATCCCGTCTATGCCCAGACGCCCAAGCAGAGCAGCGAGCGCGAGGACATGCAGAAACTTGTTGATCCCATACTCCGCAAACACAAAGTCGACATGTACGTCTGCGGCCACATCCACAATTTCCAGCATATCCGCCGGAATGGAATAGACTATGTGGTCAACAGTTCGGGCTCGCTCTCAAGGCCGGATGTGAGTGCCACTGACGGCACAGTTTTCTGCAGCGGAGCCACCGGCTTCTCGATTCTCACCGCCACTCCAAAGGCTCTGACGCTCTCAATGGTGGACGGCACGGGAAATATAATCCATCAGGTAGTCCGCTCCAGGTAAGGGCTGAGGCCCTTGTCGCCTGAAGGGAGGGGTGTATCAAAATCATGTCCGCGATTTTGATACACCCCGTTCTTTGTCAGTATCCGATGGTGAAGCGTTCCTGATGATGGCGGGGGCTCTCGAGTTCATCAACCATGTCCTTGGCATAGTCGCCGACGGTGATGCGGCTGTTTCCCTCGCTGTCGACAATCAGGTCGTCCTTGCCGAGACGGTACACGCCGCTCGCCTCGCCGGGCTCGAGGGAGCCTGCGGGAGAGAAAAACACCCAGTCGATTGCCTTTTCCTTGCTGAGGGTGTCGAGATAGAACTCACCGAGCGACCTTACGCCTCCCATGATTTCGGCTGGAATGGCGCCGCTGTCGACAACGCGGAGCCCGGGAGCGCAGAAGAGGGTACCCGCACCGCCTACGATGAGCAGGCGCCTGACGCCGGCCTCTTTCGCGACCTCGACAATGCGGGGATAGTTCTGAAGGGTGAGGCTGTAGATGTCGGGATTGGCCCAGCCGGGATTGTAAGCGCTGATGACGGTCTCGTAGCCTTTGAGGTCGGCTGCGAGGGCCTTGGTGTCAGCGACGTCCACTTTCCGGACAGTGAGACGCGGACTCTGCACCTTTACATTTTCGGGATTGCGGACCAGAGCTTCGACTTCATAGCCGCGGGAGAGGAGTTCTTTGAGAATGGCGTCGCCGACAAAACCGCTGGCACCGATAAGAGCTGTTTTCTTCATTTCTGTAATGTCTTGATTTGATTTCCTGATGCAAATTTAACATCCGCAGAACCGGAAAGTCAAGAAGGCTCTTGAATGACTTATAGTTTCGTCGAAGTTACCGATACAGATTAGCAGCAGTTTGCAGAATCGGCTTTAATATACTTTAACCACAGCTGAAACGGACTGTTGCACACCTCGCGAATATTGCTTACCTTTGTAGAGTATTTTGCCAACCACCGCGTTATGAACGAAGAACTATTCCCCGATTGCCCTATACGCAACATACTCTCGCGCTTCAGCGACAAATGGTCGCTCTTGATTCTCTATACCCTGAATCTACGGCCGACCATGCGCTTCAGCGCTTTGCGCCGCGAGATTCCCGACATATCGCAAAAGATGCTCACAAACACCCTCCGCACTCTTGAGGCCGACGGCTTCGTGACGCGCACCATCTACGCCGAAGTGCCTCCACGGGTGGAATACAGCATCACCAACCGCACACGCTCGCTCTTCCCCCACATCAATTCGCTGATTGAGTGGGCGAAAGACAACATGCCCGCAATCCTCAGCGACCGCAAGGCCCACGACGCCTCCGAAAAACAGTAACCGAATCAGTCGCTTATCAAGGCTGTCGACACGGCGCTTATTTTATTTCCATCGGCGCCTTTCGCAGAAGGATACATTCGGCAGGGAGGGAGCCATTAAGTCTGACGACGGAATCACTCTGAACGTCGATTGTCGAAATCCGGGGCAGAATCCTCCTAAGGGCATCCTCCGTCGCCATGTTGTCGCAGGCCATTTCCGTCATGGCACCGTCCCGGAGGGTGATTGAGTCGCCATTTATGCTGTACGAACCCGATATTGAATTGCAGTTCGTCATGATGAAATATGTGCTGTCTTCAAAAACGATATACTGCGTGGCTCCCGGCACAGCCTCGTCAGGCCGCACATAGTCGGAATCGCTGAACACGATGTTTTCAACAAACCACTGCCCGCGAATGTCGGCATGCGGCATCCCCGGGTCGGTGGAAGCATTATCCGACTGTGCTCCCTGATTTCCGGAGCATCCGCTTGTCATCGCTGTGAATAAGCCAAGGAGCGCAAGCAGCGCCATTCTGTATGTCTTCTTTTTTTTCAGTTTTTATTTTTTAAAGCAAAGAATCTCTACTTTGCTTCCCATTTCAGCTAAGTTTTTATTCCGTCGGCTCATAGCCGTCGATGCGGAGCATTGAGGCGGTAAGGGACTTGACGTAACGACGGATGTATTTGAATACCAGAAGAAAGATTACAAGGATTATAAGACTGAAGTCTTCGTCGAGGCCCATGGTGAAACAGAGGGTGTCATAAACGCCGTGGACCGCAATCGGGAAGAGGAAGGCTATGGTCATGTAGTACTTGCGGCGGCTCTTGTCGAACCAGCCGAGAGAGAAGAAGGAACCCATTATAACGGCGAAGAAATAGTGCATCGGCACGGACATGAGGGCTCTCGAGATGCCAACAAACATCCATTCCTCCCCTGCCCCGAAGAGGTAAAGAATGTTTTCGACCGCGGCGAAGCCCATGCCGATGCAGACGGCATAGACAATCCCGTCAAAGCGTTCGTCGAAGTGCTTGCAGCGAGTGGCGAGAAACCACAGGGCCAGAAACTTGAGCCCTTCCTCTGGGATGGCCGCGCTGACAAAAGAGGATATGAAGGCACTGAGGAATGAGTCGGGCTGAATGTCGGGCAGACCGAGATAACCGAGAAGAAGCACACCCGGCACCACGAGCACCCCGAGACCGACCGCCGCAAGGAGCCAGCGCAGAGGCTCGGGTTGCCGGTCTTTACGAATCAAGATGACGGCAAGCACAACGGCCGGCGCCACCGCCGCTAACAACTTGAGATATGTTTCGTTCATTTATTCAATTGTTTCAATGTAATTTACAAACAGGTAGGCATTTCCTGACGAATGAGAATAAAACAATGTCATACTTTGTCATTCCTTTCTTATTTTTCAGGGGCGTTCCTCTCCGAAAGCGAGGGATATTGTGGTGTCGACTACGGCGAAGTCGTATTCTTTGTAGTCGCATGGCCATGCTCCGGCTTCGGTGAGGGTGCTTTCGGCGTCGAGTTCGTTCCAGTCCTTGAGGCAGTTGTGGCGGAGGGTTGTTTCATCGCATGCGGGAGTGCCATCGTCGCGGCGGACGTATCCGAGGAGCTCATGGGCTGCGTTCCAGCGCAGATGCTCGAGCATGGCGAGGCGCAGGATTGTGAGGTTCTCGCGCCCGCTGAGACCCGGATAGCTTATCCCGCTCTTCTTTCCGGTCCTGTCCGGAAAGCCGTCGGCCCTGAAATATCGTACAAGAAAGTGCGTCCAGTCGGTTTCCGCGGGCATGGCGGCGCGGAAAAATGCCATTTTGGTGTGGACGTGGAGCGCGTTTGCCATGTCCTGCGACTCCTGGCGCCTCATCTTGCGGAGCCTGTCGATTTGCGGGACAGGGGTCTGCGTGAAGGATTTGTGGCGTTCCTCCCATGTCTCGCCCTCGCCCTTGATGCGGCGGTAACTTTCGTGGAATTTCTTGCCGAGCTCGACGAGCCGGTTGCTTATCACGAGCTCGTAGGTGTAGGTCTCCTCGGGCTGACCGAAGATGCGGATTACGGGCGTGTTGTTCTCGCCCTCGCCGTAGCCGTGGTTGTAATGGTCGGCGATTTTCTGCACGGACTCGACTTTGGCGTCGTCGGTACAGCGGACGAGAATCATGAGCTTGCTCAGGTCGCCGCCATGTCGGCGGAAACGGCTGAAGATGCGGGTCGCAAGGGCTATGGCCTCGTCGTTGTCGCCGATGGAGATAACCACGTAGTTAAGCTTCCGGATCCGGTCCGGACTCAGAATCCGGTCGTAGAAGGCCTTGTCGTT
The DNA here is from genome assembly GCA_902491515.1 of uncultured Porphyromonadaceae bacterium. GTDB lineage: Bacteria > Bacteroidota > Bacteroidia > Bacteroidales > Muribaculaceae > CAG-873. The sequence goes on from CABUIC010000018.1 coordinate 45,119, forward strand.
GTAGTCCATTGCCCGGAAATCGATGTGGTCGGAGATGACCTTGCGGTCGAAGATTCCGGGCATCGCCGCGCGGAAAGTGCCCTCGATTCTGTCGAGGTCCTTGTCGACTATGGTGCAGTTGAAGGCCGTGCGCCGGGCGTTGGTCTCGGGCGAGCGGCTGTCGACAAAGGCGCCGAACTCGTAGAGGAATCGGAAAGCGTCGCGTCCGACTTCGCCGAAACCGACAATCAGGGCGTCGAAAGTGCCGTCGACCGTACACGGGTTGTCGGAGCTCATCTCCACCACGTTGAAGGGATGGAACTCAGGGAGGAGCTTCAGGCGCTCGACGGCTATGTGCGAGGAGTCGATAATCTTGATATTGAGGTTTTTCCTGACGGCCACGTCCTGAATCACACGGTTCGGGCCGTTGTAGCGGGCGTGGCAGTAAATCTTGTGGCGGATATCACCGCTCCGGGCTATGGAGAGGATTGTGCGGTCCTTGGCCAGAGTGATGACGTCGCGGATATTGCGCTCCTCGCTGTTGTTCAGGAAGAAGATGTGAAGGCTTGCATCCGGGGTTCCCCGCAGCCTCTCGATAAGCCTGGCGATGCGCGAAAGGCCGAGATAACCGAAGGCGTCGAAGTCCGAGAGGGCGGCAATCTCCTCGTCGATGTCGCAGAGCTCCTTTCCGGCAATGGCCACCCTCGCCGCATATCGGTCGGCGATGGCGAAGGGCTTGTGCTTGTGGGTGACGAGGCCCACGATGCTGTTCCATTCGTTGGTGTCGTCCTCGCTGACGTTGGCCTTGTCGATCAGGACCACGACGGCTTTTGAATCATTCCTGACGATGTCCCTGATAAGGGACTCGGAGGGGCCGTTGACGCCGAAAAAGAGGTAGAGGTGATTGTGGTTCCTGTCGATTCGCGTGCGGTAGGACAGCCGGTAGTAGGCGTTGAGGCGCGAATAGACCAGCCCTACGAGCACCATGATGGTGCAGGAGAAGGAAAGAACAGCCTGGATGGAAATGAGTGCCTTTATTACGGGCTCGTTGTCGAGACGGTCGAGGATATTGCTGTCCACATCGAGCATGAACAGGTCAAGCGAGCATATAAGCGAGCGGAGCAGATATTCGGCGTTGTTGAACTGAACGTGGTAGGCGACGCCGCCCAAGGCATAGGTTACGACTTCGCTTCGGGCGATAGTGCGGAACACGTAGAAATAAAGCACCGTTCCCGCCACGAGGAAAAAGCCCATGAGCGTGGCCACGAACTTCAGGGAGAAGTCTTTGGTGTTGAGGCGGTGGGCAGGGCGCACAAGAGCATTCCGCAACTGGCTGACGAGGGAATAGACGAGCAGTACACCGGCCGCGCCAAGGAGGATTTCAATCAGGACATACCCCACCGGGCCATTGAGCGTAATCAGCGCCAGAAAAGCCAGAACTAAAACAAGGAGACCTACTCCCGTGCCGTATTTCGGTCGTGTCATTTACAGGGATAACGGTTGGTTCGCAATGTGCAAAGGTAACAATTTTTTGCAAAACGAGACAAATACCACCGTAACTTTTTCGCTCTGCCGAGAAACATAAAACCGTAAGGTTGCCGAACTTTTTCGGAGGGGCGGGCGTTATATGCTAAATGTGTTAATCAAACCTTTTAAGAAAACAGAATCATGAAATCTAAATTGATGATGACAGCCGCTGTGGCTGTCGTGATGGGATTGGGTCTTGCTTCCTGCGCCGGGGAAGACGCTAAACTCGCCGGTGAGCTCGCCGGGACATGGAAAGGCGAAACCGTAAGCATGAAAAAAGAAGCCAAGGACAAAACGGACAAGGACGGCAAACGCGACGAGCGCGGTCGCCGCGAGGAAGGGCAGATGAGCTGCACTCCGACCTTCACTTTCGTCCGAACCGACGGCACCAACGGAGGCACCGTCGACATCTCCGCCGGCTATACCCTCACCCGGGGCGTCGAATCCGCGGCTGTAGCCGTTCCCGTGTCCGCCACTGTCAACGGCACAATCACGGCTTCGGGCACATGGATGGCCGAGGACGGCGACGAGGTAAGGCTGACGCTCGACCCGACAAAGACTGTGGTGGACGTCGACACGGCGTCGATGACCCTGAACTATGCTCAGGTTACGGACGCTCCCCGCGACTCCCTCGCCTCCATCCGCAACAATGTGGCACTGAACATCGCTGACGTAGTGAAACCCATGCTCGCGGCCAAAGTGCAGAAAATGCGCAAGCTCGACGACGTGAAAATCACCGGCAACACCATGACCCTCGAAGCCGGCCACAACAAAGCCTCCTTCACGAAGCAGTAAGCTACACAACTCTACATACAACAGCTCCCGGGAGCCCCCACAAAAGGGAAATCCCGGGAGTTGTCGTTTATTCGCGGGGGAGGTTGAGGCAGATATTTCCCGCAAAACAAAGCGCATGATTATCAGCCCATTTTTCAAAACCCGCGCAAAATGTGGAAAAACGACGTCCGTCAGATGATAAAAACGGTCTCGTTGGAATCAAACCCACTTATCAAATCTCGGCGCGAACATTTCGATGTCGCGCTGGGGAAATCCGAGTCTGCGGGCCTCAGACCGCCACGATTTCATTGCGTTCTTCACCTCGTTGATAATGCCCGTGGCTTTGTCAGCTGAAAGCATATAATCCGAGGGCGAGGCCAACAGAATCTCAAGATTGGATTCGTTTGTCATGCGATTGATAAGCAGGCTCTGAGTTTCAGCGAGGGTCGGATTGATGTCGTATGCGGGTGAGAGTTCCCAGCCTTTGCGCGTCAATAGAAATCCTCGCTGAGACAGATGTCGCCATATTTGGCAAGCCAGTCTTTATCATATGAGAATCCATAAGTTTCATTGCCGCGCACCGAGTCGTAGGAAAGCTCACCAATCAATTGGGGTGTTTCTAACCAATCAAAATCCCCGTATACAAAAATGCTTCGCATTTTGGTAATCAGCAATTTGGGATTAGTAATTTCTTACTCGCTTTTTGCCTGTGTTTGAGAGAGAGGTCTTGTAGGTTTCTGCCGAGCGTGTCCTCTTTGGCAATCAAAAGGAGGTCATCGTCAAGTTGCAGGACATAAAGTAGGGATATTCAGAAAATATCCAACTAATTGTTTGCCAGAGTCATAGATATTTTG
>CABUIC010000019.1 GCA_902491515.1 uncultured Porphyromonadaceae bacterium
TTTGAGGGGGTAGTGAGCATTAGCTCGTGTGAGTTCGAGTCTCATTTCGGACACTAAAAAAATCGCTTTCTCTCCTGAGAAGGCGTTTTTTTTGCAAACCCTCCCCTTGTCCGGATGGCGGAATTGGTAGACGCGCTACTTTGAGGGGGTAGTGAGCATTAGCTCGTGTGAGTTCGAGTCTCATTTCGGACACTGAAAAAGCCTTGCGGCCCCCGCAAGGCTTTTTTATTATCACCCGGTCGACATGTAGCTTCAGCGACCGGTCTTTTTGCCGGAGGGCAGTTGCATGTATTTCAGTTTCTAAAATTCCCTCCCGTGAATATTTTCTCAAAAAAAATCACTACCTTTGCAGGAGATTTGCAAATTCACATTTTCTTGCCCCTTATATAATATGGTAGTATTCTTCAAGAAAGGCCCGTCGACGGTTTATGCCGTGAGCACCGACCACCGCTTCGACGCCGTAGAGAAAGAAAAACTGAGATGGCTCCTCGACGGAGCCCGTCCTACAGCGTCGGCACACATTGCCGGCCGCTACGTCGGACCCCGTAAAGAAATGATTACCCCCTGGAGCACGAATGCCGTAGAGATCACTCAGAACATGGGTCTCTCCGGCATTTCTCGTATCGAGGAGTTCTCTCTCGTCCCCGAGGGCGCCGACGCCACTTTCGACCCCATGCTCCAGCGCCTCTACGCCGACGGCCTCTCTTCCTCGATTTTCGACATCACTTCCGCTCCCGAGGACGTTGTCTACATCGACGACATTTCCGACTACAACCGCGAGCAGGGTCTGGCCCTGAGCCCCGAGGAAGAAGAATACCTCCGCGCTCTCTCCGCGCGGCTCGGACGACCCCTCACCGACTCCGAAGTATTCGGTTTCTCCCAGGTCAACTCCGAGCACTGCCGCCACAAGATTTTCAACGGCCGCTTCATCATCGACGGCAAGGAAAAAGACCTCTCCCTCTTCAAGCTCATCAAGCGCACCTCGCAGGAGAACCCCAACGGCCTCGTCTCCGCCTATAAGGACAACGTGGCCTTCGTAAAGGGGCCCCGCGTGCGCCAGTTCGCCCCCGTCAACCCCGACCGCCCCGACTACTTCGAGGAGCGCCCTCTCGAAACCGTAATTTCCCTCAAGGCCGAGACCCACAACTTCCCCACCACCGTCGAGCCATTCAACGGCGCGGCCACGGGCAGCGGCGGCGAAATCCGCGACCGCCTCGGCGGAGGCCGGGCTAGCCTCCCCATCGCAGGAACCGCCGTCTACATGACCTCATATCCCCGTCTCAGCCCCGACCTCCGCTGGCAGTATGCCATGAACGAGCGCAAATGGCTCTACCAGACGCCGGCCGAAATCCTCATCAAGGCCTCAAACGGAGCCTCCGACTTCGGCAACAAGTTCGGCCAGCCCCTTATCTGCGGCTCCCTCTTCACCTTCGAGCACTGCGAGAACGAAAAGCAGTTCGCATACGACAAGGTCATCATGCTCGCCGGCGGCGTCGGCTTCGCCGCTAAGAAAGACGCCATCAAGGGCGAGCCCAAGCCCGGACAGAGCGTGGTAATCGCCGGCGGCGACAACTACCGCATCGGCATGGGCGGCGGCGCCGTTTCCTCCGTAGAGACCGGCCGCTACGCCAACGCCATCGAACTCAACGCCGTACAGCGCGCCAACCCCGAGATGCAGAAGCGCGTCGCCAACGTAATCCGCGCCCTCGCCGAAAGCGCCTTCAACCCCATCGTCAGCATCCACGACCACGGCGCGGGCGGCCACCTCAACGCCCTCTCCGAGCTCATCGAGGCGACCGGCGGCTTCATCGACATCGACGCTCTCCCCGTGGGCGACCCCACCCTTTCCGACAAGGAAATAATCGGCAACGAAAGTCAGGAGCGCATGGGCTTCGTAATCAAGCCCAAGGATATACCCCTTGTCGAGCGCATCGCCGAGCGCGAGCGCGCCCCGCTTTACGTTGTCGGCCACACAACCGACGACCATCGTCTCCACTTCGGCCACAAGGACGGACGCAACGCCATTGACCTCGCCGTAGCCGACATGCTCGGCAACTCCCCCAAGACAGTCATCACCGACTCGACAGTAAAAGAGGAATACAAGGACATACAGACCGACCCCTCGCAGCTCGACCGCTATATCTCCGACGTAATGATGCTCGAGGCCGTAGCCTGCAAGGACTGGCTCACAAACAAGGTCGACCGCTCCGTTACCGGACGCGTCGCCCGCCAGCAGTGTCAGGGCGAAATCCAGCTCCCACTTTCCGACTGCGGCGTCGTTGCCCTCGACTACCACGGCCGCAAGGGCATAGCAACATCCATAGGCCACGCTCCCGCGGCCGCTCTCGCCGACGCAGCCGCCGGCTCGCGACTCGCAATCGCCGAAGCGCTCACCAACATCCTCGGAGCCGACCTCGCTCTCGGTCTACGCAGCGTTTCACTCAGCGCCAACTGGATGTGGCCCTGCAAGAACCCCGGCGAGGACGCCGCGCTCTACCGCGCCGTCGAGGCCTGCTCGGAGTTCGCTTGCTCGCTCGGAATCAACATCCCCACCGGCAAGGACTCCCTCTCCATGACCCAGAAGTACGGCGACACAAAGGTCTACGCCCCGGGAACAGTCATCATCTCCGCCGCCGCGCCCGTCGAAAACATCCGGCGCACCGTCGGCCCCGTACTGCGCCCCGTAGCCGGAAGCACCCTCTACTACATCGACTTCTCTTCCGACAGCCTGCGCCTCGGAGGCTCGGCACTTGCCCAGACCCTCAACGCCGTAGGTTCCGACACCCCCGACGTCAGAGACCACAAGGCATTCGCCACAGCCTTCGACACCGTCCAGACTCTCGTCCGCAAGCGCAAGCTCCTCGCCATGCACGACGTGAGCGCCGGCGGCCTCGTGACAACTCTCCTCGAGATGCTTTTCGCCAACACCAAGGGGGGCCTCAAGTTCTACACCGACGGCTTCACCATGAACGGCGAGAAGGACCTCGTAAAGATACTCTTCGCCGAGAACCCCGCCGTCGTCATCCAGGTCGACGACGCCCGCAATGACTCCGTTGTCGACATCCTCGACAAGGCCGGCGTCCGCTACTGGCCCATCGCAACAACCGCACCCGAGCGCGTCCTCCAGATTTCCCACGAAGGCGACATCCACCTCGTCAACATCGACTCCATGCGCCGCCTGTGGTACACCCCCTCGTACCTCCTCGACCGTCTCCAGAGCGGTGAGGACTGCGCGCGCAAGCGCTTCGAGAACTTCGCTCACCAGCCTCTGAAGTACATCCTGCCCAAAGGCTTCAAGGGCACCCTCGAGCGCTACGGACTCTCCGACAACCGCGGAGCCGAGCGCTCCGGCGTCCGCGCGGCCATAATCCGCGAAAAGGGCGTTAACGGCGACCGCGAGATGGCCTATTCCCTCTTCCTCGCCGGATTCGACGTTAAGGACGTCCACATGACCGACCTCATGAGCGGCCGTGAGACACTCGACGACGTCAACATGATTGTCTTCTGCGGAGGATTCTCCAACTCCGACGTCCTCGGCTCCGCCAAGGGCTGGGCCTCCGGCTTCCGCTGGAATGAGACAGCCCGCGAGACCCTCCGCCGCTACTACGCCCGCGAGGACACCCTCAGCCTCGGTGTCTGCAACGGATGCCAGCTCATGATCGAGCTCAACCTCCTCTTCGGCGGGGGCGACGACGCCCCGGTGCGCATGTGCCACAACGTCTCGCACAAGTTCGAGAGCGAGTTCGTCGGGATAACCATTCCCAAGAACAACTCCGTGATGTTCGGCTCGCTCTCCGACGTCCGCACAGGCATATGGGTGGCCCACGGCGAAGGCCGCTTCGCATTCAGCAAGCCCCTCGCCGACTTCAACGTCGTAGGCCGCTACAGCTACTCGCAGTATCCCGGCAACCCCAACGGCTCGACCGGCGCGGTAGCCGCACTCGCCTCCGCCGACGGGCGCCATCTCGCCATGATGCCCCACCTCGAGCGCGCGATTTTCCCCTGGCAGTGCGCCTACTACCCCTACGCCCGCCGCAACGACGAAGTCACCGTATGGATCGAAGCCTTCGTCAACGCCCGCAAGTGGGTGGAAGAACACGTGAAATAATTTAGAATTTAGAGTCGAGAGTTTTTACCGACCAGCGAAATCAATCATCGAATTGTAGGGACGCACGGCTCGTGCGTCCTACATTACGACACTTTCCAAAAAATTCTGACTCTAAATTCAACAAAAACTCCAATAGATTCAAAACTCTAAACTTTAGACTCAAAATTTTAAACTGGAATATGGGTGGTTTTTTTGGTGTAATTAAAAAACACAAACCTTGCGCCGACGAGCTCTTCTACGGGGTGGACTACAACTCCCACCTCGGCACCCGCCGCGCGGGCATGGCGACCTACGACAGTGAGAAAGCTCACTTCGCCCGCCAGATCCACAATATCGAAAACTCTTACTTCCGGACCAAATTCGAGGCTGACCTTCCCGACTTCAAGGGCGAGAGCGGCATAGGTGTCATCTCCGACACCGACGCACAGCCCATCATCGTCAACACCCACCTCGGAAAGTTCGCTATCGTCACCGTTGCCCGCATCAACAACATACCCGAAATCGAAAAAAGCCTCCTCGACAAGGGCATCCACTTCTGCGAGCACTCCCGCGACACGGTCAACCCTACCGAGCTTATCGCCGCCCTAATCGCCGAGGGCAAGGACATTCCCGACGGTCTCCGCCACGTCCAGGAAACCGTCAAAGGTTCCTGCTCAATGCTTATTCTCACCGAGAACGGCCTCATCGCCGCACGCGACCGCCTCGGACGCACCCCCATATCCATCGGACACAACGACAGCGACGGGAGCTATGCCGTCTCTTCCGAAACCTCCGCATTCGCCAATCTCGGTTATAAGGAGGTCTACGACCTCGGTCCCGCGGAAATTGTACGCATCACCCCCGACGGAGGAATCGAACAACTCCGCGCCCCCGGAAAGGAAATGCAGATATGCGCCTTCCTATGGACCTACTACGGCTATCCTCCCTGCCGCTACGAAGGCCGCAACGTCGACGAAATGCGCCACGAATGCGGCCGGATAATGGGCGAAAAATGCCGTGAGGAGGACTCAGACCTCGATTTCGTCAGCCCCGTGCCCGACTCCGGCACAGGAATGGCGCTCGGCTACGCCGCAGGCGCCGGAAAGCCCTTCTACCGCGGCCTCGTGAAGTACACACCCACCTGGCCGCGAAGCTTCACGCCCGGCACTCAGGCCCGTCGCGAACTCGTAGCCAAGATGAAGCTCATTGCCAACGAAGACCTTCTCAAAGGCAAGAGCGTGGCCTTCTGCGACGACTCCATTGTCCGAGGCACTCAGCTCCGCGACAACGTCCGCGACGTCCGCGACGCCGGTGCCCGCGCAGTCCACATCCGCATAAGCTGCCCGCCTCTCATCTATCCCTGCGACTTCCTCAACTTCACGAGCTCCCGCGGACCAATGGAGCTTATAGCCCGCCGCGTAATCGAACGCCTCGAGCCTGACCCTTCCCCCGAAGCTCTCGCCGAGTACGCAAAGGCCGGCTCGCCGCGCTACACCGCCATGGTAGAGGAAATCCGAAAGGACCTCGGTCTCGACTCGCTGAAATTCAGCTCTGTCGAAGACCTTGTGGAGGCCATCGGAATTCCCCGGGACAGAATCTGCACCCACTGCTTCGACGGCTCCAGCCATTTCTGAATTCTGCCTCAAGAAGGTGCCGAAAATCCTCGTAAAGTAGGGACGCACGGCTCGTGCGTCCTTTCGCAGTCCCCCGACACCCTCATTGACCCCGCAACAGCCCCGATGACAAAGTTTAACATTGAAACCGGGGCCCGGACGGCTAAAAATTTGGCTAAAAAAGTTAAAATCATTACCTTTGCAGTCGCGAAAGTCTCAAATAAGTCAATTATCAAACCTCTAACATAAGAATTATGAGCTTAAACATCATTGTACTTGCCAAACAGGTGCCCGACACGCGCAATGTTGGCAAGGACGCGATGAAGGAAGACGGCACAATCAACCGTGCCGCATTGCCCGCGATCTTTAACCCTGAAGACCTCAATGCCCTGGAGCAGGCCCTTCGCCTGAAGGACGCCAACCCGGGCTCCAAAGTGACTATCCTGACGATGGGCCTCCCGCGCGCTGCCGAAGTGATCCGCGAAGCGATTTACCGCGGCGCCGACACCGGCATCGTCCTCACCGACCGTGCTCTCGGCGGTGCTGACACCCTCGCCACAAGCTATTCCCTCGCACAGGCCGTCAAGAAATTCGGCAATTACGACATCATCCTCGGCGGCCGCCAGGCCATCGACGGCGACACCGCTCAGGTCGGCCCCCAGATTGCCGAGAAGCTCGGAATCCCCCAGGTGACCTACGCCGAGGAAATCCTTGAGCTCAAGGACGGACACGTCGTTGTAAAGCGCCGTCTCGAGCACGGCGTCGAGACCGTCAAGGCTCCCCTCCCCTGCGTGGTGACAGTCAACGGGTCCGCCGCTCCCTGCCGTCCCCGCAACGCCAGACGCGTGATGCAGTTCAAGCGCGCCGCATCCCCCTCCGAACTCAAAGCCCTCGCCCCCGAGGCCGCCGCTATCGTAGAGAAGCGCCCCGACCTTCAGCTCCAGGAATGGGGCGCGGCTTTCGTCGAGGCTGATCCCGAACAGATCGGCCTGGCAGGTTCCCCCACAAAAGTGAAGTCCATCGAGAATGTCGTCTTCACCGCAAAGGAGAGCCGCTGCATCGAAGGCCACGAGGACGCACAGATCGAGGACCTCATCAAAGAACTTATTACCAATCACACCATCGGCTAAGGCCGAGTCTCAGATTCTTCTGATTATGGCAGACAACAACAACCTTATCGTATATTGCGAATATGAGGACGGCCGCGTCGCTGACGTAAGCCTCGAACTCCTCACCAAAGGCCGCGTCCTGGCCGACCGCCTCGGCGTGAAGCTCGAAGCCATCGTGATTGGCGACAAGCTCGACGGTATCGAAAAACAGCTCTTCCCCTACGGCGCCGACGTAGTCTACAAGATGGAGGACAAGCGCCTCTATCCCTACACCTCCAACCCCCACGCCGCCGCGCTCATCAACCTTTTCAAGGAAATCAAGCCCCAGGTATGCCTCATGGGCGCAACCTGCATCGGACGTGACCTCGGTCCCCGCGTAAGCTCCTGCCTCCACAGCGGCCTCACAGCCGACTGCACGGCCCTCGAAATCGGCGACCACACCGACGCCAAGACCGGCAAGGAATACAAGGACCTCCTCCTCCAGATCCGTCCCGCATTCGGCGGCAACATCGTCGCCACCATCGTCAACCCCGAGCACCGTCCCCAGATGGCGACCGTCCGCGAGGGCGTGATGAAGAAGGAAGTATACAACCCCGACCACAAGGGCGAAGTTATCAGCCTCGACCCCGCGAAATACATCGCCGACACCGACTATGCCGTCGAAATCATCGACCGCCACATCGAGAAGTCCAAGGTCAACATCAAGAACGCCTCCATCATCGTGGCCGGAGGCTACGGCGTGGGCAGCAAGGAAAACTTCCAGCTCCTCTACGACCTGGCCCAGACCCTCGGAGCTGAAGTCGGCGCTTCCCGCGCCGCAGTCGACGCCGGTTTCATCGAGCATGAGCGCCAGATCGGACAGACCGGCGTGACCGTCCGCCCCAAGCTCTACATCGCCTGCGGCATCTCCGGTCAGATCCAGCACATCGCCGGTATGCAGGAGAGCTCCATCATCATCTCCATCAACAACGACCCCAACGCCCCCATCAACAAAATCGCCGACTTCGTAATCACAGGCGACATGGAAGAGGTCGTGCCCAAGCTCATCAAGTACTACAAGAAAAATTCCAAGTAAGCCATGGCAAATTTTTATACCGACAATCCCGACCTCAGGCACCACCTCACGCATCCCATGATGCGCAAAATCGTGGAGCTCAAGGAACGAAACTATACCGAAGCCGAAAAATTCGACTACGCCCCCCTCGACTTCGAGGACGCCCTCGACAACTACGAGCGCACCCTTGAGATTGTAGGCGAAATCTGCGCCGACGTCATCGCCGGCAACGCCGAGGACGTCGACCATCAGGGCCCCCGCGTGGAGAACAACCGCGTAATCTACGCCGACGGCACCAAGCAGAACCTCGAAGTCTGCCGCAAGGCCGGCCTCATGGGCATGGCCATGCCCCGCCGCTTCGGCGGTCTCAACTTCCCCATCACCCCCTACATCATGGCCGCCGACATCGTCAGCCGCGCCGACACGGGCTTCGAGAACCTCTGGGGCCTTCAGGACTGCGCCGAGACCCTCTACGAGTTCGGCAACGACGACCAGCGCGCCCGCTTCATCCCCCGCGTATGCGCCGGCGAGACAATGTCCATGGACCTCACCGAGCCAGACGCCGGCTCCGACCTCCAGTCCGTCATGCTCAAGGCCACACAGAAGGAAGACGGCTCCTGGGTGCTCAACGGCGTGAAGCGCTTCATCACCAACGGCGACTCCGACATCCACCTTGTCCTCGCCCGCTCCGAAGCCGGAACCAAGGACGGCCGCGGACTCTCCATGTTCATCTACGACAAGCGCAACGGCGGCGTGGACGTCCGCCGCATTGAGAACAAGATGGGCATCAAGGGTTCCCCCACCTGCGAGCTCACCTACAAGAACGCTCCCGCAGAGCTCTGCGGCTCCACGCGCATGGGCCTCATCAAGTACGTCATGGCCCTCATGAACGGCGCCCGCCTCGGCATCGCCGCCCAGAGCGTCGGCGTCAGCGAAATCTGCTACCGCGAGGCCCTCGCCTACGCCAAGGAGCGCCGCCAGTTCGGCAAGGCCATCATTGAGTTCCCCGCCGTGGCCGAGATGATTGCCGTAATCAAGGCAAAGCTCGACGCCAGCCGTTCCCTCCTCTACGAGACCGCACGCTACGTCGACCTCTACAAGGCCCTCGAGGACATCGAGCGCGAGCGCAAGCTCACCCCCGAGGAAAAGGCCGAGCTCAAGGCTTACCGCAAGAACGCCGACGCCCTCACCCCCATGAGCAAGGGCATGAGCTCCGAATACTGCAACCAGAACGCCTACGACTGCATCCAGGTACACGGCGGCTCCGGCTTCATGAAGGACTACGCCTGCGAGCGCGTCTACCGCGACGCACGCATCACATCCATCTATGAAGGCACCACCCAGCTTCAGGTTGTGGCTGCCATCCGCCACGTCACCACCGGAACCTACAAGGCCCTCATCGACTCCTACGCCGCCAACGAGTTCAAGCCCGAGCTCCAGCCCCTGGCCGACAACCTCAAGCGCCTCGCGGCCCTCTACGAGGAGGCCATCGCCGCCGTCACCGCCGTAGGCAAACCCGAGTACACCGACTTCATGGCCCGTCGCCTCGTCGAAATGGCAGGAAACATCATCATGGCTTATCTCCTGCTCCTCGATGCCAACCGCACCGAAAGCTTCACCGCCAGCGCCAACGTCTACAACAAGATTGCTGACGCCGAAGTCTCCAAGCACGCCGAGTACATCCGCAACTTCCGCCCCGAAGACCTCGCCTTCTACGGTGTAGCTTCCGCCGAAGCGTAAAATACAACATTCAACACACACTCTCTGACGGAGGCGCCGCAAACCGGCGCCTCCGTTGCTTGTATGCCCCTGTGAACCCTTTCCCCCCTGAGGCGTTATATATTAAAATCAGAAACAACACCTCTAAACATTCAGCTCTATGAAAGAAATCGCACTTGTAGGCACCACATGCCGCATATACGGAGACGTGCTCGGGAAGCTCCTCAAGCATGAAATCAGCGTCAACGCCTTTGTCGACGACCCCGAAAAACTTATGATCGACAACAGCCTACTCACCGTCTCCCACATCGACGTCACCGACCACGACGCCACAAAGAAAGCCCTCGAAGGCTACGACACCGTAGTCCTCGTCTATAACGACGACCTTCAGGACGCCGCCACCAACGACCTCACCCTCAAGAACTTCTCCCACACCGTCCAGGCCGCCCGCGAAGCCGGTGCGAAGCGCGTGATTGTCGTAGGCTCCGAAAATTCCGAAGCCTTCTTCGTCACCGACCTCCGCCGCCTAGACGACCTCGACTGGCTCTTCATCTCCAACGTCGGCCCCTACGCCAAGCGCGTCCGCCGCGAAATCGAGAAACCCACCCGCCACAAGGAAGTGTATACGGAATAAAACACCTTCAATCCTTCATATCTTGGTCCCGGCGCAAGCATTCAGACACCAGCCGGGAAAATTTGAATACTATGTCTGACACCCGAGCCGTGCCCCACCCTAAAGGCACGGCTTTTATTATCCCGCACCCCTGCTGATTTTTTTGGAAATTGGCGGGGAAGTTAGTAAATTTGCGTCTGACCTACGGAATCGATTATGGCACAGGATGAAAACAAACCGGCATTTGTAAAACGCGACAGTCTTGTCAGCGGCAATGAGTATGCACAGCTCCTTGGACGCCTGAAAGACCGCTTTCGCCGCTCTCAAATCAAGGCCGCAGTAAAAGTCAACACGGAAATGCTGGACTTCTACTGGACGATGGGACGCGAAATCTCCCAACTCCGCAAACATGCAAAATGGGGTTCGGCATTTTTCGAATGCCTCAGCCTCGATTTAAAGACCGAATTTCCGAAGCAAACGGGGTTTTCATCGGTCAACATACGGTATGCCTGCCGATGGTATGAGTTTTATAACCAAGCGCCTACAATTTTTCAACGAGTCGTTGAAGAATTTGGGTCGGAAAATCGTCACCAAGTTGGTGAAGATTTAGAAATGCCTACCGACTTCGGCCTTGTGGCGTGGGGTCAACATATTGACATTTTTACTCGTAGCAAAAGCGTTGAAGAAGCCATTTTCTATATTGAAAAGACGATAGAAAATGGCTGGAGCCGCCCTGAGCTGGCGAGAGAAATGGCTGACAACCTTTATTCAAAACAGGGTCGGGCCATAACGAATTTCGACAACAAACTTCCTGCTCCGTTCAGCGGACTGGCGAAGGCAATTCTGAAAAGTCCCTATGATTTCGGCTTCATAGACAAGAAAATAACATCGGAGCAACAGTTAGAGGACGAGCTCGCAAAGGACATAACACGCTTTCTGCTTGAACTCGGACAAGGCTTTGCCTACATCGGACGTCAGATGGAGCTCAAGATGCCCGGAGGCCAGACCTTTGTGCCCGACATGATTTTCTACCACACAAGGCTCAAGGCTTATATTGTGGTCGAGCTGAAGGTCGTTCCATTCATTCCCGAATTTGCAGGGAAACTGAATTTTTATGTTTCGGCAGTGGATGAGCTAATGCGTCAGGACGACGACAATCCGACAATCGGTCTGCTTATTTGCAAATCGAAGGACAACACCGTAGTGGAATGGTCATTCCGCGGGATGTCACAGCCTCTCAGTGTTGCCGAGTACAAGCTCGCCGAGCGTCTATCCCGAATGCTCCCATCTGAGAACGAATTGCAAAGAATTATCGACACGTACCGGACCGAAGCGTAAAACGTGGCGAGTATTGCAGCAATATTCTCTGTATGCTATTTTTTTGGAAATTGGCGGGGAAGTTTGTAAATTTGCCTTTATTAAGACTGATGCTCTATATGAATACCCATACCTTTACCGGCCGCGGAAGGTTGCGCGGCGCGTTTGCGGCTCTCGGACTTTGCGGAGCTTTGCTCTGCGGGGCCGAGGACCTCGTGATTCTTCACACCAATGACACCCATTCCCAGATTGACCCGATCGAGAAATCGGGGCTCGGAGGCGTTATGCGGCGGAAGGCGGCCATCGACAGCGTACGGGCCGCGGAAAAGAATGTGCTCTTGGTCGACGCAGGCGACGCCGTGCAGGGTTCGCTCTTCTTCTATCTCTACGGCGGGGAAGTCGAGGCCCGAATCATGAACGAGATGGGCGTGGACATGGGCATACTCGGAAACCACGAGTTCGACAACGGCATGGACTCCTTGGAGAAGATGATGTCGCTGCGCAAGGACGAGTTGCTCGCCACTAACTACTTTCTCGAAAATTCGACGCTGAAAGGCAAGTTCAAGCCTTACACCATCCGTGAGTTCGGAGGCAAGCGCTTAGGTTTCATCGGAGTGAACCTCAATCCGGAGGGCATGATAGCGGAAGGCAACGCCGATGGCGTGGTCTATTCCGATGCCGTCAAGACCGCCAATCTCGCCGCCAAATTCCTGAAGGACATCGAAAAAGTGGACGCTGTGATAGCACTGACCCATATAGGCTACAATCCCGAGACGCCTCCTGGCGACAGCATTCTCGCCCTTGAATCGGAGAATATTGATGTAATCATAGGCGGACACAGCCACACCGTCATCGACCCGAAGACCCTGGAAGGCCTCAGGCGCTCGCAGGCGGTGAACGACGAGGAGCGTCCGGTGCTCGTGACCCAGACCGGCAAGAGCGGCGCATACCTCGGGAAAATCACCATAGACCTCGATTCCATCGGAAACGGAAAAGCTCTCCATCCGGAATACGAGCTTATCCGCATCGACAGCCGCTTCGACGGTAAGGCCGACCCGGCGCTTCAGGCCATCATCGATGAATACCGCCCCGGCGTGGACTCGCTTATGCGGATTCCCGTAGGCCACGCAAAGCGTTTCGTGGACCGCGAGGGCGTGCGGGAACTGAACTTCATGGCTGACTTCCTCTATACGCGCGGTAAGGAAATGAGCGACGAGCCGATTGATTTCGCCATCATCAACAAAGGCGGCCTCCGCACCGACATCCCCAAAGGCGTCATCTCCAAGGGTCAGATAATCAACCTCCTGCCCTTCCAGAACAAGATACTCATCGAAGAAATCAAGGGGGAAGACCTCCGGGATGTTTTCGACGCCATGTCGCGCACGGGCGGAAACGGCGTGAGCCGTCAGGTCTACTCCGAGTACGACCCCGAGGCGCTGAAAGCTACAAAAATCCTTATCGACGGCAAGCCCCTTGACGACGACCGTACATACCGCATCGCCACCATCGACTACCTCGCCAAGGGTGGCGACTATCTCACAGGCCTCCGCGAGGGCACGATAGTGAAAGAAGGCGACAAATGGCTCTACGACGAAATGATTGACTGGCTCACGACCGGCTCCGGCAGGGGCAAAGCCTTCGGCGAAGGCTCCCCGAAGCCGAGAATGGTTGCAGTGAGAAAACCTTAAATCAAAGAATTCTACCATGAAAACAAATAAGATATTGACCTTGGGGCTCTTGGTGGCCATTGGCGCGGTAGCATCCGCGGCCACGCACCGGGCTCCGCACCTCTACGACGGCAGAGCCAAGGCCGCGCGGGCATATGCCGACTCGGTGTACGCGACTCTCGACGAGCCTCGGCGCGTGGCCCAGCTCCTGTTCCCCAAAGCTATCCCATCGAGGGGAGAGATGTGGACCTCGACGCTGCGCGACTGGTCGGAAAACGTGGGCATCGGCGGCCTGCTCTTCACGGAGGGGTCGCTTGAGGAATATGCCGAAATGACGAACTACGTGCAGTCGCATTCGGCCGTCCCGGTGCTGATGACCTTCGACGGCGAATGGGGCCTGTCGATGCGCATTGAGGGAACTCCGCGCTTTCCGCTGAACATGACGCTCGGCGCCATCCGTCAACCGGGCCTCCTGTACCGTTACGGACGCGAAATGGCCCGTGAGTGCCATCTTGTAGGCATTCAGGTGAATTTCGCACCGGACCTCGACGTCAATTCCAATCCGTCGAATCCCGTAATCGGCACGCGTTCCTTCGGCGAGGACCCCGAGTGGGTCGGGAAGTTAGGTGTGGCCTATTCCCTCGGACTCGAGGACAATGGCGTACAGTCCGTGGCGAAGCATTTCCCCGGCCACGGCGACACTGATGTCGACTCCCACAAAGCCCTCCCGGCGGTCAGCCACAGCCGGGCGCGGCTCGACAGCGTAGACCTCGAGCCCTTCAGGCAGTATATTGAGGCCAGATGCTCGGGAGTGATGGTCGGCCACATTTCCGTGCCGGCCCTCGACCCGAGCGGCGTACCGGCCTCAATGTCGCCGGCAGTGACGACCTCGCTGCTTCGCAAGAAGATGGGATTCCGGGGTCTTATCTACACCGACGCCCTCGAAATGAGCGGAGCCGACGCCGGAAAGGGCGTCAACCGGGCTCTCACGGCGCTGAAGGCCGGGGCCGACGTGCTGCTGTGCTCCCGCGACCCGCACAGGGACGTCAAAGCCATAAGCGCGGCGCTTGCCGACGGCACGCTCCCGCGGAGCGTGCTCGACGAGCGGGTGAAACGCATCCTTGAATACAAATACCTTCTCGGGCTGAAGGATTTACGGCCCGTAAGCACCAATATCGACTCGCTCAGAAAAGCTATCGACAGTCCGGAATGCCGGGCACTGATTCAGGAGCTGGCTGACGCGGCCGTAACGGCCTTATGGAACAAGAGCGGCGCCCTCCCGGTGCGGCATCTCGAAGAGCAGTCGATAGCCGTAGTGAATATCGGAGCCCCGGCGGGGAACGATTTCGCCGGGATGTGCCGGAAGTACGGGAAAGTCGACGTCTACAGCATCGGCCATGCCGGCGCCCTCACTCCCGGGCTGAGGAAGAAAATAGAGGGCCACAAGACCGTGGTACTAGCTGTCTACAAGGGCGACGCATGGGCCCGCGAGGCATATGCCGACCTCTCGGCCGGCTCCGGCGAGACCATCGGCGTCTTCATGCTGAGCCCCTACAAGCTCACGGGCTTCGCCGAGGCGCTCAAACGCAATGCCGCGGTGCTTCTGGTCTATGAAAACCAGCCCTTCATGCGGAAAGCCGCCGCGATGGCCCTTTTCGGAGGGATAAGCGTCGAGGGGCGTCTTCCGGTGAACGTCAGGGGCGTTGCCAAAGCGGGTACGGGCGTGAGCATAGCGAAAGGCCGTCTGGGCTACGGCGAACCGCTGAGCGCGGGAATGGAGCCTTGGCTGACGGACAGCCTCGACGCGCTGATGAACAAGGCTATGGCGTCGGGGGCTATTCCGGGCGGACAGCTGCTTGTGGCGCGTAAGGGCGTGGTGGTCCACGACAAGAATTACGGACGCATCACGGCACGCGGCGAGAAGGTCTCGGGCGAGACCGTCTACGACCTTGCCTCCGTCTCCAAGGCCATAGGAACCCTTCCCGGCATCATGAAGGCTTACGACCTCGGACTCCTGAGCCTCGAGGACAGCGTGGGGGCTCTTCTGCGCTTTGTGACGGACTCGGCCAAGAAAAGCATCACAGTGCGACAACTGCTGTACCACGAGACGGGTATGCCGGCGTCCCTGAATGTTTTCGACGCGATGTTCGATCCCACATCCTACGACGGTAAACTGATTTCCGCGAAACGCGACGCGGCACATCCTATAAAAATCCAGAACCGCAGCTGGGGCAACCGCACGGCGCGCCTGCGCTACGACCTGACGCGCCGCCGCCAGGGGGAGAACTGGGAGACAGAGGCGGCGAAAGGCATCTACGTGGGCCGACGGACCTACGACACCCTGATGCAGCGCATCTATGACATCCCGCTGAGAAAGGACCGCTCGTATAACTACTCATGCCTGAACTTCTGCATGCTGATGGCGGCGGAGGAAGGCCGGACCGGCATAGCGCACGACCGCTGGGTAGGCGACTCGATATTCGGGCCGCTCGGGGCATGGCGCACGGGCTACCGCCCTCTCGACGCAGGAATTCCGCTCGGCGAGATAGCCCCGACGGAGCACGACACCTTCCTTCGGCGCCAGACCGTCCACGGCTACGTCCATGACGAGCTTGCGGCTTTCTCCGGAGGAGTTCAGGGCAACGCCGGTCTGTTCGCTTCGGCGGGAGACGTGGCGAAGGTCTGCCAGATGCTGCTGAACGGAGGCAGATACGGCGACGCGCGGGTGCTGTCGGAGGAGACGGTGAAGCTGTTCACCACCTCCAAGAGCCCGACCTGCCGTCGCGGCCTTGGTTTCGACAAGCCCGACACGGCCAATCCGGAGAACTCGCCTACCTGCGATGAAGCGGGCCCTGAAGTGTTCGGGCATCTGGGATTCACGGGAACGGTCTTCTGGGTTGATCCCAAGCAGGAACTGATTTTCGTGTTCCTGACAAACAGAGTCAATCCCACGCGCGACAACGCGGCCTTCTCGCGGTCGAACCTGCGGCCCGAGCTGTTCCGCCAGACACTGAAAGCGGTGCGGGATTAGCGGAGGTGTTTTTCCCTCAGCTCACTCAAAGTCCATACTTTCAGGGGATTTGAAGGAGTGCCCGCGCACGGCGCACCTGGTGCGGAAGTCTCTTTCCGAGGCGACACTGAACCGCCATCCGGATACTGTTCCGGCAACTTCTCCGCAGGAGATTTATCCTGATCCGACTGAGTTTGGGGCCCGAGGACTGTGTCGATATAAGGGGCTGTACCTTTGGGGAGATGTTCGGCTGTTGGAGGATTGTTGCCGATGCGTTTTCGGGCATTAGCGGCGAGCAGGACGGAGAGTCCGAGCCGGCGGCTCATTTCGCGGAATCTGGCGACGAAGAAACGCGCGGCGCCACTTTTTCCATACCATTCACAGAGATAGAACATGGAATCGACAACGCAGACCTTTGAGCCTGAAGCTACGATGGTTGTCTCCATCTCCTTGAGAAAAGCATCGGTTTCCGAGGGGGAGATGTCGGCAAGGCTGAGGTTAACGCAAAGGAGCTGGGGGGCCTTGATGCCTTTTGTGCGCTCGACAAAGCGTGCAATGGAGGTCTGAATGCCGAAGAAAATTACCTTGTGGGATTCAGCGACCGAGAGAGCGATGTCAAGAGCAAGGTCAGCGGCAGCGGCGGAATCCTGAGCGAGGGCACATGCGAGCTGACCTTCGCGCCAGAGGTTCTGGAACAAGGGAGCACGCTGCGGGAGTTTTGCGAAGAACTCGAGGGTGTCGGAGACGGAACGGATTGTGAAGGACATAGTATTAAAAATAGATTTTAGAGTTATTTCTGAGTGCGGACACTCAACTGCCCTCCCGATGAGGAGGATGGTTTCGAGTGCAAATATACAATATTATTTGCACTCGTACAAATTCAATTGTATATTTTTACTATTAAATTTGCAAATCGGCGTTTTAGGGTATTTTAGGGAATAATGAGGGGGGATAATTTGGTGCATATGGAATAAATTCGTATTTTTGGGCAATAATCAAAATACACGGGTATGTCCGGCCGCGGCCTGCCCCTTACACTATAACCATGGAAGACCTGACAGAATATTTCCTGAACATCCTGCGGCAGACGGGAAGTGTCGATATGGCGGAAGCGGACTTCAAGCAGAGCCTGATTGACGACCCTGAACTGCGGCAACAATATAAAGAGTACTGCCACGAAAACGGAACAAGCGAGAAGAGCGGTTTCCGCGAGTTCTGCGAAGAATACATATCGGAGAGCAACGATGTGTGGCAGAATCTGAGCGACTATGACGAATAAGCAAGAAAAGACAAAAGAAGAAATAAAAGAAAGACGCAGGCTCCCTGCGGAATGGGAGCCGGTAGAAGCCGTACTGACGGCGTGGCCCCACGGGGACACGGACTGGCGGGATATGCTCCCGGAGGTCGAGAAATGTTACACGGAGATGTGCTCGGCGATAGCCGGGCACGCCCTGCTTATAGTTGCAGGTCCGCAGAAAGCGCTGGCCCGGGCGCGGGAATGCCTTGGCGGCATCGAGGACGGAAGAGTAGAGTACGTCGAGGTTCCGACCAACGACACGTGGGCGCGCGACTTCGGGGCCATCACGGTAGAAACCGACGGCCAGCCGAGAGCCGTTGACTTCAAGTTCAACGGCTGGGGACTGAAATTCGCCTCCGACAAGGACAATCTGGTGACCCGGCGGCTCGGGATTTTCGCACGCGAGCCCGAGAACAGGCTGAGCTTCGTGCTCGAAGGCGGCTCGATAGAGTCAGACGGCCGCGGGACGCTCCTTACGACTTCAGAATGTCTTCTTTCTCCCAACCGCAACGGAGGAATGAGCCGCAAGGAAATCGAGGAGACACTCAAGGAAGCTTTCGGGCTGCAGAGAGTGCTGTGGCTTGAACACGGAGGCCTTGCCGGCGACGACACGGACAGCCATATCGACACCCTGGCACGCCTGGCGCCTCCGGGCGACGTGATATTCCACACCGGCTGCTCCGACCAGGATGACGAGCACTTCGGGGCGCTCCGGGCTATGGCCGAAGAACTGAAGGCCCTGCGGACAGCCGAAGGACTGCCCTATACGCTCATAGAACTTCCCCTCCCCGACCCCATCCACGACCCCGAGGACGGCACGCGCCTTCCGGCGACATATGCCAACTTTCTGATAGTCAACGATGCTGTCCTGATGCCTACCTACGGTCAACCGCTGAAGGACCGCCAGGCGATGGACTCGATTCGCGTGGCGATGCCGGAATATACGGTTGTCGGAGTGGACTGCCGCGCACTCATCCGGCAGCACGGCTCGCTGCACTGCGCCACGATGCAATTTCCCATAGGAACCCTCAAATAACTGACAATGATACATCTGCATACCAAGCGCCACTATCTCAAAGTGGGGCTTATACAGCAACACAACGGCGCGGACATCGCGGACAACCGGCGCCGCCTCTGCGAGAAAGTCCGCAAGCTTGCCGCTGAAGGCGCCGAACTCGTAGTTCTTCAGGAACTTCACGACTCGGTGTACTTCTGTCAGAGCGAAAACGTGGACTTCTGCGATCTTGCCGTCCCCATCCCGGGAGAAGTCACGGAAATCTATTCGTCGCTCGCCCGGGAATGCGGCGTCGTGCTGGTTACAAGCCTTTTCGAGCGCCGCGCGCCGGGACTTTACCACAACACGGCCGTAGTGTTCGAGAGCGACGGAAGCGTTGCCGGGACCTACCGCAAGATGCACATTCCCGATGACCCGGCATACTACGAGAAATTCTACTTCACCCCCGGCGACCTTGGCTTCGAGCCCATCAACACATCCGTCGGCAAACTCGGGGTGCTGGTCTGCTGGGACCAGTGGTATCCCGAGGCCGCACGACTGATGGCTCTGTCGGGAGCGGAGATACTCATCTACCCGACGGCCATTGGCTGGGAAAGCACGGACGAGCCCGAGGAAAAGACCCGTCAGCGCGAGGCTTGGATAACGGTCCAGCGCGGGCATGCCGTGGCCAACGGACTTCCGGTCATAGCCGTCAACCGTGTGGGCCATGAACCGGACCCGTCAGGCCACACGGGAGGTATCGACTTCTGGGGCTCGAGCTTTGTCTGCGGCCCTCAGAGCGAATTCCTCTACGGGCCTGCGCCGACCGACTCGGAGACAGAAACCGTTGTGACGATAGACCTCAGCCGCTCGGAAGAGGTTCGCCGGTGGTGGCCCTTCCTCCGCGACCGCCGCATCGACGCCTACGAAGACCTCACGCTTCGTTTCCGGAAATGACATATTTTCCGTAACTTTGCAGATTGAACATGGAAGGAAGCATTGCAGAGAAATCAAGGCTGAACGCCCGGCAGCTGGAGGCTGTCGAGGCCACTGAGGGCCGGATTCGCGTTGTTGCGGGCGCAGGCTCGGGAAAGACCCGGGTGCTGGCGACCCGCTACGCCTATCTCGTGGAGGAGATAGGCGTAGACCCGGCGAACATCCTCTGCATGACCTTCACCAACAAGGCGGCGCAGGAGATGAAGCAGCGCATAGGCAGCCTTCTGGAAAACACGGCGCACGTCAATGACTTCGTCTGCACCATCCACGGCTTCTGCGTAAAGGTTCTCCGGCGTGAAATCTACCGCCTTGGCTTCCCGAAGAACTTCAACATCGTCGACGAAGAGGACTCAAAAAGCTTCGCGAAACTGACGATGAAGGAACTGGGAATAGACAGAAAGAAACTGACGGTAAAGCAATTTCTGAGCCATATCGGCGGCAAAAAAGGCCAGCTCAACACCGCCTATGTCCCCCTTCTGCTCCCGGGCGGCATGAAGGAGACGGAAGGACCAGGCGACGAGAAGCAACGCGCTTTCCTGAGCTACCTCCGCATACAGCTGAAATTCCTTGCCCTTGACTTCGACGACCTTATATACTTAACTCTCTACATATTCCAGAACTTCCCGGACGCCCGGGAGTACTGGCAGAACGAGCTGGACTATGTGCAGGTAGACGAGGTCCAGGACTGCAACGCTACGGACTGGGAAATCATCAACACGGTGAGCGCGCGCTGCGGGAACCTGTTCATCGTCGGCGACCCCGATCAGGCCATATACGAATGGCGCGGGTCGAAGCCTGACTACTTCCTCGACTTCCCGGCGGACCAAACCATAGTATTAGACGAAAACTACCGCTCGACGCCGAACATCCTGGATGTCGCTAACAGCGTCATACGCCACAACCACAACAGGATAGCCAAGGACCTGCGGACTCACAAGCCCTCCTCGGGCCGCGTCCTTCACCTCCACGCGCTGTCAGAGCCCGAAGAGGCCCAATGGGTTGCCGAGCGTATCCGCGCCTTAGGCGACGCCGGAGAACCATACACAGGCATCGCCATACTCTACCGGGCCTCGCACCTCTCGCGGGCCTTCGAGCAGGCGCTGATCAAGGCCGACGTTCCATATACGGTATGGGGCGGGGTGCGCTTCTTCGAGCGGAAGGAAATCAAGGATGCTCTGGCATACATACGTCTGGCGGCGAATCCCTCGGACGACATGGCTTTCGAGCGGATTATCAACGAACCCTCGCGCCACTTCGGAGAAGCGACTCTCGGACGCCTGAAAGCCGTAGCCGAGGCCACGGGCAAGCCGCTGTTCGCGACCCTGGTGGAGAATATCGACAACAAGGAATTCTCGCGCACAGGCGCCAAGGAGTTCACCTACCTTATAGAGAGCTATCACGCCAAGAGCCGCCTGCCGGGAGCAACGGTGAGCGACATTTTCGAGGGAATGCTCAGGGACAGCGGTCTGAAGGAAGCCATACGCACGGATATGGACGAAGACCGCCTCCAGAACCTTACGGAACTCCTCGCGTCGATAAAACAGTACGAACAAAGCCACTCGGAGGACCTTCCGCCGGAGGCGGAGGACGGTCGGGAGCCGCTGACACTCCTTGAGATGTATCTTCAGGACATAGCGCTCTACACCAACGCGGACTACAGGAAGGACAGCCACAACGTGCGCCTGATGACCATCCATCAGGCCAAGGGTCTGGAATTTCCATACGTGTTCGTGGTAGGCCTTACCGAGGGCATCTTCCCGAGCCACCGGAGCATCCGCGAGCGGAAACTGAAGGGGCTGGAGGAAGAGCGGAGGCTGATGTACGTGGCGGTGACGCGCGGAGAGAAGGCCGTGGTCCTGACCGAGAGCGAAGGCTACGAGGTGAACACGGGTCAGGCGAAATATCCCTCGCGCTTCCTGACGGAAATCAATGCCGACCTGATAGACACTGAGGGCGACATGGACGAAAACCTGCTGAAGGGTACGGCCAAGCTCGTGAAAAAGCTCGACAGCGAGATTTACGCGGACGAATTCATCGACATGAATGACGGCGACGAGTTCGCGCCCGGTACCGAGGTCCTGCACAGCCGCTTCGGCCGGGGGACCGTGACGGAGAACAACCCCGACCGCGGCTCGGCGCGGGTACGCTTCGGCGAGCGGACAGTCAACCTCCGCTACTCCGTCCTGACTCCCGTACCACATAAATAAACGAAAGGAACAGAAAGAGATATGACACTGCCTGAAGATCCCAACATGCTGCTGAGCGTAATCAACATGAAGCTCAGAGACGGCGGATACGCGAATTTCGAGGAACTGTGCTGCGCCGAAGACCTCGACGGGGCCGAAATCGAGAAGCGCCTCGCGAGCGCCGGTTTCGAATATATGCCCGCACCCGTGAACCAGTTCCGCTGATGGACCCGAACAATTATCTCGAGGAGCTGAACCCGGCGCAGAGGGCGGCCGTGGAGTATATCGACGGTCCGGAACTGGTAATCGCCGGTGCCGGGTCCGGAAAGACCCGCGTGCTGACCTACAAAATCGTGCACCTTCTCCACTCTGGCTACCATCCCCGCCGCATCATGGCGCTGACCTTCACCAACAAGGCGGCGCGGGAGATGCGCGAGCGCATAGAGGGCCTTGTCGGGCAGGAAGTGGCGTCGCGTCTGTGGATGGGCACCTTCCACTCGATTTTCTCGCGGCTCCTGAGGATGCACGCCGAGAAACTGGGGTTCAGAAGCAATTTCACGATATACGACTCGTCGGACTCAAAGTCGCTGATAAAGAGCATCATCAAGGACATGAACCTTGACGACAAGGTGTACCGACCAGGAGCCGTAGCCTCGGACATATCGCGGGTGAAGAACGCCCTTGTCTCGCCGCAGGCCTACGAGGCGGACCGCGACCTGATGCAGAGCGACCGCGACGCGAAGCGGCCGGAGACCGTGAGCATATACAAAACATATGTCCAGCGGTGCCGGATAGCCGGCGCGATGGATTTCGACGACCTTCTCTACTATACAAACGTGCTTCTGCGCGATTTTCCGGAAATCCGGGAAGAATTGCAGTCGTACTTCGCCTACGTGCTCGTGGACGAGTATCAGGACACGAACTTCGCGCAGCACCTCATCATCTCCCGGCTTTGCGCGGGCCACAAGCGGATATGCGTCGTGGGCGACGACGCGCAGAGCATCTATTCGTTCCGCGGCGCGAACATTCAGAACATCCTGAATCTCCGACGCACGTTCCCCGAGCTCAAGACCTTCAAGCTCGAGCAGAACTACCGCTCCACGAAAAACATAATCGGCGCGGCCAACTCGCTCATCGCGCACAACATCAACCAGATAGAGAAAGAAGTATTCTCGACCAACGCCGCCGGGGAACAGATCGAGGTGAACAAGACCTACAACGACTACGAGGAGGCGTACACCCTCGCGTCGCGCATACGGAGCATTCAGATGCGCAGCCACGACCCCCTGTCGGAGTTCGCTGTGCTCTACAGGACCAACGCCCAGAGCCGTGTGCTCGAGGAGGCCTTGCGGACGAGGAACATTCCCTATCGCATCTACGGAGGGCTTTCGTTCTACCAGCGCGCGGAGGTGAAGGACTCCCTGAGCTACTTCCGCCTTGCGGTCAACCCCGATGACGACGAGGCTCTCCGACGCGTAATCAACAAGCCGTCGCGAGGAATAGGCGAGACCACCATGAAAAAGGTCCTCGCCACGGCAATCTCACGGCGCGAAAGCCTCTGGAAAATCGTCTCCGACCCGGAAAGCTCGGGCCTGGACGTAAACAAGGGCACCGCCGGAAAGCTCAGGGCCTTCGCGACTCTTATCGGCAGCTTCAACCGCATGAACGAGGAGGGAATGAAAGCCCCGGAGCTCGTGCGGGAGATAATCGGCCAGACGAAGCTCCTTCAGGTGCTCCTTACGGACAAGACGCCTGAAAGCATCTCCAAGAAAGACAACATCCTTGAACTTATCAAGGCCGTCGACGACTTCGCTTCGGCGAGGACGGAAGAGGCAGGGGACGAGGCCAGAACCGGGCTCGGCGACTTCCTTGCGGAGGTGTCGCTGCTGACAGATCAGGACGAGGACGACGGCACGGGAGAAAAGGTGACGCTGATGACCATACACGCGGCCAAGGGCCTTGAGTTCGCCAACGTGTTCATAGTCGGCGTCGAGGAAGAGCTTCTGCCGTCGGCGATGAGCATGAGCTCGAATGACGAAATCGAGGAAGAGAGGCGCCTGATGTACGTGGCGCTTACCCGGGCCAAGGAGCGCTGCGTGGTGAGCTATGCGTCGCAACGGATGGTGAACGGACAGACACGTCAGTGCGCGCCCTCGCGCTTCCTTCAGGAAATAGACGGAAAATTTCTCAAGCTCTCCGCGGGTACGGCGCTCGGACGACGCCCCACCGCGACCGCACGGCAGAGCACGGGCCGCACATGGAACACTCCGCGCCCCTGGGGCAACACGCCGACAGCCGCGGCTCCGGCACCACCCTCGCCCACAACGAGACCCTCGATACCCGCCGCCACCGCCCGGCCCAAGGCGCCGGAGGCCGGGAGCACAGATATTTACCACGGCGTCGACGAGCTGAGGACGGGAATGCGCATCCGCCACCCGCTCTTTCTCGCCGGAACCATCGAGCGCATAGACACGAGCACGCCCGACACCCGCATCGAAGTGAGCTTCGACTCGGGCTCGAGGCGCGTGTTGCTCCTGAAATTCGCAAGATTCACGATATTATGACCATAGACAGCATAAGCACTCCTTATTATATAGTTTACGAGACACGTCTCCGGCGGAACCTCGAACTGATTTCAGAAGTCAGACGGCAGTCGGGCGCGGACATCATCATGGCCTTCAAGGCCAACGCGCTGTGGCGCACATTCGATATCGTCAGGGAGTACTGCCGTAACTCGACGGCAAGCTCTCTCAACGAGCTCAGGCTCGGACGGGAATTCCTTGGCGGGGAAGTGCACAGCTACTGCCCGGCCTACACCGACGAGACCATCGGGGAATATCTCGAAGGCAGCTCACACATCACCTTCAACACCGTCAGCCAGTATCTCCGCTTCGCCGACATGGTCCGGGAATACAACGCCGCCGCTCCCCAAGAGAAGCGGGTAAGCCCCGGGCTGAGGGTCAACCCCAAATGCTCTGTAATCGAGACGGACCTCTACAACCCGGCCCTTCCCGGCTCACGCTTCGGCGTGGGGGCCGAGGAACTTAGGGAGGGTCTGCCGGAAGGAGTGGAAGGACTTCATTTCCACGCGCTCTGCGAATCGACAAGCCACGACCTCGAGAAAGTTCTCGGAGCCTTCGAGGAGCAGTTCGGACATCTATTAAAAGATGTTAAATGGGTGAATATGGGTGGCGGTCACCTGATGACGCGCGAGGGCTACGACACCGGACACCTCGTCCGGCTCCTCAAGGATTTCCGCGCGCGCCATCCACACCTGAAGGTGATACTCGAACCCGGGAGCGCGTTCACATGGCGCACCGGCGACCTCGTGACAAGCGTGGTCGACACGGTCTGCAACGACGGCGTGCGGACGGCCATCGTCGACGTAAGCTTCGCCTGCCATATGCCCGACACCCTCGAAATGCCCTACCGACCCGCCATCACGGAATCCTGCCCGGAAGGCGAGGAGGGCACTCAGGCATGGCGGCTCGGCGGTAATTCCTGCCTGAGCGGCGACTACATGGGTGACTGGTACTTCCGGGAAGCGCTCAAGCCCGGGCAGAAACTGACCCTGGAGGACATGAACCACTACACGACGGTGAAGACCACGATGTTCAACGGCATCCGGCATCCGAAAATCGTGCTCTGCCGGGCCGACGGAGACTGTGAGGTACTACGGGAATACACATACGAGGACTACAAATCGCGCATGAGCTGAGAGACTATGGCTGAGACACCTGCATTTTCTGTAATCGTCCCCGTCTACAACCGTGTCGACGAGGTCAGAGACCTGACGGAGAGCCTGCTGGCTCAGACCGACAGGGATTTCGAGCTTGTGATAGTGGAGGACGGCTCGACGGTGCCCTGCCGCGAGACGGTGGAGGCGGCGGCCGCCCGCGGACTCGACGCACGATACTTCTACAAGGAAAACGAGGGGCGCTCTATAGCAAGGAATTACGGTATGGAGCGCGCCCGCGGACGTATGTTCGTTTTCTTCGACTCCGACTGCGTAATTCCTCCCGACTATTTCAGGACTCTCCGACGGGAGCTCGCGGAGCATCCGAGCGACTGCTACGGAGGCCCCGACGCCGCACACGAGAGCTTCTCGGACACCCAGAAGGCCATCAACTACACAATGACAGCCTTCCTGACTACCGGAGGCATACGCGGCGGGAAAGTGCGTCTGGAGAAATTCACGCCGCGGACCTTCAACATGGGCTTCACGCGCGAGGTCTACGAGCGCGTCGGAGGATTCAGAGAGATGTTCTCGGAGGATATCGACATGAGCACGCGCATCCGTGAGGCGGGATTCAGCACACAGCTTATCCGCCCGGCCTACGTGTGGCACAAAAGGAGAATCGACCTGCGGAAATTCTGGAGACAGGTCTATGTATTCGGAATGTCGCGCATCACACTCCAGCTGCTCTACCCCGGCTCGCTGAAAGCCGTCCACACGCTTCCGGCCCTCGGGCTGATTGGCTTCGCCGCGCTGATACTTCTCGGAATATTCGTTTCTCCCTGGTGGCTTCTGCCCCTCGGGCTGTACTTCACGGCCATTTTCATCGGAGCCCTGACGGCCACGAAGTCGCTGAAAATAGCCGCGATAGCCGTTCCGGCGGCGGCGATACAGATTTGCGGCTACGGCACGGGCTTCCTGAAGGCGTGGCTGACGAAAATAGTCCTTCGGAGGGGGCGCGACCTCGATGAGGAAATCAACATAAGAAAAGGAAAAAATGAGCGACTATCCTGAAAACATCTCCGATGGCAGCGACACGACGATGCGCGATATGGCGCCCGAGGAAAAACCCAGGGAAAAGGCCCTGAAATCAGGCTTTTCGGCCCTCGACGACTCGGAGCTCATGGCCATCATCTTCGGCACCGGGACGCACGGAAAATCCGTGCTCAGCCTGAGCCGGGAAATCCTCAGGCACCACGGAGGCCACCTTTCGTATCTGGCGTCGATGAGCGTGAAGGATATATGCCGCACCTTCAAGGGGATAGGGCCGGCCAAAGCCCTGACCCTGCTTGCGGGACTGGAACTGGGCGTGCGCGCGGCGCACGACGCGGCCCGCATAGCGGAGCGCGAGAAGGTGCTGAGTTCGCCGGAAATCATCTATCAGGTCATGCACGAAAGCCTCTCCGGACTAAACCACGAAGAGTTCTGGGTGTTATATCTGAACCAGTGCGGTAAACTCATCAGGAAAGAGCGCATAGGGATTGGAGGAGTGTCGACGACGGCAGTCGACGTGCGAATCATCCTCCGCGAGGCGCTCCTGTGTCTCGCCTCCTCGATAGTCCTCGTGCACAACCATCCTTCGGGAAACCTCCGGCCAAGTCCTCAGGACGAGGCCCTGACGCGGAAAATCTGCGAGGCAGCGAAATTCCACGACATCCGCGTCAACGACCATATGATATTCACCGACAGAGGCTTCTTCTCGTTCCATATCGAGGGGCTGATGCCAAAAATCTGACAGCAATGCGCATGGACGGACGCCGCAGGAGCGGCAACATCGACGACCGCCGCGGCCTGGGCTCGACCGGCGGAAAAATTCTCGGCGGAGGCATCGCCGGAGTTGTGATAGTAGCCATCGTGACCCTCCTTGGAGGCGGCAATATCGGCGACGTGCTGAGCAATGTGCTCGGCTCTCAGATGACCGAAGTTACGCAGCCCGCGGGGACGCATACGCCCGACGCGGAGGAGGAACGCCTCGAGGAACTTGCCTCGCAGGTTCTCGCGGGCACGGAGGACGTATGGACGCGGGAATTCGAGCGTCAGGGCTGGGGCGAGTACGAGTGCCCCCGCATGGTGCTCTACTCGGGAGCCGTCAGCTCCGGATGCGGCCACGCCACGTCGCAGACCGGCCCCTTCTACTGCTCGGCGGACCAGACGGTGTACATCGACCTTGATTTCTTCAGGGACATGAGCTCGACCATAGGAGCCGGGGGCGACTTCGCCTACGCCTACGTCATTGCCCACGAAGTCGGGCACCACGTACAGTACCTGCTCGGAACCCTTTCCGAGGCCCACGACAGAATGGCCCGTCTGCCGGAAAAGGAGGCCAATAAAATCAGCGTTGCCCTCGAGCTCCAGGCCGACTTCTATGCCGGCGTCTGGGCCCACAACGACAACGAGATGTTCGGCTCGCTCGAGGACGGCGACATCGAGAACGCCATCGACGCGGCGCAGAAAATCGGCGACGACTACCTCCAACGGAAGGCCTACGGACGGGAGATGCCCGACAGCTTCAACCACGGACGCTCGGAACAGCGTGTGCGCTGGCTGAAACACGGCCTCGACACAGGCAATCCCCGTGCCGGCGACACTTTCAGCATACCTTACGGGAGACTCTGATGTTCGGGACTGACTCGCGGTACATGAGACGGGCCATTCAGCTGGCCCGCGGAGGCGAAGGGCACACGGCCCCGAACCCAATGGTCGGCGCGGTAATCACCGACGCCTCTGGAAAAATCATAGGCGAGGGCTTCCACAGGCGCCTCGGCGGACCCCATGCCGAGGTGAATGCCGTAAGGTCGGTCGCTGACCCGGCTCTCCTGCGGGATGCTACTATATATGTCACTCTCGAGCCCTGCTCCCACTACGGAAAGACTCCCCCCTGCGCGAAACTGCTGATTGACTGCGGGATTCCGCGTGTGGTCGTAGGGGCGGGCGACCCGAATCCGAAAGTTGCCGGCCGCGGAATCGCCATGCTCCGCGAAGCCGGGGCGGAGGTGGTGACCGGCGTCCTTGAAGACGAGTGCCGGCGCCTCAATCCGGCATTCATGACCGCCCACAGCCTGCACCGGCCGTTCATTACGCTGAAATGGGCGCAGACAGCCGACGGCTTCATAGACGCGCGGCGCAATCCGCTCGTGGGCGCCCGCGGAGCGGCGCTGAAAATATCCACCCCGCTGGGGAGCATGCTCGTGCACAGGCTCCGCTCGCTTCACGAGGCTATAATGGCAGGCTCCGGGACGGTTCTTTCAGACCGGCCCCGTCTCGACTGCCGGCTCTGGCCCGCGGCACTCGGGGCGCCGCGCCCGGTGGTGGCCGACCGCAGGGGGCGCGTCAGTCTCTCAGCCTTCCCTCCGGAGAGAGAAGCCATATTCCTGAGGGACACCGCGGAACTGAAGGAAGCGATGGCGCAGCTTTACAGCGAGGAAGGCCTCACGAGTGTTCTTGTTGAGGGAGGTGCCGAACTCCTGAACGCTTTCATCGAAGAGGGACTGTTCGACCTCGTACGTGTTGAACGCTCACCCCTCATCCTCGGAGCGCACGGAGGAACCCGCGCGCCCAAGGCTCCGTCCTTCCCGCCCTACACCACTTTCAGGGCCGGGCTGAACAGCATTAGTCTTTATTCGCAGAACCCGCTCGTAGGTGTTAATTACCTATAAAAAGCAATAAAACCCACACAAAGCCAAAGGAAAAACGGCCGTTATTGACGCAAAAATTATAACTTTGCAGATTGAAACTCTGAACCTGCCTATGTCAAGACATAAGATATTTGCCATAGCGAGCGTGCTAAGCCTTTTTGGATTAGGAGCTTGCAACTCAACATACGAACCCGGCGAGAGCATCGCCTCGTCGGTCGCGGTGTACTCCTTCTCCATCAGGAGCACCAACAACGCGCTTGCGAGCATCGACACGGTGTTTTTTTCCGTGGACCTCGTCAACGCGCGGATTTTCAACGCCGACTCGCTGCCCTACGGCACCAAGATCACTTCCATCGTCCCCTCGGTGAAGACGCTCGACGGCGTTTCTGTCTGTGAGTTTCACGTGAGCCGTCCCGGCCTCACGGACACCGTCTACGACATGATTTCCCACCCCGAGGACTCCATCAACTTCTCCAACGGCCCTGTCCGGCTGCGCATCGTCTCTCCTGACGCCGCGGTCGAGCGCTACTACTCTGTGTCCATCAACGTCCACAAGATGAAGGGCGACTCGCTCGAATGGGCCATGAGCGCACGCAAGGCACTTCCGACTGAGCTTACATCGCCCGTAGCCTCCGGCCTCGCCGCCACGGAGAAGGGCACAGCCTACTGCGTGACAGCCGATGCCTCGGGAGCATACTCCCTTGCATACACCGACGCCCCCTACTCCGGCCCGTGGAAGTTCGTGGCCTCCCCCTTTGCCGGAATAACCGGCGGAGTGCGCCCCGGGACGCTTCGCGCAGGCGAGAGCGCCCTCTATATACTCGACAATCAAGGCTCGCTGTACACCAGCGCCGACGGCGGCAAGACATGGACCGCAACCGGACGCACCTACACCGACTTCTTCGGCGAACTCGCAGGGCTCCCCGTAGGCGTCAGCAGAGACTCCGGGGGCGACTATGTGCTCCCCGACCCACGCACGGGCGAGGCCAAGCCCCTTCCGGCTGAAGACTTCCCCGTCAGCGGGGCTTCTCCGGCCGTGCGCATCAGTTTTCCTATGAGCGCGGGGGAACAGCTCGTCCTTGTCGGCGGCCGCACGGCCTCGGGAGCAATGAGCGCCGACGCCTGGACCTTCGACGGCAATTCCTGGCTGAAAGTGACAAACGTGCCTCTTCCCGCAGGTCTCGAAGGGATGACACTCGTGCCCTACACCACGTTCAAGGGTTCATACGCATGGTCGGCCGACCCCTTCCCCTCGCTCCTCGCCTTCGGCGGACGCGACGCGGAGGGAGTGCCCTCCAAAACCGTCTACCTCACCCGCGACTACGGCATGACCTGGCACAAAGCCGACACAAGCATCCAGCTTCCGGAATATTTCCCCGCCGTCAGCGGAATGCAGGGCTTCGTCATGAACCACATGATGAATGCCGATGCGGCACGGGCCGCGGGACTCGACATTTTCGCGCCCCTCTCGCGCGCCACCGAGCCCGTGACGGAATGGGAAGTTCCCTACATATACCTCGCCGGAGGCACAACCGCCGAGGGCGCGCTCAACGCCTACCTCTGGCGCGGCGTAATAAACAGACTGAGCTTCAAGCCCCTCATCTAACCTTATAGCACAAAACATCCGGATGTTCCGCAACCCCACGCATCACAGAACCGCAAGTTCCGCAGGCAACCGGCCGCTACGGCTGCTCGCCGCTGTGCTTCTCGTCCTGATAAGCGCGGGAATGACAGCCCAGGAAGCGAAATACAAGTTCGACCTCGGCGCGTCGCTGGGCATGAGCGGATACATAGGCGAGGCCAACAGCGCCAACATCTTCAGGAAACCCGGCTTCGAGGCAGAGGCCTCCTTCCGATATCTTCCAGACACCCGCTGGGCCGTGCGCGGGGTTTTCTCGACCCTTGGCCTGAGCGGAAGCACCGAAGGAATGAAAAACTACCTTCCCGGCGGAGCAGTGTACAGCTTCACATCGCAGGTCTACGAGCTGAGCGTGCGCGGCGAGTTCAATTTCTTCCCCTACGGCATAGGCGAGACCTACAAGCGCCTGCGCCGCTGGACTCCCTACCTTACCCTCGGCATAGGCGGCGCCATCAGCACCTCGGGCGGAAAAGTGGCCGGAGCCTTCACGCTCCCTATGGGCATGGGCGTTAAATTCAAGCTCAAGGAGCGAATAAACCTTATGGCGGAATTCA
Source organism: uncultured Porphyromonadaceae bacterium (assembly GCA_902491515.1). GTDB lineage: Bacteria > Bacteroidota > Bacteroidia > Bacteroidales > Muribaculaceae > CAG-873. The sequence continues at coordinate 31,227 of CABUIC010000019.1, forward strand.
CCATGACCAAGGCCTTCTCGGACAAGTTCGACGGCCCGGTGCTGAACGACCTTAACCAGATAAAGACGGCATTCTACAAGAGCACGGACTGGTACTCGCGGCTGAACGTGGGCATCAGTTTCGAATTCGGCGAGCGCTGCGAGACGTGCCACTACCTCGAATAATTCCCCCCATCCCTTCACAGAGCAATGGAAACAAGCACGAAGACAGAAATCGACCCCATGCGTCTGCCGCGGCACGTGGCAGTAATCATGGACGGCAACGGCCGGTGGGCACAGGCCCGCGGGCTGGAACGGTCGGCGGGCCACGTCGAGGGCGTGAACACCGTGCGGCGCATCACCGAGGCCGCTTCGGAGCTCGGAATCGGATACCTTACGCTCTACACCTTCTCCACCGAGAACTGGAACCGCCCCCGGGCGGAAGTGGACGCGCTGATGGAGCTGATAGTGATAGCCATCGAGCGCGAGACCCCCGACCTGATAAAGAACAACGTGCGTCTGACGAGCATCGGCAACCTCGGACGCATGCCCCGGACCGCACGCGAGCGCCTCGAAAAGTGCATGGCGGACACCTCCGCCTGCACGGGCCTGACCCTTGTGCTGGCGCTGAGTTACTCCTCGCGCTGGGAAATCCTCCGCGCCGTGCGCTCCCTTGCCGCCGACACCGCCTCAGGCGCCCTCCGCGCCGAAGACATCGACGAAGCGACCTTCGCCTCCCGCCTCTCCACCGCGGGGATGCCCGACCCCGACCTGCTCATCCGCACCGGCGGAGACCTCCGCATCAGCAACTACCTCCTCTATCAGATAGCATATTCCGAACTGATTTTCACGCCCACTTACTGGCCGGACTACTCCAAAGAGGACTTCCGGCGGCATATCGCCGAATACCAGCGGCGGCAGCGGCGCTTCGGACTCACCGGCGAGCAGGCTTCCGAAAACCCGCCGGCGGACAAAAACTAAACGAATCATCACGCGAACAGCCTTTTTTCTCCTAAAAAGCATTATGCGATATATCCACCCCTCGCTTGCATGCGTACTGACCGCGCTCGCCGGAGCCTTCCTCGGCCCTGCGGAGCTGAGCGCGCAGACCGCGGCAAACGACACAATCTACAACCCCACGGTTCTCTACACAGCAATGCCCAAGACCTATGAAATCGCGGGCATTGAAATCGTAGGCGCACCGAACTACGACGACGAGAACATTCTGAGCTTCGCCGGCATACGCGTCGGCGACCGAATGACCCTGCCGGGCGAAGAAATCACCAACGTGGTGAAGCGCCTGATGCGTCAGGCCCTCTTCTCCCAGGCTCAGGTGGAGTTGGTAAAGACCGCCGGCGACAAGGCGTGGCTCCGCTTCAACCTCCGCACGCAGCCCCGCATCTCCCAGGTGAACTACATAGGCATGAAAAAAGGCGAGCGCGAGGACCTCACCAAGAGCCTCAACCTCATGAAGGGCAACATGATCACGCAGAACATCGTCAACCGCACGGAGCAGATTGTCAAGAAATATTTCGCTGACAAGGGCTTCGGAAAGGCCGATGTAAACGTGAACCTCCACGAGGACCTCAGCGCCCCGAACGAGATGATTGTCGACATCGTGGTCAACAAGCACGACAAGGTCAAGGTCCACAAAATCTACCTCGAGGGCAATGAGGTGCTCTCCGACCGCAAGATCAAGAACGCCATCAAGAAAACCAACGAGAAAGGCGACATCTGGAAGATATTCAGCCAGAAGAAGTTCGTCGAGAACGACTACCGCGACGACCTCAACCGCATCCTCGAGAAATACAACGAGAAAGGCTACCGCGACGCCAAGATTGTGGCCGACTCCGTCGTGCCTTACGACGAAAAGACCGTCGACGTGCACATCACCATCGACGAAGGACGCCAGTACTTCATCAAAGACATCTCGTGGGTCGGCAATACCGTCTATCCCAACGAAGTGCTGTCCGACTACCTCGGCATGAAGCCGGGCGACGTCTACAACCAGAAGCTCCTGAACAAGCGCATCAGCGAGGACGACGACGCCGTGAGCAACCTCTACATGGACAACGGCTACCTCTTCTACCAGCTCGTGCCTATCGAACGCGAGGTGCAGGGCGACTCCATCTCCCTGGAGATGCGCATGATGGAAGGCCCGCAGGCGAGGGTGAACAATGTGATAATCAACGGCAACGACCGCCTGTACGAGAAGGTGATCCGCCGAGAGCTGCGCGTGAAGCCCGGCGAGCTCTTCAGCAAGAGCGACCTTATGCGCTCCCTGCGCGAAATCGCGCAGACGGGTCACTTCAACCCCGAGAACATGCAGCCCGACATCTCCCCCAACGAGGAGAACGGCACCGTCGACATCGCCCTCAACCTCGAATCGAAGGCCAACGACCAGATCGAGTTCTCCATGGGCTGGGGCCAGACGGGCATCATCGGCAAGCTCGCGCTCAAGTTCACCAACTTCTCGATAAAGAACCTCTTCTATCCGAGCACTTACCGCGGCCTAATCCCCCAGGGCGAAGGCCAGACCTTCACAATCTCGGCGCAGACCAACGCCCGTTACTACCAGAGCTATTCGCTCTCGTTCATGGACCCCTGGTTCGGAGGCAAGAGGCCGAACTCGCTCAGCGTCTCGGTATACTACAGCCGTCAGACCGGCGTCAACTCGAGCTTCTACAACAACCGCTGGAGCAACTCGATGATGTGGGGCTCCGGACTAAGCTACGGATACAACTACAACGACTTCTACCAGAACTCCTATCAGGCGTCGCTCGACCCGAACAAGGTCCTCCAGATGCTCGGTGTGAACGTAGGCTTCGGCAAGCGCCTGAGCTGGCCCGACGACTACTTCACGCTCAACGCCGAGCTGGGCTACAACTGGTACTATCTCAAGAACTGGGACTACCTCTACATCCGCAACGGCGACTCGTACATGCGCAACGGCACCTGCAACGCCCTTGTGCTCGGCCTGACGCTCTCGCGCTCGTCGATTGACAACCCTCTCTACACGCGCTCTGGCTCCAGCTTCTCGCTCAACCTGTCGCTCACGCCTCCGGCTTCGATGTTCGGAAAACGCGACTGGAAGAAGCTCAGCGAGGAAGGCACCGCCGAAGCCGCGCAGGAGAAGTTCCGCTGGATTGAGTACTGGAAACTGCGCTTCCGCTCGCGCACATACACCCCCCTCTCGAGCAACCCGCAGTGGACCCCCGTGCTGATGACGCGCTTCGACTTCGGTATCCTCGGAAGCTACAACAAGTACCTCAAGTCGCCCTTCGAGACCTTCTACGTCGGCGGCGACGGCATGTCGGGCTCCTACACCTACGCCACGGAAACCATCGCCCTGCGAGGCTACGACAACGGCGCCCTTACGCCCTGGGGCATGGAAGGCTACGCCTACACCCGCATGGGCGTGGAGCTGCACTTCCCCCTCATGCTTCAGGCCACCACGACAATCTACGCCCTCGCATTCCTCGAGGGCGGCAACGCCTGGACGGCCGCCGGGCAGTTCAACCCCTTCAGCCTCAAGCGCAGCGCCGGCGCCGGTGTGCGCATCCACCTTCCCATGGTCGGCATGATGGGCATCGACTGGGCCTACGGCTTCGACAAGGTCTTCGGCGAAAAAGGCGGAAGCCACTTCCACTTCGTGCTCGGCCAGGAGTTTTAAACCTTTCGGCCCGGCAGTTGTCTTAATAAGAAACCCCCAAGAACTGAAAGATGAAAAAAATAGCGTTAATAATAGTAGCCCTCCTCGCGCTGGCAGGATTCGACGCCTCGGCGCAGAAATTCGCGATGGTCGACATGGAGTACATCCTCAAGAACGTGCCCTCCTATGAAATGGCCAACGAGCAGCTCAACCAGCGGTCGCTCCGCTACCAGAAAGAAGTGGAGGCCCTCGGCAAGGAAGCCGAGAACATGTACCAGCAGTACCTCCAGGACAAGCCCTTCCTGACCGACGAGGCATCCAAGCTCCGCGAGCAGGAAATCGTCGCCAAGGAAAAGGCCGCGACCGAGCTCCGCTACAAATACTTCGGCCCCGAGGGCGAGCTCTACCAGAACCGCCAGAGCCTTCTCAAACCCATTCAGGACGACGTCTACAACGCCATCAAGAAGGTCAGCGAAGAGCGCGGCTATCAGGCCGTGTTCGACCGCGCGTCCTCCTCGGAAATCATCTACGCCTCCCCGCGTATCGACATTTCCAACGAGGTCCTCGCCAAATTAGGTTATTCCAAATAAAATTCCTATCTTTGCCAACAAATAAACATACATAAGAATAGCACCATGTTCAAAAAACTCATTCTTGCCGTCCTTCTTGCCCTGCCCATGACGGCTCTCGCACAGAAACTCGGCACCGTAGAAGTAGAAGCAGTGTTCACGCTGATGCCCGAAACCAAGGAAATGCAGACAAAGCTCGAAGATGCCTCCAAGCAGTACGAAACCGCATTCCAGGGCCTCACGGACGAAATCAACAAGCTCTATACCGAATTCCAGAGCATCGTGAACGACACCACCGTTCTCGACACCATCAAGGAACGTCAGGCCAACGCCGAAAAATTCCGCACCACGGCCCAGCAGGACCTCGCCCGCCAGCAGCAGCAGCTCAGCGCCCCCATCTTCCAGAAGCTCAACGAGGCCATCAGCTCCGTAGGCAAGGAAGGAGGCTTCTCGCTCATCATCCCCAAGAACCCCGACCTCACGCTCTACTGCGGCCCGGACGTTGTTGACGTAACCCCCCTCGTAAAAGCCAAGCTCGGCCTCTGATTCCCCCTCCAAACCCATTTAAAGAGACGCACCCACCCGTGCGCCTCTTTTTTTGCACTCAACTAAGACAATGCGTTGCCGAAACAAAGCAATTTTACCACAGACGGGTGCCCTCGCCACAATGCTTATCAACTTAAAATCTGTGAGTTTCAAAACTCCGCACTGTAGGGACGCACGAACCGTGCAATATCACTAACTTAATCCTGGAACCCCGTAGGGGTTTAACGGAGTTAGCCCGGGGTTTGGGGACGGCCCAACCCCCACCCCCAACCCCAACCCCCTCCCATCGGGTCCCCTGCGGGGTCCGAGGCGTGTCGATATCCGATAGGCGTGGGAGTGGACTGTAGTTTCTTTGTTGTGGTGTTTGGCGATACCATGGAAACGGGAACCACAGCACCTAGTTCCACGCTTTTTTCGTCAAATACCATCATTAACCAGGCTGTCAGAAAGGGACGGCCTAGTCACGGCACTCACTGCCGGAGAAACCTACATCTACGTCCGTTCGGAGCTCAATCCCGAGCTTTTCATCGACCTGAGCCTTACTGTGACTCATTCCGAGGACTTTGTGGAAGTACAGTCAATCCGATGCACCAACCACAGCTTCGAGGAAAACATCTTCGCTGAAGTCGGCGAAGTCTACGATTTTGTAATCGAAGTACTTCCCGAAAACGCCACCGACAAGAGCCTGCGTTTCACCATCTATCCCGAAACGACAACATCGAAAGTCGCCACGGTTGATGAAAACGGGCGTGTTACCATCGTCGACGTGGGCCGCGCGGCCCTGCATGTCGAGTCCGTAAGCAATCCTCTGGCAAATCTCTGGTTCCACTTCGACGCCTACAGCGGCATCGACAGCGTGTTCGCCGACGGCAACGCACGCCACAACGTGTACAATCTCGCGGGCGTGTGCGTTCTCCGCGACGCCTCGCGCGAGGACCTTCGGAAACTCCCCGCGGGCTTCTACATAGCCGGAGGCCGGAAAATCCACGTGCTGCCTGAATAAACGTCCTCCCCATACAAAAATTCCCTGACAGGCGCCCCGCGGCAATTCCGCGGGGCGCTGATTTTTTGTTTTTTTATTTGCGGGGGACCGGGTTTTTCCTTATCTTTGCGGTACACTACGGACATAAACTACACATTCATATTCTACCTACGCATAAATCCTTATGGCAACAAAACCCTTCCACTATCAGGAAATGTTTCCGTTAGGCCCCGACACTACGGAATACTACCATCTTACCGGCGACTACGTCAAGACCGAGAACTGGAACGGCCATGAAATCCTCGTGGTCGACCCTCAGGCCCTCACGGTGCTGACCCGCCAGGCCACACACGACAACGCCTTCATGCTCCGCCGCGAGCACAACCTCATGGTGGCCAAGATTCTCTCCGACCCTGAAGCCAGCGAGAACGACAAGTTCGTGGCCCTGACAATGCTCCGCAACGCCGAAGTGGCCGCCAAGGGCGCCCTGCCCTTCTGTCAGGACACCGGCACGGCCATCGTGCACGCCGAGAAGGGCCAGCACGTATGGACCGGCTGCAACGACGAGGAGCGCATCAGCGAGGGTGTGTATCTGACCTATACGACCGACAACCTGCGCTACAGCCAGAACGCTCCCCTGACGATGTACGAAGAGGTGAACACGGGCTGCAACCTCCCCGCACAGATCGACATCCACGCCACCGAGGGCTCGGAATACAAATTCCTCTTCGTTGCCAAGGGCGGCGGCTCGGCCAACAAGACGTACCTCTATCAGGAGACCAAAGCCACCATCAACCCGAAGACCCTCGTGCCCTTCCTCGTCGAGAAGATGCGCACGCTCGGCACGGCGGCCTGCCCTCCCTACCACATCGCATTCGTAATCGGCGGCACCTCCGCGGAAAAGAACCTCGAAGTGGTGAAGAAGGCTTCCGTAAAATACTACGACTCGCTCCCCACCAAGGGCAACGAATACGGCCACGCCTTCCGCGACATCGAGCTTGAGAAAGAGCTCAAGAAAGCCTCCGAGGAGCTCGGTCTCGGCGCCCAGTTCGGCGGCAAGTACTATGCCCACGACATCCGCGTGATCCGTCTGCCCCGCCACGGCGCTTCCTGCCCCATCGGCATGGGCGTCAGCTGCTCGGCCGACCGCAACGTCAAGGCCAAAATCAACAAGGACGGTCTCTGGATCGAGAAGCTCGACTCCAACCCCGGCGAGCTCATTCCCGAAGAGTACCGCACGGCCGAGGCCGGAAAGGTTGTGAAAATCGACCTTGACCGCCCGATGCCCGAAGTGCTCGCCGAACTCTCGAAGTACCCCGTATCGACGCGCCTGTCGCTCAAAGGCACCATCATCGTGGGCCGCGACATCGCACACGCCAAAATCAAGGAACGCCTCGACAAGGGCGAACCGATGCCCGAATACCTCAAGAAGCACCCCATCTACTACGCCGGTCCCGCCAAGACCCCCGCAGGCATGCCCAGCGGTTCCTTCGGCCCGACGACCGCAGGCCGCATGGACTCCTACGTGAATCAGTTCCAGGAAGCCGGAGGCTCGATGATCATGATTGCCAAGGGCAACCGCTCCAAGCAGGTGACCGACGCCTGCAAGGCCCACGGCGGATTTTACCTCGGCTCCATCGGCGGTCCCGCCGCCGTCCTTGCCCAGAACTCCATCAAGAGCGTCGAGCTCCTCGAGTACCCCGAGCTCGGCATGGAAGCCATCTGGAAGATTCAGGTCGAAGACTTCCCCGCGTTCATCCTCGTGGACGACAAGGGCAACGACTTCTTCACGCAGATCAACGAAAAGTGCAAGATCTGCGGACTCAACAAGTAAGCAAACACTGAAAAATACGCCGCGACGAGCCCCACGGCTCAACCGCGGCGTATTTTTTCCATCCATCCCTCTCTCCAAACCCACCTTTCACCTATGCGCAAATTCCTTCTGATAACCGGACTAATCTTAGTTACTATGACAAGCTACTTCAGCCTTAGGGGCTACGAACCGGACTTCTCCTATCCGCGCGACGTCCTCGCCAGAGCCGACAGCCTCATCAAGGCCGCAAAATCACTGCCCGCGGAAGAAGCGGGAGCCCAACGCCTCGCGGCTCTTGAACTCATCGCCCGGGCCTCCCGCTCAATAGATTCCGACAGCGCCTTCACCCTCCCGGAGCGCATCGCGAAAATGGCCGATGCCGAGCCATCCGCGGCCGCGCGCGCCATGATGCACATGCTCGAAGCTCAGGTACTCTGCAACATCTACACCGAAGACCGCTGGAAATACGACCGCATCGAAATCCCGGCCACGCCTCTTCCCGCCGACATCAGCGCCTGGAGCGGCGAACAGTTCAAGGCGCAGATCGACTCCCTCGTCCGTCTGGCGGTCAATGAGGCCAAGGCCGTGCCGGAGGCCCCGATTGCGCCCTTCGCCGAAGCGCTCGACGGCAATAAGGAGAGCGCACGGCTCACGCCCACGGTGCTCCTTATGGCCTTCAACCGCGGAGGTGACATTCTCATGCGGGCAAATATGCCGGAGAAGGCATACGGGCTCTTCAAAGAGGGCCTCGAATACGCCGAAGTGCCCTCGGAAGCCTATTTCGATCTGAAAATAAAGGTCGCAGAGGACAATGAAAACCAGTGGAACATTCTCGAGGTACTTTACGGTAAATATGCCGGTGCGGAGAGCGCGCGGCTCGTGCTCGTAGCTCTCGCCAATGAATGGCAGCTCCCCGAAAAGCCCGATGCGGAAGCCAAGGCCAGATATTTCAATAAAATAGATTTAATCAAGGAGTCGCTTGAAAAATTCCCGGACTGGTACAACAACGCAGAGCTCCGCAACAATCTGGCCCGGATGACACGGCCCTCTGTATCGATTGAAGCCAACAATCTTGTCTCCCCCTGCACAGAAGTGAAAATTGCCGTAGTGCAGAACTTCACTACGAAGCCCGAAATCCGCGTGTACCGCCGTCCGCTCAACGAGACGGAGCGGGTAAAGACCGCCGGTCTGAAACCATGGAAGACCATCAGCCTCACGGCTACGGGCAAGGATGATTTCGCTGTGGGCGACACCCTCACCCTGCTCCTCGACCAGCCCGGACGCTACCTCCTGTGGCCTTCGACAGGTGAGCCGAAGGAATCGGAAGGCCGCGACTACACGGAAGTGCGGGTTGTGGACTGGATTCCCGTGAAGCTCACGGGTACGGACAACCCGATGATGGCCGTCGTAAACTCGACGACGGGCGCGCCGGAGGCCGGAGTGGCAGTATGGGGCGGTGGATACCGGCTCAAGTCTTTACACTCCCTCGGGACGACCGACACCCGTGGTCTCGCCGACCTCGCCCTGCGCGCGGGCAACGGATTTAATTCCGTCCGCCTGAAACGCGGCGACCGGATTATAGATTTCGATTACCTTTACATGTTCAGGCCGGAGGCCGACAAGCCACTGACCTCGGCGAACTATTCGGCAAAAATTTTTACTTCTCGCGCGCTCTACCACTTGGGCGACAGCATAGAATGGGCGGCCGTCGTGACCCTCGCGGACCGCGGAGCGCTGAGCTCCACGCCCACGAAACTCGCCGTGCGCCACGACGTGACGGTGACGCTCTACTATGCCAACCACAAGAAGGTGGAGAGCGGGACATTCACCACGGACGAATACGGACGTGTCCACGGCTGCTTTACCGCACGTAAGGACGGTCTGACGGGCAGATATACGATAAGCGTCGAAGGCGCGCGCGGCGGATGGTACGGCACCCAGCCCGTGACAGTCAGCGACTTCAAGCTGCCGACCTTCGAGGTGAAGATCGACAAGGTGGAGCGCGACACTCCGGCCAAGGGAGAGGTGACGCTCAGCGGCACGGCCACAACCTACGCGGGAATGCCCGTCGGCGAAGCTCAGGTGCGCGTCAACCTCCTTGCCTGCTCGCCATGGTGGCGCTACTTCTTCGGACAGGACCCGAAAGACCTCGGAAGCCTTGAAACGCGGACCAACGCCCGCGGCGCATTCACGCTGACCATTCCGGCCGCGACGCTCGCCGAAGCGAAAGACCACTTCATGGTTCAGGCTACTGCCATAGTCACGGCTCCCGGCGGCGAGACACAACAGGCCATGCGGAACTTCACTCTCGGAAAGCCCTATGCCCTGAGTGCCGACGTACCTGCATACGCCGACGCCGCGGACCCCGTCAAGATAACTTTCAACGCCTCGACCGCCAATCCGGATGAAAAAGCCCCTGCAATTGCCCTGCGCTGGCGCCTGACCGCCGCAGCGGACACCGTCAAGACCCTCCTCGAAGGTAAAGCCAAGGCCGGAGAGACCTTAATGATGAAGGCCGGAAAGCTCATGGGCGGCCACTACAAGGTATTTGTGGCACCGGAGGACCCGGCTCTCGCCGAAACGGCAGAAAGCGTTCAATTCACACTCTACAACACCAAAACCGGGGCCATGCCCGAAGGATGCGTGCTCTTCGCGCCGGTCACAACAGTCCGGACCGATGCTGAGGGACGGGCGGAAGTACTTGTAGGCGTGGAAAATGACGACACCTACGTATATATCGCCACCTGTCAGGGCGAGCGGACCTCGGCCATCGAGATGCGGAAGCTCAAACGGGGCTTCCACCGCATCCCGGTCGAGGCCTCCACGGAGCGAGACTGCATGTCGCGCACGACGGTATTCACCGTGCGCGACTGCCGGACCTACCGCGGCGACATCTCGCTCGAACTTCCGCCGGCGAAGACCGTCCGGCTGACGGGAAGCGCCCTTCGCGACAAGACCACCCCGGGCGCGCCGGAAACGTGGACCCTCCGCTTCGAGGACACGACGGGCGCACCGGTCAGCGGCGCGGCCATCGCAACGATGTACAACCGCGCACTCTCGTCGCTCCAGGGTCTGTCGTGGCCCGGCGGCTTCCCGCATGACGTGCGGCACGCCATGCTCGAAGTCGGCTCCCCGTCGGCCGGTCCGGAATCGGCGGGAGCGTATGGATATATCCATGACCTCAAGACCAATCCCGCAGAGCTATTTGGCTTCAGATACGTAGACGAATACGGGTTCTCGGGCCGCTACATTGTCCACAACATGATGCTCAAGCGTTCAATGGCTGCCCCGACGCCCATGGCCGAAGAATGCGAATACGATGCCGCGGCGTCCCTTGACGTGACCGAGGGCACCAACGACCTCAACCTCCCCCTTGGCGCCATGGCTGCGGGCGTAGGAGCCGAAGAGGAGTCAGCAGAGGCAAAGGCCGAGACAAATCCGACGACGGAATACCGCGTGGCCGAACTCCTCCAGGCCTTCTGGATGCCGGAGCTCCGCACGGGAGCCGACGGTGCCGTCGAGCTTAAATTCACAGCCCCCGACGCCATCGGAGCATGGACCCTTCAGGCTTTCGCATGGAACAAGGAGCTCGAAAGCGGCTCGCTGACCCACAACGCCGTGTCGGCCAAGCCCGTGATGGTGCAGCCCACCCTCCCGCGCTTCCTGCGGCAGGGCGACGAGGCCATCCTGACCGCCACCCTCTACAACAACACGGAGGACACCTGCGCCATCAGCGCGAAAATCGTGGTACGCAGTCTCGACGGCCTCACTGAGACGGCCACGCAGACCTTCGCCCCCGTGCGCATCGCCGCCGGGGAGTCGGCCACGGTGCGGATGCCCGTGACCGCTCCGACTACGGCCTCCGCCCTGAGCTACACAGTCGAGGCCTCCGGCGCCGGCTTCACCGACGGCGAGCGGGGCATAATCCCTGTCCTCGAATCGGCCTCGACCGTCATAGAGTCCGACAACTTCTATCTTCAGCCGACCGCCACCGAGCCCTTCGGGCTCACGGCCGACAACCGTACGGACTTCACGTACACCCTCCAATACTGCCAGAACCCGCTCTGGAACGTCGTGAAAGCCATGCGCGGCAACTCGACCGTGCAGACCACTTCTCCGGAAATTGCCTCGGCTATCTTCAGCAACCTCGCGGCCATACGCATAATCGCGGAGAATCCTGCCGTGGCCGAAGCCATACGGCAGTGGAAGGCCAATCCGTCGGAAGAGGCCCTGCGGTCGATGCTCGAAAAGAACGAGCAGCTAAAGGCCCTCGTGCTCGACGAGACGCCGTGGGTGCAGATGGCTGAAAACGAGACGGCCCGCATGACGGCCCTGGCCGACTTCCTTGACAAGGAAGAGGCCGAGGCGCGCGTCGACAGGCTCTTCAAGAAACTCATGGAACTCCGCGTCGAGGGCGCGTTCATGTGGTCAGACACATACCCGAAGCCGTCCTACTGGGCCACGGAAACGGTGCTCACCACCTTCGGCATCGCCCGCTCGATGGGCATCACAGAGGGCTATGACAAGCTCATCGACAACCTCGCCAAGCCGGGGCTCGAATGGATGGACCGCAGCAAGTATGTCCGTGAGAGCAAGGGCGAAGACCTGATGTTCACCTACCTCCGGGCCCTGTATCTGCCCGTGTACAGGACCACGGTACCGGAGGCGAAGGCGCTCGCCGAGCGCACCATCTCCTATATTAATAAGGAACGCGCGAAAATCGGCACCGTGGAGAAGGCCTACGCGGCCATCATACTTCGGGCCTACGGGCGCGAAGCCGAGGGCCGCGCAATGGTGCGCTCGCTGAGCCAGTTCGGGGTGACGACACCGGACAAGGGTATGACCTTCCCCTCCGTTGACGACATCCGCGGCTACGCCACCATCATCGAGGCCTTCCGCGACTACGGTGAGCCCCAGGAGACGCTCGACGCCATGCGCCAGTGGATAATCCTCCGCACGCAGGCCACGGACGACATCGGCGCCTACAACCCGGACTATGTGATAGCCGCCGTGATGATGAGCGGATCTGTGTGGACCGACGTGGCTGTAAGCAACAGTGTGACGCTCAATGGCAAGCCTCTCGAAATCGACCGGCAGGAGAGCTCGACCGGCTACTTCTGTCAGGAACTCCCCGCCGTTGAGGGCAAGAAAATCAGCATCAGCGTGCGGCCCAACGGCGTGACGCCCTCCTACGGCTCGCTGACGCGCATCGGCAAACTTCCCGCCGCCGAAATCAAGGCCCGCGGGAGCAAGGAGCTGGCCGTGACGAAGCGGATGATGGTGAAGCGCGACGGCGAATGGACCGACGCCACCAAGACCAGCATAAAAGTCGGCGAGCGCGTGCGCGTTGACCTCGAAATCCGTGCGGGACAGGACATGGAGTACGTGACCGTGACGGACGAGCGTCCGGCAGGCATGGAACCCGTGGAACAGCTGCCCGGCTGGATGTGGGACGGCGGCGTGGGCTTCTACCGCGAGAACCGCGACGCCTCGACTAACCTCTTCATCGACTGGATGCCCAAGGGCACCTACCATCTCAGCTACGAGCAGACCGCAGGCACCGCCGGACGCATGATTTCCGGCATCTGCACAATCCAGAGCCAGCTCGCCCCCGAACTCACCGCCCACTCCGCCGGCACAAGGCTGACAGTGGAGTGAGAGCTATTCAACCCCGACCCGTCCGACCGGACAAACCCGGTCGGACGGGTTAAAAGAAACACCCATACTTTTCGGAAGCGACGCACGCCGATTTGAGGAGCGATGGTGAACTGAAAGGTCTTTGTTCTTACATTATAATATTCACAATATTAATATTTATGATGCGGAGATTGTAGAAAAACCCGAAATGTAGGGACGCACGAGCCGTGCGTCCCTACATTTCGATAATTTATTCCGGTATTTTCAATTCTTTTATTATTATAGAGTGAGATAAAATTAATCGTCCTCTTCGTATTCTATGTGACAGGGGGAATTTCGCTAAACTCTAGATAGGAAAATGCCAAGCCAGACGCGCCGATGACGTGTCTCTGCTCATTGTCAGTTGGTTAACGGAATTGCTTGCCGGGATTGAACAATTGGCACGCATTTTGCATTAGTAGTCTTAGACGACAAATTAAATACTCTCAAAAAAATATAATTCAGCAATGAAACTCAAACCCTTAGCAGACCGCGTAATCATCAAGCCCACCGCGGCCGAAGAAGTGACAATGGGCGGCATCATCATCCCCGATTCCGCAAAAGAAAAACCCCAGCGCGGAACCGTCCTGGCTGTCGGACAAGGCACCAAGGATGAAGAAATGGTGCTCAAGGAAGGCGATACGGTGCTCTACGGCAAGTATGCCGGCACGGAAATCGACCTCGACGGCGAAAAGGTGCTCATCATGCGCCAGAACGAAGTACTCGCCGTAATCTGCTAAGTTCCACCCCTTTTTCCCTTTGAAAACACATCATGGCTAAAGAAATCAAATTCAATAATCAGGCTCGCGAAGAGCTCAAGAAAGGCGTTGACGCCCTTGCCGACGCCGTCAAGGTTACCCTCGGCCCGAAGGGCCGCAACGTCATCATCTCCAAGCAGTTCGGCGCTCCCCACATCACCAAGGACGGTGTGAGCGTGGCCCGCGAAGTGGAGCTCGAGGACGAATTCCAGAACATGGGCGCCCAGCTCGTGAAGGAAGTTGCCTCCAAGACCGGCGACGACGCCGGCGACGGCACCACCACCGCCACCGTGCTCGCCCAGGCAATTATCTCTACCGGCCTCAAGAACGTGACCGCCGGCGCAAACCCCATGGATCTCAAGCGCGGCATCGACAAGGCTGTGGCAGCCGTCGTGGCCCGCATCAAGGACATGAGCGAGGAAGTCGGCGACGATTTCAAGAAAATCGAGGACGTGGCCCGCGTGTCGGCCAACAACGACGACACCATCGGCCGCCTCATCGCCGAGGCCATGCAGAAGGTGTCGAAGGAAGGCGTCATCACCATCGACGAGGCCAAGGGCACCGAGACGACGATCGACGTGGTCGAAGGCATGCAGTTCGACCGCGGCTACATCTCCCCCTACTTCGTCACCGACACCGAGAAGATGGAGTGCGACATGGATTCGCCCCTCATCCTCATCTACGACAAGAAAATCTCCAACCTCAAGGACATCCTTCCCGTGCTTGAAGGAACCTCCAAGAGCGGCCGTCCTCTTCTGATTATCGCCGAGGACGTCGAACAGGACGCTCTCGCCGCCCTCGTGCTCAACCGTCTCCGCGGCTCCCTCCGCGTCTGCGCCGTCAAGGCCCCCGGCTTCGGCGACCGCCGCAAGGAAATGCTCGAAGACATCGCCGTGCTCACCGGTGGCACCGTTATCTCCGAGGACAAGGGCATGCAGCTCGTGAACGCCACCATGCAGGACCTCGGCTCGGCCAACCGCGTGACCATCAACAAGGACACCACCACCATCGTCAACCGTCAGGGCGATAAGGAGCGCATCGCCGCCCGCGCCGCCCAGATTCGCGCCCAGATCGAGAGCACCACAAGCGACTACGACCGCGAGAAGCTTCAGGAGCGCCTCGCCAAGCTCTCCGGCGGTGTTGCCGTGCTCCACGTCGGAGCTCCCTCCGAGGTTGAGATGAAAGAGAAGAAAGACCGCGTCGACGACGCCCTCAGCGCCACCCGCGCTGCCATCGCCGAAGGCATCGTCCCCGGCGGCGGCGTGGCCTACATCCGTTGCCTCAAGGCCCTCGACGAGCTCAAGGGCGTGAACGACGACGAGCAGACCGGTATCGAGATCGTGCGCCGCGCCATCGAGGAGCCCCTGCGCCAGATTGCGGCCAACGCCGGAGTCGAGGGTGCTGTGGTTGTCCAGAAGGTGAGCGAAGGCGAAGGCGACTTCGGCTACAACGCCCGCACCGACCGCTACGAGAACCTTCTCGCCGCCGGCGTGATTGACCCCGCAAAGGTTACCCGCGTCGCCCTCGAGAACGCCGCTTCGATTGCCGGTATGTTCCTCACCACCGAGTGCGTAATCGCCGAGAAGAAGGAACCCGCCGCTCCCGCAGCCCCCGCCCCCGGAATGGGAGGAATGGGCGGCATGATGTAATCGACTGAACAAAAACCTAAATACGCACGTGCGTGTATCATAAAAAAGGAGGAGAAAATTCCAGGAATTTTCTCCTCCATTTTTTATTGAAAATCAGTAGGGACGTGCCATGGCACGTCCGCCCCGAACGGGCGAAGTTTAATTTTTGCCCCTTCCTTATTTTTTGCAAAAAAAAGAGCTTATACTCCGAGAACAATGGCAGGGGAAATATTCAGCTTTTTGCTTATTTCGCGGCCTACCTTAAGAGTCGGTTCGGATTTCCCTGAAAGATAGTCGCAAACCCGCGAGGGACTTACACCGATCAGTCGGGCGAGCGAAGCCTGAGTCAGACCCATTTCGTACATCCGGAGCTTCAGAACGTCGATAAACGATGGTTCGCCTACGGAATAATGCTCTTCGGAATAGTCGGCCACGAGATTTGAGAGCAGAACCAACTCGATATAGTTTGGATCTGTTTCAGGTGTTTTGTCATTTACGAGAGGGAGAAGTTTTTCCACCCTTTCGACAGCCCATTCATACTGGCTTTCATTCTCGATTTTAGTCATGATTATATGTAGGTTAAATGGTGGAACAATCTATTCGGTCATATTCGGTATGTGTCCCGATAAATCTGATATACACAAATTGAGGGGGGTATTGAATAACAACCACTAATCTGTAATCGTTGCCTTTGAGATTGAAAACATAATGTTGATTGCCGACATAATCGGCTGAGTTGAAAGTCTGCCTCACATCTGCAAAGCATTTCCAACTGCTTTCCTTTACTTTCTTAACCCAATCTTGAATAGCGGTTTTTGCTTCGGGATGCATTTCAGCGTACTCCTTCAAGGGCTTTTCTGTGAAAATTCTCATTGGCCACGATTCTGTCATTGCAAAATTACGAACATTATTCGATTTTCCAAAATTAAAAGATGACTTTTGAGTGGAAAAGACGGAATACAAGAGGCGCGCGGCGAATTTTTTTCATCTATTTATCCAAACGCGCTCCGCCACCCCGGAACGCGTTTTTTCTTGTTTTTTTTGCATTTGTTTGGGGTGTGCAGAATTTTTCAGTAATTCTGGAAGATTTTTATAACCACTTTATTAGCAAGCAGTTCTGAGGATAAG
>CABUIC010000020.1 GCA_902491515.1 uncultured Porphyromonadaceae bacterium
TCAGTGGCCCGGCACCGCCCGCAGGGGTGTCTGTCAATAAGCTGAGCCGGTAGTGCGGCCCTTGATCTTGCCTTCCTTCATGAGTCCGTCGTAGTGGTGCATCATCAGGTGCGACTCAACCTGCTGGAGTGTGTCGAGGACAACGCCCACCATGATGAGGAGTGATGTACCGCCGAAGAACTGCGCGAAATTCTGGCTTATACCGAAGAAACGCGCGAAAGCCGGCAATATTGCGACGATGCCGAGAAAAATCGACCCGGGGAGGGTGATTCGGCTCATGATTGCGTCGAGATACTCGGCGGTCTTCTTGCCGGGTTTCACGCCGGGGATGAATCCGTTGTTGCGCTTCATGTTCTCGGCCATCTCGGTGGGACGCACCGTGATGGCGGTGTAGAAGTATGTGAAGGCTACGATGAGGATGAAGAAGACTGCGTTGTACCAGAAGCCGTTGATGTCGGTGAAGGCGTGGAAGAAGCCCGTCTCGCCGCCGCGGAAGCCGGAGAATGCCATGGGGATGAACATTATGGCCTGGGCGAAGATGATGGGCATCACGCCTGCGGCATTCACCTTCAGGGGGATGTACTGGCGGGCGCCGCCGTACTGGCGGTTGCCGACGATGCGCTTGGCGTACTGCACGGGAACCTTGCGGGTGCCCTGGACGAGAAGCACGGCGCCGACAGTCACGGCGAAGAGGAGCACAATCTCGATGATGAACATCACGAGTCCGCCCTGCGAGCCGGAGGCTCCGGGAAGACGGCTGATGAACTCGTAGGAGAGGGCTCCCGGGAGGCGCGCGATGATGCCGACAAGGATGATGAAGGAGATACCGTTGCCGATACCGCGGTCAGTGATTCTCTCGCCGAGCCACATGATGAACATCGAGCCTGCGGTGAGGATGATGGTCAGGTAGACGGTGGTCCAGAAGCCCATGTGGAGCCCGAGGCCGCCGGCCGCGGAGCTCGCCTGAATCTGAAGGTTGATCAGATAGGAGGGAGCCTGGAGGAAGAGAATCAGGACAGTGAGGTAGCGCGTGTACTGGTTCAGTTTCTGACGGCCGCTCTCGCCCTCGCGCTGCATTTTCTGGAACGAGGGGAGAATCATTCCGCAGAGCTGGATAACAATCGACGCCGTGATGTAGGGCATGATGCCGAGGGCGAAGATCGAGGCCTGCGAGAATGCTCCGCCGGAGAACATGTCAAGAAGCTGCATGAGGCCGCTCTTGTTCGTGAAGGAAGCAAGAGCGTCGATTGCCGCGGGAGAAATCCCGGGCAACACGACGTAGCAGCCGAGGCGATATATCAGCACGAGCAGAAGCGTGATGCCGATACGGTCGCGGAGCTCCTTGATGGACCAGATATTCTTGATGGTTTCGGTGAATCTCATGATCAGAGGGTATTAGCCTGACCGCCGGCTGCTTCGATGGCTGCCTTTGCGGCGGCGGAGAAAGCATTGGCCTCGACAGTCAGGGCACGGGTTACTGCGCCCATACCCAGCACCTTGGCGAGCTGGTTGCGACGCAGGTAGCCGGCGGCGCGGAGCTCTTCAAGGCCTACCTTCTCGAGGTTGCGGCTGGCGGCCACTGCCTCAATAAGATCGAGATTGATCGCTTTGTATTCTACACGGTTGATATTCTTGAAGCCGAACTTGGGAAGACGGCGCTGAAGGGGCATCTGACCGCCTTCGAAACCGATCTTTCGGCTGTAGCCCGAACGCGACTTGGCGCCTTTGTGGCCACGGGTGGATGTTCCGCCCTTACCGCTTCCTGCGCCACGGCCGATGCGGGTCTTGCTCTTGACGGAGCCCGCTGCGGGCTGAAGATTACTTAAGTCCATAGTGTATTGAGGAATCTTTAAGTGTTGGTTTAAATTCGGGAGAGTGTGGTTTACGCTTCTGTCACCTTTACGAGGTGGTGTACGGCCTGAATCATGCCGCGTACGGAGGGGGTGTCGTCCTTCTCCACGGTGTGGTTCATCTTCTTGAGGCCGAGAGCGTCGAGCGTGCGCTTCTGTACTGCGGGGCAGTTGATGCGGCTCTTTATCTGGGTGATCTTGATTTTTGCCATTGTCAGGTTGTCATTTTTTAGTGTTTGGGTATTGACGGCCGGAAGTCTCAGCCTTTGAACACCTGCTCAACGGAGATACCGCGGTTCTGGGCCACCTGAGCGGGGGAACGCATCTCGTCGAGTGCGGCGAGGGTTGCCTTCACGAGGTTGTGGGGGTTGGACGAGCCCTTGCTCTTCGCGAGGACGTCGGTGATGCCCACGCTCTCGAGGACAGCGCGCATGGCGCCGCCGGCCTTCACGCCCGTACCGTGGGAGGCGGGCTTGAGGATGATGCGGGAGCCGCCGAACTTGGCAACCTGCTCGTGGGGGATTGTGCCCTTGTGGACGGGAACGCGGATGAGGTTCTTCTTGGCGGCCTCGACGCCCTTGGCGATGGCGGCCTGAACTTCGTTGGCCTTGCCGAGGCCCCAGCCTACGATGCCGTTCTCATTGCCGACAACGACGATGGCTGCGAATGTGAATGTGCGGCCGCCCTTGGTGACCTTCGTTACACGGTTGATGGCCACGAGACGCTCCTTGAGCTCAAGGTCGCCGGTGGACTTTACACGGTTGTTTCTCTTTGCCATAATGTCTTAGAATTTGAGGCCGGCTCCGCGGGCAGCGTCGGCCAGGGATTTAACACGACCGTGGAAAAGATAACCGTTACGGTCAAAAACGACTTCGGTGATGCCTGCCTCGAGGGCCTTGCGGGCAGCCTCGCGGCCTACGTTGGCGGCAATCTCGCACTTTGTGCCTTCCTCGAGTCCCTTGGAGGAGGCGGAGACGAGGGTCTTGCCTGCGAGGTCGTCGATGAACTGCACGTAGATCTGCTTGTTGCTGCGGAAGACGGTCATGCGCGGACGCTCGGCGGTGCCGGAAATCTTGCCGCGGATGCGCATCTTGATTTTATTTCTTCTTTGTATCTTGGAGAACATGATATGATCCGTTTAAAGTTATTTGGCACCGGCCTTCTTACCGGACTTGCGGCGGATGATTTCGCCGACAAACTTGATACCCTTGCCCTTGTAGGGTTCGGGCTTGCGGAGGGAGCGGATTTTGGCGCAAACCTGTCCGAGGAGCTGTTTGTCGTCGCTGGTGAGGATGATGAGCGGGTTCTTGTTGCGTTCGCTCTTGGCCTCAACCTTCACCTCGGGGGGAAGTTTGATATATATAGCGTGGGAGTAACCGAGTGCGAGCTCGAGCACCTGTCCGGTGGCGGTCGCGCGGTATCCGACGCCTACGAGTTCCATTTCCTTGCGGTAGCCTTCGGAAACGCCGACAACCATGTTGTGGATCAGAGCACGGAAGAGGCCGTGCTGGGCGCGGTGGCCGCGGTCGTCGCTGGGACGGGTGAGCACTACATGGCCGTCTTCGACGGCTACCTTGATATCGGGGTTCACGGCCTGCTTGAGTTCGCCGAGCTTACCCTTGACGGTGACTACGTTGTCCTTGTCAACCGTCACTGTCACGCCAGCGGGAAGAGCAATGGGAGCTTTACCAATTCTTGACATAATACGAGTAGATTAAACGGTTGATGATTAATAAACGTAGCACAGTACTTCGCCGCCGACCTTGAGGTCCGCGGCCTTCTTGTTGGTCATGACGCCTTTGGAGGTTGAGAGGATGGCGACGCCGAGTCCGTTGAGGACGCGGGGCATGTCCTTGTAGCCTGTGTACTGGCGGAGGCCGGGACGCGATACGCGCTTGAGGCCCTTGATGGCGTTGACACGGTCAACGGGATCATACTTGAGGGCGATTTTGATAGTCCCTGCGGGGGTTTCGCCTTCGATGAACTTGTAGTTGAGGATGTAGCCCTGCTCGAAAAGGATACGTGTGATCTCTTTCTTGAGGTTCGAGGCGGGAACTTCGACTACGCGGTGTCCGGCCTTGATGGCGTTCCTCAGTCTGGTCAGATAGTCTGCTATGGGATCAGTCATTTTTGTTTGTTGTGGTTTTTAAATTGATTGGGTCGTCGCGGCCTGTTGGGAGGGAAATCCCGAGGGGCACCCGCTGTGGGGTCTGAGGAAGGAGCGGGCGGCTCCCGTGGGGTCCCTGAGCCGTGCGGCTCAACAATATTTATAAACTCTCTCTCGGTCTTTGGGCTGCGGCCCAATGTCCCCCGGAAGGGGATTTAGGCTGCCGCCGCGGGTGGATCGGGCTCGGCTGGTGGCGAGAGCGGGGATTTTTTACCAGCTGGCCTTCTTAACTCCGGGGATGAGTCCTGCGGAAGCCATTTCGCGGAACTGGATACGCGAAATGCCGAACTCGCGCATATAACCCTTCGGACGACCGGTGATGGAGCAACGGTTGTGCTTGCGGATGTAGGACGAGTTCTTGGGCAGGCTCTGCAGCTTCTGGGCGGCATCGTAGGCTTCGGCGCGGTTTTCTTCGTTCACGCCCGAGTTCACGATTTTCTTGAGCTCGGCGCGGCGCTCCGCATACTTGGCCACCAGACGCGCGCGCTTAACCTCGCGCGCTTTCATTGATTCTTTAGCCATAGGGGATGCTTGGGATTATTTTTTAGCGTTCTTGAAGGGCAGGCCGAACTGCTTGAGGAGCTCGTAGCCTTCTTCGTCGGTCTTTGCGGAGGTGACGAAGGTGATGTTCATGCCCATCAGTTTGTTGATGTTGTCGATGTTGATTTCCGGGAAGATGATCTGCTCGGTGATGCCGAGGGTGTAGTTGCCGCGGCCGTCGAGCTTGCCTTCGATACCCTTGAAGTCGCGGATACGGGGAAGGGCTACGCGGATGAGGCGCTCCAGGAATTCATACATGCGGTCGCGACGGAGGGTCACCATCACGCCGATAGGCATTTTCTTGCGGACCTTGAAGTTGGAGATGTCCTTCTTCGAGAGGGTGGCCACGGCCTTCTGGCCGGTGATGGCCGTGAGCTCGTTGATGGCGGTCTCGATGAGCTTCTTGTCCTGAGTCGCGGCGCCGAGGCCCTGATTGATGACAATCTTCTCAAGGCGGGGAACCTGCATCACGGTGGAGTACTTGAACTCCTTCTCAAGGGCGGGAACGATGCGTTCCTTATAATCTTTGCTGAGAGTGGTGCTCATTATCGTTATTTAATTACCTCGTTGGATTTAACAGCAATGCGAACTTTCTTGCCGTCCTTGCGCTCGATGCGGATGCGGGTGGGCTTGCCGGACTTGGGGTCGAGGAGGGCGATGTTCGAGATGTGGACGGGGGCTTCTTTCTTTACGAGGCCGCCCTGGGGATACTGGGCCGAAGGCTTCGTGGCCTTCGTGACAATGTTGACGCCTTCGACAATCGCACGCATCTTCGTGCGGTCGACAGAGAGAACGCGTCCCTGCTTGCCACGGTCCTCGCCGGAGAGGACCTGTACCATATCACCCTTCTTGATATTGATTTTGCTCATGGTGATGAGAATACTTTGGAGGATGGATTAAAGCACTTCGGGTGCCAGTGAAACGATTTTCATGTTGGTCGCGCGGAGCTCGCGGGCAACGGGTCCGAAGATGCGTGTGCCGCGGAGTTCGCCGGCGTTGTTGAGGAGGACGCAGGCATTGTCGTCGAAACGGATGTAGGAACCGTCGGGACGGCGGATTTCCTTGTTCGTGCGTACGACCACGGCCTTGGAGACCGTGCCCTTCTTGACATCGGAGCCGGGGATTACGCTCTTGACGGAAACGACGATGATGTCGCCCACCGATGCGTAACGACGGCCAGTGCCACCGAGCACATGGATGCAGAGAGCTTCCTTGGCGCCGGAGTTGTCGGCTACTGTGAGGCGTGATTCGGTCTGGATCATTTTTATTTAACTTTTTCGATGATTTCTACTAATCTCCAGCGCTTGGTCTTGCTGAGGGGGCGGGTTTCCATCAGGCGCACGGTGTCGCCTACGGAGCATTCGTTGTTCTCGTCGTGAGCGTGGTATTTCTTGGTCTTATTCACGAACTTACCGTAAATGGGGTGCTTCTCCTTCCATTTGATGGTAACGGTGATCGACTTGTCGCCCTTGTTGCTGGAAACAACGCCGATGCGCTCTTTGCGCAGATTTCTTTTTTCTTCCATTAGTCTAATGCTCTCGGGAATTACTGGTTGTTAAGCTCGCGCTGGCGCAGCTCAGTCTTCACGCGTGCGATCATGCGGCGGTCGGCCGTTATTTTCGCGGGGTTGTCCAGCGGGGTCACGGCGTGGTTGATGCACATCTGGCGGTATTCCTTCTCCATCTGATCGAGACGCTCGCGCAGATCGGCCGTGGTCATTTCTTTGATTTCTTCTTTCTTCATGATGGATTACACGTTTTGAGTGGGATCGTAGTCGCGGCGAACCACAAACTTGGTAACCACGGGGAGTTTCTGTGCTGCGAGGCGGAGAGCTTCCTTGGCGATGTCGTAGCTTACGCCTTCAACCTCGATGATGATGCGGCCGGGGGTGACGGGCGCCACGAAGCCTTCGGGATTACCCTTACCTTTACCCATTCGGACTTCGGCAGGCTTCTTGGTGATGGGCTTGTCCGGGAAGATACGAATCCAGATCTGGCCCTGACGCTGCATATAACGAGTCACCGCGATACGCGCGGCCTCGATCTGGCGGCCGGTAATCCATTTGCTCTCAAGGGTCTTGATGCCGAAGGAACCGAAAGCCAGCGAGTTGCCGCGCTGGGCGTTGCCCTTCATGCGGCCTTTCTGCGAGCGGCGGAATTTGGTTTTCTTAGGTTGTAACATTGTCGTTGACTGACTGATGAGGTTCTACAATTTACTTCTTGGCCCCGCGGCTGAAACCGCCGCGACGGCCTCCACGCTCGCGACGCTCGCCGCCGGCGGGACGTCCTTCCTTCTGCGTGTTGGTGAACTGGGGAGCGAGGTCGCGCTTGCCATAGACTTCGCCACGGCAGATCCACACCTTGACGCCGATGACGCCGACCTTCGTGTGGGCCTCGACAAGTGCGTAGTCGATGTCCGCGCGGAGGGTGTGGAGAGGCGTGCGGCCTTCCTTGAACATCTCCGAACGCGCGATTTCAGCGCCGTTGAGACGGCCGGAAACCTGCACCTTCACGCCCTCGGCGCCTGCACGCATCGTGGAGGCGATGGCCATCTTGATGGCGCGGCGGTAAGCCACCTTGCCTTCGATCTGGCGGGCGATGCTCGAGGCAACAATCTGCGCGTCCAGCTCGGGACGCTTTACCTCATAGATATTGATCTGGACATCCTTGTCCGTGATTTTCTTGAGCTCTTCCTTCAGTTTCTCCACTTCCTGGCCGCCCTTGCCGATGATGAGGCCCGGACGGGAGGTGCATACTGTGATGGTGATGAGCTTGAGTGTGCGCTCGATGACAATACGCGAGACGCTGCACTTTGCGAGGCGCACGTTCAGATATTCGCGAAGCTTGTAGTCCTCGAGAATGTTGGCGGGGTATTTGCCCTTTTCAGACCAGTTGGAGTCCCAACCGCGAATTACGCCCAGGCGGTTGCTGATAGGATTTACTTTCTGTCCCATAAGTGTGATTAAGCCTCGCGGGTTTTAGCGTTGTTGTCAATTGTGTCCACAATCACTGTGACGTGGTTCGCACGCTTGCGGATGCGGTAGCCGCGGCCCTGGGGCGCGGTGCGCAGACGCTTGAGCATCGGTGCGGGGTTGACAAAGATAGTCTGTACGTAGAGCTCGCCGCTCTGCGCCTTGCGTTCGTTCTTTGCCTCCCAGTTGGCCACGGCGCTCATCAGGAGTTTTTCCAGACGGGCTGCGGCCTCCTTGTTGGAGAATTTGAGGATGCCGAGGGCGCGGAACACTTCTTTACCGCGAATCATGTCGGCAACCAGACGCATCTTCCGGGGAGAGGAGGGAACATTCGTCAGTTTGGCGAATGCCACGCTCTTGAGCTCTTCCTTGCGATGGTCGGCTGTGAGTCTTTTTCTTTCACCCATTTTATTTGTTCGTCTTTTTTATCGAATTGATGATTGAGGCCCTGGCGGCTTACTTTTTCTTGTTGCCGGCGTGTCCGCGGAAGGTGCGGGTGGGCGCGAATTCGCCGAGTTTGTGGCCTACCATGTTCTCGGTGACGTACACCGGGATGAACTTATTGCCGTTGTGCACGGCAAAGGTGTGGCCTACAAATTCGGGAGCGATCATGGATGCGCGGCTCCACGTCTTGATGACGTTTTTCTTGCCGGTGGCTTCCATGTCGGCTACTTTCTTCTCGAGCTTGACGCTGATGAAGGGGCCTTTTTTTAATGAACGGCTCATGTTTCGTTTACGAGTTTAGATTACTTCTTTCTTCTTTCAATGATATACTTCGAAGAGTGCTTCTTGGGCGCACGAGTCTTGAGGCCCTTGCTGTAGAGACCCTTGCGCGAGCGGGGATGTCCGCCCGAAGCGCGGCCTTCGCCACCGCCCATGGGGTGGTCGACAGGGTTCATTACTACGCCGCGGTTGCGGGGACGGCGGCCGAGCCAGCGGCTGCGTCCGGCTTTGCCGGAGCGTTCAAGGGAGTGCTCGCTGTTGCCGACTACACCGATCGTGGCCTTGCAGGAGGCAAGGACCTTGCGGGTTTCGCCGGAAGGAAGCTTGATGATTGCGTAATCGCCCTCGCGGGAGATGAGCTGAGCGAAAGTGCCGGCGGAGCGTGCCATGAAGGCACCCTGGCCGGGGCGGAGTTCAATGTTGTGGATAACGGTACCTACCGGAATCTTGCTCAGGGGAAGAGCGTTGCCGATTTCAGGAGCTGCGTCGGGGCCGGAAAGCACCGTGGTGCCTACCTCAAGGCCGTTGGGGGCGATGATGTAGGTCTTGACGCCGTCCACGTAGTACAGAAGGGCGATACGCGCCGAACGGTTCGGATCGTATTCGATGCTCTTCACGACTGCGGGGATGCCGTCGCGGTTTCTCTTAAAGTCTATGATGCGGTATGCGCGCTTGTGGCCACCACCAAGGTATCGAGTGGTGAGGTGTCCTTCGGCGTTGCGGCCGCCGGAGGCCTTTTTGCCGACTGTAAGAGATTTTTCCGGTGTAGTAGCAGTGATGGTACCTTTGAAAACACCGATAACTTTGTGTCGCTGCCCGGGGGTGGTGGGCTTGAATTTTCTTACTGCCATTTTATTTAGATGTTGCTAAAAAAGTCGATGGTTTCGCCTTCGCCAACGGTCACGTAAGCCTTCTTCCATTCGGCTGTCTTGCCGCGGAGAAGTCCGCTCTTGGTCCAGCGGCTCTTGTTCTTGCCGCGGACAACCGCTGTGTTGACCTTTGCGACTTTAACGCCGTAGAGCTGTTCTACGAGCGCCTTGATCTGATATTTGTTGGCCTCGGGGGAAACACGGAAAGTGAAGCAGTTGCGCTTGTCCGAGCGCTTGGTCGCACCTTCGGTGATGACGGGTTTGATGGTGATGTCCATTGTTTGTTCCTCCCTGGGTTTAGATGTTGTTAATCACAGCAAGGCCGCTCTCCGTCAGGACGAGGGCGTTGTTGTTCATTACTACATACGTATTGATGGCCGATGCTGTCGTGAGACGGGCGTCGGGCACATTTCGCATCGACAAATATACGTCATTATTCTGGTTCCCCAAAACCACAAGAACCTTTTTGCCGTCAATTTTAAGATTTTTAGCAAAATTTACATATTCTTTAGTCTTGGGGCCGAAGGTCAGGTCTTCTACGACGATGATTTCGCCGGCCTGGGCCTTCAGCGAGAGGGCGCTCTTGCGTGCGAGGTCCTTGAGCTTGCGGTTGAGCTTGAAGCGATAGTCGCGGGGACGAGGACCGAAAACTCGGCCGCCGCCTACGAGTACCGGAGAGTTGATGTCGCCGATACGGCTGCCGCCGCCGCCCTTCTGCTTGTGGAGCTTGCGGGTCGAACCGCTCACTTCTGAACGTTCCTTCGACTTGTGGGTGCCCTGACGGTGGTTGGCGAGGTACTGCTTAACGTCGAGGTAGATGGCGTGCTCGTTGGGAACGATTGCAAATACCTCGTCGTTGAGGGTGGCTTTGCGGCCCGTTTCCTGGCCCTGCTGGTTGTATACTGCGAGTTCCATATTACTTCTCAATTAATACGATTGAACCTTTGCTGCCGGGAATCGAGCCCTTGATCATCAGAAGGTTGTGTTCGGGGATTATTTTTACGATCTGGAGGTTCTGGACTGTCACGCGCTCATTGCCCATCTGGCCGGCCATGCGCATGCCCTTGAACACCTTGGCGGGATAGGAGCAGGCGCCTACCGAACCGGGGGCGCGGAGACGGTTGTGCTGGCCGTGAGTGCTCTGGCCTACGCCGCCGAAGCCGTGGCGTTTTACAACGCCCTGGAAGCCTTTACCCTTCGAGGTGCCGATCACGTCCACGAACTCTGCCCCGTCGAAGAAGTCGACGGCGATGGTGTCGCCGGGCGTGTATTCGCCTTCAAATCCTTTGAACTCGGCCAAGTGGCGCTTGGGCGATACTCCGGCCTTCTTGAAGTGGCCGATTTCGGGCTGGGTCAGGTGCTTTTCCTTCTCCTCTTCGAAACCGAGCTGGAGGGCGGCGTAGCCGTCCTTCTCAACAGTCTTGACCTGGGTAACGACGCAAGGACCTACTTCGATAACAGTGCACGGTACGTTCTTACCGTCGGCACTGAAAACGGATGTCATTCCGATTTTCTTTCCAATTAATCCTGGCATTTCTTTGTTGTTTTAGTCGTTGTTTATTTCTGGGGGCATCCGGGGAGCACTTTCGGCATCCCGGATGCCCTGTCTTTATCTTGTTACGGTAATCAGCACTTGATTTCCACTTCTACGCCGCTGGGAAGCTCGAGCTTCATGAGGGCGTCCACAATCTTGGGAGTGGCGTTGTAGATGTCGATGAGGCGCTTGTAGCTCGAGAGCTCGAACTGCTCGCGGCTCTTCTTGTTCACGAAGGTGGAGCGGTTGACGGTGAAGATGCGCTTGTGCGTGGGCAGGGGGATGGGACCGCTGATCACTGCGCCGATGGACTTCACGGTCTTTACGATCTTCTCGGCACTCTTGTCGACGAGGCTGTGGTCGTAAGATTTGAGTTTGATGCGAATGATGGGATTCATATTGCGTTGTGGAGTTTTTTGTTTTACTTGAGAAGATCGGCGCGGCCGTCGCATTCGGCGAGTACTGCCTTGGCAATCGACGAGGATACCTCGCTGTAGTGCGAGAAGCTCATTGTCGAGGTTGCGCGGCCGGAAGTGATGGTGCGGAGGGCCGTCACATAGCCGAACATTTCGGCAAGAGGAGCCTTGGCCTTGACCACACGGGCGCCGGAGCGGCTGGTTTCCATGCCTTCAACCTGTCCGCGGCGCTTGTTGAGGTCGGAGATTACGTCACCCATCGATTCCTCGGGGGTTACGACCTCGATTTTCATGATAGGCTCGAGGAGCACGGGACCGGCCTTCTCGCAGGCCTTCTTGAACGCCTGGATGGCGCAGAGCTCGAAGGAGAGCTGGTCGGAGTCCACGGGGTGGAAGGAACCGTCGATGACAGTCACCTTCAGGTGCTCTACGGGGAAGCCGGCGAGAACGCCGTTCTTCATGGCCGTGGTGAAGCCCTTCTGGATGGCCGGGATGAATTCCTTGGGGATGTTACCGCCCTTCACCTCGTCGACGAACTGGAGGTTGCCCTCGAAGCCCTCGTCTACGGGCTCTACGCGGACGATGATGTCGGCGAACTTACCGCGGCCGCCGGTCTGCTTCTTGAACACTTCGCGAAGCTCCACGGGACGCGTGATGGCTTCCTTGTACGTAACCTGGGGACGGCCCTGGTTGCACTCCACCTTGAACTCGCGGCGGAGACGGTCGATGATGATGTCGAGGTGAAGCTCGCCCATGCCCGAGATGACGGTCTGGCCGGTCTCCTCGTTGGTCTGTACGCGGAAGGTGGGGTCTTCCTCGGCGAGCTTCTGGAGTCCTACGCCGAGCTTGTCGAGGTCCTTCTGGGTCTTGGGCTCTACGGCGATACCAATCACGGGCTCGGGGAATTCCATGGCCTCGAGCACGATGGGAGCGTCCTCGGAGCAGAGGGTGTCGCCCGTGCGGATATCCTTGAAGCCTACGCCTGCGCCGATGTCGCCGCAGCCGATTTTCTCCATCGGGTTCTGCTTGTTGGAGTGCATCTGGAAGAGGCGCGAGATGCGCTCCTTCTTGCCGGAACGGGCGTTGAGCACATACGAACCGGCCTCGATGTCGCCGGAGTAAACGCGGAAGAAGCACAGACGGCCTACATAGGGGTCCGTCGCAATCTTGAACGCCAGGGCGCACATCTTCGAGTCGCTCGAGGGTTCGCGGGTCTCGATCTTGTCGGGGTCGCCCATGGTGTGGCCTTCAACGGCTCCCGCGTCGAGGGGCGAGGGAAGGTATGCGCAGACTGCGTCGAGCAGGCACTGCACGCCCTTGTTCTTGAACGACGAGCCGCAGATCATCGGCACGAGTTCCATCTTCAGGGTAGCGGCGCGGAGTGCGCGCTTGATTTCGTCGATGGTGATGGTCGAGGGGTCGTCGAAGTACTTGGCCATGAGGTCGTCGTCGTACTCGGCGATTTTCTCGAGCATCTGGTCGCGGTACTGCTCGGCCTCGTCGCGCAGAGCGGCGGGGATTTCTTCTACGGAGTAGTCGGCGCCCATGGTCTCGTCGTGCCAGAAGATAGCCTTCATCGTGATAAGGTCAACAACGCCCTTGAAGGTCTCTTCGGCGCCGATGGGTATCTGGATGGGGCAGGGATTTGCTCCGAGCACATCCTTGAGCTGGCGCACTACTTCGAAGAAGTTGGCGCCCGAGCGGTCCATCTTGTTGACGTAACCGATACGCGGAACGTTGTACTTGTCGGCCTGACGCCATACCGTCTCGGACTGGGGCTCTACGCCGCCGACGGCGCAGAATGTGGCCACAGCGCCGTCGAGGATACGGAGCGAGCGCTCCACCTCGACCGTGAAGTCAACGTGTCCCGGGGTGTCGATCAGATTGATTTTATACTTATCGTCAAGATACTTCCAGAAGGTCGTCGTGGCGGCGGAAGTGATTGTGATACCGCGCTCCTGTTCCTGTTCCATCCAGTCCATGGTGGCTGCGCCGTCGTGTACCTCGCCGATCTTGTGCGTAAGACCGGTGTAGAAGAGGATACGCTCGGACGTGGTGGTCTTGCCGGCATCGATGTGGGCCATGATGCCGATGTTGCGCGTATATTTAAGATGTTCGTCAGATTTTGCCATTTGTGGTAGTCGGTAGGGTTGTTGTTCCTGAAAAATCTTGTTTTAGAAACGGAAGTGGGCGAAGGCACGGTTGGCCTCGGCCATCTTGTGCATGTCTTCCTTGCGCTTGTAGGCGCCGCCCTGATTGTTGAAGGCGTCTACGATTTCGGCAGCCAGCTTGTCAGCCATGGTCTTGCCGCCGCGCTTGCGGGCGTATGCGATCAGATTTTTCATGGATATCGACTCCTTGCGGTCCGCACGGATTTCCGTCGGAACCTGGAAGGTAGCGCCACCTACACGGCGGCTCTTTACTTCTACGGTAGGCGTCACATTCTCAAGTGCCTTCT
Source organism: uncultured Porphyromonadaceae bacterium (assembly GCA_902491515.1). Classification (GTDB taxonomy): domain Bacteria; phylum Bacteroidota; class Bacteroidia; order Bacteroidales; family Muribaculaceae; genus CAG-873. The sequence goes on from CABUIC010000020.1 coordinate 13,529, forward strand.
TCCAAATCTCAAGCGCGGCGAGCTCTTCGTTCGGCATTTTGCCCTTCACGATATCGAGCGCGTCGTAGAAGATTGCGAATGCGGTGTTTTTCTTACCGTCGTACATGAGGTGATTGACAAATTTGGTCACTCTCACGTCGTCGAAGACGGGATCCGGGAGGATCACACGCTTCTTAGGCTTGGCCTTTCTCATTTTCTTTTGTCGGGATGTGTTTCAGATTGCTTGGTTGCCTGTTTCTTTCGTCTTCAGCGCGGGCCGCTGCCTCTGCGCTTACTCAACCGGGTCTGTTAGCTGCAAGAAATCAAAAACGAGTTTTAATTTGTTGGTTGTTAAAATCTCGCGGTGCGTTCAGTGATGGTCTTCACCTGACAGCCGCCTCTTTCCGAGGAGGAAACTTTCAGATTACTTCTTGGCTGCACCGGCCTTCGGACGCTTCGCTCCGTATTTCGAGCGACGCTGTGTGCGGTCCTTTACACCTGCGGTGTCGAGCGTGCCGCGCACGATGTGGTAACGCACACCGGGAAGGTCCTTAACACGACCGCCGCGTACGAGCACGATCGAGTGCTCCTGAAGGTTGTGGCCCTCGCCGGGGATGTAGGAGTTGACCTCCTTGCCGTTGGTGAGACGCACACGCGCAACCTTGCGCATTGCCGAGTTAGGCTTTTTAGGGGTGGTGGTGTACACACGCACGCAGACGCCGCGACGCTGAGGGCACGAGTCCAGTGCGGGCGACTTGGACTTGTCCTCGAGGGCCACGCGTCCTTTTCTTACTAATTGCTGAATAGTAGGCATCTTAGTTTTTTAGTTTGTGACTTGTGTTGATTAATATTTCGTTCTTGTTTATTCTCAATTGTTGCACCCGTCAAAATTCCGCCTATCGCATTATCTCTCAGGATTTTGCGACAGTCGAACTCTCGAGGGCCCATTTTTCCACCGCAAAGTTAGTGAATTTATTTCTGAAATCCAAACATTTAGGAAATTATTTTTTTCCGGCCCCGCGCAGGTAGTCTTCGAGGCCCGCCACGATTTTCTCCGCCACCTTTCTCCGGAACTCCGGGTCCGCAAGCAGCTCCTCCTCCCGGAGAGAACTCATGAACATCCCCTCCACCAGCACCTCCGGAAATTCCGTCGGACCGTTCAGCGAGAAGTTGAAGTTCTGCACAATTCCGAACAGCGGAAGCCCCGTCTCGAGGAGCCGTCCCGTCACGGCCTGTGCAAGCGGCCGGCAGAACAGATGCTTGTACAGCACCGCCGTCCCCGGCGAGGCGAGCGCCCCGCCCCCGGAATTGTTGTGCACGCTCACGGCCAGGTCGACCTTCGCCTCGCGCCAGATGCGCTTGCGCTCGCCCATCGAGGGCCCCGTGTCGCCCGTGCGCGTCATCACCACCTTCGCGCCCTTCGACTCGAGGATGCGCCGTATGTGCCTGATAATATCTAAGTTCACGTTCTTCTCTACCAGCCCCGAAGGCGAGACGGCTCCGGGATATTCCCCGCCGTGACCCGCGTCGAGACCTATGGTCAGGTCGCGCAGAGCAAGGGACTTAGGCCGATGACGCACGTCGATGGTCAGCGCCGTCCCGTCGCACTCATAGCCCACATGGAAGCCCCACTGATACTTGTCCTTTAGCCTTATTATCACGCGGTAGATGTCCGACGACACCTGCCTGAAGTCCACATAGTCCACGATTCCGAGCTCCGTCGTCCGCTGCGTTATCCAGTTGCTGTTGTCCGTGGCGCCGAAAATATCCACGGCGATGGTCGACGGCTCAAGGTCCGTGGTATACTGATATGCCAGACGCCTCGGGAGGCTCACCGTGATGCGGTCCGTGTCGCCCGCGTCGGCCACGCTCCAGCTCCCCGTGTTCACCGCGCCCGCAGGCTCCGGCGCCACGGCTTCGACCGTCAGTATCTTCGGTATATACCCCACGCGCCCCTCGCCGAGACGCACGCAGTAGAGCGAGCCCTTATCGCCTATGGCTTTCAGCACGATACCTTCGTCCACAAAGCCCATCTTCGACCCTCCGAGACGGTCGTCGCCGTTGCCGTACTGTAAATAAGCACCCGCGCGCGTGCGCACGTAGCGAGGCTCCGGAAAGCGCATCTCCAGCTCAGCCTTGTATGGCAGCGGCGTCTTCGGCACCGTGTCATAAAAAATCTTCAGTTCCCGCCGCGCCGATTCCGAGCCCAGCCGGGCCTCAACCGGAATAAGATTATCTCCCGGGCGCAGCGAAACCTCCGCGCCGAACGAGCCCGTGCGGTACACATGCACCGCCTCGCCGCCAATCGAAGCCTCGGCCCCGGGCGACGTCACGGCAACTATCGTATGCTTCGCCACCCGCGTAGTATCCGGAACGCGCGAATAAATTTTAAGTGCAAGCTCCTCCGCGCCGGCCCCGAAAGCCACCACCGAGAGCATCAGAGAAAAAAGAACGTGTTTCATGTCAGAAAAAACATCCACAAATCTACAAAATTCCCCCCACCCCACAAAAAAATTCTTTCACACCCCCTAACCACCCCATAATCAAAGAGTAGGAACGCGCCATGGCGCGTCCGCCCCGCCCATGCAAAAAGAATAGCTTTGGTCAGCCAAGCCCCTCCCGGCCATCCGAGCCATCCGAGCCATTCGAGCCATCCGAGAAGCCCGAGAGGTCCGAGCCGTCCGAGCATGGTCGGAAGGGTCAGATGGGTCAGAAAAGTACGAATGGTCCGAAATCCCCGCCCCTCGCCCCCTCAAACGCCGGTAGGGACGCGCCATGGCGCGTCCGCCCCGCCAATGAATAAAAGCTTTGCACCAGCAAAGCCCGTCCAACCCCGTCCCGGCCTCACGCAAAAAGCCCCGGCCTCTCTGCGGAGGTCGGGGCTTGAAATCTATCTCAGAAAGAGATGCTTACTTGGAAAGCTTCTCCTTGAGGGCGGCGAGGGATGCGAGGTCGCCGAGAGTCGTCTTCTCGAGAGGAGTCGTCTGTTCGGCGGGAGCAGCCTCCTCGGCCTTCTTGGCTGGACGCTTGGCGGCCTTACGCTCGGTAGCAGGCTTCTCGGCACGTGCGGGATCCTCGAAAGTACGGCTGTGGCTTACGATGATGCGCTTGTTGTCCTTGTTGAACTCGATGACCTTGAAGGGAAGCTTCTCGTCTACCTTGGCGGTCGTGCCGTCTTCCTTAACGAGGTGCTTCGGAGTAGCGAAGCCTTCAACACCGTAGGGAAGAGCCACTACAGCGCCCTTCTCGAGCATCTCGATGATGGTGCCTTCGTGTACGGAATCCTTCGTAAAGATGGTCTCGAAAGTATCCCAGGGGTTCTCCTCGAGCTGCTTGTGACCGAGAGAGAGACGACGGTTGTCCTTGTCGATGTTGAGAACCTCAACTTCGATGTCGGCACCAATCTGCGTGAACTCGCTGGGGTGCTTGATTTTCTTCGTCCAGGAAAGGTCGGAGATGTGGATGAGGCCGTCTACGCCCTCCTCGATCTCTACGAACACACCGAAGTTCGTGAAGTTGCGCACCTTGGCCGTGTGGCGGCTGCCGATGGCATACTTCGTATCGATGTCTTCCCAGGGATCCTTCTTGAGCTGCTTGATGCCGAGGCTCATCTTGCGGTCGTTGCGGTCGAGGGTAAGAATCTGGGCCTCAATCTCGTCGCCTACCTTCAGGAAGTCCTGTGCGGAACGGAGGTGCTGGCTCCAGGACATTTCCGATACGTGGATAAGACCTTCCACGCCGGGAGCTACCTCGAGGAATGCGCCGTAGTCGGCCATGACAACAACCTTGCCCTTCACGCGGTCGCCGACCTTGAGATCGGGATCCAGTGCTTCCCAGGGATGGGGGAAGAGCTGCTTGAGACCGAGGGCGATACGCTTTTTCTCGTTGTCGAAATCGAGGATTACAACGTTGAGCTTCTGCTCGAGCTGTACAACTTCCGAGGGATGGTTTACGCGGCCCCAGGAGAGGTCCGTGATGTGGATGAGACCGTCCACACCGCCGAGGTCGATGAACACACCGTAGGAAGTGATGTTCTTCACGGTGCCTTCGAGCACCTGACCCTTCTCGAGGTGCGAGATGATCTCGCGCTTCTGGGCTTCGAGCTCGGCCTCGATGAGAGCCTTGTGCGAAACCACTACGTTCTTGAATTCTTCGTTGATTTTCACAACCTTGAATTCCATGGTCTTGCCGACGAATACGTCATAGTCGCGGATGGGCTTGACGTCAATCTGAGAGCCGGGGAGGAATGCCTCGATGCCGAATACGTCAACGATCATACCACCCTTGGTGCGGCACTTGATGAAGCCCTGGATGATGTCGTTGTTCTCGAGAGCCGCGTTGATGCGGTCCCACGAGCGGGCGGCGCGAGCCTTCTTGTGGCTGAGAATCAGCTGGCCCTTGCGGTCTTCCTGATTTTCGATGAAGACTTCCACCTTGTCGCCGACCTTGATGTCGGGATTGTAGCGGAATTCGCTCATCGGGATGATGCCGTCCGACTTGTAGTCGATGTTAACGACGGCCTCACGCTTGTTCAGGGCGATGATGGTTCCTTCAATAACTTCCTTGTCCTTTACGGAGTTCAGGGAGTCTTCATAAGCCTTGGTGACCTGTTCGCGGCTCTGGTCGCTGACGGTTTCACCGTTTTCATAGGCAGCCCAATCGAAATCTTCGATCGGAGAATTTTTCAATTCTGTCATTTAAAATTAGTTAGAAAATATGGTTAATTACTTACTCCAATGCGCGCGCACTCAGGCCCGCACATTTGCGCCGCAAAGATACAACTTTTCCTCCACCCCCGCAACTATTTGAGTATTTTTAATTAACTCCCGCAAAATTATGTGCCCTATATGCCTTAAAAGCTCCATTGGGCCGCCCCCCCCTACCCGTGTCCGGATGGAGGTTCTGTGTCGCCTCAAAGCATCTCCCCGTGTCCGGAGAGCAGTTGTGTGGTGCGGCCGCTCAGGAGAACCTCCGACAGGTACCGTCCTGAGGGTAGCCGAGCTCGCACTCTCTCGAATGCCACTGGTAGTATTTGCAGTCGCGGCACTCAGCCCGGCGCTCGCCTTTCTTCCCTCCGTTGCCCGACGAAGAGCCGCCCGAGGCAAGGAAGAAGAAGAAAATAAACAGCGCGAACAGAGCCAGAGCGCCTATGCCGCGGAGACTCAGGAACAGAGCCTCGACAAATGCCTCGCGGAAGCTCCCGTAATGAACAGTCCTCGCTATAATCAGGATAGCCTCGTATATTCCGGCCGCCCAAAGCGCCGCCGGCAGGCTCCCGCTCAGGTTCCCGACTATTCCGAACACCAGGAAAAAGACGAGAGGCCGGAAGTAGGTAATCGTCTTGCAGTGTGTAACGTATCCGCCCGAAAGATTGTCGAAAAAGCGCTCGCAGGAGCCGTGGCCGAACAGCACCCAGAAGCCCACGGCCACGCCTGCCATCATATACAGCGCAATCAGCGACGCCAGCCATTTCGGCATGTCCTTTTTATCGAAATTGAACCCGTCTCCCGCGCTCCGCGTCCGCGGACGCGAGGCCACCTCCGCCCCGGCAGCCTCCGGAGCATCCCCGGCCACAGCCTCGGAGGCCTTAGCCGTCGAGGGCGCCTCGGGCGCCGTCTGCGGGGCATCTTCCGTGATTTCCTTGCAGCAGTAGGACGCGATGTAGGCCTTCCGCCCCTGATACTCAAAAATCAGAAGCGTACCGTCCGTACCTATGGCCTCGAACTCGTCGCCACGGTGCAGCTGGCCAAGGCGGTTAAAACGGTCGGGATCCGAGAAAAAAGTCAGCGTCTCGTCCGACACCCGGTAACGCGGACCCGCGGTCAGCGCGGCAACTCCCGCCAGAACCATAAACAACGCGCACAGAAGGCGCAGAACACCGTGTTTCATATCTTTTAAGGCTTTATTTTTTGTTTATCTCTTCGAGGAAACGGGCACCGTACTTCCGGGCTTTGACATCGCCCACTCCACTTACCTCGTAGAAGTCGGCGAGGGTCCGCGGGCGCCTCTGAGCCATATCCTTCAGCGTGGCGTCCGAGAATATCATGAACGGAGGGCGCCCCTCGGCGCGGGCCAGCTCCATGCGCACCCGCTTCAGGCGCGTCAGAAGACCCTCGTCCAGCGGTCTCAGCTCCTCGGCGAGCACCGGCGCGGCTTTTGCGGCCTCGCGGGCCGCGGCCTCCGGCGGAACATACTCCGAGAGCTCCAGCTTCTCCTCCCCGCGAAGAATTCTCAGGCCCAGCGGCGTCACAACCAGCACATTCCCGCGGTCGTAAGCTATCTCGAACACCCCGAGCTGAATCATCTGCCCGACGTAGTCCAGCCATTCCTCGCGGCTCAGGTCGGCGCCCACGCCGTAGGTCTTCAGCCGGTCGTAGCCTTCGCGGCGTATCTCCTGACGCATCGACCCACGGAGGATGTCCACGAGCGTGAAGACACCTATCTTCCCACCCGTGCGCATCACCCCCGAGAGTGCCTTCTGCGCGAGAATTGTGCCGTCGAGTCGTCTCGGAGGATTGAGGCAGATGTCGCAGTTCCCGCAGTCGTGCACCGCCTCCTCGCTGAAATAGGACAGCAGGATTCGGCGGCGGCACACCCTCGCGTGGGCATAGGCGTCCATCCGCCTGAGTTTCTCGGTGTTAACGGCCACGCGCCCGCTATCCTCGATGAACTGCCGGATGGTCACGATGTCGCTGTAGCTGTGGAAGAGAGTGGCCTCCGCGGGCATTCCGTCGCGCCCGGCACGGCCTATTTCCTGATAGTAGCTCTCGATGTTCGCCGGCATGTTGTTGTGGACCACCCAGCGGATATTGCCCTTGTCCACGCCCATCCCGAAGGCTACAGTCGCGCAGACAACCTGGACCGTCCCGTGCAGAAAGGCACGGTGCGCCTCCTCGCGCGCCTCGGCGGAGAGGCCCGCATGGTAGCAGCACGAGCGGATGCCCCTCGCACGGAGCTTCTGGTCGAGGCTCTCCGCCGACTTCCGCGAGAGGCAGTAGGCAAGACCCGAGTCGTGGGGATATTTCCGCACCATCCCTATGATATATGCCACACGCTTGGCCGGACCGGGATTCGGAAAGGCGCGGAGCGTCAGGTTGGGGCGGTCGAAGGACCCTAGATGGCAGTAGGGGTCGCGGAGTCTCAGCTGCGCCACGATGTCGTCGCGCGTCAGGCGGTCAGCCGTGGCCGTCAGGGCCACGACAGGCACGTCCGGGCGCCGCTCCTTGATGGCCGAGAGCGAAGTATAGACCGGTCGGAAGTCGTGGCCCCACTGCGAGATGCAGTGCGCCTCGTCGATGGCGAAAAGGGATATCGCCATGTCGGAACTCCAGCGGTCCATGTCGGTCATAAGGCGCTCCGGAGAGATGTAGAGCAGCTTGATTTTTCCGGCGAAGACGCCCTCCATCACCTCGCGGTTGTAAGTCTCCGTATTGTTTGAATGGACGGCCGCGGCGGGGATGCCGTTGGCCTGGAGGGCCATCACCTGGTCGTTCATCAGCGCGATAAGCGGCGAGACAACCACCGCGCAGCCCTTCTCGGCCAGAAGGGCCGGAAGCTGGTAGCAGAGACTCTTGCCGCCCCCCGTGGGCATGAGCACCACGGCGTCGCGGCCCGAGGCAACGGCCCGAATCACCTCCCACTGCCCGGGGCGGAACGAATTGTAGCCGTAGAATCGTTTCAGGAGCGCGAGAGCGCGGTCGTAAAGTGCCGGGCCTGAACCCTGACTGCCATTTTCATTGTTCATAAAGACAAAGATACTACAATTTTTTTATACCTTTGCCAAATAATAAAATTATCGACAACCGTGGCTAAATTTTTCCTACTCGACGGCTATGCGCTAATCTACCGCGCCTACTACGCCCTCATCCGCGCACCCCGCGTGACTTCCTCCGGCCTGAACACCTCGGCTATCTTCGGCTTCTGCAACACCCTCGACGAGGTCCTCCGAAAGGAGAACCCCGAATATATCGGCGTGTGCTTCGACCCCGCCGGAGGCCACACATTCCGCCACGAGAGCTATCCCGAGTACAAGGCCGGGCGCGACAAGCAGCCCGAGGACATAACCAACGCAATCCCCTACATCAAGCGCATACTCGACGCCTACCGCATTCCCTGGGTGGAAATCGACCGCTACGAGGCCGACGACGTAATCGGCACCCTCTCCCGCATCGCCGAGGAAACGACGGACTTCACAACCTACATGATGACCCCCGACAAGGACTACGGCCAGCTCGTCACCGACCGCGTCTACATGTTCCGCCCCTCCCTCCGCGGCCAGGGCTTTGAAATCCGCACCCCCAAGGAGGTATGCGAGCGCTACGGAATCTCCTCGCCCCGACAGGTCATCGACCTTCTGGCGCTCGAGGGCGACGCCTCCGACAATGTCCCCGGCTGCCCCGGCGTCGGAGAGAAGACGGCCTCGAAACTCATCGCCGAATTCGGCTCCGTCGAGAACCTCCTTGCCCACACCGCCGAGCTCAAAGGCGCCCTCCAGCGCAAAATCGTTGACAACGAGGCCTCCATCCGCATGTCAAAGGAGCTCGTCACCATCAACACCCGCGTCCCCCTCGAAATCGGCCCGCTCGACTTCGCGCGCCACGAACCGGACCTCGAGGCCCTTGCCGAAATTTTCAAGGAACTGGAGTTCCGCACCATGGCCGCCAAACTCGGAATCACCCCCGCCCCGGCCCAAAATAATGCCGGTATCAGGAAGTCCCAGCTGCCCGAGAAGTCCGAGTTGTCTGAGCTGTCCGAGCCGTCCGAGAGGTCCGAGTTGTCCGAGTCCCTCGGCGGCCTCTTCGACCTCGTCAAGGACGAGCCCGCGTCAGCCGACTTCTCCATCGACTCCGCCGAGCTTACCACCGCCCCGGCGACCGTCGAGGCCTTTGTCCGGCGGGTGCTCGAGCTTCCCCTGAGCATCGGCATGACCCTCGACGCCCCCGGCGACGAGGCTTTCACCGACACGCTCCGCGGCCTCGCCCTCTGCCGTCCCAAAGGCACGGGCACGAAAGGAGAGCCCCTTTTCGAGTCCTTGTACATCAACCTCCGCGGGCAGGACGCCGACAGCCGCCATGCACTTCTCGAGCCTCTGAAGAGCCTTCTCGACTGCGGGAAACTCACCGTCGTATCGCCCGACGTCAAGCGCGACATGATTCTCCTCCGCCGCGAGGGCGTCGACTGGGGCCACGCCCCCTGGTTCGACACCGCCGTGGCCCACTACCTCGTCGAGCCCGAGATGAAGCACGACATCCCCACCCTCGCCATAAAATACCTCGGCTACGCCACAGCCGACAGCGGCCTCACCGCTTCCGAGCGGCTGAAGCACCTCGCCTCCGCCGCGCCCGAAGAGGCCGCGGCTCTCTGTTCCGAGGGCGCCGAGGTAGCCCTGCGCCTCGAGCCGGTGCTTCGCGCCGAGGTGGCCATGAAGGACCAGACCCGACTCCTCCGCGAGGTGGAGCTGCCCTTCGTCCGCGTCCTCGCCGAAATGGAATGGACCGGAGTACGCATCGACGCCGGCGAGCTCAACGCCATGGCCGGAGGGCTGTCCGCGCGGATCGCCGACCTCGAGGCCGAGGCTTTCCGAATGGCCGGACATTCCTTCAACGTCGGCTCGCCCACGCAAGTGGGCCAGGTGCTCTTCGGCGAAATGGGCATTGACCCAAAAGCCAAGAAAACAAAAGGCGGCGCATGGAGCACCACTGAGGAAGTGCTCGAGAAATACAGCTCCACGGTGCCCATCGTGCGCCTCATCCTTGACATCCGCGGGCTCCGCAAGCTGCTCTCCACCTACGTGGAGGCCCTGCCTAAGATGGTCAACCCCCGCACAGGCAAGATTCACACCACCTTCAAGCAGACCGTCACCGCAACAGGCCGCATCTCCTCCACAAACCCCAACCTCCAGAACATCCCCATCCGCACGGCCGACGGCCGCGAGATCCGCCGGGCATTCATCCCCGACCCGGGCCATATCATGCTCTCGGCGGACTATTCCCAGATCGAGTTGCGCCTCATGGCCCACTTCAGCGGCGACGAGGACATGCTCCGCGCCTTCCACAGCGGCGAGGACATCCACCGCTCCACAGCCGCGAAAATCTACCACATACCCCTCGCGGAGGTCACCGACGACCAGCGCCGCAAGGCCAAGACTGCCAATTTCGGCATCATCTACGGCATATCGGCCTTCGGCCTCTCCGAGCGGCTCGGCATCCCCCGCACAGAAGCCAAGGCCCTGATTGAAGGCTACCTCAGCGGCTACCCGGGCGTAGAGAGCTACATCAAGGGAGCCGTCGAGCGCGCACGCGAGGATGGCTTCGTCTCAACAATCCTCGGGCGCAAACGCTATCTCCCCGACATCAATTCCCGCAACGCCGTGGTCCGCGGCTACGCCGAGCGCAACGCCGTCAACGCCCCGCTTCAGGGCTCCGCGGCCGACATCATAAAGATTGCCATGAACAACATCTACCGCCGCATCGGCGAGGAAGGTTTCCGCTCGCGGATGATTCTCCAGGTACACGACGAACTCGTGTTCGACGTCATCCCCGAGGAGCTCCCCGCCCTCCAGGCCATGGTCATCGAAGAAATGGAGAAGGCCTACCCCGAGGCCCGCGTCCCCCTCGAAGTCGGCGCCGGCACCGGCGCCAACTGGCTCGAGGCACATTGAAAATGCTCGGAAAAGTTACCATCGGCACGGCGGACGTGCCATGGCACGTCCGCTCCGTCTGAACATTCCAATGGCGCTGATATTGCAAAAAGCCGGGCCGCATACCAAATGCGACCCGGCTCTCATCATTATATACTAGAGAGAAAAGTTTCTATTTCACAAGGACTTTCGCCGTAGCGGTGGAGCCTTCGAAGGCCACAACGTAGACGCCCGGGGCGAAGGGACGGAAGGCGGGGACGGCGTCGGCGGTGAAGCTCAGAAGCACGCGCCCGGCGATGTCGCTGACTGTCACGGCGGTGCCTTCGGGAGCGGTGATTTCAATGCCTCCGGCAACTGCCGTGGCGCTCATTCCTGCGGACTCGGCGGAGGAGACGCCCGTGGTGATGTTCAGCGGGGCCTCGGTGGCTGCGAGGGTGTAGGAACGGCCGTCGGCATCGCAGGCAAGGGCGCGGGAGGCGCGGATGGAGCCTTCGCCGGCACCCGAAAGGGTGAGGTCCACCACCGCGGCCTTGCGTCCGGCGGGAAGTTCGGCGAGGGAGGCCGAGTAGAGGATAAGACGCGTGGTCTGCGGGGCCACGGCGGCATAGTCGAGGGCGTGTTTGCCAAGCTCCGAGCCGAGGCTTACTGCCTCTACTGTATATCCTTCAGGGAGCTCGATGTCGGTCTGCATGGCCGTGTAGTCGGAGGACGTCTCGATTTCGAGGCTGATATGGCGCTTGCCGTCGGCGCCGAGCTGAGCCTCGCCGAAGGAAAGCTCACGGAGCCCCGGCGCGCCGGCAACATTCTCCCCGCCCTCATCCGGAACCGGCTGAGCAAGCACAAGCTTGACAATAGAAGTCAGGTCGGCCACGTCGATGCTTCCGTCGCGGTTCACGTCGGCAAGCTTCTCGCTGAAATTCTCGACCTCGCGTTCAAGGATATGGTTAACCACGGCCACAACATCGGCAAGGTCAATCGCCTTGCTCCGGTCAGCATCCCCCCAGAGAGCAGGAGTGACGGTGACGGTTCTATATGCTATCGGCACATAGCCCTGCGGGTCCGAGACCTGTACCTGAAGTTGGAAAGTTCCGGGGCTGAGAGTTAGTAGAGCGGAATTATCAACAATCTTTGCCACAGTTTCCGCGCTTGAAATCCAGCGATAAGTAACGTCTTCATACTGAACGCTCAGAGGGTCAGGCAAGTCGACTACATCACCTTCTTCGATTTCTCCAAGGTCGGGCACATTAATATCGTATCCCGTGATATACATTGTTTCGTCCGGGAGAGAATAAGAAGCACCTTCCATAGAGAACTTTATATTGTGGAAGAGAGCCTCCGAACGACCGATAGTTTCATCGGACTTCAACACCATTCCGAAGTTGACATGTCGGTTTGCAAAAGGTTGAGCATTGGCAGTATACGCAAGTACACGATAGTCACCATTGGCAAGCGTAGTCCATTCAGATTTGCAGTTGGAGGTATTGTCGGAGATTTCAAGTTGCTCGGGGGTCACACCCTTAGGGAAAGTAATATCGAACTGGAGGCCGGAAGCGGGAGCACCGCAATTGCTGAGGCCAAGACTAATATTATAAGTCGAATTAGCGCCCAAGTCCACAGCCCAACCGTTAAGCAAAGTTTCAGGGAGCGGTTTGACAATCTCGTCATTAGAATTGAAAGCCCAGTACAGATTAGAATAGGTATTCCCGGCGGCGTAGTATGTAAGATTGTCGTAAACTCCCGTTTCGTAATGGTCCGTCGTGTCGATTTCTACTTCTTTTCCGAGAAAAATAACTTTATTGTCAGAATAATTTGCATATTGAAACGCAGCAGCTGAAACTTTTGTTATAGTCTCCGGTATTACAATCGTTTTCAATGCCCGACAATCCCCGAAAGCATTGCTCCCTATCTCCACAACTGATGTAGGTATATTGACACTTACGAGATTTTCGCAACCATAGAAAGCATCGCTGGGAATAACTTTTATTGAATTAGGCAAGCTGATGCTTTTGGACTTACTATTCTGGAACACCTGAACTTCGAGTGTTGTTACACCGTCAGGAACAATAATATTTTCCATCGTGCTTCCTTCAAAAGCACGTTCGCCAATTGTATTTAAAACGGACGGATAGCGGATAGTCTGCTTCGCACTTACAACAGTTTTCAGTATAGCATAATCTTTAGAATAAAGGTTGCCGTCAAAATCAGAATAATTGGGATTATTACGTACCACGCTAAACCCTACAATACCGGAATACGAGAAAGCTCCGGGATTAACCTCCGTAAGGTCTGCACCTATTTCCATCGTCTGGTTAAGGTTATGACAATTAGCGAAAGCATATCTTCCTATGGATTTTAGAGTAGACGGCAGATTAATCTGAGTCAAGGAGGAACAATGGGAAAAAGCCTGATATCCTATAGATTCCAAACCTTCATTAAGAACAATTGTTTTGATGCGAGTAGAATTTAAAAAAGCATTGTCCCTTATAATCTTTGTTGCTTCATGCGTTGTAAATTCTTCTTTATTTTTAGGACACAAATATAATTCAGAGAAATCCTTGGTATACAATACTCCGTCATATGTAGTAAAGGCAGGATTTTCCGGATCACACTCAATCTCTCCAACTAAGAAATGATATGGTATTTCAACAATGCTTGAGGGAATATAGACACTTTTAAATCCATTAGATGGCATGATATTGATTACAAGACATGTAACCGAATAATCTACGTCATTTTGGGAGACAGATGAAGGTAACACTATGTCTGTAGTTTCATCTGCGGATATATCGACAATCGCGACATTTGTCGTAGGATTTCCTTGGTCGTCGTTGAGGACCCGGTAGGTGAAGATGCCCTCGGTGAAGTCCTGGGCGGCGAGGCTTGGGGCCAGGAGGCCGAGGAGGATGAATAGGAAAAGGTATTTTTTCATAGGGAAATAGTTTTAGAGTGTTAATTTCCGCAAAATTAAATAGAAATAAATTTATCGCCCCCTCCCTGTGTTAATTCGTATTAAATTTAAAAATATTTAAAGGTCCGGAGCGCGGAACCGACTCGAGGCGCTTCGAAAACGGCTCCGAAAAAGTTACCATCGGCGAGGCGGACGTGCCATGGCACGTCCCTACACATTGGTTTTGAGGGAATTATTAACCGGTCAAAGATATTTCATCATTCATCACGCTTGCCACAACCCTTTGAAAATCAGTAGGGACGTGCCACGGCACGTCCGCCCCGCCTGTACATTCTGATGTTCTTAGTACCAGGTCACGCCGTTGGAGAGGGAGGAGCGTTTGTCGTACTTGAGGTCGCTGAGGAGCGAGGACTTTACGGCTATATGGAAGTTATAGCTCTTGTAAGGTCCGACGGGGACGAAGCTCGCGGTCATGGTGAAGCAGTGGAGGTCGCGCGAGATGTTGCAGTTCATGTATGCGAGCTTCTTGGTGTCGAAATTGTACGAGGCCGTGAAGGAAAAGTTCCAGTTCGGCGTGGGGCGTATGTTTCCGGAGAAGGAAAGGTTCTGGGTAATCTTGGAGTCATATTCCATCTTCTCCTTATTGAAAGCGCCGTAGCCGTAGGAGATGGAATAGTTGACGGATAAGTTCCAGGGGCATTCCCACTTGACGTATCCCTCGTCGGTGAGTTCGGTATCGCCGGAGGTGGAGGACTGGTTCCCTCCGCGTCGTGTTCCGGAGCGGTTTTCGTCGCCGGGGTCGGAGTTCTCGGAGTCGGAGCCTGTGGAGCCGCCCTTGTTCCTGTTGCCGCCGCCGTTCTTTTTCTTGCGGAAGGTGTCGTTGTTGAAGTTGTAGGAGAATGATGTGCCGGTGCGCATGAGGCGGGGCATCTTTCCGGCGGCGAAGCGGGTGCGGTCCACGCGGACGGGATTCCCCGAGGGATTGAGGGCGTAGGTGTACATGTCCCACGTGGCCGAGAGGTTGAGGTTGAAGCCCTTGGTGAGACGCAGGAGAATAGAGGTGGAGAGGTCGGACCAGCGGAGGGAGTCGGCGGCGATGTTGTAGCTCTCGGAGATGTTCAGGTTCTCGATGAGGGAGATTTTCTTCTCGCCGACGGAGTCGTTGGAGGCGACTTTCATTTCGAGGTTGTTGGAGAGCGAAAGGCCTATTGTCCCGGATTTTCCCTGGCCGGGGACTCCGAAGAGGGCGTTGGGGAAGAGGCTGTACTTTCGGCGCTCGATGGTTCCGGCGTTGGTGTTGGGGCGGTCGTAGGAGCCGTAGTATCCGAAGAAGGGCGAGCTGAAGTCCGGAGCCCCCGAGAAGGAGATCGAGGGGGTGAGGACGTGGCGGATCATCTTGATTTTCTTCCCGAGGAAGCCTAACGGCTGGAAGAAGCCGTAGATTTTGGTGTCCATCGACACGGAGGCCGTGAAGTCCCACACGTTGTAGAAGCCGTAGGAGGTGTCGGCCACCTCGACAGCGCGCTCCTCGTCCCAGTGGCGGCGCACCTTGTTGGTGTACATGCGGTCGGTGAGGTTCACCGAGGGGGTGAGGTTGATGTACTTGAGGATGTTGAATGTGGCGGATATGGGCACGTTGTGCCTCATGCCGTTTCGCCAGTCCTTGATCAGGCTCTTCTTGAAGAATACGTTCTGCTGGGCGGTGAGGGAGTTCTGGAGCTGTCCGGAGTAGGAGAGCTTGATTTTCTCATACCACCGCTCGGCCCCGATGGCCTTCTTGCGCTTGAAGGGATAGGTCTGGCCCATGGTTATGGTGACGTTGGGGAAGGACACGGAGAGCGTGGAGTCCTGGGTGCGCTGAGAGACATTGAAGGTAGTCGACAGAGACCACTTCGACTGCGGGAAGCGGTAGGTCATGTTGATTGTCGAGCTCTTGGTGTTCTCGGTGAAGGAGGGCGAGTAGTAGGAGTTGAGGTCGTTGCGGGTGTAGCCGGAAGTGGTGAAGTTTACGCTCGCGGAGAGCGACATGTTGGGGTTGGCCTTGGAGTCCTGGGTGTGGCTCCAGAGCACCTGGAAGTTGGTCTGCGCCGAGTAGTCGGGCGAGCCTTTCTCGCCGTAGATGGTCTTGAGGTAGGAGAGGTCGAAGTTTCCGGAGAACTTGTAGCGCTTGGCGTATGTGCTCCGGGCCTGGATGCCCCATGAGCCCTTGGTGTATATCTCGCCGGTGAGGGCAAGGTCGATGTTGTCGTTGATGGCGAAGTAGTAGCCGCCGTTGCTGAGGTAGAATCCGCGGTTGTAGTCGTCGCCGAAGGAGGGGACGATGATTCCCGAGGCGTAGGAGTCGGAGAAGGGGAAGTAGCCGAAAGGCACGGCCAGGGGCAGCGGCACTCCGGCGAGGACCATGTAGGCAGGGCCGGTCACGACGTTCTTTCCCGGCTCGACGCGGCCCTTGGTGATGTTGAGGTAGAAGTGGGGATCGTCGTGGTTGTCGCAGGTGGTGTAGCGGCCGTCGCGGATGTAGAACACGTTGTCGGGTCCCTTCTTGGTGGTGCCGCCGGTGAGGTAGCCCTCGCCCTGCTGGGTGACTACGTCCTTGATGTAGCCCTTCTCGGTCTTGAAGTTGTAGCGCATCGTCTTGGCCTCGTAGTCGGTTCCGCCTTCGGTGAATACCGGGCGTCCCTGGATTTCGCCCGTGGAATCGGGCGCGCCGAGGGCGTAGACGGTGTTGTCGCCGAGATCCATCTGGATTTCCGCGGCCTTGAGGGCGATGTCGCCGTAGGTGACGGAACCCTCGCCGTACATGTAGGCGGAGTCGCGCCGGACGATAATCATCGAGTCGGAGCTGGAGAAATTCACCGGCGCGTCGAGGTCGGTCTTCTCATAGCGTATGCGCGAGGGCTTTTCAGCTGGAGCCATGGGGCGTGCGAGAAGCGCGGCGGGGGCGGTGTCGGCGGGGAGGCTGTCAGGCACGATGCTGTCGCCGGAGGCCTTGAGGCTGTCGGGGACGGTCGGCAGGGAGTCGGGGCCGAACGCGAGGGGCTCGGCGGCGCCGAGATATGCGCTGCCGCCCGGGCATCCCGAGAGGAGGATGCCGGAAAGGGCAAAGGAGCCGAGGATATATGCCGATAGTTTTCTCAAAGGCTTGCTCTTAGCCGCGCGCGGCCCGCGCGGGCATAATCGGGGACAAAGATACGGAGAAAATCGCATACTTCCCTCAGAATAGGAAGATTTAACGCTTGCGGGAGCGGAGGAGCGGACGCGGAGTGGCAAGGTAGCGGGGGATTTTCGGGGATTTCTTAGGAGCGGCGGCAAGCGCAGGTACTTCTTCGGACACTTCCGGCGCGGCAGCCACGGCGGCCGCGGACTCCGGGACTTCGGGGGCGTCCTCACCCGGCGCCGGCTCGGGTTGGGGGTCAACTATTTGGTCGATGAAGGGAGCGGTGCCCTTGGGGAGGTGTTCGGCGGTGGGAGAGGCGTTTTTGGCGATGCGCTTGCGGGCATTGGCTCCGATGAGGACGGCGATGCCGAGGCGGCGGCTCAGTTCGCGCAGTCTCTGAATGAAGAAGCGGGTCGAGCGTGCCTTGTCGCGCCACTCGCAGAGGTAAAAGAGGGAGTCGATGACGCAGACCTGTGCACCGCTTTTTGTGACGGCTTCCTCGATCTCTGCGAAGAACTTTTCGGGGTCGGCGGGGTCGAGGTCGGCGAGGGACAAGCGGTCGTAGAGGAGGTCGCCGCCTTTCCGGGGGCGACCGGAGAGCTGTAAGTCGACGAAAAGGACGCGGCGGGATTCGGAGACGGTCTCGGCAATGCGGAGAACATTTTGAGCGGCCTCGGCGGAGGTTGCGGCAACGAGGCAGGAGAGGGTGGATGGGTTGAGCATGGCGGGGGTAATTTGGAGTTTAGTTATCGCCCGAAGGGCGCTTGCGCAAGCAAGAATTTAGAGTTGGGAGGCTTCGTTGAGCCCGTTTTCGACAACATGTTTTCGATGATGCAAAGTTACAACAGAAAACAGGGGTCTGAGCCGGATGGTGGCACAGCCTGCCGTTTGAGATTTTTTAACAGTGTCAGAATTCAACATCAACCATCAATCTATCAAGACATTCCCCTCGCCGACCGCGTACCTCCGATGTCATTTATTGCATTCTGCCTACCCCGTTTCATGTCATTTATTGCGTTTTGCCCACCCCGTTTCATGTCATTTATTGCATTCTGACGGAAAATTTTTCGTATATTCGCAACAAAATACGCCCCCACATATCGATAAACGCATTCTCGAAACCATACTGACCGATCAGGCCGAGGAACTTGTTCAGAAACAGACCCTCCGTGTTTGCCGCCGTAAAGAAGAGGACATCAGTCACGAAGGCTTTGACATAGCAGTGCGGCCTGTCTACGATTATGTTCTGACGGATTGAACAATCGCGGTCGGTTTCGTCTTTTGATATATAGTCAAGAACTATATATCGGAATGGACAAGAATACTATAGTGCAGAACTTGTATCTGTCTCAAAATTACACATTTCCCCAGAATTTGCAAAAAAAACAGAGCCGAATAAATAAATTCCTCCCTCCCCTGGCTTAGTCTTCGGCTATGAAGCGGGCGACGGAGGAGGCGGTGTTGGGACCGATAATCACATCGGCGGCGGCACGGACTTCGGGAAGGGCGTTTCCGACGGCGACTGCGACGTCGGCAACGGCAAGCATGGGGAGGTCGTTGAGGTTGTCGCCGAAGGCGACGATGCGCGTTGCCCCGAGGCTCCGCGCGAGCGCGCCTACGGCGGCGGCCTTGGAGACTCCGGGGGCGAGGATTTCGAGGATGCCCGTGTCCTTGAGGAATATGTCGGGGTAGGCGGATACCGAGCAGGGGTATTCTGCGCGGATTCTCTCGCCGAGGGCCATTATGCGGTCGAGGGGTCCCATTGCGAAGTAGAGCATTATGCGCGCGGAGGCCTCGGCGGGAGCGGGGATGCCGGGGCGGAAGCGCTTGAGACGCAGGCCGCGGCGTTGGTCGACGAACAGTTCTTCGGCATGGTTCAGCGGCACGCGGGAGTCGCGGAAGACTTCGATTGTCTCTGAACCTTCCGGGAGGGTGTAGACGAATGGGGAGAGGCCATGGGCGTCGAAGAGCCGGCCGAGGGCTTCGGCGAGGGGAGCGGGAAAGAAGTCGACATGCGCGTAGCCCGAGGCGCCGCCCCGGCGCCAGAGGGCCGCGCCCGTGACGGTTATGGCGGGAGGGAGCGTGAAGGTGCCTTCGAGGAGGGGAACGACAGTGGCCGGAGTGCGGGCGGTGGCGACGGTGATATTGTGGCCCTGACGGGATAGGCCGGAGATGATTTCGCGGGAAAGCTCGCTGACACGGCTGTCGGCGCCGAGGAGGGTGCCGTCCATGTCGCTAACGTATAGGGTGTCGTGTCTCGCCATAGTTTATTATTTGTTTTGTTGCCCAAAATTACATAACTTTGTAGAGATGTACAAATCCGTGAGAATAATCCGCATCATCGTGGCCCTCGGAGCCATGCTCGCGCCTACCCTGGCACTCGTGGCGGGATGGGACAGCGTTTTCGGACGGATGCAGATAATGATAGCCATAATGACCGGGGCTGCCTTCTGGCTGATAATATGGCTCCTGGCCACGCTTATCTACGGACGCATCTACTGCTCGACGGTGTGCCCCCTGGGGACGCTTCAGGACTGCGTGGCGGTGCTCCGTGGCTTCCTTCCGGGCCAAAGGCGCCGGTACCGCTACCATCAGCCGCTGAACCGTCTCAGGCTCGGGGTGCTGGTCCTGACGGTGAGCTGCATGGTGTGCGGATGGATGCTCATACCGATGCTTCTGGACCCATACAGCACCTATGCCCGCATCGTGGAGCAGTTCGTGACAGCTCCCCTGACCGGAGGAGGGCCGGCGGTTCCTTTCGCCTTCGGCACTTTCGCCGTGGCCTTCACGGGCGCGGCAGTGACGGTGGGGATGTCGCTGAAGCGGGGGCGCCTGCTCTGCAACACGCTCTGCCCCGTGGGGACGCTTCTCGGAGCGGTGTCGAGCCGCTCGCTCTACCACGCGGACATCAACACGGACAAGTGCATCAACTGCGGGGAGTGCGAGCGGGTGTGCAAGGCCGAGTGCATCGACCTCCTGCACCACACGGTTGACACCTCGCGCTGCGTGGTGTGCTTCCGATGCATGGGCGTATGCCCCAACGATGCAATCACCTACCGCAGCGGGCGACACCGTCTGACAATGCCCCTGATGCAACCCACGGCCGCCGCGCAGATTTCGGCGCCGGACACCAACTGCAAACCAATCACCGATGAAACAATATCTCCAGCTCCTGAGCGACATCCTTGAACACGGCACCACGAAAGCCGACCGTACGGGCACGGGCACACGCTCGCTGTTCGGCTACCAGATGCGCTTCAACCTTGAGGAGGGCTTCCCCCTCCTGACCACCAAGAAACTGCACCTTAAATCCATAATCCACGAACTTCTGTGGTTTCTCAGCGGCGACACCAACGTCAGGTACCTTCAGGACAATGGCGTGCGCATCTGGAACGAATGGGCCGGCCCGGACGGCGACCTCGGCCACATCTACGGATATCAGTGGAGGTCGTGGCCGGACTACAAGGGAGGCTCCATCGACCAGATTTCCGAGGCCATCGAGACAATAAAAAACAATCCGGACTCGCGGCGCATCATCGTGAGCGCCTGGAACGTGGCAGACCTGCCGGAGATGAAGCTTCCGCCCTGCCACGCCTTCTTCCAGTTCTACGTCGCTGACAGGCGCCTGAGCCTCCAGCTCTACCAACGGTCGGCGGACTCCTTCCTCGGCGTTCCCTTCAACATCGCCTCCTATGCACTTCTACTGATGATGGTGGCGCAGGTGACGGGGCTGAAGGCCGGCGACTTTGTCCATACCCTCGGCGACGCACACCTCTACCTGAACCACCTCGAGCAGGCGAAACTCCAGCTCACCCGCGAGCCGCGGAAGCTCCCGACGATGATTCTCAATCCGGATGTAAAGGACATTTTCGACTTCAAGTACGAGGATTTCACTCTTGCGGACTACGACCCGCATCCCCACATCAAAGCAGACGTATCAGTATGACCAGCATAATAGTAGCCATCGACCGCGACGGCGCGATAGGGCGCGGCGGCAATCTCCTCTACCACATCCGGCCCGACCTCAGGCACTTCAAGGCGCTTACGGTCGGCAACACCGTGGTAATGGGCCGGAAGACCTTCGAGTCGCTGCCGAAGGGCGCCCTCCCCGACCGCAGGAACATCGTCATAACGCGGCGCAAGGACTACACGGCGCCCGGCGCGGAAATCGCGGCAAGCCCCGAGGAGGCTCTGCGTATGGCTTCCGAAGGACCCGGCGAGACATTCATCATCGGCGGCGGCGAGATCTACGCCCGCTTGCTCCCCTTCGCCGACAGGCTCTGCCTGACAATAATCGACGCCTCCACTCCGGGTGAGGACAAGGTTCATTTCCCGCCCATCGACCCCGGAGAATGGTCCATCGCCGACACCAGTGCCCCGGCAACGGACCCCGACAGCGGCCTGAGCTACACTTTCACGACGCTGCAGAGGCGATAATATTTACAAGAATTATAGCCCGTCGGCTATTTCGCGGCGAGGCCGATTTTCAGTACTATAATAAAAGCGGCGACTACTACTATCAGGACCATCGACGCGATAATCGACGTAATCGCGAGGTTGCGCCATGAGCAGCGGCGACGGCAGCCGAAGGCTCCGACTATTATCGCGGCCGCGGCCACAGCCATTGCGAGATACCCGGTGGAGTACGCGAGCGCAAGCCATGCGCCCACTGCGAGAAAAAACGCCGCAATCGGAAGCCAGGGGCTCTTGCGGGGAGAGGCGCCATTGTCCCCGGCAGTTTGAACAGCAGTATCTTGACCGGCCTGAGCGGGGGCCTGGGGAATGTTTTCGGAAACGGGAGATATATCTTTGGCCATATCGATTTTTGTTGGTTATGACGCATTCACACGATGCGCTGTATATTTATGACAAGATTTATTAAAAAAAGTTTAATCGCATTGAAAAAATATTTTCGCGATTAAACCCCGGGCCGAAAAATCATTCTCAAATACGGACGTGTTTCCGATACATCCCTTACACTCTATTCCTCACATTCGATTTATCTCCGCAGAACTTTCGATGAAAGCAAGAAACATTCTCTCCCCTGCCCTCATCCTGTTGATAACACTTGTGCCTGCGCTGGCGCAGGCCTACACGCTGCGCGGCAGCGTACTCGACGACGCCACCGGCGAAACCCTGATTCAGGCCTCGGTGCGGGTGCTCCGAGCCACCAAGGACTCCACGCTCGTGAAGGGCGTTGCCACTGACAGCCGCGGACGCTTCAGCATCCCGGACCTGAAAGCCGGAAAATATCTCGTGGAAGCCTCCTACGTGGGCTCGGCCACTAAAACCGTGCCCGTGGACCTGAAATCGGACATGACAATGCCGCCCATCCGCCTGAGCGAAAGCGCCATAGCGCTGAAGGAGGCGGTGGTGACGGGCATCCGCACCCCGGTGAAGGTCATGGAGGACACGATAGAATTTTCGGCCGAAAGCTACAAGACGCAGCCCAATGCCGTGGTGGAGGACCTGCTGAAACGCCTTCCGGGCGTGGAAGTGAGCTCTGACGGCAAAATCACGTCAAACGGCAAGGAGGTGACGAAAATCCTCGTCGACGGCAAAGAATTCTTCGGCGACGACCCGACTGTCGCCTCGCGCAATCTTCCCGTGAACATGGTGGAGAAACTTCAGGTCGTGGACCGCAAGAGCGACCTCGCACGCATCACAGGCGTCGACGACGGCGAGGAGGAGACCGTAATCAACCTCACGGTCAAGAAGGACATGAAAAACGGCTGGTTCGGCAACGTCGAGGCCGGCTACGGCTGGGGCGACGGAAACCGCTACAACGGAAGCTTCAACATCAACCGCTTCTGGAACGACAACCAGATCACCTTCCTCGGCTCGGCGAACAACATCAACGCTCCGAGCTTCACCGACGGAGCCGGCGGGCGCTTCCGGCGCTTCGGCGGCGACAACGGCCTGACCTCGGCGCAGTCGCTCGGCGTTAACTTCAACGTCGGGAACAAGGAAATCTTCCGCGTGGGCGGCAACCTGATGTACTCCCACACGGACCGCGACACGCGCACGGAGAGCTACCGGCGCTACAACCTCGAGAACTCGGACATCTCCCACACCAACGGCCACTCCACCTCGCGCGACAAGGGGCACAACGTGCGCGGCGACTTCCGCGTGCAGTGGAAGCCCGACTCGCTCAATACATTCGACTTCCGTCCCAGCTTCTCCCTCAACTTCAACAATTCCGACAAGTACGAACTCTCGCAGATGTACTCGGCGGCCGAGGGCAATCCTGAAATGACCCGCTCAATCAACCGCGGGTCAAGCGAAGGCAAGAGCTACGAGTTCGGCGGCAACCTCATCTACAACCACCGTTTCCGCTCGCGCCCGGGACGCTCGTTCTCAATCAACGCTCAGTACCGCTACAGCAACGTCCGCGAGAAGGACGACACCTATTCCTGGAACAAGTTCTTCCAGATCGCCGACTCGGTGGACCTCTACGACCAGTGGGCCGACAACAGAACATGGACCTCAAACGTGCAGGCGCGCCTGACATGGACCGAACCCCTCGGCAACGTCAAGCGGGGGAACTTCCTGACCTTCGCCTACCGCTTCCAGTACCGCTGGAACAATGCCGACAAACTGACCTACGACCACCCCGTGAGCTTCCCTGACGGCTGGGACGGGGAACCGGTCATCGACCCGTCGCTGATTTTCAACGAGGAGCTTTCCAACCGCTTCCGCAACAACTACATGAACCAGGACATCCGCGCGGGCTTCAAGCACGTCGACTCAAAAAAGACTCTCGACGCGGGAATCTCGCTGGTGCCCCAGATGAGCCGGAGCGTGGACCTCATCGACTCGGACAAGAATCTGGAGCGGTGGGTCTGGAACTTCGCGCCCTACCTCCGCTTCCGCTACAAGATGAGCAAGAGCCGCTCAATCAACGCTCACTACCGCGGGCGCTCGTCGCAGCCCTCGATGACACAGCTGCAGCCCGTGGCCGACTACTCGGACCCCCTGAACATAATCCAGGGTAACCCGAACCTGAAGCCTACCTTCACGCACTACATGAACGTGCGCTTCCAGGACTTCAATTCGGAGGCCCAGCGCTCGATAATGGCTATGGTGTTCGCCAACGTGGCGCAGAACTCGATAGCGTCGCGGACGAGCTACAACGACGAGACCGGCGGCCGCATGACCACCTACGAGAACGTGAACGGCGTATGGAGCATCCGCGGCATGAACATGGTGAGCTTCCCCTTCCGCAACAAGGCCTTCACCTTCAACAACCACCTGTTCCTCAACTACTCGCGGTCGGTGGGCTTCAACAACTCCGTGCGCAACGCCTCCGGCACCTTCGGCGTAGGGCTCATGCCCGGAATAGCGTGGCGCCCCGAGAACCTCGAGCTGGAGCTGCGCCCGAGCTACCGGCTGTCGACAACCTCCAATTCGGCCGTGCCCCAGAACAACCGTACGACCCACACCTACGGAGGCTCGTTCTTCGCCACCTACTATCTGCCCTTCGGCCTCGTGCTGAGCAGCGAACTCGACTACCGCGCGACCAAGGGCTTCGAGGAGGGATACAACGAGAACACGTGGATGTGGAACGCATCAATCTCCTACCAGTTCCTGCGCGACCGCTCGGCGACCGTGACCCTCAAGGGCTACGACCTTCTGGGGCAGAAGAGCAACATCCGCTCCAACGACACGGGCAACTACTTCGAGGACCTGCGCTACAACTCGCTGACGCGCTACGTGATGGTGAGCTTCACCTACAAATTCAACACCTTCGGCAAAGGCTCGATGCCCACCGACCGCAACGCCCCGCGCTGGGGCGACGGCCCCGGTCCCGGAGGCCCCGGCGGACGTCCCGCCGGAATGCCCCGCCCGCCGATGAGATAAACACAGACCCCCTACCGCCTTATGGAAAGAGCCGTCCGCGAACCGGACGGCTCTTTCCGTTGTTTATTATTTACCAAAGAAGATTCTGTCCTATGTTACTAATGTTTGCCTACCTTATCGGAGCGCTGGCCCTCTCGTTTCTGTGTTCCGTCCTCGAAGCGGTGCTTCTGTCGGCCCCGATGTCGTTCATCACAATGAAAGAGGACGAGGGAGCCAAGAACGCGCGGCGGTTCAAGGAGTACAAAAGCAATATCGACCGTCCCATCGCGGCCATCCTTTCCCTCAACACTATAGCCCACACCATCGGTGCGGCCGGAGTCGGCGCGGAAGCGGTGAAGGTTTTCGGCGAGGCCAGCTTCGGCATCGTCTCGGCAATCCTCACCTTGCTTATACTTGTCCTCTCGGAAATCATCCCCAAGACCATAGGAGCATCCTACTGGCGCACACTGGCCATGCCCGCCACTCCGGTGATTCATTTTCTCGTAATCATCACTTATCCTCTCGTATGGCTGTCGGAATATATCACAAAGATATTCTCCTCGAACCGGGAACTTCTGTCGGTCAGCCGCGAGGAAGTGTCGGCAATGGTGGCCGTCGCATCCGAAGAGGGGGTCCTCGGCACCAAGGAAAGCAAGATTATCCGGAACACCATAAAGCTCGACCAGGTTCGCGCGGATGACATCATGACCCCCAATCTCGTAGTAGTCTCGGCTCCCGAGAGCATGACCGTAAAGGAATTTTTCGACCGCGGGGAGCTATCCTTCTCCCGCATACCTGTCTATACCGACAACAAGGACTACATCACGGGCTATGTCCTTAAATCCTCGGTTCTGGAGCTCCTTGTCAAGGACCGCTTCGACACACCGCTCTCGCAGATAACACGCCCCGTCCTGACTTTCGGAGAGGACGCGGACGTATTCTCGATATGGGAAAAACTGCTCGAGAAAAAAGAGCACATCAGTGTCATACAGGACCGCTACGGCTGTCTGCGGGGCATAGTTACGATGGAAGACATCATCGAAAGCATGCTCGGCGAAGAGATTGTGGACGAAGCCGACAAGGCCGTGGACCTCCAGCAGGTGGCGCTGGACCGCTACCGCCTCATGCAGTCGGCCGCAAAATGACTCATTCCCCGCCGGGAATGAATCCGGGGGCCTGAAGGTCCTTGGGGGAGAGGTTGAGGGAGAGGCCTTCGGTGGGCCAGGCTATGCCGAGTGCGGGGGAGTCGTAGCGGATAGAGCGCTCGGCTTCGGGGCAATAAGGGTTGTCGACCTTGTACTGGAACTGGGCTACGTCGCTGAGGACGAGGAAGCCGTGGGCGCATCCGCGGGGGATGTAGAGCTGCCGGCCGTTCTCGTCGGAAAGTTCGACGGCTATGTGCCGTCCGTAGGCCGGGGAGTCGGGACGGAGGTCGACGGCAACGTCGAATACACGTCCGAGGGATACGCGGACGAGCTTAGCCTGAGCGGCGTCGCCGGCCTGGAAGTGGAGACCGCGGAGGACACCCCGTGTAGAAAGGCTCTCATTGTCCTGAATGAAAGGGCGGACAACGCCTGTGGCCTCGGCGAAGAGGTCAGCCCGAAAAGACTCGCAGAAATATCCGCGCTTGTCGCCGTGGCGGACAGGCTCGACAATCCACGCTCCGGGAATTTCTGTCGGAAGGAATTTCATACGGCAAATTTACGCTTTTTCCCCGGTTTAAACAAACATAGGAGCCGGGGCGTTATAGTTCCGAACCCCTAAAAAGAACAGAATATGGCAACATACGATCAGGCAATCCGCAGCAAAAGCGTTGTATTAGTGGAATTTTACGCCACCTGGTGCCCTCACTGCCAGGCTATGGCCCCCGTAGTCGAGGAAGTGAGCGAGATTCTCGGCGACAGCGCCGCCGTGCTCCAGCTCGACGTCGACAAGAACAAGGAAGCGGCCGACGCCGAAGAGGTCGAGGCCACCCCCACCTTTATATTATATAAGGAGGGCCGTCAGATCTGGCGCCACGAAGGCGAAATCGACGGAAACGCCCTCCTTCAGAAAGTGCAAAGCGTGCTCTGAGCCATGACGGGATCGCTGTTCAGCAATTTCCTGACGGCCCTCGGGGTGCCCCACACCGAGTGGTACAGCTCGCAGCAGTTCCGCGGCATGACCTTCAAGAGCGTTTTCGGCCTGACGAAACTGCTGCAGAAGTACGGCGCGGACTCGGAGACCCTTCGTTTCACGGACAAGGACCAGGGCTACGCCGACCTGCCCGTGCCATTCCTCGCGCAGCTTGACGGCTGTTTCGCCATCGTGACGGGAAAAGGCCCGGACGGCGTGGAGTACAGCACCCTGACAGAGCGCCCGGGGTCGCGGATGACGCACGAAGCGTTCATGGACCGCTGGACGGGCGTGGCTCTGGTAGCCTATCCCACGGAACGGTCCTGCGAGCCGGATGTGTGCACGCACCGGACAACGGAGTTCGTGAGGCGCCTTGTGCGCCCGGCGCTGTGGGCGTCCGCGCTGACAGTGCTCATCGGCCTCGGGCTGACAGAAGGCGCCCTCAGGAGCATCGCCACGGCCCTCCTGCTGGCCTTCAACCTCTTCGGGCTATACGTAAGCTACATGCTGGTGCAGAAAAGCTCGGGCATCCACACGGCGAGCGCCGACAGGGTCTGCGCCGTCATCGAGCGCACGGGCTGCAACACGGTATTGGGCACATCGGCCTCGAAATTCTTCGGCGCGGTGAGCTGGAGCGCCGTGGGCTTCGGCTACTTCGGAGTCAACACCGCATTGCTCCTGCTCGCGCCGGAGGCCCTGCGGGAGCTCGCGCTGCTGAACATCTGCTGCCTGCCCTTCTCCTTCTGGAGCGTATGGTATCAGCGGACGCGGGCCGGAGCGTGGTGCACGCTGTGCCTCCTGGTGCAGGGGACGCTGTGGGCCATCTTCCTGACGGACCTCATCGGAGGTCTCATCTCGTGGCCGCCTTCATGGGCGAGCCTCGTCATCCTTCTCGCGGCCTATGTGGGCGCCGTCCTGGCTGTGAATACCCTCAGCGGCGCATTCAACCGACTCATGCACAATAAAACCCTCTGAAAGCCGTTATGAAAGAAATTCCCCGCAAGAACTATCCCGGCGCCACCCGCCTGAGCCCGATGGAGATGAACAATCTGCTTTTCAAGACCTTCGGTCCGGCGAGCGGAGTAGCGCCCGGAAAATAACTGTTTAGACGCATAAAACACAGTCACTTATGCCCACTGTATCCCACCGCGGCATGGAAATGCCGGCCTCCCCTATCCGGCGACTTGTTCCCCTCGCCATGGAGGCCATGAAGCGCGGTACGAAAGTCTACCGCCTCAACATCGGCCAGCCCGACCTCCCCACGCCCCCCGAAGCCTTCGAGGCTCTCCGCCATATCGACCGCAAAATCCTTGAATACAGTCCGTCGGACGGCATGCTGTCGCTCCGCGAGAAACTGCGGGGCTACTACTCCCGCTTCAACATCGAGGTCGACGCCGACGACATCATCATCACGAGCGGCGGCTCGGAGGCGGTGCTTTTCGCCTTCATGGCCTGCCTCGACCCGGGCGACGAAATCATCGTGCCGGAGCCGGCCTACGCCAACTACATGGCCTTCGCAATCTCCGCGGGCGCCAAAATCGTGACCATACCCTCGAGCATCGACGACGGCTTCCGTCTGCCGCCGATGGAGAAATTCGAGGAGCTTATCACCCCCCGCACGAAGGGCATCCTGATCTGCAACCCCAACAACCCGACGGGCTACCTCTACACGATGAAGGAGATGCTCCAGCTGCGCGACATGGTGAAGGCCCACGACCTCTACCTGTTCTCGGACGAGGTATACCGCGAGTTCTGCTACACAGGCGCGCCCTACATCTCGGCCTTCCATCTGCCGGGCATCGAGAACCAGGTTGTGCTCATCGACTCGGTGTCGAAACGCTACAACGAGTGCGGCATCCGCATCGGCGCGCTCATCACCAAGGACAAGGAGCTTAGGAAAACCGTGATGAAATTCTGCCAGGCGCGCCTGAGTCCGCCATTGCTGGGCCAGATTGTGGCCGAGGCGAGCATCGACGCCACTCCGGAATATATGCTCGAGACGTACAACGAATACGTCGAGCGCCGCAACCTCCTCATCGACGAGATAAACAAGATTCCCGGGTGCTACTCGCCGATTCCGATGGGCGCCTTCTACACGGTGGCCCGTCTGCCGGTCGACGACGCAGACAAATTCTGCCAGTGGTGCCTCCGGGAGTTCGAGTATGAGGGGCAGACGGTGTTCATGGCTCCGGCCTCCGGCTTCTACTCCTCGCCCGAGCTCGGGCGCGACGAGGTGCGCATAGCGTATGTCCTGAACAAGCACGACCTTCGCGCGGCAATGCACGTCCTCCGCAAAGCCCTCGAGGCCTATCCGGGACAGAGAGGGTAGAGCTTAGAGCTTACTATGTACAGGACTCGTTGATTTCTAAACTGTAATATTTTAGAAGTCTTACCTTTCCCTGATATCTTATGGAAGCCCATCGGTTAGAGAGCTGTATAGTTCAATCGGCCATAACCCGGTTTACACCCATCTCTCTCATGGCAATCTTTTCGTAACAACCATTTTATTTAGTCGTGTTATAAATAGGCCTTATTTCATCAGAGGCCCTACACATCATTTCAATAGCCATCTCCCGACATATAGCCAGTTTCCGTTCTGCATTCGCTTTGACAATATTGCTACGATTCATCGGCTTTCCAAATTTCATTCGAAAGAGCTTGTTTTAATCTATAAAATCCCATAAATCGACGTAATATATGAGCACCGAGGCGATTTGTTTCGCCACGGCGTTTGTTTTCAGGTAAATAATTTTGCCATGTCAAAGAAATGTTGTAATTTAGTATTACGTCTTAGCGTAATATCTAACGAATATGACACCTCCTGACTGGGCAGTAAAATTCCGTCGCCCCGGAACCGAACTTCGACGAGTGAACGATGCGCTCTACAAGTTGTATGAGTGCAGCAGCGTGTATGACAAGGAAAAGAAACGTGCCCGCAAAATCACAGGCAAGTATCTTGGCTCGATAACCGAGGCCGGGGGCTTCAAGGAGTCGCGCAAGCGGATTATGGAGCGTGAGATAGAGGAGCTGAAGTCGGACAAACCGGCTGAAGTTACGGAACCGCGCATCGGAGAGGTCAAGGAATATAGTCTTTCCGACTATATTCTGCAAGAGCAGAAGCCGTGTATTGACCGATTGAAGACCATCTTCCCCGAAGACTGGCCACGTATCGTATCGCTGGCCTATTGCCGTCTGCGCTTTCAGTCGCCCATGAGACGAGTGGCGGGAGATTTCTCTGATAGTTTTCTGTCGCAGAAGATTGGGACAAGAGGTTTGTCAGCCAACGCGTTATCCGGCTTTATGCATAATCTGGGCACACGCCGGGACAAAATCACGGAGTTCATGCGTAGTTATATAGATCCGAATGACAACATCATATTTGACGGCACCGACCAGCTTTATGCATTACGCTGCATGGACTATCCGCAGTTGACAAAAACAAAGAAAGGGGCGTTTGATACGGCTGTCAACATAATATGGATATTCAACTGCGCCAAACACCTGCCTGTATATTATAGGCTAATGCCCGGAAGCATAAAGGATGTGAGTGCATTCAAAGTCTGCGTGGAGGACTCCGGAATGCGCGACGGAGTGGCGATTATCGACAAGGGCTTCCAGTCAGCATCCAATATAGAAAAGCTCGACGAGTTGGGAATAAAGTTCATAATGTCGCTGAGACGCTCTACAAAGGGGTTGGATTACAGCATTTTCGCATCGAGGACCAATGAGGGGGCGGATGGCGCTTTCCTCTATCATAAGCGCCCGATATGGTGGAAACGCTTCGAGATTGACGGTCACGAGGTGTTCCTGTATCTTGATGAGGCTCATCGAAGCGATGAATCGGAAGATTACATGCGCCGTGTGTTCAATCCCGATATGGAAGGATATACTATGGAAAATTATAAGGCCAAGGCGCTGCAGTTCGGCACGTTGGCGCTGATGACAACCTCCGGCAAGAATGCCGAGCACGTGTATCTTGACTATAAGACCCGTGGAGATGTGGAGCAGGCCATAGATGCCTTCAAGAACATCATCGAGGCCGATCACTCTTATATGCAGGATGAAAAATCACTGGAGGCATGGACATTTATCTGTCTGCTCGCCCTGCAATGGTACTATGATTTGAGTGAACGGCTCAAAAAAGCCGAACTGAGCAACAAATTTGCACCTATGGATATGGTGCGCAGTCTCAGCCGTGTCAGAACAGTAAGGGTGGACGAAAAGTGGATTCCTGCCGAGGTTATGAAGAAAGACCGACAGCTTGTCGAAGCCGCCGGTCTGGATATTACGCCCAACTCTGGGATTTTATAGTTTAACACGCTCGGGGGCAGTGAAATACGGGTATTTCACATCCCAGAGGAACAACGCTTCGCCGGGCATGCTGGTTCCTGCGGCGCATCGGTCCTTTGCGTCGAGAATCCGGAGAATGCCCTCGGGGGGAATCTTGCCGCGTCCCACTTCGACGAGCGTGCCCACGACAGCGCGCACCATATTGCGCAGAAAACGGTCGGCTCGGATTTCGAAGTACCAGCGTCCCGGCTCGCCGTCGACGGGCTGCCATGAGGCAGCGCGGAGGTCGCAGAGATTGGTTTTCACATCGGTGTGGAGCTTGGAGAAGGACGTGAAGTCCCGGTGTCCGAGGATGAGGCCCGCGGCCTCGTTCATGGCCTCAAAATCCAGAGGCCAGGGCGCGCCCCAGGAAAGCCCTCCGGCGCGGGCGAAGGGATCCTTGAGCGTATGGATGAAATAGCGGTAGGAGCGCTCCGTCGCGTCGAAGCGGGCGTGGGCGTCCGGCGCAACGGGAGTAAACGAATAGACGGCTACGTCGTGGCCGCAGATGCTGTTCAGACCGCGCAGAAAACGTCCGTCCGCAGGATCGGCGCCCTCGGGCAGATCGACGTGCGCTATCATCCTTCGGGCATTGACTCCGGCGTCGGTACGTCCCGCGCCCGTCACTGGGACGCGGCCGCACTTCAAGAGCGTCCCGAGCGCGAGCTCCAGACGCTCCTGGACGGTCGTGTCGCCCGGCTGGACCTGCCAGCCGTGGAAGGCGCCGCCGAGGTATGCGAGGTCAATGAAATAGCGCATCGTGCGGTTCCCGGGGTCAGTTCTCGAGATATGTGTAGCCGAAGAGGCCGGCGCGGTAGGTGCTTATGAAATTCCGGCCCTCCTCGGGGGTTATCGTCCCGGCCTTCATGGATGCCGTCACCCATGCCTCGACGTTACGCACGAGCTTCTTGGCGTTGAACTGGACGTAATCGAGCACCTCGTCGACGCTCTCGCCCTCGATAATCTGCTCTATTTCGTAGCGGTCCTTGTAGACGGAGATATGGACGGCGTTGGTGTCGCCGAAGAGGTTGTGCATGTCGCCGAGTATTTCCTGGTATGCGCCCACGAGGAAGACGCCGATATAATATGTCTCGCCGTTCTTGAGAGGATGGACGGGAAGGGCGGGAACGGTGCCGTGGGAGGAAATGAAGCTGGCGATCTTGCCGTCGCTGTCGCAGGTGATGTCCTGGATTGTACAGGTGCGCGTGGGCTTCTCGTCGAGCCGGGAAATGGGCATGATGGGGAAAATCTGGTCTATTGCCCAGGTGTCGGGAAGCGACTGGAAGAGCGAGAAATTGCAGAAATACTTGTCGGGGATCATCTTTGAAATCTTCCGGAGGTCTTCGGGGACGTGCTTCATCGACGAGGCGATGTCGCCGACTTCGCGGGCGATGCTCCAGAAGAGCTTCTCGATTTGCGCACGGGTGCGGAGGTCAAGGAGTCCCAGGCTGAAACGCTCAAGGGCCTCCTCGCGGATCTGCAGGGCGTCGTGCCAGCTCTCGAAGAGTCGGCTCGTGTCGAGGCGGTCCCAGATGTCATAGAGCTCTACCGCGAGCTCATGGGCTCCTTCGGGGAGCTCGTGGGAGTCGTTCCACTTGGGCAGCTGGGTTGTCTCGAGGACATTGAAGATGAGGATTGAATGGTGAGCCGTGAGGGAGCGTCCACTCTCAGTGATGATGTTGGGCTGACGGAGGTCGTTCTTGGTGCACACGTCCACTATTGCCGACACAGCATCGTTTGCATACTCCTGAATGGAATAGTTCATTGAGCTCTCGCTCGAGGAGCTGCGGGTTCCGTCGTAGTCCACGCCGAGTCCGCCCCCGATGTCGATGAAATCCACGTCAAAGCCCATCTTCGAGAGCTGGACATAGAACTGCGTGGCCTCGCGGAGTGCGTTCTTTATTACGCGGATTTTATTGATCTGACTGCCGATGTGGAAATGGATAAGCTTGAGACATTGCTTCATGTCGCGGCGCTCGAGAATGTCGAGGGCCTCGAGAAGTTCGGAAGAATTGAGGCCAAACTTCGATGAGTCGCCTCCGCTCTCGCTCCATTTACCCGACCCCATGCTCGAGAGTTTGATGCGGATGCCGACATTTGGCTCGATTTTCAGCTTTTTTGCAATATCTGCAATCAGACGCAGCTCATTGAGCTTCTCGACCACGAGATAAATCCTACGGCCCATCTTCTGTGCAAGGAGGGCGAGCTCGATGTAAGCCTCGTCCTTGTAGCCGTTACAGATTATGAGAGCATTCTCGGCGATATTCGTGGCGAGCACGGCATGAAGCTCAGGCTTCGAACCGGCTTCCAGACCGATATTGAACTTCTTGCCGTAGCTTACGATTTCCTCGACCACCTGGCGCATCTGATTCACCTTGATGGGGTAAATCATATAGTTCTTGGCCTTGTAGTCGTACTCTTCGGAGGCGCGTTCAAAACAGTTGGAGATTTTCTCGATGCGGTTGTCGAGGATGTCCGGGAAGCGAAGCAGTACGGGAGCAGGGACATCGCGGAGCTGAAGCTCGTCGAGCACATCCTTGAGGTCGACAGGCGCGTCGTCGGGCCTGGGGGTCACGACCACGTGGCCCTTCTCATTGATTGAAAAATAATTGCGACCCCAGCCGCGTACATTGTACAGCTCCTCGCTGTCCTCAATTCGCCATTTTCTCATTGGTCAAAGTCGGTGCTTGATGTCGGGAGTTAGGTAATATCTTGCAAAATTAGCAAAAAGAACGTCACAACGGCACGATTTAAGATGAAAAATTTGCAGATTAGGGGCAAAAGCCCTAACTTTGCACCGCAAATGTACGCCCGGATGGCGGAATCGGTAGACGCGACGGTCTCAAACACCGTTGGGGCAACCCATCCCGGTTCGATCCCGGGTCCGGGTACACGAAAAAGAGAAGCATGAAAAAGCTTCTCTTTTTTTGTTTCAAAGAGTAGAGTATGGGTCATAGTGGCAAAAAAAAAGACCGCGGCTCCTTTGGGGGAGTCGCGGTCTCGGTTAGGGGCGGTTACCTAC
>CABUIC010000021.1 GCA_902491515.1 uncultured Porphyromonadaceae bacterium
GCAAAGTTAGAACTTATACAGGCAGGATTCAATACGCTATCGCGGACGGTTGTACCTGTGGCTCGGAGGGGGCGTTTTTTATACGGGAGAGGCAGACGCGGCGTGGCGCGTCCCTGCCGGGTTCCAATGTGTTAGCAATGGGTTATAGGCGCGAAAGGGAAAAATTTTGAGGTAGTGGGACAATTTACGGGAAAAATGCTTAACTTTGCAAATTAAACAAATCCCCACCCCACACCGTGAACAGCGAGCCAAGCAACGAAGAAAAGAAAATCCTTCTGGACAAGCGCTACCTGCGTATGGCCAAAATCTGGGCAGAGAACTCCTACTGCGTGCGCCGTAAGGTCGGAGCCCTCATCGTCAAGGACCAGATGATCATCTCCGACGGCTACAACGGCACCCCCTCGGGCTTCGAGAACGTCTGCGAGGACGAGAGCGGAGCGCACACGAAGCCCTACGTGCTTCACGCCGAGGCCAACGCCATCACGAAAGTGGCGCGGAGCAACAACTCCAGCGAGGGGGCCACGCTGTACGTGACGGCCTCTCCCTGTCTGGAGTGCTCGAAACTCATCATCCAGTCTGGAATCAAACGAGTAGTTTTCAACGAACTATACCGCCTGAGTGACGGAATCGACCTTCTCCGCCGCGCCGGCATCGAATGCCTCCATATAAATGAACTCGAATAAGTATATCAAATACCTCTACATGCTCCCGGCGGCCGTGGCCGTGGCCCTTGTCGCCGGAATATGGATAGGAATAGGTCTCACGCACACCTCCGAGCAGTCCGCGGCGCGGCAGAAGCTCAACGAGGTGTTCGACATAATCGAGGAGAACTACGTCGACGACGTTCCTCTCGACAGCCTCGTGGAAATATCCCTCCGGGAAATCCTGACGAACCTGGACCCCCACTCCGTATACATCTCGGCAGCCGAGCGCTCGCGCTCGGAGCGGGAGCTGGAAAGCTCGTTCTACGGGATAGGCATACAGTTCCAAATGGTCAAGGACACGCTGTACGTGGTGGAGGTCATCACCGGAGGCGCGGCAGAAAGCGCCGGCATGCAGGCCGGCGACCGCATCATCAAGGTGGACGGCAAGAACATCACGGGCCCGGAAGTGACGACGGACAGCGTGTTCAACATGCTCCGCGGCGCGGAAGGCACGCCCGTGAAGGTGACAGTCAAGCGCATGAACTCGCCCAAGCCCATCGACTACGACCTGATCCGCGTGGAAATCCCGGTGACACCGGTCGACGCCGCCTACATGCTCAACGACTCGACGGCCTACCTGAAAATCAGCAAATTCTCCGACGCGACCTATCCCGACTTCCTGCGGAGCTTCAACGAACTGCGCTTTCAGGGGGCGCGGAACCTCGTTCTCGACCTGCGCGGCAACGGCGGCGGATATATGCAGCCCGCGGTGCTGATGGCCAACGAGTTCTTCGGCGAGCCCACGGTGCTGGTGAGCACCCGCGGGCGTCAGCTCAGGGACAATTCCGTACTCGCCTCCGACCGCACGGGCTCCTTCGAGCGTGAGCGGCTGGTGGTGCTCCTCGACGAATACACGGCGAGCGCCAGCGAAATCTTCGCGGGAGCCATACAGGACAACGACCGCGGGCTTCTGGTGGGCCGCCGGACCTTCGGCAAGGGCCTTGTGCAGCATCCCTTCGAGCTCGAGGACTCCTCGCAGATACGCCTGACGGTACAGCGCTACTACACGCCCTCGGGCCGGTGCATACAGAAGACCTTCACCCGCGGGAAGAACACGGAGTACACCATGGACCTTGCCGACCGCTACCGCCGGGGCGAGAGCTTCGTGGCCGACAGCATCAAGGTCGACTCCACCCAGGTGTTCCACACGCTCATTTCCGGGCGCGAGGTGTTCGGAGGCGGCGGCATCATTCCGGATGTGTTCGTACCCGCCGACACAAGCGGCGTGACGCCCTACTACATAAGCGTGGCCAACGCGGGACTTCTCCAGAAATACGCCTTCGAGTTCTGCGACCTCAACCGCGACAGGCTTTCGGAGGCGGAGACCACGGCGGAGCTCGTGAAGATGCTTCCCTCGGACGCGGTGATACTCCAGTGGTTCGTAAAATACGCCAACGAGGTCGGGAACATCCGTCCGAGATGGTATTACATCGAACCATCGCGCCGTCTTATTGTTAATCAGATAAAGGGCCTCATCGCGCGGGACATCCTCGGCATCTCCTCGTACTACGAGATTATCAACACCGACGACCCCGTGGTTCTCGAAGCCCTGAAACAGATAAAGAACGGCGCGGCCGACTTCCCCGTCGGCCTGAAAGAACAATAAGACATGAAAAAAGACGAGATCAGGCGCAGCATCCGCGCCCGGAAAGCCCTCCTCGACGAAGAGGAGAAAACCGCGGCTGCGGCGCGGGTGTTCGAGGCTGTGGAACGCATGGCGGCCTTTACGGTTGCCCGGCGCATCCTGCTGTACCACTCCCTTCCGGACGAACTGTCGACGCGGGCCTTCTTCGGGCGGCGCCACGACGGCAAGGAATTCTATCTGCCGCGCGTGAACGGCCTGAACCTCGAAATCCTGCCCTACGAGCGCTCGCGGATGCACCTCGGCGCCTTCAGTATCGAGGAGCCTGACGGCACGGACACCGTGGACATCAGGGACATAGACCTCGTCATAGTTCCGGCCATGGCCTATGACCGCCGGGGAAACCGCGTGGGGCGCGGGAAGGGCTACTACGACCGACTTCTCTCGGGCGCGGGCCGCGGGCTGACGAAGGTGGGAGTCTGCTACGGCTTCCAGCTCGTCGACGAAATCGACGCGGACCCCTTCGACGTGGCCGTGGACTTCGTCGTGACGGACAGGCACGGAATCATCCGGTGCCGGTAGACCCTGCATCCACACAACTGCCCTCCGGACACGGAGACACCCCTCAGACGCAAAACGCCACCCCCGCCCGTTATCACCGGACGGGGCTGGTGTTATTATATGTTAAGCATGGAGAGGGACTGGCGATAGTTTTTAGGATTTTTTGTATATTTGCCGATATTTTGCGTAGTGAACCTATTTCACAGACTCCTTACAATGAATATCCGAATAAAAAAAGGACTGAATCTCCGGCTGGAAGGCGGCATTACCAACCTGCCGGAAGCAGTCAGGAACTGCCGCCGGGTGTCGGCGGCGACATACGCCGTCTGCCCCGACGACTATCCGGGGTTCAAGCCGAAAGCCGTTGTGCGTGAAGGCGATGCCGTAGAGGCCGGAGCCCCGGTTCTCATAAACAAAGACTACGAGGCGATGAGCCTCGTCTCGCCGGTCCGGGGGACGGTCAAGGCCGTGGTCCGCGGCGACCGCCGTCGCATCCTCCGCGTGGAAATCGAAGCCTCGGAGAATCAGGAAACACTGACCAACGAAGAAAAACCGCTCGGCCGCGACGGCGCTGAAATCGCCGCAACGCTGGCAAAGGCGGGACTTCTCGCCCGCTTCCGCGAGCGGCCCTACGACGTAGTGCCCTCGGCGGGCGTCGACAAGGTACGCGACATTTACGTCATGGCCTTCGACAACGCTCCGCTGGCCGTATCGCCCGTAATGGCATGGGATGCGCCGAACACGGGGAAATGCCTCGCGCGGGCCGCTGAAATCCTCGGCAAGCTCACCGACGGAAAGGTCTACTTCGTCACGGGCCATGCCGTTTCGGCCCACATGGGGGCCAAGGGCTGGACAATTCCCGGCGTCGAGACCGTTCAGGCCGAAGGGCCCTACCCCTCGTCTCTCCCCGGGAGCATCATCGCCGCCACCCGGCCCCTGAACAAGGGCGAGCGGGTGTGGACCCTTGATGCCACGACCATGCTCCGCATCGGCGAGCTCTCGCTCACGGGCCACGTCAGCTTCGACAACACCGTGGCCGTGACCGGCTCGGAGGTCAGGACTCCCTGCCTCGTGAAAGCCCTCGACGGAGCGCCCTTGAGCACCATCCTCGAAGGGAACATAAAGGACAACGCGGCCCACAAGCGCATAATCAGCGGCAACGTACTGACGGGCGTCCGCGAGGACATGGAGGGCTACCTCCGCTTCCCCTACCGTCAGGTGACGGTAATCCCCGAGGGCGACGACGTGGACGAGTTCATGGGCTGGGCGAGCCTCGCCCCCTCGAAGACCAGCGTAAAACCGTCCTTCCCCTTCAGCCTGGCCCGCAAGAAGTTCGCTCCGGACGCGCGCCTGAACGGCGGCCGACGGGCCATGATAATGAGCGGCGAGTACGACAAGTATATGCCCATGGACATCCTGCCGGAATACCTTCTGAAAGCCATCATCGCCAAGGACATCGACAACATGGAGCGCCTGGGCATCTACGAAGTAGCTCCCGAGGACTTCGCCCTGGCGGAATTCGCCGACACATCGAAGCTCCCGCTGCAGCAGATTGTCCGCGACGGCCTCGACTACCTCCGCAAAGAACTCGAATAAGCCAACAATCACAAAAGAAGATAAAGTGTCACGTCTAAGAACCTATCTCGACAAGATAAAGCCCCAGTTCGAGCCCGGAGGAAAATACCACGCCTTCCAGTCGGTGTTCGACGGCTTTGAAACCTTTCTCTACTCCCCGCGGACCACATCGGGGGCTCGCTACACCACCCATATCCACGACAGCATAGACTCGAAGCGCACGATGACCATCGTCATCCTCGCGCTGATGCCCTGCTTCGTGTTCGGAATGTACAATATCGGCTACCAGCACTGGCTTGCCGCCGGCGCGGAGACGTCCGGGCAATTCTGGGCGATGCTCTTCTACGGCTTCCTGACGGTTCTCCCGCGGCTGGTGGTGTCGTATGTGGTCGGACTCGGAATCGAGTTCATCGTGGCCCAGAAACGCCATGAGGAAATCCAGGAGGGCTTCCTCGTGACGGGCATTCTCGTGCCGATGATCTGCCCGCCGGAAGTGTCGGTGTGGATGCTCGGCGTGGCCGTTGCCTTCGCGGTGATTTTCGCCAAGGAAGTATTCGGCGGCACGGGCTACAACCTTCTGAACGTCGCGCTCGTCACGCGCGCGTTCCTCTTCTTCTCCTATCCGGCCCACATGTCGGGCGACAAGGTGTTCGTGGCCACGGGGCAGCCCTTCGGCTTCGGTCCGGCCGTTGCCGACGGCTTCACCTGCGCCACGCCTCTCGGTCAGCTCTCGCAGGGCGCCGACGCCGTGACGGGCACAGCCGGAAGCGCCATCTCGACGTGGGACGCCTTCCTCGGCCTGATGCCCGGAAGCATGGGCGAGACATCCACGCTGCTGATTCTTGTCGGAGGCCTTCTGCTGATGCTCGCGGGGATTGCCTCGTGGAGGGTCATGCTCTCGGTGTTCGCCGGCGCGCTCTTCATGGGCTGGGTGGCCCACATGTTCGAGTCGCCCCTCTACCCCATCTCGGCTATAGCCCCGTGGGAGCAGCTGCTGTACGGCGGTCTGGCTTTCGCGGCCGTTTTCATGGCAACCGACCCCGTGACCTCCTCGCGCACGACAAAGGGAAAATACATCTACGGCTTCCTCACGGGCGCCATAGCGGTAGTCATCCGCACCTACAACAACGGCTACCCGGAAGGCGCGATGCTTGCGGTGCTCCTGATGAACTGCTTCGCGCCGCTCATCGACTGGTGTGTTGTCGAAGCCAATGTCCGCCGGCGCATGGCGCGCCTCGTACGCTCGTCTAACAAGTAAAACGCAGAGAGACATCATGAACAAGCAAAGCAATGTCTACACGCTGATATACATCATCGTCCTCGTGGTAGTGGTCGGTGCCGGACTGGCCTTCACGTCCATCTCGCTGAAGAGCCGCCAGCAGGCCAACGCAGACGCCGACAAGATGCGCCAGATACTCGCGAGCGTACACATCACGCCCGCCGCCGACTCGATAATCCCCGCATACAGGGAGTACATTCCCGAGACCTTCGTGGTCGACTCGGAAGGCCGCAAGGTTGAAGGGGCTGACGCCTTCGCCGTGAACGTGGCTCAGGAAATCAAGAAACCGGACAGCGAGCGGGAGCTTCCCGTGTACGTCTGCCGCCTCGCGGACGGTTCACGGAAATATATCCTTCCGCTCTACGGCGCGGGGCTCTGGGGCCCGATCTGGGGCTATGTGGCCCTCGACGCCGACGCGAGCACAATCTACGGCGCCTATTTCGCCCATCAGGGGGAGACTCCGGGCCTCGGCGCCGAAATCGAGAAACCGAAATTCTGCGACAGCTTCGAGGGCAAGCGGCTCTTCAAGGGGGGCGAGTTCCTCCCCGTGGCCGTGGTCAAGGCCGGCCAGAAGCCGCAGGGCGACGAGGACTATGTCGACGGCGTGTCCGGCGGCACAATCACCTCGAAAGGCGTCGGGTCGATGCTCGACAACTGTCTGAAGCCCTATGCGGCTTTCCTCAGATACGAAGCTAACAAATCCGATAAAATCCAGGTAGAATAATGGCTGAAAAAACAACCTCCCGCAGCGTGTTCTTCAATCCGTTCTCGAAGAACAACCCTGTCATCGTCCAGATTCTCGGTATCTGCTCGGTGCTCGCCGTAACGGCGAAACTTGAGCCCGCGATAGTGATGGGCCTTTCGGTAATAGCCGTGCTGGC
The DNA here is from genome assembly GCA_902491515.1 of uncultured Porphyromonadaceae bacterium. Taxonomy (GTDB): domain Bacteria; phylum Bacteroidota; class Bacteroidia; order Bacteroidales; family Muribaculaceae; genus CAG-873. The sequence continues at coordinate 6,583 of CABUIC010000021.1, forward strand.
TTTCAGCAACGTCATCATCTCCCTGATACGCAACACCATCCCCGTCAACATCCGCATCATTGTCCAGCTTGTGGTCGTGGCCGGGCTGGTGGTGATAGTCTCCCAGCTTCTTCAGGCCTACGCCTACGACGTGAGCAAGCAGCTGAGCGTGTTCATCGGGCTCATCATCACGAACTGCATCCTGATGGGGCGCCTCGAAGCCTTTGCGATGGCCAACAAGCCCTGGCCTTCGTTCCTCGACGGCGTCGGCAACGGCATAGGCTACGCCATGATTCTCGTCATCGTGGGCTTCTTCCGCGAGCTTCTGGGCTCGGGGACGCTGCTCGGCTATCAGGTAGTGCCCCAGTCCTTCTACGACTTCGGTTACGCCAACAACGGCCTGATGATTCTGCCTCCCATGGCGCTCATCGTCGTGGCCTGCATCATCTGGGTTCACCGCAGCTACAACAAGGACCTCCAGGACAAGGAATAAACCGGCAGACAAGCCTCCGAACACCTCTATACGACTGAACAATGGAGAATTTCAACATATTCATACGGTCGATATTCGTCGACAACATGATTTTCGCCTACTTCCTGGGCATGTGCTCGTTCCTTGCCGTGAGCAAGAACGTGCGGACGGCCTTCGGACTCGGCATAGCCGTGACCTTCATGCTGACGATCACGCTCCCCATCAACTACCTTCTCGAAACCTACGTACTCCGCGCCGGCGCCCTGAGCTGGCTCGGTCCGGAATACGCCGACGTGGACCTCAGCTTCCTCTCGCTCATCATCTTCATCGCCGTCATCGCGTCGATGACGCAGCTTGTGGAGATGGCCGTGGAAAAGTATGCTCCGGCGCTCTACGCGTCGCTCGGCATCTTCCTGCCGCTGATAGCCGTGAACTGCGCCATCCTGGGCGGCTCGCTGTTCATGCAGCAGCGGGAATGGACCTCGGTCTGGACGGCAGTTTGCGCCGGCGGCGGCTGGGGCCTCGGCTGGCTCCTTGCCATCACGGCCATAGCGGCGATGCGCGAGCGCATCGCGCAGTACTCGAACATTCCCGCCCCGCTCAAGGGCGTGGGCATAACCTTCATCCTCACGGCTCTGATGGGCATAGCGTTCATGAGCTTCTTAGGAATCAAAATCTGATTATCCGGCAAAAATGTACACGACAGCTCTCAATATTCCCGCAATGACAGCCTCCGGCCTGACATTTCTTGCCGGAGTGGGCATATTCCTCGGAGTGACACTCCTCTTAGTGATTGTCCTCCTTGTGGCCAAACATTTCCTCGTCCACAGCGGCGACGTCAACATCACCTACAACGACGGGCGCGTGGCCATCGTTCCCTCGGGCAAACCGCTTCTTTCGGCCATGGCCGACAAGGACATTTTCCTGCCCTCAGCCTGCGGCGGTAAGGGCTCCTGCGGCCAGTGCCGCGTCCAGGTGCTTGAAGGCGGGGGCGAAATCCTCCCGACCGAGACCGTGCATTTCTCCCGCAAGGAAATCAAGGACAACTGGCGTCTGGCCTGTCAGGTGAAGGTGAAGCAGGACATGAAAATCGAGGTTCCTGCCTCGGCCCTCGACGTCAAGGAATACGAATGCGAGGTCATCTCCAACAAGAACGTCGCCACCTTCATCAAGGAATTCATCGTGGCGCTTCCTGCCGGCGAGCATATGGACTTTATCCCCGGCTCCTACGCGCAGATCAAGATTCCGCCTTTCGAGATGGACTACGACAAGGACATCGACAAGGAATCCATCGGCGCCGAATATCTTCCCGCATGGGAGAAGTTCGGACTCTTCGGCCTCAAGTGCCGCAACACGGAGACCACCGTGCGCGCCTACTCCATGGCCAACTATCCCGCCGAGGGCGACCGCTTCATGCTGACGGTGCGCATCGCCACCCCGCCCTTCAAGCCGAAACCCCAGGTAGGCTTCATGGACGTTATGCCCGGCATCGCGTCGAGCTACATCTTCTCGCTCAAGCAGGGCGAAAAGGTGCGGATGAGCGGCCCCTACGGCGACTTCCACCCGATTTTCGACTCGAAGAAGGAGATGATGTGGATTGGCGGCGGCGCGGGCATGGCGCCCCTCCGCGCTCAGATTATGCACATGACCAAGACCCTTCACACCACCGACCGCAAGATGAACTTCTTTTACGGCGCCCGCGCCCTGAACGAGGTCTTCTACCTCGACGACTTCCTGCAGCTCGAGAAAGAGTTCCCGAACTTCAAGTTCCATCTCGCGCTCGACCGTCCCGACCCCGCCGCCGATGCCGCGGGCGTGAAGTACACCCCCGGCTTCGTCCACCAGGTAATCTACGACACCTATCTCAAGGACCACGAAAACCCCGAGGACATCGAGTACTACATGTGCGGCCCCGGCCCGATGAGCAAGGCCGTGAACGGAATGCTCGACTCCCTTGGTGTCGAGCCAGAAAACATCCACTACGACAATTTCGGAGGCTGATTCCAGCCTCCGCCCCTACCCCGACCATGCACAGACTCCTCTCTCTCCTGCTCGCAAGCGCACTTCTTCTTTCACCGGCCGGCCTCACCGCCGCGCCGCGAAAGGCCGGAAAGGAAAAGAAGCCCTTCACCCTCGTGCTCGACCCCGGGCACGGCGGCAAGGACTTCGGCTGCGTGGGGAAGCTCACCAACGAGAAGACCATAGTACTGAACGTGGCGAAGCTGCTCGGGAAGATGGTCGACGAGGAATTCGGCGACAGCATACGGACGGTCTACACGCGCTCGGACGACCGCTTCATCTCCCTTCAGGAGCGCGCGGGAATAGCTAACCGCGCGAGAGGCAACTTCTTCGTGAGCATCCACGTCAATTCCGTCGACCGACGGACGCGCGGGCGCGAGAGCATCCACGGAGCGTCGGTCTACACGCTCGGCCTCCACAAGAGCGAGAGCAACCTCAACGTGGCCATGCGCGAGAACGCCGTGATGGAGCTTGAGGAGGACTATTCGGCCACCTATCAGGGCTTCGACCCCAATTCCTCGGAGAGCTACATAATCTTCGAGCTAAATCAGGACGCCCACATCCGGCAGAGCCTGGAGATGGCCTCGCTGATGCAGAACCAGCTCATCCGCCACGCCGGGCGCGCGGACAAGGAAGTGCGTCAGGCGGGCTTCTGGGTACTTTGGTCGACAAGCATGCCCTCGGTACTTGTCGAACTCGACTTCATCTGCAACCCTGCGGCCGAGAAATTCCTCAGCTCGGCAGCAGGACAGAAAAAATGCGCGGAAGCGCTCTTCCGTGCCATAAAGGAATATTACCGGCACCACAAACAATCGGCACAGAGCGGCCGTTAGAGATAAACAACAAGGATTCAGACACCTCAACAGCACATTCCCCCATATGAAAAAGATTTTCCGGAAAGAAATCGTCATCGCCCTCTGCGCCATAGTGGCGTTGCTGATTCTGTTCTTCGGCATCCAGTTCCTGAAGGGCATCAACCTCTTCCACCCCGCCAACTACTACTACGCCTCCTACCCCAGCGTCGAAGGTCTGGCGGAGTCCGCTCCCGTCACCATCAACGGCTTCAAGGTCGGTCAGGTACACACGATACAGTATCAGTACGACACGGCCGGGAACATCGTCGTGGAGCTTTCCCTCGACAAGAACCTCCGCGTTCCCGAAGGAACGGAGGCCACGCTGACGACGGACCTTCTCGGTACGGCCTCCATCGTGCTGAAGTTAGGCAAGGGCGAGCGTTACATGGCGCTCGGCGACACACTTCAGGGCAAAGTCGGGTCCGGCCTGATGGGAAATGTCACGGACAACCTTCTTCCCGCAGTGAGTGCCGTAATTCCCAAAATCGACACTCTTCTGACCAATCTCAACGCCATTACCGGGAATCCGGCACTCCAGACCTCCATCTCGCGCCTCGATGCCATCACTGCCGACCTCGCGCGGAGCTCGCGGACCCTCTCGAAGATGCTCGCCGACCTCGGTCCGGCCACGGCCAATATCCGCAGCATAGCCACAAACGTCGACACCATCACCGGCAACTTCTCGGAGCTGAGCGCCCAGCTCAGCCAGGCGCGCATCGACAGCCTGCTTATGGACCTCGAGAAGACAGGCTCTAACCTCCGGGAGCTCTCCGAACAGCTCAACGACCCGAATTCGACCGTCGGAATGCTGACTCAGGACCCGGCACTCTACAACAACATCAACAAGACCGTCGTCTCGCTCGACTCGCTGTTCACGGACATCAAGGCGCACCCGAAACGCTACATCAACATCAAGGTATTCTAAGCCCGGGCCAATCTTGAAAAACACAGGACACTACATACCCCTCGCCGTGCTCATCCTCTCGGGGATGCTCGGCGCATGCGCCGGCGGCGACGGAAGCAGACGGGCGACAGAAGCAGCCGAGGAGACCGGAAGACGCGACGCCCGCGAGGCCATGAGCGCGCCTGCCAATTCCATGGAGCGCGAGAAAGGCGTCTTCGCCATCCGCGCGAGGGAGACAGGCCTCCGCGAGGCGGGGCTCGACTCCAGCGCGAATGCCTACGCCCGTGGCGCCTACGAAATCATAGACTCTGTGCTCCGGACGGAAGAGGATGCCCTACGTTAACGTCATTCTTCCCGTACCGGTCCAGGGAGCCTTCACCTATGCCCTTCCGGCGGGAATGCCGCCGGAAGAGGTGCGCGTGGGCTCCCGTGTGCTCGTGCCTTTCGGGGCGCGGCATTTCTACACCGGGATAGTGCAGGCCACGGAAGTCCCTCGTCCGGAAGGGATGAAGGCCAAGGAAATCATAAGCGTCCTCGACCCTGCACCCATCATCCGACATCCGCAGCTGAGGTTCTGGAACTGGATATCGACCTACTACCTATGCACGCTCGGCGAAGTCTTCAAGGCCGCTCTTCCGGCGGGACTGAAAGTGGAGAGCGAGACCGTGGTGGAGGTAAATCCCGACCTCGACGGGCAGCTTCCGGCAGACCTCGGCGAGGCCGAGCTGAAGGTGCTGACCTATCTCCGCGAACAGGGCAAACAGCCGACCTCAGCCATAGCGAAAGGTGCGGGACTGCCTGAAGGCCGGAGCGCGGAAGGGACCGTTGCCAGGCTCATAGCCTCGGGGGCGTGCATCGTGAGCGAGCGCCTGAGGGAGCGCTACCGCGCGGTGAGGAAACCCTACGTGCGCCTGACTCTGCCCCGCGCGCAGGCCGGAGCGCTGACCTCGGCCTTCGCCCTGGTGAAGCGCTCGGCGAAGCAGGAGGCCGCATTAGTTGCTCTAATAGGGCTGAGCGGCTTCAACCAGCCGGCATCGACTCCCCTGCGGGAAGTGAGCCTGGAGGAATTAGCGGCGAAAGCCGACGTCACGCGGGCCCACGTGAAGGCTCTCGCGGACAAGAAACTGTGCGAAATATTCGACAAGGAAATATCGCGCTTCACCTATGAACCTACCGCGACCGCTCCCCTCCCCCGGCTCTCGGAGGCGCAGGAGAAGGCTCTGAGGGAGGTTCACCGCTCGTTCAAGGACAAGCAGGTGACGCTCCTGCACGGCGTGACGGGCTCGGGGAAGACGGAAATCTACCTGCACCTCATCGACTTCGTGCTCCGGCAGGGCAATCAGGCGCTCTTTCTGGTTCCGGAAATAGCCCTGACGACCCAGCTGACGAAGCGCCTTCAGAAGGTTTTCGGGACGAAAGTGGTGATATACCACTCGAAATTCTCGGACAGCGAGCGGGTGGAAATATGGCGGCGGATGCTCGGGACCTCGGAGCCTCTGGTGGTCATCGGCGCGCGGTCGGCGGTGTTCCTTCCCTTTGCCAAGCTCGGACTTGTGATAGTCGACGAGGAGCACGAGCCCTCGTACAAGCAGTACGACCCCGCGCCCCGGTACAACGGGCGCGACACGGCGACGGTGCTCGCGTCGATGCACGGGGCGAAGACCGTCTACGGTTCGGCGACGCCCACAGTGGAGACCTACTACAAGGCCGTGACGGGTAAATTCGGCCTCGTGAGCCTCACGGAACGGTACGAGGGCGCGGAGCTTCCGGAAATCGAGGTGCTGGACCTCCGGGCCGAGCGCAAGATGGGAAGGATGCATCATGAGATATTCTCCGACAAACTCATAGACGCCGTGAACATCAGCGTGAAGAAACACGGGAAGCAGGCCATCCTTTTCCACAACCGGCGGGGCTACGCGCCGCTGTCGCGGTGCAGGCTGTGCAAGTTCACGCCCAAGTGCGACTACTGCGACGTGTCGCTGACCTACCACCGTCGGCTGAACATGCTGAGCTGCCATTACTGCGGGGCCACGTACCCGATGCCGAAGCTGTGTCCCTCGTGCGGGGAGCCGGCAATGGAAATCGTGGGCTTCGGGACGGAACGCACCGAGGAGGAAATCTCCGGGACCTTCGGCGAGGCCCGGGTGCTCCGCATGGACCTTGACACCACACGCAACAAGGATTCCTACTCGAAAATCATCGACGAATTTTCGGAGGGGAAGGCGGACATCCTTGTGGGCACACAGATGGTGACGAAGGGCCTCGACTTCGCGAATGTGGAGCTTGTGGGGGTTCTGAGCGCCGACACTCTGATAAATTTTCCCGATTTCCGCTCGGCGGAACGAGCGTTCAACCTGCTCGAACAGGTCGGGGGCCGTTCCGGGCGCCGGGCGGGCGGCGAGCGCGGGCGGGTAATCGTGCAGACCTACAATCCTGAGCACCCGGTGCTCAGGTATGCCGCCGCCCACGACTACGAGGGCTTTTACAAGCACGAGCTCGAGGAGCGACGCGCATTCAGTTATCCCCCTTTCACGCGGATAATCAACATTTTCGTGAAACACCGCGAGCCAGAGGTGGTGCAGAAATGCGCGGAAGCCTATGCCGCGGAGCTGAGGGCTCTTCTCGGTCCGCGGGTGAGCGGAGTGCAGGAGCCGCCGGTGAGCCGAGTGCAGAGCCTCTATATCCGCAAGATCATGCTGAAAGTCGAGTCGGAGGCCTCGATGGCGAAAGTGAAGGAAATCCTCCGCGACGCCTATATCAGGCTCGTGGCTCAACCGACGACCCGCGCACTGACAGTGTACTACGACGTCGACCCTGTTTAGAATAATCTGACACTCAACCGCCCTCCGGATAACTGACGCCGGGGGCGTCCGGGGCTGTCAGAGGGAGGCGATGAGGTGCCAGGTGTAGGCGATGTAGGCGATGAGGAGGAGGGCGCCTTCGGGGCGCGTGAATGTGCGGCGGCGGAAGAATGCTCCCATCAGCCAGAAGGCGATGCAGGCGAGGGCGAGGACTATCAGGTCGCTTTCGCCTATTTCGCCGAAGGGGAGCGGGCGCACGGTGGCGGAGGCTCCGAGGACAAGGAAGATGTTGAAGATATTGCTTCCGATGACGTTGCCGATTGCGATTCCGGGCTTGCCTTTGACGGCTGAGACTACGGAAGTGGCGAGTTCGGGGAGGGATGTTCCTGCGGCTACGATTGTGAGGCCGATGAGGGCGTCGCTGACTCCGAGGCTGCGGGCGATTCCGGAGGCGCCCCCGACAAAGAGGTTCCCTCCGAAAATGAGTCCGGCGAGGCCGAGGAGTACCCATAGTGCACCTTTCCAGAAGGGCATGGGAGGCTTGGAGGCGACGGTATCGGGAGCGGAGGGGGCGGTCTTCGCCTGCGCGAAGGTATAGCGCATGAAGACGGTGAAGAACAGGAGGAGGATTATTCCGTCGGAGCGGGAGAGAATGCGCGCGGAGCCATCGCCGAGCCACGGTCCGCTGCCCATCGCCAAGAGAGCGAGGGCCGAGAGGACCACGAGGGGAATGTCGGCTGTGAGAATGCTTTTCTCGACTTTAATCGGGCGCACGAGGGCCGTGACGCCGACGATGGCAAGGATGTTGAAGATATTGCTGCCCACGACGTTGCCGATAGCGATGCCTGTGTTGCCGTCGATTGCGGAAAGGAGGCTGATTATGAACTCGGGGGCCGAGGTTCCGAAGGCGACTACGGTCAGGCCGACGACGAGGTCGGAGACGCCGTAACGACGGGCGATATCGGAAGCGCCGTCGGTGAGCATATTAGCGCCGACGAGAATCAGGCCCAGGCCTATGAGGAGGCAGACAATATCCATGATGCGAACAGTTTACAAAAAGGGGTTAACCGCAGTGGAAGTGGGACTTGACCATCTCGAGCATCTTGTCGGGGTCTTCGAGAGCGGCGCGGGCGTCGCTGTCGTCCTGAGCCCTGAGGCGGGCGCAGACGCCCTCAATCATTGCGGGGGAGAATACTTCCTTGTCGAGGAAAACGTCGGCGCGGCTTTCGAGGCAGGCGGCGGACTCGTGGCAGGAGACGGGAAGAGTGGCGAGGGAGGCGAGGCGTCCGGCGTTCTCCTCGGAATGGATGTTGACGTCCACATAGGTGCGTGCGGCAAGGTCGAGGGCGTCGGGCATCTCGAAGCCGTGGCGAACAGCAACGGCGAACCCGGCGAGGAGCTGGTAAATGTCAGCGGAACCGTCGGCCGAGCGGATTTCGAAGGTCTGCTTGCGCGAGGCGTCGACCTCGGCGGGGGTTTGATTGCCGGGGTTGGCGACGGCGCACATATCGGCTCCGGCTGTCCAGCCGAGGGGCACGCGGACGAGGACAGAGCGGTTGCGGTCGCCCCAGCAGACGTTTGTCGGAGCCTCCTGATGGGGAACGAGGCGGAAGTAGCTGGTGGGGTTGGTATTACCGAAGGCGGTAAGCGCTGGCGCGAGGTCCATGATTCCGGCGATACCGCGGCGGGCGGCGTCGGAGAGGGAACGGTCGGAGTTTAGCATGGCTGTGGTTCCGTCGGGATTCATGAAGCGCATGTGGATATGGAGACCTGAGCCGGCCTTTCCGATGGTGATTTTTGGAGCGAAGGTGACGTTGAGGTCCATCTTTGCGGCGAGGTTCCGGATTACCCATTTGGCAATGAGGAGCTGCTCGGCGGCAAGCCGAGCGTCGACGGGAAGGAACTCGATTTCGTTCTGCTCGTATACGAGGCCGTTGAGTGCGAAGTTGCCGACTTCGGAGTGTCCGTACTTAATCTGGCCGCCGGTACGGGCTATGTAGCTCATGCAGAGAGTCCGGAAGTCGTTGAACTTGGCGAAGGGGGCACTCTCGTGATACCCGCGCTGGTCCGTGGCGGGGAAGGAGCCGGGGTCGGGGGCGATGACGTAGAACTCGAGCTCGCCCATGGCGTGGAATTGAAGACCGGTGAGCTCTGTGAATCGGGAACAGGCCTTGTCGAGGGTGAGTTCGGGGGATGAGGCGAGCGGGCGACCGTCCTTGTCGAAGAAGGAGCAGAGCATCGTGAGGGTCTTCACCGGGGCGAATGGATCGACGAATGCTGTTCGGTAGCGGGGAATGACGTAGAGGTCGGATGAGCCGGCGCTGATGAAGGGGAAGAGAGATGAGCCGTCGACTCGCTCGCCGAGGGTGAGGATTGTCTCAAGATATTCGAGGGAATTGATAACGAAATTGAGGGTCTTGAGGCGCCCGTCGGCGGCGGGATACATGAAATTGACCATCTCGACGCCGTTTTCGGAGATGAAGCGGACAATGTCGTCGCGCGTAAAGTCGGCAGGACTCTTCCCGAGCCATGCGGACACTTCGTTTTTGGTTAGTTTCAGACTGTTTTCCATGTCATATAAGGTATAAAAATTCGATTGCGAAAGCTAAGTTACAAACAAATTCCGGAATTGGCAAGTTTAAGCTGTGTGTTGTGCGGCATGACGAGAACAATTGTACCGTCGACGCTGATGGCTACGCGGTGGGGATTCCTGTTCTTTCCTATTCCGGCGATTTTCGGGACAGAACCGAAGCCCGGAAGGGCAACGAGGCTGTATCGGCTGTCGATGTCGACGCGGCGCCCTACCCCTTGGCTGACAGCCTCGAGGCTGAGGTCCCTGAAACGGCGGAGGTCGCCGAGAGTAGCGGGTGCAATTACGACGTCGCGGATGCCTTCCGGAGCGTGGAGGCGGCAGAGGCCGCGGCGGGTGTTGGGGTCGAATACGATGTGGAGGAGGCCGTCGTCGAAGGGCTCGGCGACAAGACGGGAGAAGGGCCAGGCGCCCGCGGGGAGGTTGTAAGCGGCGCGGGAGCAGTCGACCATGACGACGGGGCGGCCTTCCTTCACGCCTGCGACAACTGAGGCGTAGCGGCGGGCGGAGTCGGAGCGCAGGATGAAACCTCCGGCGAGGAGGATGGCGGTCAGAGTCATAGCGCTGACGGACAGGAGATTTGCCAAGGGACGGGAGAGGCGCGAGCATATGCGCAGCCCTGCGATGCCGATAAGGGCGCAGGCGGCGAGGGAGGGAGCCTCGAGCTGGCGCAGGGACGTGAAGCTCATGCACCCGAGGAGAAGTGCGAAGAGGATGAAGGCGCCCAGGCCGAGCTCGAGCACGCCGGGGCGCAGGAGGCGCCTCCACTTGCGGATAAAGGCAGCGGGAAGGTAGAGGAGAAGAGGAAGGAGGACGGGAGTCAGGAGAAGGTTGTCGAACATCGCGGAGGCCTTGACGGCAATGGCCTCCGGGGAGAATCCGCCGCCCATGCGGGCATGGGCATAATTGCCGGGGGCAAGGATGAGGACGAGAGCACCGGCTGACAGGGCCGCGGCGACAGCGAGCAGCCGGAAGTCGCGCCTGACAAGCCAGAGGAGGAGAACCGTGCCGATAAGAGGGAGGGAGAAGGACTCCTGAAGAGCACCGCAGAGGAGGGCGAGAAAAAGAAGGGGCGCGAGGCGGAGGGGTGTGCGGTCAAGGATGCGCCTTATATAATACAGGAGCCAGACGCAGAGGGCGCCGGGCCAGAGGTAGTTGACAGCAAAGGCCCTGAGGCTGAGCCAAATCACGCCCGGAGCGGGCATGAGCCACCATAGGAGGGCCATCACGCAGGCCGCTGTGCGCCAGGAAAAAGCGGGATTTCCCGCGACGAGGCGGCACATTCCGAGCCATAGGAGAGCGAAGGCGAGGCCATTGAGAGTCGCGTAGGCAAGGGCCATGCGCGGCATGAGCATGAGCTGGACGAGGGCGTGGACGATGACACGGCCATTCCATGAGACATAATGCCGGGCCTGCGTGGCAATTATCCGGGAGAGGTCGGTTACGCGGGGGCCGTCGGCGCCGTGGAGGCGGGAGTCGGCGAAACAATAGCCGAGGTCGTCGCCGAGGGGGCAGGCTCCGGTATATGTGAGGATGGCGACGGCAATCCACGCCGCCGCAAAGAAGAGGGCCACCGGCCGGAGTAAACCATGCTTACGCATTCCGGAAATCATTTAGAGCCCAAAATTACGGAAATTCCGAAAAAAAAGCAAGGATGGCAAGCGCGGGCAGGGGAATTGACGGCGGGGGGCTTTGACAGGATTCCACACAACTGCCCTCCGGAGAATTGACGCGGCCGCGCAGGGGTTGAAACCCATGCCTAACTTTGTGGCGCCCCTACAGGGCGCGCGGCGGGGGCGGAGGGAGGTGTTAAATGGCGCTACTATGTTTTTGTAGGGGCGCGGTGCGGTTTTTATTGGTTTTTAATTAGTTGCGAATTGTCAAACGGCAAAACGCACTACTTAATCACTAACCGGCGAAAAAGGGCGATGATTTATAGTATAACTTTGCGGTGTCAAGCAAAACACTAAACTCAATCAATCAACATTCAAACCTAACCTGAAATGAAAAAAAATCTTACCCGCACACTTCTTGCAGGCGCCCTTGTCGGTCTTGCCATCCCCGGCGCCTCCGCTTTCGACCACCTGTTAATCATCGGCGACGCCACTCCCGGAAGCTGGAGCATCAACGACGGCCTTATGATGGTGCAGGACGCCAACAACACCGATGTCTACCACTTCATGGGCTGGCTCGAGGGGAACAAGAACTTCAAGTTCACCGGCGACACGAACTTCAACAATTCCGAGCTGGAGCTCCGCAACGCTTCTTCCGAGCCTACGGACATCTCGAAGCTCGTCCCCGCCAATCAGACTGATAACGACTACCAGTTCCAAGTGACCGAGAGCGCCAACTATGACATCACGGTGAACGTGGCCGAACTGACTGTCAGCGCGAAGAAGGCCGAATATCAGGACGCCCATATCCGCTACGATGTTCTCTACGTGATAGGCTCGGCCACGCCCGGAAAATGGGAGCTGACGGACGGCACTCCCCTCTACGCCGAAAGTAACAATCCTCTTATCCTTTCCGGCACCGTAGTGCTCAAGGCCGACGGCGACAAAAACGGCGAATTCAAAATCTGCGCCAACCCCTGGGCCAACTGGGGCGGCATGTGGTTCCACCCCTACTACACCGAGACGGACGGGGTACTGAACGCCGACAGCATCGACTACAACAAGCTGACGGACAACAACTCGAAGGATGTCAAATGGGAAATCACCCCTGCGGAGGAAGGCCGCTACGACCTGACGCTCAACCTCGCAGACATGAGCTTCGCCAAGACCTACCTCGGAACGACTGGCGTGGAGAACGTCAACATCAGCGAAGAGAACGCTGTTGCCGCTTACTACGACCTTAACGGCGCACGCCTTCAGGCTCCCCGCAAGGGCAGCCTGTGCATCGAGGTACGCGCCGACGGCAGCGCCCGCAAGATCCGTTTCTAAAAATCTCATAAAGTCACCATAACCCTCGGGGGAGGGTAGCCGATGATTGAAGAATTGTCGGATACCCTCCCCCTGATATATCTCAACACACACATGAAAATACACTCGATTCTGACAGCACTGTGCGTCGGCGCCGCCGGAATGACGGGCGTCCAGGCAAACAATCCCGCGGCCAACGCGGGTGCGGTCGTGACGAGCGGCAACGCGCGCTTCACCGTCCTCACTCCCGAGATGATACGCATCGAATACAGCGACAAAGGGGAGTTCGAGGACCGCGCGACGTTTACGGTCGTGAACCGCGAGCTACCCGTGCCGAACTTCACCACGAGCGAGGACAAGGACTACATCTATATCACCACATCGGCGGCCAAGCTGAAATACCGCAAGGGGACGGACCCGCGGACTGTGCCGGCTTCGTCGCGGAACCTGTCCGTGAGCATGAGCCACGGAGGACGGGAAGTACTGTGGTATCCCGGAAAGCCTGACCCTCTGAACCTCAAGGGTACCTGCCGGACACTTGACGGCTCCAACGGCGACAACAAGCGCCGGGAGCTGGAGAACGGCCTTATCTCGCGCTCGGGGTGGGCGGTAATCGACGACTCGTGGACTGCCTCGCGCCCCGACGGCTCACGTTCCTTCGCCCTCGCGCCAGACGAGACCTTAGGCTACGACTGGTGGGCGGAACGCAAGGACCCTCACGCGATGGACACGTATTTCCTCGGCTACGGCACGAACTACAAAAAAGCCCTCGCGGACTTCACGCTCATCGCGGGCAAAATTCCCCTGCCTCCGGCATATGTCTTCGGCTACTGGTACAGCAAGTATGCCTCATATTCTTCAGACGACTACCGCCAGATCATGAACGACCTTGAAGGGAACGACATTCCAGCGGACGTGATGATTCTCGACATGGACTGGCACTGGAACGGCGACGAGGCGAGCATGTCGGGCGGCCGCGGCGGCTGGACGGGCTGGAGCTGGAACACCAACCTGATTCCCGACCCGGAGGGACTGCTGAGCGAAATCCACTCGCGGGACTTCAAGATAGCGCTGAACCTCCATCCGGCCGACGGCATCAACAACCACGAGTCGCCCGAATACTTCGCGGCAATGAACAGCGACCTCGGCGGCAAATACGACAAGGAGGAGAGCTGGGGCAAGTCAATCCCCTGGCTTCTGGACTACCCGGACTTCACGGACGCCTTCTTCAAGCACGTAATCCGCGACCACGAGAGCGAGGGCGTAGACTTCTGGTGGCTTGACTGGCAACAGCATCTGACAAGCCCCTACACCAACGGTCTTGGCCAGACCTTCTGGTGCAACCACGTGTTCTACAACGACATGGCAAAGAACCGGCCCGACCGCCGGCCCGTCATCTTCCACCGCTGGGGCGGCCTCGGCAGCCACCGTTACCAGATAGGCTTCTCCGGCGACGCTCTCATCAACTTCCCGACACTGAATTTCCAGCCCTATTTCACGGCGACGGCGTCGAATGTGGGCTATGCCTACTGGGGCCACGACCTCGGGGGCCACGCCTTCACGGACGAGGCCACCGTGAACGACCCGGAGCTGGTACTGCGCTGGATACAGTTCGGCGTGTTCACTCCCATCTTCCGCACACACGCCACGAAGGACTCGCGCATCGAGCGCCAGATCTGGAAATTCCCGAACTTCCCGGATATGCGTGAGGCCGTGAAACTGCGTTACGCGCTCTTCCCCTATATCTACACCTCGGCGCGCGAGACCTACGACACGGGCATAGGAATGTGCCGCCCGCTCTACTACGAATACCCTGACGCCGAGGAGGCCTACAGCTATGAGAACGAATACTTCTTCGGGCGTGACATTCTTGTGGCGCCCATCACCGAGGCCGGAACGTCGGGCGTGAGCACGAAGCGAATCTGGTTTCCGGAGGGAGAATGGTGGAGCGCGTCGACGGGCGAGCTGATTGAAGGTCCCTGCGTGCGCGACATGGAGTTTTCGCTGACCGAGATACCCTATTTCTACCGCGCCGGGTCGATTGTGCCGCTTAACACTCCGGAAGTAAAGAACGTGACGGCGAAGGCGGGGAAGCTCATACTGAACATCATTGGGGGCAAGGACGGCGACGGACGCCTCTACGAAGACGACGGCGACAACGCGGACTATGCCACCGCATACGCCTCGACAGCCTTCACCCAGCGCAACGAAGGGAGCAAAAGCACCATCACCATAGGCGCGAGAGAAGGCAACGCGGGCAAGGACGCTCCCGGCAGACGAGCCTACCTGATGATGGTCTACAATGTAAAGGCAAAGCCCAAATCCGTAAAAATCAATGGTGTCGACCACAGCGGATACAGCTACTCCGAGGGCGGGAAATGCCTGAGCATCGAAGTCCCCGAGCAGGACTGCACGGCAGAGACCACGGTGGAAATCGAAAACGCCACGACGGGCATTGCCGACGCAGAAACGGCAGGGGCGAGAATGTACTACGACAGGGTGAACGACACGATTGTAGCCCTTCTTGGGCGGGAACGCCACGACGTGGAACTCTCGCTCTACACAGCGGCCGGACAGAAATGCTTCAACAAGAGCTACCGCGACGTATCGGCCATCAGCGAGAACATATCACAGCTCGGAAACGACTTGCTGCTCTGCCATCTCCGCGCCGACGAGCTCACTCTTGTCAACAAAATCCACAAGTAAGCCATGAAAAAGACCATCAACATACTGCTGGCGGTGGCAACGGCCCTTTCGGCCAGCGCCGGAATGTCGAACTCGCTTGAACAGACACAGCTATACATCATCGGCGGGGCCACGCCCTATTCATGGGACCTCGGGGCCGCGCCGGAGATGCGGCGGATAGCGCCGGGGGTGTTCCAGTGGCAGGGGACACTGCGCGGAGGCGAGGAATTCAAATTCATGAACACGCGCGAATGCTGGCACAAGCACATCGTGGCCACGGAGAGCGACGCGCAGACGAGCGTCGGAGGCAACTATCAGCTGGACTTCTACGCCAACTGGCAGCTGCCGTCAGACAAGGACCTGAAATTCAAGGCACCGGAAGCCGGCGGGGAATATCTCGTGACCGTGGACCTGAATTCGATGCTTATGAACCTGAGCGAGGCTCCGGAGGCCCTGCGTATGCCCGAGAGGCTTTACGCGACAGGCACGGCCCTCGGCGGGGAATTCGTAGAGCTTCCGGCCTACGGGGGCGTTGAGTTCAAGGCGGGAGTGGAACTCACGCCGGGCAATCTCATCCTGACCGACCGCGCGGAGCTTACGGAAGGCACGCGAGTGTTCGGGCCGATGTTCGAGGACGTGGACCTGGGATTCGGCGAAGGAATGCTGGCGGGACTCGTGGAAAGCGCCGCGGGAGAAGCGGGCTGGAGCGTAGGCGTCGGGGGAAAATATACCCTCTACGCGAGCTTCGACGGCCACTCTGCCTACGGGCGCCGGTTCAGGCCGAAAGCTACCCTCTACATTGTGGGCGGCTGCTGCGAGCTGAGCTGGAACTACTGGGACCCGTCGGACTGCCGTTTCACCCCCTCTGCCGACGCTCCCGAAGAGCTGGTCTGGGAAGGACGGCTCGAAATCGGGCGCAACGGCAACACCACGGAGCCCGAGAAATTCAAGATCCTTACCGCGCAGGACTGGTTCGCGGAGACCTACCATCCCTACAGCGCGGACGCTCCTGCCGAAGGCAGGGGGTGTTTCCGCACAACGGGCGGGGATGACCACAAGTGGGCCATATCCCGCAACGGGGTATACCGCATCACAGTGAACACCTGGAAGGAGACCATCAGTGTGGAATGCGAGCCCGACGGCCCGAAGCAGGCGCAGAACGCGACGACGGGTGTCGAGAATGTTCTCGCCGCTGAAAGCGGAAGCGCGGCCTACTACGACCTGAGGGGAATGCGCCTGAGCGCCCCCCGGAGCGGGAGCGTCTGTATCGAAGTCCGGACGAACGGGAGCGCAAGGAAGATACGCTTCTGAAGACAAGGGAACACTCAACTGCCCTCCGGATAATTTACAGCAGGAGGGGGGGTGAATAAAACTTAAAAATGACATGAAATCCGAAAATCGCGACTGATTTTCGGATTTTGTTATTATCTTTGCATATGCCTTCCATGAAAACCGTTCTCTTCTGTCTATTAATGATGTTTATATTGCCGTCGGTCGAAACCGAGGGCAAGGAGAGTAAGCGCGACTCGCTGATGCGCGAACTTAAAAACACGATAGAGCACCGCGCGGACTACCTTCAGAGGAAAGAAGACAAGCTGATGGAACTCCGGCGTCTGTTGGGCGACGCGCGCGACGACGACTCGCGGTTTCTGGCCCTCGGAGCGCTCTTAGACGAATTCCGGCCATACAACACCGACTCGGCGCTGGCCTACTGCCGCCGGCGCGAAGAGCTTGCGCGGAAAACGGGCCGGCGCGATCAGGCCGTCAACGCCGCGCTAAACACAGCCAACGTCCTCGGAAGCATGGGACTCTACAAGGAAGCTCTGGACATCACGGACACCATCCCCTACTCCGAGGTGCCCGAGTGGCTCAAACCCTACTACCACTACATCGGGCGTACCGTCTACTCCTCCCTCGCTGGCTACAGCCTCCGGAGCGAGGACCGGGACAGATACAGGCGCCAGAGCGCCGTCCATCAGGACTCAATCATAGCGCTGAGCGAGCCTGGGACGCTTTCGTACACCGTCAACGTGGCGGACAAGCACAATGCACGCGGCGAATTCAGGGAAGCGGCAGAAATCCTCGAAAACTACCTCTCGACCGGAGAATACACGACACACGACCGTGCGATATGCGCCTTCACGCTGGCTTTCGCCTACCAGAACCTCGGCGACGGCGAGAAGGCGGAGGAAAACATGCTCATCTCGTCGATAGCCGACCTCCAGGCGGCCGTGAGGGAATATGTGTCTCTCAGGCAGTTGGGCGTCCACCTGTACAAGAAAGGGGATGTCGCCGACGCCTATGAGTTCCTTAAAATCTCGATGGAGGACGCGCGGAAATGCAACGCCCGTCTGCGGGTGCTTGAAATCAACGACATCTTCCCTATCGTCAACGAGGCTTACGTCAAGGCCATACAGAAGGAGAAAACGCTCCAGCAACATCTGACGTGGATTATCAGCGTGCTCTCGCTGTTCCTGCTGATAGCGGTGTGGAGAGTGTGGAAACAGATGAAGAAGACCTCCGCGGCGAACCGCGAGGCACGGGAAACCAACGAAAAGCTCAAGGGGCTGAACGCGGAGCTCAGGGACTTCAACACCCGACTGACGGAGGCGAACCGGGAAATCGCCGAGAACTCGCACATCAAGGAGGAATACATCGCGCAGTACATGGACCAGTGCTCGGTGTACATCGAGAAACTCGACGGCTACCGCCGGACCCTGAACAAGCTCCTGACCTCAGGGAAGACCGACGAGCTGAAAAAGGCCCTGAAGTCGACCGACCTTATGGACGAGGAGCTGAAGAACTTCTACAAGAACTTCGACTCGACCTTCCTGAAGCTCTTCCCGGACTTCGTGGAGCGGTTCAACGAGCTGCTTGTCGAAGAGGAGCGCATCAAGCTTAAAAAGGAAGGACAGCTGAACACGCAGCTGCGCATCTTCGCGCTGGTGCGCCTCGGCATCACGGACAGTGTGAAAATCGCCCAGTTCCTGCGCTATTCTGTGACAACCATCTACAACTACCGCACTCAGACGCGCAACAAATCGGCCGTCCCGCGAGCGGAATTCGAGTCGCGGGTGATGAAAATATCATAGTCCCGCGGGCTGAACTGATTCAGAAACAGCTACTATTTTTCCTTGGACTCCGCGAGGCAAACCACTGACAATCAACACTTACTTCACCACCTTTATCCAAAACACACTATATATTGAAACACGGGCGCTTCCGCGCTTGAAATTAAGCCTTATCTTTGCAACAGAAATCCTAACACCTAATTATAACAATAAACCCATCCTATCATGAAATTCACCGGACACCACGCACTGATGCGGATGCTGGCAGTGGCGGTGATTGCACTCCTCGGCACGTTCCCGGCGCTCGCGCAGCAACTCAAGGTCACCGGCACAGTCACGGATCATGAAGGCGAACCGCTCATCGGCGCCTCCGTCGTGGCTCTCGGACAAAAAACAGGAGCCGTCACCGACATCGACGGCAATTACGAAATCAGCATCGACGCGAAGGGCAAGCTTCAGGTGTCGTACGTAGGCTGCGAAACGCAGGACGTCGACGTGCAGGGGCGGACGAAAATCGACATCGTCCTCCAGCCCAACAAATCGGTCCTCGACGAAGTGGTCGTAATCGGCTACGGCACGATGGACAAGAAGGAACTGACGTCGGCCATCGCGCACGTCGGGGAGAAGGACTTCCTGACGGTGAGCTCGCTTGACCCTGCGATGATGATCCAGGGCAAGGTTCCCGGCGTATCGATCACTAACACCGGCGCCGGCGACCCGAACAACCAGGCGTCCATCCAGATCCGCGGCGTATCGTCGCGCGAGGCCAAATCGGACCCCCTTATCGTAATCGACGGCGTCCCCGGCGGCAACCTTACGAACATCAACCCCAACGACATCGCCTCTTTCGACATCCTGAAGGACGGCGCCGCCTCGGCCATCTACGGCACACGCGGCTCCAACGGCGTAATTCTCGTCACGACCAAGAAGGGCAGCAAGGACGGCAGCATCCACACGTCGTACCAGACCAACCTGTCGTGGGACGTTATCAAGAAAGAGCTGAACATGATGACTGCGCAGGACTACCGCGACGTACGCCTCGGCTGGGGCGACACGGGCGTGGACCTCGGCGGCAACATCGACTGGCTCGACGCCGTGAGCCGCACGGGCTTCACACAGCACCACACGCTGACCGTGAGCGGCGGCAACGAGAGGAGCAACTACCGCGTGAGCGCCGACTACCGCAACGCGCACGGCATCGACCTCCGCTCGAAGCGCGAGGAGTACGGCGCCCGCGCGTCAGTGATGCACACTACGAAGGGCGGCCTGTTCACCATCAACCTGAATGTCGCTCCCCGCATCATCTACCGCGACAACGCGGACTGGAGCGTGTTCCGCAACGCCATCGAGGCCAACCCGACCACACCCCTGATGGACCCTGAGAACCCCAACCTCTACTACAATTTCCAGGGTCAGGTTGTGAACGCGAACCCCGTGGAACTCCAGAAGCTTGAGAAGAACCACGCAGACACGAAGCTCCTCGACTGGGACGGCACTCTCAAACTGAACATCCTGCCGCTCTTCCTCAAGGAAGACAAGGGCAAGCACACACTGAACACACAGGTGACCTTCGCCGACCACCAGTATTCCAACAACGACTCGTGGTTCCGTCCGTCGACCTCGACGCTGGCCATCAACAACGGCTACGCCGGCGAGGCCTCCCGGGCATACTCGAAGGAACGCCAGTACATTCTGGAATGGCTCGCCAACTACACGGGCCACTACGGCAAGAACAATCTCAAGGCCATGGCAGGCTACTCCTACCAGTACTCCCGCTACGAGGGCTTCGATGTATCGAACAAGGACTTCCCCAACGACGGCCTCGGCTCCGACAACATGGGCTCGGGCGAGCTTGCCAAGGAGGAAGGCAAGGTGCTCATGGGCTCCTACAAGAACGACGCGAAACTGATCAGCTTCTTCGCCCGCGCAAGCTACGACTACGACGGAAAATATCTCCTGACGGCCTCTATCCGCCACGAGGGTTCCTCGAAGTTCGGCTCCGACCACAAGTGGGGCAACTTCCCTGCCGTATCGGCGGGCTGGCGCATCTCGCAGGAAGAATTCATGGCCGGGACACGGTCGTGGCTCAACGACCTTAAAATCCGCGGCGACTTCGGCGTGACGGGCAACCAGAACTTCGGCTCGTACCTCTCGATCAACACGATGAGCGGCTTCGGCTACTACTTCTACGAGGGCAAGTACTATCAGGTATGGGGCCCCGGCAAGAACGTGAACCCCGACCTCAAGTGGGAAAAAGGCAAGAACTGGAACATCGGCCTTGACTTCGCGATGTTCAACAGCCGCTTCACGGGCTCGCTGAACTACTTCAACCGCCGTCAGCAGGACCTTCTGGGCTACTACAAGGTGTCTGTTCCCCCCTTCCTCCACGACGAGACCTTCGTGAACGTGGGCACGATGAAGAACACGGGCTTTGAGTTCGACCTGAGCTTCAACGCAGTGCAGACCAAGGACTTCGACTACAACTTCGATGTCGTGGGCACATGGATGAGCAACAAGTTCGTGGACTTCTCCAACTCGGAATACATCGGTCAGGACTACTACTACGGCGCCGGAACCGAAGACCCCTACCCCTTCTACAACCTCCAGCGCATCGAGAAGGGCAAGCCCATCGGCAACTTCTACATGTGGCGCTACGCAGGCATCACGACAGAGGGCGACTGGCTGGTTTACGACAAGGACGGCGACATCATCCGCGCGTCGCAGGCAACTGACGAGGACCGCTGCGTGGTCGGCAACGGCATGCCCAAATTCACCATGTCGACGACGCACAACTTCCGCTACCGGAACTTCGACCTCGCCCTGTTCTTCCGCGGCGCCTTCGGATTCGACATCTTCAACATCCACGACTTCTACTACGGCACCCGCAACTTCACGGGCAACCGCCTTTGCAAAGCCTACGGCAAGAACTTCGACATCAATCCGTCGGCCAACCCCGTGGTATCGGACTACTTCCTGGAGCGCGGCGACTACTTCAAGCTGGACATGCTGACCCTCGGCTACACGCTGAACCTTCCGAAGGTACGCTTCCTCGACCGCGTGCGCGTGTACGGGTCGGTGAAGAACGTGTTCACCATCACGAAATTCTCGGGCGTAGACCCGTCGACCTACCAGGTGAACGGCCTCTGGCCCTGCGCCCAGAGCACAAGAACCTATTACCCCTCGACCCGCCAGTTCATCCTCGGCGTACAGGTTGATTTCTAACCACTGAAAGACAGACAACAAATGAAACTTATCCGCACCCTTGCCGCCGGACTTCTTTGCGCAAGCGCACTGAGCGGCTGCACCGACCTCGACGAGACGCTCTACGACCAGGTCGGCACGGAAAACTACTATAACACGAAGAGCGACGTAATCCGCGCGGCGCTCCGCCCCTTCGAGCACGCATACTGGAGCGTACAGAGCCGCCACGTGCTGAACGAACTGACGGCCGACCAGCTGATCACCCCCACCCGCGACGGCTGGTGGGACGACAGCGGGAAATGGCGCCGGCTCCATTACCACGAATGGAATGTGGAAGACGGCGGCGACGCCCAGACCGAATGGAACGGCTGCTTCCAGGGCATCATGCAGTGCAACTACATAATCGAGGACCTCTCGAAGCTCGACCCCGCAAAGTACGGCATGACCGAGGCCGAGATGGACAACTTCAAGGCCCAGAACCGCACTCTCCGCGCATGGTTCTACCTTCGCCTTCTCGACGCCTTCCGCAACATTCCTCTGGCCGTGAGCTTCTACGACCAGTCGCTGAACACGATGACGCAGGTCGAGCCGAAGGTAATCTTCGACTTCATCGAGAAAGAGCTCAAGGAATGCCTGCCCCTACTCGTGACCAAGGACGGCCTCGGAGGCCAGAGCAAGGTCCAGGGACAATGGACCCAGGCCGGAGCGGCTGCCATTCTCGTGCGCCTCTACCTTAACGCGAAGGTCTACACCGGCGAAGAGCGCTACACGGACTGCGCGACCTACGCCCAGGCCATCCTCGACGGCACCTACGGCGCCTATGAAGTAGCCGACCGCTGGGACGAGGCTTTCGACTGGGACAACAACACGTCGGACGAAGTGATTTTCGGCTTCCCCGGCTCTCAGGGTTACTCCTACTGGCACTACGGTGGCGACATGTACTGGTGGACCGTACCCGCGCGCGCCCGCTACTACTTCGGCGACTCGAAGGCCAAGGCCGGCGACCACAACACGAAGTACGCCGCATCGCCGAGCTACGACCTCGACGGCCACCTCTATAAATACGAGCTCGGCATGCCCGTGCAGAAGTTCCGCAAATACGAGGGCGACGAGCGCATGAAGCTCTACCGCAACCTGGGAGACAACAAGCGCGAGGGAATGTTCCTCTTCGGATATCTCGAATACGTCGACGAGAACGGCGCCACGAAGCGTGTGCGCGCCCCGGAGCAGCCCTACGACCTCTATATCCGCGACGCCGTCGGGCCCTTCGGCAGCCTCGACCCCAACAAGTGGCCAGCGCAGAAGACCTCCACTCTCCAGACCGGCGACCACAACTCGGGATGGCACTTCGCAAAGTATCCCTTCTATTCGGACAACGAGTCCGGCCAGATGGAAAGCGACTATACGGAAATCCGTCTGCCTGAAATCATCTACTCCCTGGCCGAATGCAAGCTCCGCGCAGGGCAGAAAGGCGATGCCGCCAAGCTGCTGAACAGCGTACGCCGTCGCAACTACCCGACCGACAAGCTTGCCGACAACCTCTACGCCCCCGAGGGCCGCGCGGAACTGGACGAGAAGGAAATGCTCGACGAATGGGGCCGCGAGTTCTTCGCCGAAGGACGCCGCCGCATCGACCTGATTCGCTTCGGGAAATTCTCGACGGGGTCGTGGTGGGACAAGACGCCCGACGCCGGCAACTATACCGAAATCTTCCCGATCATGAGGCCCATCCTCAACTCCAATCCCAAGTTAGAACAAAATCCCGGATACAGCAAATAAACCATGAAAAAGCAATATATCCCCTTTGTCGCCGGCGCGCTTGCGGCAGCCATGCTCGGATGCGTGTCGTGCGAGGGCGAAAAAGACCTGATAATCATCGAGGGCAATCTCCCGATCAAGACCACCACGCTCTACATGGTGGGCGACGCGACTCCCACGGGCTGGAGCATAGACAACCCCACCCCGCTCGCCGCCGAAGGCGAGGACCCGCTCGTGTTCGAGTGGGAAGGCTCGCTGAACACGGGCGAAATCAAGCTCTGCCTCGTGCCCGGAAGCTGGGACGTGGGCTTCATCCGCCCTGAGACCAACGGCACGGCCATCTCGTCGACCGACATCACTGACGCGACTTTCGCCATGCACGCCGGCGACCCCGACGACAAGTGGAAGGTGACTGAAGCCGGGTCGTACCACCTGACCTTCGACCTCCGTAACTGGACGATGAGCACGCGCTACCTTGGTTCGGCCCCCGCACCCGTAATCGAGCCCATCGAGACCGAGACCGTATATATGGTAGGCGACGCCACGCCCAACGGCTGGAATATCGACGCCCCGACGGAGCTCTCCAAGGTATCGGCCTACATCTTCGAATACGAGGGCGTGCTCCTTGCCGGCGAACTGAAGTGCTGCCTCGCACCCGGCAGCTGGGACGTGGACTTCATCCGTCCCGCGAGCGAAGGCGTGGAAATCAACCGCGACGGCGTTGCCGACCCGGGCTTCGTCTTCACCGGCAGCCCCGACAACAAGTGGAAAGTCAGCGTGGGAGGCACCTACAAACTGACCTTCGACCTCGAAAAGTGGACCATCGCGGCAGAATTCCTGGCAGAACTGCCCAAGCAGGAGAAGACGCCCATCGAGGCAGAGAATGTCTACATGATCGGCGACGCCACACCAGGCGGCTGGAGCCTCGACGCCGCCTCGACCTTCACCAAGGCCTCCGGCTACGTCTGGACGTGGGAAGGCGAGCTCGTCAACGGCTCGTTCAAGGCCATGACTGACAACAGTTCCTTCGACGTTCCGTTCATCCGTCCGGAGAAGGCCGGGGTGGAAGTGAACGACAAGGGCGTTGCCGAAAGCGGCTTCGTCTTCACGACGGCCCCCGACGACCAGTGGAAGGTGACCAAGGCCGGTATGTACAAGCTGACGCTCGACCTCGAGAACTGGACCATCACGGCTGAGTACAAGGGCGGCGCCTCCGAACCCGAGGAGCCCGAGCAGCCCGTCGACCCGGGCACCAAGCCCTTCGAGGCCAAGACGCTCAACCTCATCGGCGATGCCACGCCCGGCGGATGGAGCATGGACGAGCTCACGGCCCTGACCCTCGACGGCGACGGGAACTTCGTCTGGGAAGGCGAACTGAAGACCGGAGAGATGAAGGCATGCGTCGAGGCCGACGGCAGCTTCTCCTGCCCCTTCGTGCGCCCGACCTTCAACGGATGCAAGATTTCCAAGACAGGAGTCGAGGACCCCGCCTTCGTCTACACGACGGACCCTGACGACAAGTGGCAGATTGCCGACGCCGGGAAGTACCGCCTGGTGTTCGACACGAAAAAATGGACCCTTACCGCGACATTCATACAATAACCCCCGAGCACAACAACAATGAAATATATCACGACCATCCTCGGCGCCCTGACGCTTGCCGGCACCCTCTGCGCGTGCAGCAATGAAATCGAAATGCGCCGTCCGCCCAAGTTCGAGCTTCCGGAGCTTCCGGAAGTGGGCGACATCCATACCTTCAAGGCTCCCATGTACTGGAGCGTCTATGAATACTGCTACGTAAACGAGCAGAACGGCATTGCCAACTCCGACCAGGACATCACTCCGGCCGAATGGGACAAAATCCTCGACTGGGTGGCCCGCGACCTGAAGCCCCACGGCTACGACATGGTCTGCACCGACGGCTTTATCCCGATGCTTTCCAACGACGAATCGGGCTACATGACCCATTACGGTTCGATGGCTCTGTCGGAACTCGTGGCGAAGGCCAAGGCCCGCGGCCTTAAAGTCGGAGTGTACGACAATCCTCTCTGGATCCACGGACCCCGCGAAACCAAAATCGAGGGTACTGAATATAATTTCGGCAATCTCTACTACAACGGCGACCCTGTTATGAACCCGAAGGCCACGGACCTGTGGTTCAGCTGGGCGGTTGCCTCCCATGCCGGGGCCCGGGAGTTCATCGACGGCTTCTTCAAGCACTACAAGGAACTGGGCATTGAATTCATCCGCATGGACTTCCTCTCGTGGTACGAGGACGGCAAGGACCGCAACATGGGCATGACCGGCAAGGGCTACGGCCGCGAAGTTTACGCCCGCGCCCTGAACTACATCGCCGAGAGCGCCAAGAAGTACGGCATCTTCACATCGCTGGTAATGCCCCACCTCTATGACGACGCCATCGTCGAGGCTCAGTACGGCAACATGGTGCGCATCGTGGCCGATACGGGCAACGGAGGCTGGTGGCAGTGCTCTGCGGCCGACCGCGGCAAGAGCTACGCCAACTGGCCCAACTGCATGAACATGTTCGACGGCTTCACCTACTGGAGCCACATCGCCGGACGCGGCAAGGTGATTCTCGACGGCGACTTCATCCGTCTGAACACCTTCGAGACGGATGCGGAGAAGGAATTCGTAATCTCGCTCCAGCTGATGGCCGGCGGTCCCGTGACTCCCGCGGACCAGTACCACAACATCGGCGACAACCTGAAGTTCTACACCAACGATGAAATTCTCGCGCTGAATGCCGACCGCTTCGTAGGCAAGCCCCTGAGCGACAATCTGAACGACGCCAACAATCAGATATGGTACGGCGAGATGTCTAACGGTGACTACGTCGTGGGCTTCTTCAACCGCGACGACGCTGCGAAAGGCATGAGCGTGAAGCTCTCGGACCTCGGCATCTCCGGCAGCTACAAGGTGCGCGACCTGTGGCGCCACACCGACGAAGGCGAGGCCTCGTCGCTCTCCGCCACAGTAGCCCCCCACGGCTGCAAAATCTACCGCCTGAGCAAATAAATTTCCCCCTACCCCACAAAAAAATCCGCCGCAGAAATCAATTTTCCGCGGCGGATTTTTAGTTTTTGAGGAGTTCCTGTTTTATGCGGGCTTCGATTTGGTCGGGGCTAATATCATATTGTGGCTGGAGCATTGCGAAATCGGCATCGAGAATGAAGCGCTCCGAACGTGTGAGCATGGCTATGAGGTTTTTAGATTTCAAGCGATGTCCCGAATACCGTAGGGCTAAATCAATCATTTCCTTCAAATCCACCCCCGCCTCTATCAGTGAATAAATATCGTAATAATCCCTGAATTTGCTTCTTCTCAGCATCACCTCCATCTTCATTGCTCCTATAGATAAGGGGTCGGCAAGGTAAAGATTGTTCCGATAAGCGATTGCCTGCTTCAAGGGCGAACGGTTGGGGTTGGCATAGAAAGACACTTTCACGCCTTCTACTATAAATTCAACATGGTCTATATCCAAAATATCGCAATTCTCTACAGTTCCAATAGCCTAAAGTTCCTTTTGGATTTGAGGCCAGTCGACTTCGCGCTTTTCTTCCAGGGATTTGCGCCATGACATAAAGTAAAGATCCTCGCTCAGACGGGTTTCCAGTTGCAGGGAAAGTGCCGTTCCTCCGACAAGAACATACGGTCGGATACATTCGAGGCTTGTCACGGCATCAAAGATAGCGGTAGTCTGTGGAGCAAGTGATGGCATTTTATCAGCGTGATTGGAGGAGTTTGTTGAGGCGGCGGGTTTCGAGGGATTTGAGATATGCGTCGGGGCGCTTGGATTTAAAATAGTACCAGGCGAAGAAGCGGTTCAATGTATACAGATACTCCCCTTCCGGGACGAGCAGTCGCTTCCATGCAGATTTGATTTTACGATAGGAGAAAATGCTGAAAAGCAACTTGATTTCTTGCAAATCGAGATGTCGCATAGTGAGGGCGATGAGGGCGTCATCGCCTATGCTTTCTGGATTTACTGACTCGGGAGCATAGGACCAGAAGGCGTGCTCGGCCTTGAGTCCGGCAAGAAGACCGGACTTTATTTCGAGTATCTTATGCTTGTCCTTAATCATCATGGGGCAAAGATAATGATTTTTTCGGGTTCGTTGCAAATAAAAAGCCCGGCCGAAGGGGGATTTTTCCTCGGCCGGGCTATTGTGTGGGGATGGATTAACAGTATTTCGAGAAGTCGGCGTTGCGCATGTCGCCGGATTCGTTGAAGGAGTTGTGGAACTCGAATGCGGCTTTCAGGGTGCAGGGAGTCTGGCCGCCCTTGCCAAGCTTAAGATAGTCCCAGAGAAGCTCGCGGTACATGGGATGCGCGCATTTCTCGATGATGAGCTTCGCGCGTTCCTCGGGGTCCTTGTGGCGCAGGTCGGCGACGCCCTGGTCGGTGACGAGGATGTCGACGGAGTGCTCGGAGTGGTCGGGGTGTGCCACCATGGGGACGATGTTGGAAATCATGCCGCCTTTGGTAACGGAGGGGCAGCTGAAAATCGAGAGGTAGGCGTTGCGGGTGAAGTCGCCGGAACCACCGATGCCGTTCATCATGCGGGTGCCGAGAACGTGGGTGGAGTTCACGGAGCCGAAAATGTCGGCTTCGAGGGCCGTGTTCATGGCGATGACGCCAATGCGGCGGATAACCTCGGGATTGTTGGAGATCTCAGCGGGGCGCATGAGAATCTTGTCGTGGAAGAAATCAATGTCAGCGAAGAGCTTGCGCTCGGTGTCGTCGGAGAATGTCATTGAGCAGGTCGAGGCGAATGTGCACTTGCCTTTCTTCATGAGCTCGAGCACGGCGTCCTGAATCACTTCAGTGTACATCATGAAGTTGGGCAGCTCCTTGCTCTCTCCGAGGTCGTAGAGGACGGCGTTGGCCACATTGCCCACCCCGCTCTGGAGGGGAAGGAATTCCTTGGGGAGGCGTCCGGCCATGTATTCGCCGACGAGGAAGCTGACGACGTTCGAGCCAATCTGCTGGCTTACCTCGTCGACAGCGGAGAAGGGCTTCACGCCGTCGAGCATATTATTGCGGACCACACCTACAACCTTGGCGGGGTCAATCTTCAGGACTGGCGAGCCGATACGGTCGTTAGCGGCATAGATGGGAATCTCGCGCCGGCGGGGGGGATCCTGAAGGAGGACAATGTCGTGCATGCCGAGGAGGCTGTGGGGAAGGGCCTCGTTGAGTTCGATGAAAATCTTGTCGGCGAGCATGGCGTAAGTGGGTACGTTGCCGATGCCCGTTCCGAGAATCACTTCGCCTGAAGGTGTGATGTCTGCAGCCTCGATAATGGCATAGTCAATCTTGCCATAGAAACCGTAACGGACTTCCTGGGCCATTTCGGAGAGGTGCCGGTCGAAATAATGGACGTCGTGGCAGTTGATGCGCTTGCGAAGGTCGGGAACGTTCTGATAGGGCGCACGCATATTGATAGCGTTGGCACGGGAAAGGGCTCCGTCGACATGGTCGCTTGTGGATGCGCCGGAGAATACATTTACCTTGAAGGGGCGTCCTGCCTCATGTTCGCGGACAGCCTTTTCGGCAAGAGCGTCTGTGATAACTTTTGGCGTGCCGGGGGCCGTGAAGCCGGAGAGTCCCAGGGTATCGCCGTCTTTTATCATTTCAGCGGCTTCCTGAGCCGTAATGTAGTTGAATGCCATGATATGAGCTTAGGTATTGATTGGTGAGGATGATTTTATATGGTCGGATGTCAGTCCATAAACTTCGGGCGAAGGATTTCGGCCCAGATTACTCCTTTCCGGATGTCGTCGGGTCGGGAGCCGAGGATTTCGGACGCGGCGGAGGGAGGGGTGTCGATAGCGGGAAGGGCCGCGGTGTCAAGGTCGGCTGTTACCCTGAGACCTTCCTCGCCGGAGATGAAGGGAGAGACGGAAGGCTCGACGGCAAGCGGCGCGGGTGCCTGACGGCGAGGGGCCGAGGCGGCACGGGAGGGCCGGGCGCCCCCGGTGTGGGCGGCTCCGCGGCCCTGACGGGCAAGGGCTTTCTTCTTTCTCTGCTCCCTGATGTAGTTAATCGTCGGAGTGACTACAAGTCCCCAGACGGTTGCGAGCGCGACGATGATACCGCCAATGTTGTCTATTAAATCGCCGAAATCCACTATTTTTTTGTAATTTTGCACAAAATTACAGATTATTGTGCAAAGACACAAATTTTTATACTCAGGAAATGACTGAAAACCCGAAAAAAATCCATATAGAGACCTACGGCTGCCAGATGAACGCGGCAGACTCGGAGGTAGTGGCGTCGATAGCGCAAATGGCAGGCTATGAACTGACTCCGGAGCCGGAGGAGGCGCAGACGGTGCTTCTGAACACGTGCTCAATCCGCGACAACGCGGAACAGAAAATCGTCGCGCGGCTTCAGGCACTGAACGCCCTCCGGCGCCGGAAGGGTTCGCGGCTGAAGTATATCGGCGTAATCGGCTGCATGGCCGAGCGTGTCAAGGACGAGCTCACGCGGCTCCACGGAGTCGACATCGTGGCAGGTCCCGACTCTTACCTTGACCTTCCGGCACTTCTTGCCTCGGCTGAAGCGGGCCATCCGGCTGTGAACGTGGAGCTGAGCACGACCGAGACATACCGGGACATCGTTCCGGCGCGGATTCCGGGGCAGAATGTGTCGGGGTGGATCAGCATCATGCGCGGATGCAACAATTTCTGCTCGTACTGCATCGTGCCTTACACCCGCGGCCGCGAGCGGTCGCGTCCTGTCGACAGCATTCTGCGGGAGCTTGCGGACCTTCAGGCGCACGGCTTCTCGGAGGTGACTCTGCTGGGACAAAACGTGAACAGCTACAATTATACCGACGAGGCCACAGGGCATACGACGGACTTTCCGCAGCTGCTCGCGGCGGTTGCCGAGGCTGCACCGGGGATGCGCGTGCGCTTCACCACCTCGCACCCCAAGGACATGAGCGACGAGACGATAGAGGTCATCGCCACGCACCCGAACATCTGCCGCTGGATTCATCTGCCGGTTCAGAGCGGGTCGACGAAAGTGCTGAAGGACATGAACCGCAAATACACGCGGGAATGGTACCTCGAGCGCATCGCGGCCATCCGGCGCCGGATTCCCGACTGCGGCATCACGACGGACCTCTTCACGGGTTTCCACGACGAGACGGAGGAGGATTTTCAGGAGACGCTGAGCCTTATGGAGGAAGTGGGCTTCGACTCGGCCTTCATGTTCAAGTACTCGGAGCGTCCGGGAACCCTGGCGTCGCGGACTATGCCCGACAATGTGCCGGAAGAGGTCAAAATCGAGCGTCTCAACAGGATGATAGCCCTTCAGAACAGGCTTTCTCTGGAATCGAACCGGCGCGACACG
Source organism: uncultured Porphyromonadaceae bacterium (assembly GCA_902491515.1). Classification (GTDB taxonomy): domain Bacteria; phylum Bacteroidota; class Bacteroidia; order Bacteroidales; family Muribaculaceae; genus CAG-873. The sequence goes on from CABUIC010000021.1 coordinate 37,219, forward strand.
GGAAAGGTGTTCGAGGTGCTTGTGGAGGGCGTCGCAAAGAAGAGCAAGGAGCAGATGGTGGGGCGCACGTCGCAGAACAAGACGGCGGTCTTCCCGCGCCGCGACGGCGTGCGCGTCGGGCAGACTGTGCGTGTGAGGGTGAAGAGCGTGACATCGGCCACACTCCTGTGCGAACTGTGCGAGGACTGAGATGACCGCAGGACAGGCCAACACCGAGAGACTGCGGCGTCTTCTGCGGCAGGAATACGAGGAGGAGAAAAACACATTCTACCGCCTGACCGACAGCGCCGGGGTCTCACGGCTCACGGAGCGGGGACGGGCATGGTTTCCCCTCGAAATCGGACACTGTTATTATAACTCGCTTAACCGCAAGACGCTGGAAATCTGCCGCAGGACTGAGAGCGAGGAGGAGCCGGAGCATGAATTCGAATACGGCCGCCCCGTGGAGTTCTTCACCGTGAGCGGCGACGCCGGCGCGGCTCCGCGACATCTTTTCGCCGGGACGGTGAGCTACGTCGACGGCGACAGGATGGTCGTGACAATCCCCGACGGGGCGTCTCCCGAGGAACTGAGAGGAGCGGGCGTGCTCGCGGGGGTGATGCTGTCCTTCGACGAGACATCCTACCGCGCGATGTTCGACGCCCTCGACCGTCTGGCGCAAGGAAAGGGACGGATGAGCGAGCTGAACGAGCTGTTTTCGACACCGTCGCTGAAGTTCGCGGAACTGACGGGAACACCGCTCGGCTTCGCCTATCTCAACAAATCGCAGGAAGAAGCCGTAAACAAGGTTCTCCGGGCAAAGGATGTGGCGATAGTCCACGGACCGCCCGGAACCGGGAAAACGACAACGCTCGTGGAGGCGATATACGAGACTCTTAGGCGAGAGAGTCAGGTTCTGGTGTGCGCGCAGAGCAACATGGCCGTGGACTGGATATCGGAAAAGCTCATGGACCGCGGCATCAATGTCCTGCGGATAGGAAATCCGTCGCGCGTGAACGACAAGATGCTTTCGTTCACCTACGAGCACCGCTTCGAGAGCCATCCGGACTACCCCCAGCTGTGGAGCATCCGTAAGGCACTGCGGGAGCTGCGCTCGAGCAGGCGCCGCTCCGAGCAATGGCACCAGAGAACGGAGCACCTTAAAAACAGGGCTCAGGAGCTCGAAATCCGCATCAACGCGGAGATATTCGCCTCGGTGAACGTGATAGCCTCGACACTCGTAGGGTCTGCGTCGACGATTCTTGAGGGGATGAAGTTCTCGACGGTGTTCATCGACGAGGCGGCGCAGGCGCTCGAGCCGGCGTGCTGGATACCGATGCGCCGTGCGGGGAGGATGATACTCGCGGGCGACCACTGCCAGCTGCCTCCTACGGTAAAGAGCTTCGAGGCCATGAAGGGCGGACTCGGACGCTCGCTGATGGAGCGGATAGCCTCGGAGCATCCGGAGTGCGTGACCCTGCTCTCGACGCAATACCGCATGCACCGCGACATAATGCGTTTCTCGGCGGACTATTTCTACCATGGCGGCCTGCGGGCGGCGCCAGAGGTGGAATACAGGGGGATACTGGACTACGACATACCCGTGGAATGGATAGATACTTCGACCGCCGGGAACGATACAGCGGACGAGCCCGAGGACACGGAACTGCGGTTCCGGGAGGCACTCGCCGGCGAGAGCTTCGGACGCATCAACAAGGCAGAGGCGCGCCTGACGCTCGACACTCTCCGGAATTATTTCGAGCGCATCGGGGCTCAGCGTATCCTTGAGGAGCGCATCGACGTGGGCGTCATCTCGCCCTACCGCGCCCAGGTTCGCTATCTTCGTCAGCTTCTGAGACGCGAGGCCTGGGCCAAGCCGTTCCGCGGACTGGTTTCGGTCAACACGGTCGACGGATTCCAGGGTCAGGAGCGCGACGTGATACTCATATCGCTTGTCCGCAACAACGCCGAAAGGCAGATAGGCTTCCTCCGGGACCTCCGGCGGATGAATGTGGCCATGACGCGCGCAAAGATGAAACTCATCATCATCGGCGACTCGCCGACGCTCACGAGCGCCCACCCCTTCTACCGGAAGCTGTACGAATATGTCGAAAAACTGTCGGAATGACATTTTTTTGTTTTTTTAAGGACTCAGCGTCGGAATATTTATTAACCTTGCTCGTTAAATACCTTGAATTGACAATACACTAAATTTCAAACCTCAAATCCACACGCGTATGAACAGATTTTTCGCCACATTGGCGGCGTCGGCTCTGGTGTGCATGGGCGCAAGCGCCCAGCTTGTGACCACCACTCCGGCCATCGTGCAGGAAGACAGCCCCAACGTAGTCATCACCTACCACGCAGACTCGCCTCAAGGCAACAAGGGCCTCATCAACCTCGCTCCAGGCATCCCGGTGTACGTCCATATCGGCGCCATCACGAACCTGAGCAAGGACAACAGCGACTGGCGCTACACCTTCGCGGAGTGGCCGAAGTCCGACGGCTCGAACGCCCAGGCGGCCAACACACCGAAGAACACGCTGACCTACGTATCCGCGAACACATACCGGCTCGACATGGGCGACCTCCGCACCTATTTCGGCATCACGGACAGCAACGAGCACATCAAGAAAATCGCGATGGTATTCCGCAACGCTGACGGTTCGAAAGAAGGCAAGACGAGCACCAACGGCGACATATTCGTGGACGTACTCGCAGCCGGCTTCGACATCTCCTTCGAAAGCGACGCGGCCTCGACGCTTCTCACGAAAGCCACGACAATCAAGTTCACACTCAACGCCACGGCCGCTGCGAACCTGAAAATGACCGTCAACGGGACGCCCTTCGCCTCGCAGAACAACAGCACGACCCTCACGGGCAGCTACACCTTCAACCAGAAGGGCAGCTATACCGTCAAGGGCATCGCAGAACATCAGGGCAAGACCTACGAGCAGAGCATCAATGTGGCATTCCCGGGCGAGTCAGTCGCCGGCAACTATCCCGGCGGCGTGCCCAAGATGGGAGCGGTGAAGAATCCGGACGGAAGCGTCACCTTCTGCCTCGCGGCCCCGGGGAAATCGTCAGTGATACTGGTGCCCTCTTGGGACAGCTACCAGATTCTCGACAAGAACATCATGAAGTACCAGGACTATCAGGGCAACCGCTACTTCTGGACGACGGTGAGCGGCCTCAAGAACGACGAATGGTACCCGTACTATTATATAGTCGACTCAACGTACAAGGTAGGCGACCCCTACGCCGAACTCGTACTTGACCCCTACAGCGACAAGTGGCTCGACCCGAAAGTCTGGCCCGACATGCCTCAGTATCCCTACGATCTTTTCAACGACACGATGCTCGCCGTCTACCGCGGGGACCTCAACTCGACCTACAAGTTCTCGAACTTCACGATTCCCGACCACAAGAGCCTCGTAATCTACGAAATGCTCTTCCGCGACTTCACCGGCACCGTGGGCGAGGCCAACGCCAACGGCACCGTCCGTCAGGCCATAGCCAAAATCCCGTACATCAAGGGCCTGGGCTTCAATGCCGTGGAGCTGATGCCCATCATGGAATTCAACGGAAACAACTCCTGGGGCTACAACACCAACTTCTACTTCGCCCCTGACAAGGCCTACGGCTCGCCCAAGGACTACCGCGACTTCATCGAGGAGTGCCACAAACAGGGCATAGCCGTGATTCTCGACATCGTGTTCAACCAGAGCGACGGCCTGCATCCCTGGTATCAGATGTACCCCATCGCGTCCAACCCCTTCTACAACAAGAACGCGCCGCACGCCTACAGCGTACTCAACGACTGGAACCAGGGGAACGCGCTCGTCCAGCAGCAATGGACCGACTGCCTGGTGCACTGGATGAAGAACTACAACGTCGACGGCTTCCGCTTCGACCTCGTGAAGGGTCTGGGCGACAATGACTCCTACTCCCGCGGCACCGATTCGTATAACGCGTCGCGCATCTCCCGCATGAAACGACTCCACGGAGTGATCAAGAGCGTCAAACCCGACGGCATCCACATCAACGAGAACCTCGCCGGCGACCAGGAGGAAATCGAGATGGGCAACGACGGCGAGCTGCAGTGGGCCAACATCAACAACAACTCCTGCCAGTTCACCATGGGCTTCGCGGAAGACAACGGAGGCCCCAAGACCACTGCCTTCCTCTCCACGCTTCAGGGCGGACGCCCCTGGGGCTCGACGGTAAGCTATGCCGAGAGCCATGACGAGGAGCGTATGGCCTACAAGAACAACACCTGGGGCAACGGCGCCGTCAAGACCGACAAGGCAGTGAGCTACAAGCGCCTCGGCTCTCTCGCTGCTCTGATGCTGATGACCCCCGGCCCGAAAATGGTATGGCAGTTCGGCGAACTCGGCGCCGACCAGACCACCAAGAACGACGGCGGCAACAATACGGACCCGAAAATCGTAATCTGGGACTGGCTCAACGAGGAACATCCCGCCGAACTCGCCAACACCTACGCACGGATGATCGGCCTCCGCATGGCGAATCCCGAGCTCTTCAGGGAAAGCGCGACCTTCACGACATCCGGCCTCGGAGGCTCGATGACCTCGAACCGCGTGATGCGCCTCACCGCCGGGAACAAGGAAGTGATGTGCTTCATCAACCCGAACACAGGGGGCGCCAACAAGACCGTGGGCTACAGCTCGACCCTTCTTAACGCCAACAACTGCCAGCTCATCGTTGCCTCTCCCGGCTTCGAGCCCAAGCTTAACGGCACTGGTACGAGCGTGAGCGTGAGCGTTCCGCCCCACTGCTTCGCTGTTTTCGCCACGAAGAGCGTATCGGGCATCGAGAACGTCGAGGCCGACATCACGGCTCCCGCCCTTGACATCCGCGGCGGCAAGGGGTGCATAATCATCGACGGCGAATACGACAGCGCCGAGGTCTACAAGACCGACGGCAGCATGGTCGGCCGCCTCGACAATCTCGCACCCGGCCTCTACATTGTCCGCGTCGACGGCAGAGCCGCCAAGGTGGCCGTCCGCTGAACACCAAGCCTATCCCTCATGAAATTCCCGCGCCTGAACCGGCGCGGGGATTTTTCATTAAAAAAACTTAAAGCGTCCTATATCCCGCGTTTTTGTGTTAACTTTACCTCAAATTCAAAAAACAAACCTCTAATACCAGTTTCAAATCTCTTATGAAGCTAAAATTCCATATAGACTACCGCACGAACTGGGGAGAATCGGTATATATCACCGGCAACATCCCGGCCCTTGGCGGCGGCAACCCTGAAAGCGCCCTCAAACTGGAGCTCCACGACGACTCGAAGTGGACAGCAGCCATCGACATTCCGGCCGACACGGAAGCTTTCGAGTACCGCTACTTCGTGCGCCACGAGAACGGTTATATCAAGAACGAATGGGGTCCGGCACACAAATTCGTGCCCGGTGACGAAATTCCCTACTACCGCATCCACGACCGCTGGCAGGACATGCCCTGGGACAAGCCTTACTATTCGTCGGCTTTCACGGACTGCATCCGTCTGCGCCAGAAGCGGCAGCCCGAGACTCTTCCGCGCCGGGGAGACCTGACCCTGAGGGTGAGCGCGCCGATGGTTCCGAAAGACTGCGTGCTGGCTGTCAGCGGCGAAGGCATGGCATTGGGCAACTGGCACGCCGAGAGCGCCGTGCGCATGAGCGACGCCAATTTCCCCGAATGGTCGTGCACCCTCGAAGGACGCGAACTTTCGGAGACCACACAATACAAGTTCCTTATTCTCAAAGCTTCCACCGGCGAGGTCGTGGCCTGGGAAGGAGGCTCTAACCGCGAGCTGCGCCACGCTCCCACGGACGAAAGCGCGCTGACGCTCAGCGGCATGCGCTACATCTCCACCCTTATGCCCTGGAAGGGCGCGGGCACAGCCATCCCCGTTTTCGCCCTGCGGAGCGAGGAGGATTTCGGCGTGGGCGATTTCTATGACCTCAAGAAAATGGTCGACTGGGCCGTGATGACGGGCCAGACCTTCATCCAGATTCTCCCCATCAACGACACTACGATGACGGGGACCTGGACCGACTCATATCCCTACAACGCGAACTCGACTTTCGCGCTTCACCCCATGTATCTCCGCGTGAGCGAGCTCGGAAAGCTTGCCGACGCAGGCCGTCAGGCTTGGTTCGACGCCCAGGCAAAGGAGCTGAACGAACTTCCGACCGTGGACTACGAGCGTGCCACGCACACCAAGGCCCAGTTCTGCCGCGAGATTTTCGCTCAGGAAGGGTCTAGGACCATCAAGAGCCCTGCCTTCCGGACTTTCCTGAAGAAGAACGCCGACTGGCTGACGCCCTATGCGATGTTCTGCGCCCTTCGCGACCGCTTCCACACAGCCGACATGAGCAAGTGGGGCGAATACGCCGAATTCTCGAAGGAGAAGATGGAGCAGTTCGTCAAGGACAATCCCGAGGAGATAAACTTCGTGTACTACCTTCAGTACCACCTCGACAAGCAGATGCACCACGTGAAGAACTACGCGAACTCCCACTCCGTGGCCATCAAGGGCGACATACCCATCGGCATCTCCCGCACGAGCGTCGACGCCTGGGTGAATCCGCGTCTCTTCAACCTCGACTGCCAGGCCGGCGCACCGCCGGATGACTTCTCGGTGCTCGGCCAGAACTGGGGCTTCCCGACCTACAACTGGGAGGAAATGAACAAGGACGGCTTCCAGTGGTGGAAGGACCGCTTCCGCAAGATGAGCGAATACTTCGACGCCTACCGCATAGACCACGTGCTCGGCTTCTTCCGCATCTGGCAGATTCCGATGGACGCCCTTCACGGCCTTCTCGGAGTGTTCAACCCGGCACTGCCCTACACCCCCGACGAGCTCCGCTACAACTATGACTTCTGGATTGATGTGGACAAGCAGACCACGCCCTACATCATGGACTACTTCGTCGGCGACTTCTTCGGGCCCTACACGTCGGAGGCCGTAGACCGCTTCATGTACTCAGTGGGCGACGGACGCCACAAGCTCAAGGACGAATTCAACACCCAGCGCAAGATAGCGGACTATTTTGCCGGCCAGCCTCTCGACGAGAAGAACCAGCGTCTCTGCGACGGTCTTCTGGGCCTTGTGGACCAGGTGCTCTTCATCGAGGACCCCTACGAGAAAGGAAAGTACCACCCGCGCATTTCGGCGCAGTTCACATACACCTACCGCTCCCTCACGGACTACGAGCGCTGGTGCTTCGACCGCCTCTACAACGATTTCTACTACCGCCGCCACAACGACTTCTGGTACGGCAAGGCCATGTGGAAACTTCCGCCCCTCATCGACGCCACCGACATGCTCTGCTGCGCGGAGGACCTCGGCATGATTCCGGCGTGCGTGCCGGCCGTGATGCAGCAGCTTGAAATCCTGTCGCTTGAAATCCAGCGTATGCCGAAAGACCCGACGACTCCCTTCGGCAACACATGGAACTATCCCTACTACAGCGTCTGCACGACGTCGACCCACGACATGGGCGGCATCCGCGCCTGGTGGGAGGAGAACCGCGACAAGACTCAGGACTACTACAACAACGTGCTTCACCAGCACGGGGCCGCGCCCTACTTCGCCGAGCCCTGGATCTGCGAGCAGATCATCGACCTTCACCTCCAGTCGCCGTCGATGCTGTGCATCCTTCCGCTTCAGGACTGGATGAGCATAGACGGCAAAATCCGCAGGGAAAATCCTGCGGACGAGCAGATCAACGTGCCTGCCAACCCGCGTCACTACTGGCGTTACCGCATGCACCTCAGCCTCGAGGAGCTTCTGGCCGACAAGGAATTCAACGAGAAGGTTGCCGAGAAGGTAAAATACTCAGGCCGCTAAACCGCTAACCCATTACAATTAACCGCCGCCGGGAGCCTGCAACAGGACTCGGCGGCGGATTTTTTTGGGAGGACTCAGACGGTTCGGATGGGTGAATGTGTCAAAATTCGCCCATTCGGAGCGGACGCGCCACTGGCGCAATGTCACTAACTTAATTCTGGAACCCCGTAGGGGTTTAACGGAGTTAGCCCGGGGGTTCAACCCCGGGTTCG